>CALROJ020000066.1:0-36459 GCA_943369735.1 bacterium Ga0077546
CTCTTCAATTGTCTCTTTCGCCATGCTGCTAGAATCTAAGCGATAGATTTCTAAAAAACTTTACTGTGCGGTTTATAGTGCGGAATTAAATTTGAAAAGGCACAACCTTTCCTCACTTCCCCTTGATATGCAAAGCGCCAAATCTTTGATGGATGGCGTATCTACATGTCTCAACAGGCAGGGTTGGTTTAAGCAAAATTGGCTAGTCAGTGTGCATTGCTTTCCGCCGCTTCCGCAAACGCCAGTGTCAGTGACGATGCATGTATTTCGATCACATTGGTTGAACGAAGATGGTCAGGGGATTCACTTCGAAGCCCAGTTCGGACCAAAGCAATGGGCAAAGTTGGAAATTCCAGTGATGCTTCACTTCTTTCATTCTGGCACTATTCCCGGTACTAAAATAAAGCGGATGGCAGTAACGAAGCCTCTCGTCGATAGTATCTATGATCTAGTTTCGAGCTGGCCTGGTTATAGCTTTAGGGTTGGTCGTTATGGAGCGCAGTCGTTTAGTTGCACTCTGCATTTGGTCGAATCTCTCGCTGGTCTTCCTGGTAGTTATGACCCTTCTCTTGCTTCTCTCTCAGATACAGTTTCTCGGGATACATCGACTGCGGAGCAATTTCAGGGCATGGTCAGCAAAGAAATTTCACGTCTCTGTATTGAACTAGGGCCAGCTATTGACCACGCTTTAGCCCAAGCTCTCAAGTAGTTTTAGTGCTCAGCGCGCTTTAGTTCTCAGCCCGCTTTGGTTTTTGTCCAACTCGTCAATTTGCGCCAGAGGCTCACTATTTGAAAAACAGCGTTTTTCATGATCGGGCAGCACGCTTGTTGTTGCTCCTGCATTCTTTTTTGCTCAAGAGCTATGGCTCTTGCGGCATTCACCTCAGCGGCCTGGATAATAGCAGCTTCGATTTGCGCGGCAGATGGTTTGAGCATGCCCACCTCAGCTTCTCGTTGCTCAGTAGACGCGGCTTCTTGCATGGCAATGCTTGCTGTTTCTACCTGAGCAGCACTAGGCTTTTGCATGCAGGAGGTGTAGAGCCCCCGTTTCTTTTTGCCTGTTTCTTTAACTCTAATGACAGAGCCGTCTGCTGTTGTTTCAGTGCCAGGTTTGAAACTAGTTATGGTGGCTTGATTTGCACTATCAATGCAACCATCATTCGTGGCCGCGTTACTGGCATCGCTGCCGTCTAAAAGACGAGAAAAGGCTGATTCTCCGGTGTTTTTTTTAGCCTTGGCCAGTAAGGAGGCGAAGCCCACAAACTCGACTTTGGCAGCGCTTGAATCTTTCTCTTCTTGGGCTTCTCTGCGCTCTCTAGCCGCTCTCGCTTCGACAACTTGTTTGCTGTGCAGCTCAGCGCTAGGACTGCCCGAATGACTTGCTTTCTCCGGCCCGTTGTCGACACCTGTCTGCGAAAAATTCTCGATGAATTCATCGCTTAGCATGTCTATAGCCCGTGTCAAAGCTCTAGCTTGTTTGCCGCGGGGGCTGGGCTGGCGGGGGCGATTTATTTCTTCGGATTTCATTTTCCCGGCCTGCTAAGATTTCTAGATCACTTGTGCACCAAGACTTTTATACCAAGGGTGACCCTGAATTAAACTGCTTCTAGACTTAATCTCAGTCAACTTATCCTCTTGGAAATGAGCCCCTCTCCAGTTTAACTATCGAAAGTCAGACTATAAAATGTAGTAGAAAAATTGAAAAAAGAAACTGCCACTGCCCAAGCTGAAAACCTACGCCACGAGGGCATAAGCTTCCAGCCTGGAACAGTGACAGTCTCCAGAACTACCGATTTAACTCGGCAGTAACCGCTGTTACCAGAGGTCGCAGCGATCGGCCGGAGGCAGCATCATCGGGCAATCGTCGGGCAGTCCGAAGGCTTCGGCGAACTCGGCCAGATGAGCCAAGGTGCCGTTGACGCGGAACTGGGCCGGCGGGTGCGGGTCAGTTGCCACCTGCTGCTCCTCGTACTGAGGAGTGACCTTCGATGCCCAGATCTGGCCGAAGGCGATGAAGAAGCGCTGCAGGTCGTTGTAGCCGTTCTCGTCGATGGTCATGCCGTGCTTGGCGATGTGCTTCTTCAGCACCCGCAAAGCCAGCTTGATACCGCCGAGGTCGCCAGCAGCTTCGCCAGCCACCAGGTTGGGGTTGACCTTCTTGCCGCCAGCCACAGTGAACTGACCGAACTGCTTCTTCAGCAGATTGATCAGCACCATGAACTTCTCCAGGTCGCCCTCCGCAAACCAGTTGCGCAGATTGCCCTGGCCGTCATAGCGGCAACCCTTGTCGTCGAAACCGTGCGACTCTTCGTGGCCGATCACCACCAAGATGCCGCCGCAGTTGAAGGCGAAGTCGGCCTCCGGGTCGAAGAAGGGGTCTTGCAGAATCGCCGCCGGGAAGACGATGCGGTTGGATTGCGGCGAGTAGTAGGCGTTGACCGTCTGCGGGGTCATGTGCCATTCCGACTGGTCCACCGGTTTGCCGATCTTGGCCAGGTCAGCCTTGTGCTCGAATTCGTCCGAGCGCAGGCAGTTGGCTGCGAACGACGTGCGGTCGATGTGCAGCTCGGAGTAATCGCGCCACTTGTCGGGGTAGCCGATCATGGGCACGAAGGCGTCGAGCTTGGCCAGCGCGTTGACGCGGGTCTCCTCGCTCATCCAGGTGCGCTCGTTGATGCTGTCGCGGAAGGCGTCCTGCAGGAGCGCGATCAGCTCGAGCATCTTGGCCTTGGCCTCGGGCTTGAAGTGCTTGGCCACATAGAGCTGGCCGAGAGCTTCGCCGAGGGCGCTGTTGGTTGCCGAGATCATGCGCATCCAACGCGGTTCGCGTTCCTTGCTGCCCTGCATGGTCTTGCCGTAGAACTCGAAGGAAGCGTCGCCGAACGCCGCAGGCAGAGCCGACGACGAGCTGCGAATCAGCTGCCAACGCAGATAGACGCGCCAGTCATTGAGCGAGACCTTGGTCAGGAGCTTGTTGAGCGCCTGGAAGTAAGCCGGCTGCATGACGTTGAGGGTCTCCATCGGCGGGCAGCCGATGTTGCTGAAGTAGCGAGTGACGTTCAGCTTGGGCACCAGGGCCTGGAACTGAGCGATGGTCATCTTGTTCTTGGTCTTGTCCGGGTCGCGGCGGTCTTCCTTGCTCATGAAGGCCTTGGCCATGGCCGTCTCGAGCTTGAGCACGGCTTCGGCATGGCGGCGAGCAACCGTCGGCTTCTCGCCGATCAGCTCGAACATGCGGCAGAGCATGTTGACGTACTGCTTGCGCAGTTCCTTGCTCTTCTTGTCGCGGCCCAGGTAGTAATCGCGGTCAGGCAGACCGATGCCAGACTGCAGCGCGTGGCCGATCATCTGGCTGGAATCGTCGGCATCCGGCGAAGCGCCGAAAGCGAAAGCGCCACCGACACCGACACTGTGCAGATGGGCGATGACATCACCCAGACGACGCAGGGTGCGGATGGTGTTGATGCGCGCCAGCTCGGCCTTGATGGGGCTGATGCCAGCTGCCTCGATGGCTGCTTCATCCATGCCCGAGGCAAAGAAGTCGTTGACCTTCTGCTCGATGCTGCCGGGGGCGAAGGTCGCGCTGCGGGTGGCCAGCTCTTCGAGAATGACGCGAGTCTGCTCGAGGGTCTGGTCGCGCAGCATGAGGAAGGCGCCCCAGCGGGGATACTTGGCGGGGATTTCGGTGTTGTCGATCCAGGTGCCGTTGGCGAAGCGGTTGAAATCGACGCCGGGACTGACGCTCTTGTCCATGTAAGCGGGCTTGATGCCATGATTCGTTGTCATAGTGTTCTCCGTTTTAGATTGGCTGTTGAAACGTGAATGAGCACCGCTGGTGCCCACTAACAAGAAGCTCTTTCTGCAAAACCACGCTAAAAAGCAGTATTCCGAAACCGATGCTATTCAGGTTGGCCTCTCGCAAAGCATGAGATGCAAACTCTGTGCTACTACCAAACAGCCGAAACGGTTGCGTGGAGTGAGCTAAAGGCTATGGGGGTTCGATTTGACTGCTTGTTATTGTTGAGTTGAAGAAAGAAGGGTTGGAACCTTCACCCTAGGTTTCGTAAGTAGTGAAAAGCCATACTTAGCGGGAGGATTAGTACGTACCTAGAGGTGTATCTAAAGTGGTTTAATCTAAAGAAGATAGTTGAGCTCGCGCGAGCCTCCATTGCATAGCTATCGGCCTGCTAAACTAAGCCCACTATGGCAGCCAATATTGAAAGCGAACTTGAAACCATTGTCTCGGTAGAGAAGTTGCACAAGTCTTTTGGAAAGGCTGTGGCAATTGACGAGATTTCATTCCAAATCAAACGTGGAGAAGTGGTTGGCCTTCTAGGTGCGAATGGTGCAGGAAAATCAACCACCATTCAGATCTTGCTTGGGTTGATTGCTCAGACGTCAGGCAGAGTTTCCATTTTTGGCATGGACCCTTGGAAGGAGCGCGTTGCCGTTCTACAACGCTGCAATTTCTCTTCTGCTTATGTGGCTTTGCCTTATAACCTCAAAGTCGTTGAGAATCTCGATGTTTTCGCCCAGCTATACGGTGTCGGCAATCGCAAGAAGAAAATAGCTGATCTGCTGCAACTGTTTGAAGTTGACCATTTGGCCAATAAGATGACTGGGGGCCTGTCTTCAGGAGAGTCAACGAGAGTGAATTTGTGTAAGGCCTTGCTCAATGACCCAGAGTTTTTGCTGCTCGATGAGCCAACGGCAAGCCTCGACCCAGACATAGCCGATAAAGTGCGCAAGTTATTGACCCAAGTGCAGGCTGAACGACATATGACAGTGCTCTACACCTCGCACAATATGCGTGATGTGCAGGAATTGTGTCAACGGGTGCTATTTTTGCACCAAGGGAAAATAATAGCTGAAGGCAGCTCTGCGGATATTCTTTCGCAGTTCGGCCAGGAGACTTTAGAAGAAGTATTTATTGCCATTGCTCGAAATCAAGTAAGCACAGGCCTGCTAAGCGGAGAGAGAAATTGATTCTTGTTAGACCCGCTAGAGTAATGGGGCTCTGTAATCGTTATTTTTATATCTATACCCGCAGCGGCTTTAGATTGTTAGACGTTGTCTTTTGGCCGGTTATGGACTTAATTGTCTGGGGCTTTGTCGCCAAATATTTTATGGCTCTTAACAGCGATCATCCAAATGCAGTAAGCTTTCTCTTTGGCGCAATTATCTTTTTCAACATTCTCAATCGCGCCCAGCAGTCGATTTCAGTTTCATTTCTAGAAGATCTCTGGTCGCGCAATTTGCTTAATGCCTTCGTTGCACCGATAACGGTGGCAGAATTCGTCGCATCTACGTTTGTGGTTGGCCTTGCTCAGATTTTTGTTGTCAGCTTGATTATGTCTGGTTTGGCTTCGTGTCTTTATGCTTTTAACATACTCACTATTAGCTTCGCCCTTATTCCCCTCTTTCTCAATTTGCTCTTTATGGGTTGGTCAGTTGGTATGTTTACTACTTCTTTGATTTTTCGCTTCGGCCATCAAGCGGAAGCACTGGCCTGGGCTGTGCCTTTTCTCATACAGCCAATTTCAGCTGTCTTTTACCCTGTCTCGGTTCTGCCAGATTGGCTGCAACCGGTAGCATATATGGTGCCAGCCACCTATGTTTTTGAAGGCATGAGGGCGGTGCTTTCTGGTCATGGCGATATAACTAACTATCTAATAACGGCCACTGGCCTCAATGTTTTCTATTTTATTGCGATCAGTATTTTCTTTGGTGCCATGCTCAACAACGCACGTGAGCGCGGCGCCCTAGCTAAGTTGGTAGTTTGAAACCACGATGGCTTTGGGCCCTCAAAACCAATATAGGTTCTTGGTCGTCGTATAAAGCCAGCGAAATCGGATGCTTACTTTAATTTAGCTTGCCAAGGTAGCGGTTGAGGCAGAATTGGGTAAGTAGTGATTGGCAAGCTTAGGGGAAACACGATGAATGGAATCACTGACAAAATTAGAGAAGCGGTAGCTAGCCTACTCGACTCTTTGCTCACCAGCTATGATTACTATCTTAAGCCTCGGCAAGTCGTGCTTCAGCCAGTTAGAAGCGACGATGAGAGAATCTTCCGCGCCTGAGCATAATATTTGTCAGCTTCAGACTCGCGTCGCATGCGATTGAGCAAGACTGCGTAGTCTTTGAGAATGGCTGCAAGTCGTCTCTGTGTTAATCGATTGAGAGCTCCTTGATCGCTTGCTCCCATTAGTTCGCTGGCCTTTTTGAAATATTTTTCTGCTTTGAATAGAAGGCTTAGGTGGCAGTAGACAAGAGCTAGGCGATGATGGCATAGGGCTACTAAACGAATGCTGACATTGGGTGACGCTTCTAGAATGCTTAGGCAGCGCTTTAGTAGTTTTTCTGACTGCCAACTTTTGCCTTGTTTTAGGTAAAGGCAGGCCAGGAACATCAAGTCTTCTGGCTGCTTTTCTAAGATGTTCTCAGCTGCTGAGATGTCGGCAGCCACTTTGAGCATGTCCTCTGATTCAATTAGCTCTTTGCGCTTCATCATTACCCGCCCGAGGCGCGAATAGGCATCGCGCAGGCTCTGGTAAAACTCAGGCCGATCGCCTTGAAAATAGGCAAAGTTAGCAGCAATGTATTCTTCTTCGCTCGGTAATTCTTCTTCGCTCGGCATTAGCTCTTCAGTCGGCAATACTGCTACAGGCAGGAGTGCTTTTTCGTCAGTAAGTACTGGCCGGCCTGCAACTTCTTGATTGTTTAAAAGATCGCCGATTGGAGAATCTTCAGTGCGATTGGCTAAATTGAGAATTTCAGCCTTAATTTCAGCTTCGATTTTTGCTTCAAGTTCAGCTTCGATGGTTGCTTCAAGTTTCGCTTCCCGTTCACCTTTAAGGTGAGGCTTGGCTGCGCTCTCGTCTACTTTTAAGCTCTCTAGACCAGGCTGGGGCTTGTGGAAGCTCAGTGCCGGTAGTTCAGTAACGGTAGCTCTGTTGTCGGGTTGGCTTTGAGTCGGTTTGCGACCTGGTCTGACCCTTCCTCCCACAGCTTCGCTTGGAGTCTGGAGCTTGAGAAAATTGAGTTCTAGTAAGCATTCAGAAACGGCTTTGTCACTATTGAAGACTTTGACTAAACAGGCTGTGGCCTCACCAATACTAAGGTGGGTGGCAGTAATCATTTGTTGCAGGGAAAGAGCAGCATCAAGCAAGGCCCGTGTGACAAAACCGCGAGCAACAAACATCTCGCCAATGGGATGACCGTGTGCCAGAGATAATTCTAGTGCTTGCAGCACATCGCTCTGCGAAACAATGCCAGCACGCATGAGCAATTCGCCGAGGCGAATGGCTGCTTTGGTTTTCTGCTTTAGGCCTTCGTCGGCCTTCATGTTTGGCGCAATCATATCGAGCAAGCGGCGCGGATCTTGCTTGAGGGCCGCGATGGCTTGTTCACGGGAGAACATGCCGTCACGCACCCGCACTTGTAGCTCTAAGGTGGCATCTAAATAAGATTCAGTTAGCAAGCCCTCGGCAACTAGCACCACCCCTAGTGGCTCGCCGCGTTCTAGGCTTTTGCTATGGGCAATTTCCATTTCGCCTTTATCAATGATTCCAGCATCGACAAGTAGTTCACCAAGCTTGCAAGTTGTTTCTTTGTTGGGGCCAACTGCCGCAGAAAGTGTAATTTCTTTCAGTGCTTCTTCAAATGATTTATCAAAACTGCAGGCAATACCAAGGGCTTTTAGAGCTTTGAATGAGTCGACAATGCCATCTCTTAAGAGTGATTGCGCTTGCAGGGCCGCACGTAGTTGCTCAGGTTTGAGCCAACCACGAGCTATTAGTGTTTTACCAATGAGGCGCTGTCTTGTGCCCGTGTCTTTCACGGCTTCGTCTATTTGTACCTGCGATACCAGGCCAGCTTGAATGAGAATTTCGCCAATAGGCAAGTCTGAAGTGTATGTGCTCACGGACAACGTCTGACCTCTATGAAGCGTACTGATGCATCGAATATGCAGGGTACTTTTGAAGCTTAGTTTGGGATTCCTCGAAAATCGGCAAATTGGCTCTACATTTGAAGAGATTGTGCTGCTCGTTCTTGCGACCTAGAACTTTAGCATTTGGTTCCATTTTTTCTGGCAATAGATACGGAATTTAAATAATTGATTTCTTCAACAAACTGACTGTGTCTTGATTCTATTAGCTTTTGGCGATCGCCAATAAAAAGGGTCACCCTAATTGAGAGTGACCCTTTAATTTGTTCTTTTTCGTACTGGCTAGCCTAGCTCAGAGAGGTACACCTTAAGCGATCGTTACTTGCTCACATAGGTAGACATCTTGAATAGCGTTAAGCAATTCAACGCCATCTTGCATTGGCTTTTGGAAAGCTTTGCGGCCAGATATTAGACCTGTTCCGCCAGCTCTTTTGTTGACCACGGCAGTCATGATGGCTTGTTCTAAATCGTTAGCACCAGAGGCACCACCGGAGTTGATCAAGCCTTGTCTGCCCATGTAGCAGTTGGCTACTTGATAGCGGGTCAAGTCGATGGGGTGATCTGTAGTCAGTTCGCTATAGACGCGAGCATCGGTTTTGCCGAATTTGAGAGCGTTGTAGCCACCGTTGTTTTCAGGTAATTTCTGTTTGATGATGTCGGCCTCAATAGTGACGCCGAGGTGGTTCGCTTGACCTGAAAGGTCGGCAGCTAGTGAATAATCCACATCACCAACTTTGAAGGCGCCATTGCGCAAATAGCACCAGAGAATGGTTGCCATGCCTAGGTCGTGAGCTTCTTTGAAAGCTTTTGAAACTTCTTGAATTTGTCTAGTTGATTCTTCAGAACCAAAGTAGATGGTTGCGCCAACGGCTACAGCGCCCATATCCCAGGCTTGCTTGACTGAACCAAACATGATTTGGTCGTAACCATTTGGATAGCTCAAGAACTCGTTGTGGTTGAGTTTAACGATGAAAGGAATTTTGTGTGCATACTTGCGGGCCACCGAGCCAAGCACGCCGAATGTTGAAGCAACAGCGTTGCATCCGCCTTCGATTGCTAACTTGATGATATTTTCGCCATCAAAATAAATTGGGTTCTTAGCGAAAGAAGCACCAGCTGAGTGCTCAATGCCCTGGTCAACAGGAAGAATTGAAAGGTAGCCAGTGTTGGCTAGTCTGCCGGTGTTGAAAAGAGTTTGCAAGCTTTGCAATACGCGTGGTGAGCGGTCGCTAATCATGCCAATGCGGTCTACGAAGTCAGGACCTGGTAGGTGCAAATGCTCTTTAGGGAAACCTTTGCTCTGGTGTTCGAGGAAGTAAGAAGCCTGTTTGCCCAAGGCTTTTTCGATTTTTGATAGTTCGGTCATAGTTGGCATGGGTTAGCCTCCAATGGTAACAATTGGTTGTAGCGTCAACGCCAAGTCTGCCCCGGCTTGATTACAAAGGCCAAATGTATCAGAGGCTGGCCAGAGAGCGGCAAAAACGTACAAAAACATCAATGTTTTTGATACCTATTGTAATGTCAGGCTAAGGCCTGCTGATTCTGACGCTAACTAGGCTTTGCTTGGCTGTGAAAGTTCTAAAAGCACACCGCCAGTTGCCTTTGGGTGAACGAAGGCAATTTTCGCGCCCCCTGCACCGATTTTCGCTGTCTCGTTAATCAGTTTAGTTCCGCTACTTTTCAACTCTTCTAGATCGGCTTCAATATTTTCTACGCCAATGCAAATGTGGTGCAGGCCGGGTCCTTTCTGTGCCAGAAATTTGCCCACGGGTGTATCGGCCGAGAGTGGCTCGAGCAGCTCGATATGGGTGTTGCCAATATCAAGCTTTGCCACTTTTACGCCTTGCTCTTCGACAATTTCAATCTCAAGGGTTTTTAACCCGAGGCCTTCGTAGAAGGGCAGCGCCTCGGCAATGGAGTGCACTGCAATGGCGATATGATCAAGTCTTTTAGCGCCCGAATTAGCAGGATCAGCAGGCTTCATCTTCACTCTTTATGTTGACTAGGGGCCAAAGCCAGAATATTTTTCAAAGAATTTGTGCACACCGTTGAATTTGCGCAGGATGCTAAATTGATCGTACTCTGGCCACGTTGCCATCATTCTAGTAGCTCGCTCAATTAAGCTTACTTGATCAAAGGGGGCCCAAACTTCGCCTCTAAATTTAGGATCATAATAGAAGCCGTTTATTTTATCGGTGAGGTTGACAGTAGTGTCGATGTTGACAAGGAATGGCTGACCGTCGGGTCGAACTGGAAAATAGATTTCTTCGCCAGGTGGAGTTACCAATATGTCGACGGGCGCTTCGATAGCTGGCGGTTCCGGCAAATTGTCGCGTCGTGCTTCGGCAGGTTGTGCCCAGAGCGTTGGCAATGCGGCAAAGCTAAGCAGGGCGAGTGCTAGCTTAGTCTTCTTTGATTGACTGCGAAGGGGCATTGAATTTTCCTAGGGCAATAGTGAATTGCTTGACGAGCTTTTACATAATACGGCTATAGGCTCGAACTTTAAATATGGCCTAACTTAAAATAGCGCTTGGTTAAGCAGATCGACTGCAAAAGAAGACCATCTTTTAGGTAAACTTTGCCAGTGTAGAGCTGAGAAAATGTGGGGACGAAATGGCTGAGAAGAAAAATTCACCAGCATCTGGTCGGGATAGTGAAGCTCGAGTGAGAGAAAAGCTAAAGCGCGAGGTTCTCAAGCTGAGTTTACGGCTGACACCTGCTTTGGTATTTAGTCTGGCCTTGACTGTTGGTTTGACCGGCAACCTTTGTCCTGCAGCCCAGGCACAAAGTGCTGAAACAGCATCATTGCGGAAGATTTCGGTTGATCCAAATCACCTCATAGTTTTTGAGTATGCCAGCGGGGGCGTAAAGGTTCCGCCACAGCTTTTTGAAATGCCCTCACCAGATCACCGTCTGATTATAGACTTGCCCAGCACTGTGATTGACACAGCGACAATGCCTAGTGCTGATGACCTTTCGGCTGAAGTCAATAGAGTTTTTCCTGGTATCAAAAGGGTCCGTTTCCTTACTCCAATCAAAGACACACCTACAGTTAGAGTGGCTTTTGACTTGGCTATTCCTGCAAAAATCAAGGCCGCACTGCGCATCTTAGATGGAGCTGTGTCACTCGGTCTAAATGAAGAATATACTCAGCCTGTCACTGCCGCTGCTGTCGATAGCCAATCGGCTGCTGCGCCAGCAGCCGATGTCTATAGCCAGTATGCCAAAGCACTAGTGGCGCAGAACCCAGAACAACCAGATGATAAGGGTGAGTGGGGCCCGCGCAAAGGCAGCGCTGATGAGTTGAAAGGTGTGACCCAGGGCTTCAAACCATTGATAAGCACTGCTGCTCTGCAAACTCCACTGATTCAGGCAGACCTAAATGCCAGCATTGCTCCTAGCAAGAAGCCTGCTGCAGCAGTAGTAGCCAGCCCAAGCCCAGCTAGCCAGCAAGCTGAAGCGGCTACTGGTGACGCTTCTGGCCTAACCTCCGCTGCTACTGCCTCTAGTTCGTCTGCTCCCGCTGCTGCTAGCACTGATACTGCTGCTGGTGGCTGGGAGTCTGCCGCTGGTAATGCCTCGGCTAAGGCGGATAACGCAGCGCAGGTACGTGACACGACACCTGACGTGCAGATAACAGCTGCCGCATCGTCCCTGCCGAGCACTATTGATGAGGCTGCTGCGGCTATCGAAAAGGAAACTCCAGCGGTTCAAGAGGCTGAAGTTGCCGCTCCTGCCCCGGTAAAGAGAGCAGTTGCTTCGGTGCCTGTTCAGAAAGCCGTAACTGTTCAAAAAGCTGCACCAGTTCAAAAAAATGCGCCAATTCAGAGAACTGCTCCGGTGGCAAGAGCCACGGCTCCTGCTGTTGAGCAGTCTCAAAATGAAGTAGCGATGGCACAATCTGAATCTCAAGCAGCACCAAATACCGAAGAGACAGAGAAACCTAGCGAAGCTGCAGCTGCTCCAGAGACAGCAGCGCCAGCAGAGCAACCTGCCGGCCTTGATGCCAATGCGGCCACTAACAATCCTAAAATTCAGGCTCGTCGCTTTTTCAACAAAGCTGTAAAAGAGCATCTTTCTGGGCAAGTTGCTCAAGCAATTGCTGATTACAAAGCAGCTTTGGCGATTGACCCCGAATTAGGAGATGCTCACAGCAACCTCGGTTTGGCATACAACCAGCAGCATAATTACGCCAACGCTCTAGCCGAGTTTCGCAAAGCTCTAGCGGTTAATCCATCTGACGCTATCACCTACAATGGCGTAGGAGCTGCACTTCGGGCACAGAAGGATGTACCAGGGGCGATTAAGAATTGGGAGACATCAGTTAAACTCAATCCTAAATTGGCGGTGGCTCACTACAATCTCGGCACGGCTTACGAGAGCCAAGGCGATCTCGACCGCGCCATGGTCTCGTATGAAAGTGCTACCCGCAACGACCAACGCCTGGGTGAGGCCTTCTATCGGATGGGCTTGATCATGTTGAAGAAGCACAAATCGGAAGAGGCCAAAGAACAGTTTAAGCGTGCTCTGAAAATCTCAGAGAACTCTGACTATTCAGAAGATGCTCGCCTTAAGTTGGCCGCCGTCAGCAAGGCAAAATAAGCAGCCTGATCGGCCTCTGATGCCTGTCTCTAGCGCCAGCTTTGAGCTTGTTTGGTCTTGTATTGATCAATTTCGCGTTTGTCAATGCGGCTGCCGTCTAGATCGCTGCCATTAGGATTGGCTATAGCACTGTATTCTTTGCTTATTTGACTAGCGAACTCGCGGATCATTGCGCTAGAGCCGTTGCTCTTTTGGTTTTCAAAATGAGACTGGCCTGATACACCATATGGCTCAAGGCTGCCGTAGCGGTTGCCCGCAGCGCTCATAGCTTTGAGTGTATGGTCGAGGTAGGCAACTTTGAGCTTTTCAATAGCGTTTGGATCTTGCTCTAGTAGGGCTTGTTTGACTGCGTGCCAGCGTTCCGCTGACCGCTCTTGCGTTAATTTGTTGGTTGTTGCTTCGTCAAAACCCGCTCCGCCTTGACCTGTTGGTAGCTTGAGTGTGAGCTTTGAGTCTTTTTCAAATGCTGCGAGATCTTCTCTTAGTAGCTGAAGAGTGGCTGTTGGCCCTTTCTCTTTGTAAGCGTTGACCGCCTCTTTGACGATTAGGCTTTGAGGCTTGTCACTACTAATGGTGTTACTTCTGGTGTTACTTCTGGTGTCGCCTCTGGTGTCGCTTCTGGTGTCACCGCTGCCGCCGCTAGTAGTGTCGTTACCGTGGATGCTGCTTGCTTCATCTGGCGAATCTAATTGAATTTTAGGCAAGTAGCTGTTGGAACGCCCTGCCAGTCGGGCCATTTCTTGCAGGGAGTGGCGCTGAGTCTGCGCGTTTGGGGCAAAGCTAAGTGCGGAATTCTCCGTTGAAGATGATTCTTTGACTGGGTCCAGTGATTTTGCTGATTCGGTGTTTAGCAATTCCATGATTTGTTCTTTCCTCGCCTTTTCTAGCGGCCAGTGACAGGGGATGATGGGAGATTGATTCAATCTCCACACTGCCAAAGTAAAAGGCGAAAATAACAGTGTCGTTGCAAACTAGTTTTTGATTTTTTCAACCAATGCTGTGGTGCTCTTCAGGGGCACTAAGGCCAGCAGCTGTACTTTGCCGCCGAAAGATTCGACTATGGGTGTTTCTGCTAACTGTCCAGTGGTGTAGTCGGCGCCTTTGACGTGAATATTGGGTTTGACTTCGGTGAGAAATTCGACTGGTGTGTCTTCTGGGAAGATATAGACATAGTCTACGGCTCCTAGGCTGGCCAAAAGTTCTGCCCGGTCACCCTCGCTATTGATCGGTCTTTCTGGCCCCTTTAAACGCTTTACAGAGGCGTCTGAATTGACTCCGACAAATAGGCAGTCACCTAGTTCGCGTGCTTGCTTAAGAATGCGAGCATGCCCCACATGCAAAATGTCGAAGCAGCCATTGGTTGAAACAACTTTTCGCCCTTGGTTTTTCTCTGCGGCAGCTACAGTTGCTAGCTCAGATTGGCTCAGTATGCGACCCATAATCCCTAATTCCTAAATAAAGCGAAAGTCTAACCACCGTAAGTCTATCAGACGGCGCCGAAAGTCTAGGTCGACTGATATTATGCAGATTGTGAATGGTGAAAATGCTCAGGGAAGATTTTGATGAGGCGTTTTACCTCGATATTTTTGACCCTTGCAGTAGGCTGCTGGTTTGCCTTGTACCATGCCGGTGAGGCTGCGCCGCAGCCAAAGCTGGGCTTCGGGCAACAGCTTTTTCTTAAGGCTAAGCAGTGTGCGGGCAAAGAAATGTGGAAACCTGGATATGGTTTAGCTAAGGGCACTCTTGGCTGTGCTGCTGCGGTGAGCAACGTGCTAAAAGCAAACGGAAACCAATCTGTTCACAGTGCAGTGGTGACGGTGATGCGTCGACAGCTTTTGGCGCCGCCGAATCGGTGTCGGGAATTTGTCATTCGCAATGGTGAGGGCGGAGCGATTGACGACGGTGTTTTGTTGAAGTGTTGCCAGCCGGGAGACATTTTGGTCGCGTTTAAGGCAGCACCAAACCAAAGCAATGGCGGCGCTAATGCTCATTGTGGCATTATGGGGGAGGGTACTCAGGTATTTACGAATAACTGGCTGGATGGCATTTGGACTGAAGTGGAAATTCACCAAATGTTTGATTACTACCCATATGTTCGATTGCTCAGATTTCCATAAGTCCGGGGCATCCGAAAACCGTGAATGAAAACAAGTAGCGCGACCGCCGCTAGCGCTTGGCAACCGAGTTTTCACTATAAGTTAGTAATATGAGTGGTAATTAGAGAGAAGCCAAGTTCTATGAGATTCTGTTTCTTGTTCTAGCTCACTGCCCGCGGGTAAGTTGTAAAGATATCTTCTTCACTCGCACCTACGGAAAATTTCGCAGCTCTCAAATCACATAACTCAGACCATTACTATCTTTCAAGCTCTTCAACTCTCACCAGTCGAAGCCGTAAACGCCCACTGTATCGGCTCTCGACCATAAGGGAAAATCTTATGAAAGTATCTTTCAACCTCCTCGTACTGGGAGACAAAAATGAAAGCAAGCTGGATCAGCTTCGTTCTCTTTGTCTCCAGGCCAATGTTCCTCTTGTTCAACCAGTGCAACTGCAAGCTCTTTCACCAACTGAATTGGCTCAACAGGTCGTTCTCGTCGCCGGTAGTTGCAGTGGTGAAGTCCTCTTGTCACTGGTCCATGAACTCGCCGATGCCGGTGCTGTGCCGATATTGGTCGTTGATGCTTTGCACGCCTCGGCTTCTTCGTCGCCCGCCACCTTTGCTTCTGCTCTTGTGAAACTGGCCGAATATCGCATTCAAACCACTGTGGTTGCTCAAGTCAAAGGCTTGGTGAAAAGCACCAGACTGATGCTCTATCAGTTTCCCAAGGCCGACTCGACTGCCACCATTATGGTGCTGATTGGTGCTGGTACTGCTGCTGCTCGTGTGCTGACAATCACTCGTTTGCTTCAGCCCTACCAAGACCAAGAGTCATTCCCTGGTGGCTTCCTCAATCCTCACACTGAAAGCCTTCCTGGCTGCGGTGCTCGAGAAGGTAGCGAAGAAACCAACGTGACCGTGCCTGAAGCTGAGCTCGTCTTGCTTGACGTGCGCTCGCGGCCTGAACGCGACGAACGAGGGCACGTCGTCGATCACGGCTACATGTGGCTGGTGCCTCAACACCTTGCTGCTCAGGTCGAAGCCTCGGTACAAGCTGGCGATGATGCCAAAGCCGGCAGCGCTCGCTTTGTCTCTGTCTCTGCCCTTCTTGCCGCTGGCTCGATGGCTTTTGACCACTACGACCTTCTGCTGGCCGCCGTGCGCACTGGCAAGGTTCTTCCCCCGGCTCGTTTGGTTGTGCGCTTGCTGCGTGCGGCCCAGAGCCTCTGCCACCGTCTGGCGCTCTACTTCGAGCGCGGTGACAGCGTCTACGGACGCTTTCACCACTAACTAGCATTTATACCGCAGGGCCTTAGGCTCCTGTTTCCCTTGACCAGCGGCAGAGAAATCCATCTCTGCCGCCCAACCGGACATGAAAACATGGATAATTCTGCATTGCCACCCGATGCGGGCTTCGCTCATCAATTTGAGCGCCGTCCCGAATTTCTCTTCGGCTCGCATGTCGACGAGGTTGTCGACGCCTCCAGTATCCGCGAGCGGACAATTCAAGATTTGCGGGTCTTCCGCATATCCGACCTCTTTTCTGGCAAGAACGAAATCTTTCTCGGTTTCGGTCTGCCCAATGTTTACCTGACAGTGCCAGACGGCAAAGGCGGCTACGAAAAGTTCGCTGCCAAGTCACTGAAGCGCGCACCGTCGGTGGTGGAAGACACACGTAACTTCGTGCAATCGGGCATCATGTTGCGCCTGCTCAACTTGCCGGAACACGCTGCTGAGAAGTTGCGTGCCGCCATGCGCGCGCATCATGGCAAGAAGTACATGACTTGCGTCAATGCCAACCTGCGTGTTCTTGAAGACGCTGGCTTCAGCGCGGGCGCCCGCAAGCTGAGCAGCATCTACATGCCCTACGCCTTGCTTAGCTACCTGCTCAGTAATGGTCTTACGTTCGAAGGCAAGGCTGTGCAGTTGGAAGTGGTGCGCACCACCCAGGCCAACATGGAGAGCTATGCTCGCCAGATCATCACTGCTGAGTTTTTGACCTTCTGCCGCCATGGCGAGCGTATGCTCGAAGCCAAGTCGCAAAAGAGCAAGCTCTGGAGCCTAGCGCGTGCCGCTGTTGTGGCCCCATTCAAGCTCATTGGCTCTGTTGCCGGGCTGATCGGCCTTAAGTCTGCCCCGGACGTCATCTGCCGTGAAGTCGCCCCAGCGCTGCCAGTCAGTGTCGACTACCACCGCGACTTTACTGTCAAGCTATCGGTGCCTTCTTCGACTGGTGCTATTCTGCGGCAGTTTTGGGGTGCTCATGCGCTTTTCACCGGTGAGCAATCGCGGGTCAATCCTCTCGACTATCTCAGCGAGCGTCTCAAGCCCTTTCCTCAGAAGAACCCCAACTTCGTTACGCGTCTGAAGAAACGGGTGCTCTTCTCGAAGTTTGTCATCAAGCTGATTCATAAGGTGCTAGCACCGGCCTACGCCAACCTCGGGCTCAAGAGCGAGCGCGATGTCTACGACATGCTGCGTACCGACAGTGCCAAGAAGTCGAACAAGTACAACTTGGTGATCACGGTCAAGAAAATTATCGTGGCACGCACCACTGTCGGTGTCAAGATCATCGATTGGGTGTTGAGCAAGCATGTGCTTGCCTCCGGCTACGACCCTGATGTGCTCTTTGCTGGCGAGGTCTGGAAGGACACCGACGGTGTCATTCACATCAATGGCAACTCGGGCACGTATCAACCAAGCGACGAAGAAGTGTTGGCCGTTGGTCGCTACATGCAAGCCGCCTTCCCCCATTTGCGTGTGGTCGTCGACCTGATGCCGCACGGCGCCTAACAACAACCAGGAGAAATCTATGGACAATCAAACACTCTTGTTCATGGCTGCCGTAGTTTTGGCAGTGCTGAACGCTCTTTCGCTCTTGGCCAAGCCTGAGTCGATTCGCGGTCTCGGTCGCGTTATTGGAGGCTTTTCCTGGGTCTGCTTTGGCGCCTTTGCCCTGCTTCAGCCCGCTGCACAGGCATCGGGCTTTGCCGCTGCCAGCTATGTCTTGATTGGCTGCGGTCTGCTTGCTGTCGGCTCTGGTGCTCGCAAGTTCGCGCGGCGTAATCAGGTCAGTTAGGGCTGTTTAGCCGGTTTAGCTGGTCTAACGGGTTTAGCGCTACTAGTTGCGCTTAACCACAGAAATTAGAGAGAGGCAGGAATTAATCCCTGCCTCTCTTTCTTTCTTTCTTTCTTTCTTTCTTTCTTTCTTCAAGTGTTTAAAAAAAAGCCGCTGTTGTACTATTTAACGCAGTAGGTGTCGATTTAGCTCGTTGTCGATAGCTGCGCTACTTCCTTAACGCGAGCTGCACAGGCGAAACCCGCTTGACAGGCTGTTTCCAAGAGGGCCTCCCGTCTCCGACGACACTAGCTTTCCAGCTTGTCGTTATCGACTTCGCTCATTGCTGCTATTTGATACTTGGTAAAACTTACTAAGCTCTAAGTTTGTTTTTGATACTCATAAGCTTGCAGCGTTGATATTAGAGGCTCTTACCAACTAAATTTCTACAGTCACTTTACTTCTATCCCCCTCTCACCCAACGGCTTTTAACTCTCCGCAGCGCCAGACACTAAACCTCCCCTTAGAACACCCAGGCATCGTGCGTGGTGCGTCGTTCATTAGCTGGCCGTTTATTGTTTGTCGCTTTATCAAGTGTTGGAGATTTCTAGCATTCATAACAAAAAAAAGGAGATCTCAATGTCTCATCGCTCAATCGGGCCCGACGACCCGAAATACCCCCAGATGCGTCGCCGTCTGCTTATTACCTGGCTCAAAACCCTTCTTGGCTATGGTGCCATGGGCGCCTTGGTCTTTGCTGCCTTCGCCGGTTTCGGTTACAGCTATCGCTTCCAATTGGGCTTCGGCCTGCTCTGGTTCTTGGTTCCTGTTCTGAGCTGGTGGTTTAGCGCCAAAGTGGCCATCGCCATGACCAAGTCCACTCCTGCTGACCGAAACAACCCAGAGCATCAGCGTCTTCTGGCCATAGTCGATCGGGTCTACGCCAAGAGCGGCTTGAAGTTCAAGCCCCCGGTATACGTCTCTGACAATCCGCTTCCTAACGCCTTTGCCACTGGCCCGATTCACCGTAAAGCGGTTGTCGCTGCCACCAAAGGTCTCTTTCTCACCGGTATGACCGATGCCGAAATCGAGGCAGTTTTTGCCCACGAACTGGGCCACGTCAAGAACTATGACGTTGGTATCAACTCGATGCTCTCGGTGCTCTCGATGGTTTTCTTCATGATCACCGATGCTGGCGTGCGCATCTTGCTCTCTGGTATCCGTATTTTCAAGCCCAGCTTCGGCCTTAAGGTCAATGGCCAGAAGAAGCCCCAGGGCTTCTTTGGTGGCATTCTGGAATACATCGTCATGTTCCTGATTTTCCAGGTGACCGGGCAGATGACCAAGGTCGTGCAGATGTTCGTCATGCGCTCGCGTGAATCTGCAGCTGATGCTACTGGCTCTCTCATGACCGGCCAGCCTTGCGATCTTGCTACGGCACTGATCAAGCTGGTGGCTTATGTCGAGAAGAACCGCCCCCAGGGTCGTGAAGCTGAGCTCTATCGAGCCCTGCGTCCGATCATGACCATCGACCCCATCTTCGATGTGCGTGTGGAAACACAGGCGACTTCGGTTTGGCAGAAGGTCAAAGCTTTCTGGCGCTATCTCCAACTTACGCACCCGCCCGTTTCTGAGCGTGTTGCTGTGCTGGAGAAGATGAACGGCAGTGCCTGCGCATTGCCGAAAGTCTGAAGCACTTTTCTTGCAGAAGCTAAAGAGCTTCGCTTTTCGAAAATCTCTATACCTATACTTCTAGGAGATTACAATGCAATCTAATTCAATCAAAACGCTGCTGCGCATTCTGGCACTGACGTTTGTGGCTGTCACTGCCGTCTGGCTTGTGCAGCGCGGCCCTACTTCCTCTTTCATCACCGGTGGTGTCACACTCTCTGGTAACACACCGGAAGTGCTCGGTGAATCACAGCTGGTCAGGCACGCCAATCCTGAGAGGCGGTTGGAAATTCTGGTCGGCCTCAAAGTGCGTGACGAGGCTGATCTCGACGCCCTGCTCGATAATTTGCAGAACCCTGATTCGCCTCAGTATCAGCAGTTTCTCAGCACCGATCAGTTTATCGCTCGTTTCGCCCCGGCCACCCACGACGTCGATGAGGCCGTGCGTTACCTCACGAGCAAGGGTCTGAAAATCAAGGCAGTGCCCAAGAATCGTTTGATGATTCACGCCGAGGGCACGGTTTCTCAGCTGGAAAACGCCTTCAACGTCACCATCAACGAGTATTCGGTCGATACGATCGTTAAACAGTCGACCGTCGGTCAGCCTAACGCTCCCGATTCAATTGCTCCAAAGTTCTACTTGAGCAATGATCGTGACCCTGTTGTCCCGATTCACCTCAAAGACGTGGTGCAGTCTGTCATTGGTCTCAACACCTTTGCCCAGATGGAAAGCCGCATTGCCCACAGCAAGGCTCCGGCGAATCTTACTCAGGCTAAAGCTAAGGCTCAGAGTCAGGCTCACACTCCGCAAGACATTGCTACGGCCTACAACTTTCCCAACAGCAATAACCAGAATGTGGCCGCCAAGGTCTACAGCGGTAAAGGTGTGAAAGTTGCCATCGCCACTGCATATGGCTACGATATCAAAGACATCGAGACCTACTGGAAGCGCCATGGCATTGTCCGTGGTGGCAAACTGATCGACATTCCAATCAATGGCTTGAGCGGCAAGTTCGAAGAGGAAACCACTCTTGATCTGCAGTTGCTCAGCTCGCAGATTCCTGATGCCGATGTCTTGATGTACATCGCTGTCGATCCGAGCTTCGTTAACTTCGCCCTGACCTTTAACCAGGTGGCCGTCGACAACGAGGCTTCAGTGATGACGGTGAGCTGGGGGCTCTGTGAAAGGGGTACTGGCTGGCTAATGATGAAGACCGAGAACATGGTCTTCAAGCAATTGGCTGCTCAGGGTATCGCTCTCTTTGTCTCCAGCGGCGACGATGGTGCTTACGATTGCAAGATCAAGAGCAAGGGCAAAGAGGTGCCAAAGTGGGCAGTCGACTACCCGTCGTCTAACCCGCGCTTCACCGCTGTTGGTGGCACAAGTTTGAGCGTGCAGAACGGTGTTCGCACAGCTGAACCGGCTTGGAGCGGCTCTGGTGGCGGAGTCTCCGACCACTGGTCGCGACCGAGCTGGCAGTTTGGTCCTGGTTTGCCTGGTGGTGATAAGCGTGCCAGTGCTGATGTAGCTATGAACGCCGACCCGTACACCGGCTACTCCTTCTACTTCCAAGGTAACTGGTCACGCATCGGTGGCACGAGTGCATCGGCTCCGTCTTGGGCTGCTCTCTGGGTGTTGACCGTAGAAGCTTCAGGCAAGCGTGTTGGCTCGGCCAATCCCTATGTCTATCGCATCGGTAATTCCGCTAACTACGGCAATTACTTTTATGACGTTACCAAAGGCAACAATGGTGCTGGTCATGGTGCTGGTTTCCCGGGCTATCCAGCCGGACCAAAGTGGGATCATCCGACGGGCTGGGGCGTGCCTGATGGTGCGGCTTTGGTTGAATGGATTGTGAAGGTTTCACCTTCAACCCCCGCTGCTGCTGGCAAGAAAGAGCCAGTAAAAGGCTCTGGTAAAAAGCCCTAGTAAAAAGCTCTTTGAAAAAAGTCTTTTTCTGACAGTGCAAAGGGCTGGGAAGCGAACAATTCAACCGAATTGTCTGTCTTTCCAGCCCCAAGCATTGTCATTTTTTTGGATTACTACTATATAGTGTAGCGAAAAGGTGCATTTTTTTTGCCAGGCTGCTTGTAGCGAATTCAGACGGTATCAATTTCAGCGAAGATTTTGAACTAGTGTTTAGTAAGCAACTGCTGAGTAAGTCGGATCCGCATTGGCGCGGATCCGACTCAGGATTCATTCGTAGTCGTAGACCAGTTTAGGTGCACCGCGCTCAGTCATGCTTGGTTCTGGAATGGGCAGGCTAGCCGGTTCAACCAGGTAGGCTGGGTTGACCGCCTGCGCACCGCTTTCATCTTGACCGGCTTCGTTGACACCATCGGGCACAGTAATAACACCATTGCTGGCGGTAATGGTGCGATAGGGTCTAGTCTGTCCGGTGCGGTAGAGTGCCACTGACGAGAGGGCCTTGTAGGCAGGTCTGTCGTTATAGGCAGGACGCACTTTCCAGAACTGCTCGGCGACTAACTGGCCATCGGGCGCGAACAGGCGAATCGTTAGTGAGCCATTGCTTGGGTAAGCGAGCCGCTTCTGCCAAACTTGACCAGCGCTGTTGTAGTAAATTTCTTCACTGGCCCAGTAAGAGCGGTAGAACTCGCAAGTGACTGTTACGCCATCTTCTGCATAGTAAGTTCCCCGGGCGCCGTTCACAAGATTTGTGCTGTAAGTAGCCTGGCGTGAGCCGTTTGGCCAGTAGAGCACAATCTCTCTTTGGTCTGATTGCCCTTGAACGACGTCAGCTAGAAGCGATCCGTTTTCACGGAACAGCTTTTCTGATTCGTAAGTGCGACTTTGGTTGAATATTCTTTGGCGAGAAAGGGTTTTGCCGTCGCTCCAATAGTAGCTAGTTTGGTAGCGGCCATCGCTAAGCAGTTCACCCGTGCGTTCTAAGGTTCCGTCGATGCGGTAGACCTGATGGCTGGTGTAGAGCTTGCCGGTGCGATGGTCGAACGTAGCTTTGCTCTTTACCTTTAGACCGTTGTTCGTGTTGCCGAGCTGCTTTGGGTCGTCTTCCTGCTTGAAGTATTTGACTGACGCGCGACGCAGGTTGTTGTCGCCCCAGTAAGTTACTTGTTCGCTGCTGCCATCGACATACTCGATGTCTGTGACTGTGCGACTGACTTTGTCTGCGGCATAGCGCTCATAGCGTAATTTTTCTAGACTTCCTTGTTCGGGAAGGAAAATTCGCACTGTGGTGCCTGGAGCAAAGTCAGGCTGATGGGGGGAGGCTTGCTGAAAGTAGACGAAGCCGATGATAGCGCAGAAAAGTAATGCGGCGGTACCGCATATGGTGATTCGGGTCATGGTGACCTCATGGTTATATTTCTAGTTGGCCGAGAAGAGCCTTGAGGGCCTTCTCGTCAAATCGTCCTTCGAGATCAAGTAGCCGATTGTGAGCGTCCCTTTTGAGCTTCTAGTTAAGCTTGTGCAAGAACGGCAAAGCTAAGCCAAAATGTTCAGCACTGGCTGATGGTTGCTCTGGTGAATGAAGTGGTGCTTGCTGCGGTGGAAGCTTTGATCTAAGTTGTTTGTGAAGGAGAAAATGACACCTAAGTCTATTGCTCTGAGTAAGAAGAAGTAGGGGTAATTATGTTAACTAATGTAAGTTACATACCTTAACCAGGCTGCAAACGCAAATAGGGCCTAGTTTTCTCGCCTCGGCGTGTTGCCAAGATTGCGCCAGCTGCGCGCATATTGGTAATTATGGAAAGCTCATTTTTTCAAGGCCTTGCAGTATCGGCGGATATTTCACGACTTTTTTACTACGACCTTTTTACTACGACCTTTTTACTACGACCTTTTTACTAATCGTCGCCTTTGGCGCGGTTGAGCATCATTTTTGTAATGGCTTTAAGAGTGGCGAATACTCCTTTGCCTTCTAGGGCCACTGCTTCAAAGGCAGGTACTCCCATTTTGTTCAATTCAGATTCCATGCGCTCAACAGTCATCATATTGCTGATATCGCGTTTGTTGTATTGCAGAACCCAGGGAATATCCTGCAGCGTGAGGTTGTACTCTTTCAAGTTGTCCATCATGTTTTTCAGCGAAGCTTGGTTTTCTTCAGAGCGCAAGACGCTTGAATCGGCGACGAAGACTATGCCGTCGACATCACGCAAAATCAACTTGCGACTCTTGTTGTACTCTTCCTGTCCTGGCACTGTGTACATCGAAATGCGAGCCTTGAAGCCATTAATTAAGCCAAGATCGAGAGGCATAAAGTCGAAAAAGAGAGTTCTCTCCGTTTCAGTGGCGAGGCTAACTAATTCACCTCTGGTTTGCGGTGAAAGCTGACTGTATATTACTTTGAGGTTAGTGGTTTTGCCGCCCAAACCTGTGCCGTAATAAACGAGCTTGAATGTTATTTCTTTGGTGCCGTAATTGACTAGAGCCATCTGTGGCTTAATTACTCTCGCTTAGTGGGTGGTTCGCTTCGGGCTGTTATTTAATGATTGCCATAGTACGTTAAAAAAACACTTTACATGCTTGTTCCCCATCTGTTTTTAAGTCATGGCTTTGTACTCCACAATGGCAATGCTAGTTTTGCGAGCATGTTTTTTTGCTTCTGCTGCAGCTGCCATAATGGCTCCAGCTGTTTTGCCGTCTTGGGGATAGGAGGCTAAGCCAAAAGCAATGTTGATTTGGCTGTTGCTTACGCCCAATGACGCGATTTCTTCCCCTTTGATTCTCTCTAGAATACGTTGTGCCACAATTCCAGCAGAACGAGTTGCCGTTTGCGGCAAAATCATAGCGAAATCGAAAGTTTCGAAATGTCCTAACACATCGATTTCTCGCTTTATTCCCTTGACTCGGTCGAGGGCTGTTTTCGCCGCACTTAAGGGCATACATTCTTGCCCACCTGCTTGCCCACCTGCTTGCCCACCGGACTTGTCTATGAGCAGGTCGAAGACCATTATTGTAAAGGCCTTACCATCTACTTTGTAGCGGGCCATTTCTTGCTTGAGAAAATACTGAAACACCGGATAGGTAAAGACATCTGTTTCCAGCCTAGCGAGTGGTTTTATAGCAGCGGCGATAGCCGGCTCATCTATATCTTTGTCGATTAACTCGGCAATTTCTTTCTTTTGTACTTCATTTGAAAGGCGCACTAGCCCAACTGAAACTAGGTTGTAGACCACGGGCACCCAGTCGGCTTTTGCTAGGGGCATGCGCAGAAGCAGCTCATATAGTGTCACCTGGCTATCAATCTCAAGATAGAAATCCTTTTGCGTGGCCATGTTTACCGGGGCTCCCCGGCTAGCAAGCTGCTCAAATTGCATTTCTGATAAATTGCTATAGGCCTGTTTTAAATATGTATCCATATTTAGCCCAGCATTTTTTAAATAATTGTGTTGGTCAAGCAAGCTTAAGCCTTCCATCAGCAGGTTTTCTAAGCGCTTGGTGAGAGTGTATTCTGCACATTTTTCTTGTTCGAAGAATTTGAATTTTCCACTGGGCCAGAGCAAGGTTTCAATTATTGCGTGATCGCCTTTTGTCTCGCCAGTGGTGGCGTGCACTGGGTTGCCTTCGACAAGAAAAATATCAGCTCCGCCAAAAACACTGGCAATACCAAGACGCCCCGTCATTTTGCTTAGGGCGAGCGATTGCAAAACGGCCGGTAGATTGAGCTTTTCTAGATCGCCCTCGAGGGAGGCTTGTTGCTGACCCTGACCGTGAACTTGAAGTTGCCCCGAGGGCACTTCTTTTGTGGTGCCTAAATCTTGATTGTTGCTTGCAGCCACCGACTGCATCAAGTTTGCTGCACCACTCATGGTTTGGCTTGTTGACTGGCTTTGACTACCTGACTGGTTTTGATTGCTTGGCAGGCCGGCTGAGGGGAAGGCAATATTGCCGGTGGTAGAGCGATTGAAACTATTAGATGAGATTAGGTCTACAGAGTCTTTTCCAGTCGATTCAGACTCGACCAAACTGTGAATCAGTTGTAAATCGATGCAAGGAATGCTCCAAACTGTGGTTAAGCCTGTCAGAGTACCGGATGAAAAAGTCCATTCTGGATCACTGTTTTCAGGCTGCTGCACCTTTATCTGGTAAAGCGAGTCGTTGCCGGGAACAGAAAACGGCAATTCAACTGCTTTGCCACCCTGTTTTTGGCAAAGGCTGAGAATATTGGCGATGTCTTCGAATGTAGGAGGGTTCCACAACTGCGGCAGCCGTTGCGATGCACTTGCGCTACTCGGAGCAGCTGCTTGAGGCGTGTTGGCCTGCGGTCCTCGTCCTGAATTGGAATTCGGTTTGAACATGCGCTCCAGAATATGGATAGGGGGTGCCAAAATTGGCGTTGATTTCTGCTGGGTGTATTTCTACCAGCTATATTTCTTGCGGCTATATTTTCATACCCGCAGACCTTATTTATTCACCCTTATTTTGATAGTCCGTTAACGAGTGTTATTGCTTTAGCTGCCAAGCCTGCCAGCGCATACATTCGGCAATGGCAGTAGCGTGAGCCGGGCAGCCCTTGGCTAGATGCGGTCTGCTGCCGTCAAAAATTTCAGAAATTGAACCCAAACAAGCTTCCTCAGTGAGATGCGCCAGAAATGGCTGAAGCAAGAGTTTGATTCGTCCGATGCTCTCTGCTTGGGTGCCGTAAACATTGGTCAGTGCTTCAAAATAGCTACCTATTAGCCAGGTCCAGGCGGTCCCTTGGTGATATGAAAGATCGCGGTGATACTGATCGGCGTGTTGGAAGCCGCAGCCATAGTTTCCTTGGTACTGTGAATCGCTAACGGCCAAGGTGCGCAGGCCAGTTGGGGTCAGTAGCTCAGTCTCGATGATTGTGAGAATGGCTCTTTCGTGAGGTTTGCTAAATGCTCTGAACGGCAATGATACTGCCAGTAATTGATTGGGGCGAATGGCATCATCGTTACCCTTGTTGCTATGTCCTGATGGCGTGCGGGCTTCAATCACATCGAATAGGCATTGCTTTTCTTCGTTCCAAAATTTGACCATAGATTGTTTGGCCAACTCAGCAACAGCTTTTATATTTGCTCTCTCGTTTATTTCCAATTGGACTTCAGTATCTAAATATAGAATAGTCGCTAAGAAGTTGTACCAAAGAGCATTGAGTTCTACTGCCTTGCCTGCTCTCGGGGTGATTGGCAGGTCGCCAACTTTGGCGTCCATCCAGCTATATTCTTCAGTGGGTGAGCTGGTATCTAAGAGACCATCAAGATCGGTTTTGATATCGCCAGTGGTGGCGCTGAAGCGATTAAAAATGTCGATCAACACGGGCATCAACGTTTTGACTAAGTCTTTATCTTTAGTGATGCGGTAGTGCTGATAAAGAGCCCAGCCATACCAGAGGCTAACATCGGCGCTGGCGAAAACAAAGCGATTAGGCTTTCCTTGGTCTAGGGTGCGGTTGGCGACAAGGCCATTCTCCCGGCGTTCGGCAAAGGCCATGAGGATGGCTTTGCTGTCTCTAAAGCGACGGGTGGCGAGAACTAAACCCGGTAAAGATTGCAGCGCCGCTCTGCCTGAGTCGTTAAACCAAGGATAGCCCTCAATAACAGAGAGTTTGTCACTTTCGCTATCGGCACCGATGGCACCAGCCCTGCTGTGATAGGGAGATAGGACATCAGGAACAATCATTTGGTCACAGGCTAAAATTAGCAAGTCAGTCTTTTGCGAACGGGGCAAGCTGGCGCGATTTATCAGTCTGTTTTGTCTTTCTACTAAGCGCTCAACTGCTTCGTGACAGTTAGGGTTTTGAATCACCTGCTCAAAGCTGGCGCCCACACTGAATTCTCGTCCGTTGGTCAGGGTGCTGTTGACTGTGCCAACCAGGAAGAGATCCTCGCGATCGGGTTCTCCCCGTGCCGTTTCATCTGGCCAGTTATAGTCCCACCACCACTGCTTTTCGGTTTCGTATCGACCGCTGTCCCAAGTCAAACAGAGACGGTGCCCACTTTCATTGAGAATGATCATGGTTTGATTGGGCGAGACAAATTGAGGAAAACGCTCATCTTGTGAGCCTTTAACGGCAGAATGGAAGTCACGAAAGCCGACCAGAAAGCGAGTTGTTAGTTTAACTTCGGGAGTGTCGTTGTCGTTTTCAGGTAAAAAAGTATAACCACAGAAAAGTTCGTTCTTGCCGTAGGGTAGTGCCTGCCGCTTAATTAAGTAATGGCCGTCTAGCTCGTAAACCCAAGTCGGAGTGGGTAGTGTGGTAAAGCACTCAAGTCTTTTGTAGCCAGTTGGTGATACCACGCCTGATGCCCATGAATTGGTGGCGAGATCGTAGGCTTTGCCGTTGATTGTAACTAGTTCTTCAATGCGAGAGAGAACTACCTTGCGATCGACGGGGGGTGTTAGGGCGGCAACCAGGCTGGCGTGATAACGCCTACGGTTCATGCCCGAAACTGTACCCATTGAGTATCCGCCTAGGCCGTTCGTGCTCAGCCATTCGCGGCTGTCTGGATGCTCTTTGCTGGGATACCAGAGCGGAATTTCATAGTCGATGCTGCGATGCTGGGACTTGAGCCAGCCAGTTAATCCAAAGGTCATTTAACTAGGGCTAGAGTTGGAAAGTGTTTCTGACTCAGCTGCGACCGGCATGGCTTGCCAATTTCCTGTTTTGCGCCAACTAGTGGCTTTGACTTTTTCAGATAGAGCTTTGAGCTCCCGAGCTTCTTCCACCCTGTCAAGCATCAGAAGCAGGTCTGCATAGTTGCCCAAGAGGCTGACAACCTCTGGGTGGCGACCGCCCAACACACGGGTTTTAATTGACATAGATAGCTTATAAAATGGCTCGGCCTCGACGTATTTGCCCCAAGAGTGGTAGAGCAAGGCCAGGTTGTAGGCCATCGTCCCAACGTCTGGGTGATGATGTCCAAGCTTTTGCTCGTATAGACGAAGCAAGCGTCTACATATTGGAGCAGCAAACTCATGTTTGCCTTGGTACCAAAATACTTCAGCTAAACCCTCTAATGAGGTTGTTAGCATGGCATTGTCCGGTCCGTAGTCTTCCGCTACTTCTAATGCTGCCAGCCAGAGCCGCTCAGCATCGGTGTATTGACCGGCCTTGACACACGACTCGGCTGAGGCGCGATAGATTTTCCAGATGTCGTTTACAAGTGACACTCTTTTTGAGGCGCTCCTTCGGCAATAAATATATTCTACTAGGGAATTTTACTAGGCCACCGCTTTCAGCTATCTCTTTACTGCCCTAAATTGCTACAACTATCTTACTAAATGTCATAGTATTAGGAAAGAGAAGAAAAAGTCTCTGGCCTTAGCCAGAAACTTTTCTTCCCCTGATTACTTCAAGTGCTCATGCTTTTAGGGCAATTGCACGCTGAAGCATTCAAGCGGGCGCCACTTGTTGGTGACGTCGTCGTACATGAAGCGCACCGAATTGACCTCGATACGGAAGACGAAACCGAGGCTCTTGGCGGCACGACCACAAGAGTGGAAGCGTTTGCCGTAGAGCGAGAGCAGTTCTGCCGCCGGAGCGACCTTCTCGTCGAGAACCAGCTTGAGCACAATGGCCCCGGCGTGTTCTTGGGTGCAGGCATCGTCGGAGTCGACCAGAAGCTGGGCGTCCTTGATGGCGAAGTTGACCCGGTCGTGTTCGGCGTTGTCCCAGAAGTTGGTACGAGCCAGGCCGACCAGACGCAGCATGCGCAGGAAGAAGGCCTGACGGGGGCGCACGCGGTCTTCGTCACCGACGCACTTGTCAGCGATAACGACAATGGCCAATTCTGGAAACTTCTTCAGCGCTTCAATGGAGATGCCCAGGAATTTGTCGGAACGGTGACAGGCGACCACAGCAGCAACCTTGGAGACGACCTTGGTGGGGAAGTCTTTGGAGTTGAGATAGTCTTGTGCCACTTTCTTGCCAGCTTCGGCATGATCGTCGACGCTGATGGCGCGGCCGATGTCGTGCAAGAAGGCGCCAGCCGGAATGACCACAAGACGAGCTTCGTCGCTGAGGCAACCGGGAAAGCGCTTGTTCAGTTCTTCGGTCAGATAGCGGGCCGTATTGAGAACCGAGAATGCGTGTCCGACGTCGTGTTTGGTCTGCGAACTGGAAAGCTTGTCGCCTTCATCGTACAGTCGCAGAATTTCAGGGTCGGTCAGCATCTTTTCGACGTGATCGACCATCCCTGGGAGACCCAGAGGGGTGTTGTTTTTGTTCATGATGCTCCTAAACGTTAGCGGGCATGCGTCTTTTCTTTGAGCGCAGTGCCATGGTTAATAAATGTGAGATCACCCAGGTCTTGATTGAAGACTTTTCCGAGACACTGAACTAGGCATAGCGCTGGTTTGGTGGCTGAAAAAGACTCCTGTAAGATTTAAGATGTAAATGGGTAATTTGACCCTAACAAGACTGGCATAGCTATAACAAGGCCTAAATGAGTAAAACTAGACGTTTAATATTCTCTATTTAGGGCCGCAGATTATGGTTGGCCATGGGTTCGCGGGAGTTAGTGCAAGGTTTTTCCGCAGGCTCAATCTGTTGTTAGACTACTCAGCAAGAAAATAAGTAAGTTTCGCAAAAAGAAAGAGCAGCTGATAAAGCTGCTCTTTCGACTTAATTGCTCGCAGGACCGGTGCTGCCCTCGGTAGAAATCATCCCTGATTGCTCTCTCTGGAGAACCCGCGATTTAGCGTGTTCCTAGATACTACGGCCGAGTTGTCTGATTGTCAGTGGGGTAAATACGGTGTTTAGATTAAATCAGCTGATTTTGTGGCGTTAACCCATTTGCTCTTTCAGCAAAGTAATTAGGTGTGCCACTAGTTTCTCTGCTTGACTGCGGCCCAATTCGTCCCAGTGGGGAACGCCGAATGTTTTGAGCGAATAGGAATCAGCTTGTTCATCAGTCCAGCCAATTAGATCAAGGGCGCGACCTAGCACGGTGAGGTAATTTTGGTCTGTTACTTCGCCCAAGCCAAAATTGTCGTCCACTCGTTGTGGTGTCGCCTGCGGTGTTGGAGCTGATACGTTTGGACCAAAGTTGACCTGGGGACCTGGAGTTAGCTGAATTGGTTGGGTGGGCTCTTCTGGGGTTGGTTGGAGTTCTTCTGCTTCAAGTTGGTCTTGATCGTCGTTAAGGAAGCTTTCGCTGCTGTCACTTAAATCGTCTGCTGTTTCTTCTTGCGATGGTTCTGGACCAGGCGCTGGTGTGGCAGTGGGCTCGTATGCTGGGGCTGTGGGGGCAGTAGTCGGCAAATTGGCTATATTCGGCACGCTACTTGATGCGCTAGCCGGCGCAAAACTGCCAGGAGCAAAGCCTGAGTTTAGCCCTAGCGGTGTTTCTGGAGCCGCTGGGGAGAACAGTGAGCGCAAGTTTGCTTGTGCTGCTTCAGCACTTTCAGTGGAAGTTTTAAAAGGATTTGGCGGCAGCGGGGGCACACTGAAGGTCGAAGGAACGGAAGTAAATTTAGAAGCCGATGATTCAGTGCCTTGCAAGTTCTCGCTGCTGGGTGCAGCCAAAGTTGTATCGTCTGAAGACGTATCGACTAGTGCCGTATGGTCAACGGACGTAGCAGTGTACGGGGAATGTTCAGGGCCTGCTTCAGTAGTAGTGATGTCAGCTGGTTCAGAAGGGCTTGGTTCAGCCAATACTTCTGCTACAGCCTCAGGGCTGGGCAGGGCCATGCTTGGTAAAGGCGGGATGGTGCTGTGGCGTATTGGTGGGATAGTTGGATTGTACGGATTATTTTGTGCCGCTGCTGAGCTTTGGCTTTCTGGCGGTGGGATTACTGGCACTTTTGTAAAACTGCTGCTAGCGGTGCTTTCTGTTTGATTGCTTTCAGAATCACTTGTCTCTCTGTCTTTAAACATAGAGTCAAGAGCCGACATTGAGCGTGAGACAGCTTCGCTTGAGGTGGAGGGTTCGAATGAAGTACGTGGCTCTTGGCGTTGCAGACCGGGGCCTGGTTGTGGCCGACCAATCAAACCAGAATTGCCTGAGTTGCCGTACATATTGCTATTGGGCGGATCGATCGAGATTTGAGGTCCGATAGTAATTTCTTGGGGAGGTTGAATTTTGGGAGCTGGCATAAACTCGCTGGCGGTTGGCTGCCATGGCGAAGCCTTGTCTGCTGAAAGTTCGTTTTTTAAGGTGACCGATATGAGCAGTTGTCGCAATTCGTCGATTTGTTTGGAAATTTCAATAAAGCGCCGTTCAGTGAAATTGCGCAAGCCAATAATTGATTCTTGCAAAACCTCAGGATTTCCAGGGCTAGGAGTGACTCCTATTAGCTTCGGCGATACTAAGCCTTCGGCTTCGAGTTGCGGTCTAATTTGGGAGGTGGGCCAGCCTTGTTCTACCAATTCTTTGATGCGCTCAAGAACTGAAAGATCTTCGTCGCGATATTGCCGTTGTTGACCACGGCCCCGTTTAATTTCCAGGCCGAACATCAGTTCCCAGCGCCGGAGCTGATGCACGGACAGACCGAGCTTGGCTGCGACGTTATTAATTGACAGCATGTCTGGTGTGGTCATTGTGCCTCCGATATCTCTATACACTAGATTAGCATTAACTAGCGCAGCCGTGCTAGGTACTACGGCTAAATTCTTCAATGACCGATACAGTAATGCTTTAGGTGTTTGCTAGCCGATAATTTGAGAAACCCTGGCTGGACAGTTTGACAGATGATAAATGGGACAGCTTAGTGGTTATTATTATATGCCATAGTGGTTCGGCGGAACAAAAAAGAATGAAGTGCAGGTTTCCCTGCACTCCATCCAGTTTTGCCCATTCGTTAGAATGGAAGCCCGAGGCTAGTCGCAGTAGTTGTAGTTGTAGCAACCACGGTCGCCGCGGATGTAGCCGGTGTAGCGGGCCCGACCGTACTGATCGACATAGACCTCACGTCCAGAGCGGTCGAAGTAGTAGTAGGGGCGCTGAACCATCGGCCGATCGTAACGGTAGTCACGGTCGTAGCGGTCGTAGCGGTCATAGCGAGGAACGGGGACGATGATCACCGGCGGGCGGTAACCACGATTGTCCCAACGGCGGTTGTCCCAGCCACGATTGTCCCAACCATGATTGTTCCAGCCGCGACCGTCGGTGATGGTGACGCCGTTGCGACCACCGATGTTGAGCGAGGTGCCCCAGGGGCTGACCTGAAGGTTGACGCCGCCGCCATCGTGACGATGCTGGGCGAAAGCAGTGCTGCTGAAGGCGAAACTGGCAACCACCGCGAGAAGAGCAAGAAACTTTTTCATAAGTGACTCCTGACGTTTTGGTCTCCTTGCACAACTGCCAACATTGACAATTAGTGGTCGGAGAAGTTAGCGCAGACGATTTGTTTTTGGTAACGCACCAACTCCTTTCAGTCTGCATGACCGAAGTTGATGTCCTAAACACTGGCAAATTTCAATAGAAACGCTAGTTGACCTGAAAGCCGCCCGTTATGCCGCTCCAAAAAGATGGAGACAAAAGCATTGAATTCTCGATAGAGTGGGGGTTTAGGTCGGAACTTGTATTTTTTTTGAAAGATTGTGGGTGAAAAGGATAATCGCACCCTAACAAAGGCCCTAGCCAATACACAACAGGCCGATACGTATTTGTCTCACTAATTTTGTCGAAGCAAAATCGCGAGCAGTTAGCCGCTTTACAATTAGCTATGCAAACAAAAACGCCCCGGCGCTATTACAATAATCAACGATATTCTCAGCGCAGCTGAACGATATCTAGTTAGTGCTTGCTAGCGCAGGTTGAACGGTTTCAACAGTGTATTCAAATCAGAGGTAGCTTTGAAAGACGAATCTAAGGACGGCCAGGCCAAAAACCGCCGCGCTATTGTTCTGGTTGTCGATGGCTGTGGTATCGGTGCCGCGCCTGACCACGCTGATTTTGGTGATAGTGGTGACTGCAACAGTTTAGCCAATTGCGCCCGTGAGCTTGGCGGTTTGGCCTTGCCCAACCTGGCTAAACTCGGTTTGGGCAATATCGCGTCAGTGGCTGGGGTGGCTCCAGCGGATAAACCAACCGGCATGTTTGGTCGCCTACAAGAAGAGAGTAACGGCAAAGATACACAGACTGGCCATTGGGAGATGATGGGTATTATCAGCCCTACAGCATTTCCAATGTTCTATGAAGGCTTTCCTCCTGAAGTAATCGACCGATTTATTGCCGAAACTGGTTGCAAAGGTATTCTTTGCAACAAAGCGGCCTCAGGTACTGTGATTTTAGAAGAGCTTGGTGACGAGCATCGCCGCACTGGTTTTCCTATTGTTTACACTTCTGGAGACAGCGTCTTTCAGGTGGCTACCCACGTAGATGTCGTGCCTCTAGCCACTCTTTATAAATGGTGCGAAATCGCCCGCAAAATACTGGACGGCCCTTACCGTGTCGGCCGTGTTATTGCCAGACCATTCAACGGCGAAAGTGGTTCTTACAAACGGATGTCGGGTGAGCGTCACGACTATGCTGTACCGCCTCCAGCCAAGACTTTCTTAGACAATGCCCTGGACTCTGGACTGGGTGTTTTTGGCATCGGCAAAATTGAAGATATTTTTGTCGGTAATGGTCTTTCTCACGCTAAGCACACTGGCACCAATGTTGAGGGGCTAGAGCTGACTTTGAAAGCTATCAATGGTGACATTGATTTGAACACTGTACAGATCAGCTCGACTAGGCCAGATCGCATGGGTCTGATTTTCACAAACTTAGTCGACACTGATTCGCTCTATGGCCATCGTCGCGATGTTAAAGGCTATGGTCATGCCCTTGAAGAAATTGACCAGTGGCTAGGGCGCATCATTGCTGCCATGCAGCCAGAAGATTTGCTACTAATCTCGTCAGACCACGGTAATGACCCCACTGCCCCAGGCACAGACCACACTCGTGAGTTTGTCCCATTGGTTGGTTACAGCCCATCGCTGCAGTCGGCCGATATTGGCATTCGCCATGGCTTTGCTGATATAGCTGGCTCATTATCTTCTTGGCTTAATATCGGCTGGACTGGTGCCGGTCAATCGTTTATTAGTGAGGTGAAAAATTGAAGCTGAGGAATGCCAAGCGCATTGATTTTACCGGTACTTGCCCTGAGTTTGATTTCTTCGAAAAGTTCTCAGAGGCAACTATCGACCTGATTCGCAACAAAGAAAAAGCAGAAGTAGTAATAGTTATTGACAGGGCATATGGTTTTTCGCCAAGCCACCTAAAAGACAATTTGGCCGAGCCTCATTTAGTTTCTGACCACTTAAATCTCACTGGTGATAATCCGCTGGTTGGGCCAAATGACCCAATTGGTGAGCGTTTTCCAGTGGTCAATAGTATTTATCTTTCGGCTGCCGATACTATTGATCAAGAAGAGACTTGGACCATGGGCAATCCATTGAGTAAATTGCGCAGTGGTATCGTCGCTGGTATTAAACCTGGCTTGGTGCCCAGCCAAGCTGATCTTGATTTGGTTTATAGCATGGGTGCCCATTTCTATAACTGGAATACAGTGCCGACCATGATCGTGGCCGCCCACGCTGGTTTGAAAGTGTTGGCTTTGGCCGTACCTGAGGGGGGCGTACTTCCTCCTCAAGTGCTAATGGCGATTAACCGATAAACTAAAGGAGAATCATGATTAAGTCAGCGCCGAGAACTGCTTCCGAAGCTGTTATTGCTCTTAAAAAACTTAGTTCAGAAGTGCCGGTGGCAGCCGTGGTTTTGGGCTCGGGTGTTAGTGTCTTAGACAAACTGATAGATGCTGCCGTGTTGCCTTATCAAGATCTTTTCGGCATGGCACCGGGAGTTGTCGGACATTCTGGCACTCTCACTGTCGGCCGCATCGAAGTTGGCGGGCCTCTCGTCGCTGTTTTGCGCGGACGCTTTCACCTTTACGAAGGTTATGATTGGGCGACAGTAACATTGGCCACCCGGGCGATTGTAGAGTGGGGTGTGCCTAATTTGCTTTTGACCAATGCTGCAGGTGGCCTCAATCTCGACTACTCTGTGGGCGATCTGATGGTATTGACTGGCTACCGTGACCACCTTAACCCCGAGCTCAAAAATACTGGTCTTATCCCGGCCATTGCAAAGCCGACCAGCGATTGCAGAAACAGGCTTACAGAAAAGCTCATTACTGTTGGCGAAAAACTAGCTATAACAGCGCCCCAATCTGAATCTAGACCGTTGCGTCAGGGCGTTTACGCTGGTCTGCTCGGGCCAACCTACGAGACTATGGCCGAGATTGAAATGCTGCGCAAATTGAAAGCCGATGCTGTTGGTATGTCTACAGTGCCTGAAATGCTTTGCTGTGATGGCACGAGTTCTCTTGGTACGACTACAACGGCTTGTGCTGTTTCGGTGATTACGAATGTCTGGCGGCCAGATGAAGCCATGGGTGGTCACGAAGAAGTATTAGAGGCATCCAAGAATGCTTCTAAACGCCTCGATAGGTTGTTTAGAGCAGTGCTAGCAGAACTAGGCTAGCCTCCTGGGCGCTTGCTTTCGGGGCAAACGTAAAGCCACAACCTCTAAGCTGACGCTTTTGTATATCCCTTGGGAACCTCGTGCCGCTAGCGCTGTCAAGAGGCTCTTGTTTGTCCGTAAAGCCGTGTCAGCAGCTGCTCGTGCGGAATCTAAAGGAAAGCTTAGTACTCGCGCGCGCATGTAAAGTTCTGTAGATATTGATTGTACGGGCGTAGGCGCGAGATCTAATGTACTAGTGCTGTTCTTATTTCCACCACCCACCTGAGTCTCTTCCAAACCACCAAAGCCCCGTCCTTACCTCAACCATTGATTCTTCTCCTACCAGATTGCTGGTCGGCGCTGGAATCACTGCATTGCGAAGTTGAGGACGATTTAGTCAGGTAGTTAGTTGGTCGGTTTAGTTCAGGTTGTAGTGCTGGTTTTGAACATTCCTGCTGCGGCGATGAGGTGACTTCTAGCAAGCACTTCTAGTAAGCACTTCTTAGCCTTAGTTTGCAAAAGCTCTCGAAAGGCAACGTTTTAGAACGAAGATATGACAGTAAATCTTGCACGTCATGAGCATCCCAATCCCGAAGGAGGACCATCGCTCAGCGATGACCCTGCTCCATCTGCCCTAACCCTAACTATCGAAGGAGACCAATCTTCTGCTAGTGCCAAGCAAGTGC
>CALROJ020000067.1:0-35304 GCA_943369735.1 bacterium Ga0077546
AGGCTAAGGCCGGTGAAATGGTTAGACATTAAATCTCCTTGGCAATAGGGCGCGATTTTGCCCCTAAATTATGCCTCAAAACCAGGGTGAGTTACATTGAGCCGGCAGTTGAAAAGTTGGCAATCTGGGCAGAATATTAAAAGCAAATGAGGCACTTAGCATGACCGATAGGCGCGAGACGCTAGATGCACCGGTGAACAAATTCGAGCCAGCTGCTCAGGGTGAGAAAGACAGGGGCCATGAAGACGCTCTGCACAGCGAGCTGCACGCCCTATCGCCCATTGGGTCAAATCCGAGTGACAATCTGGCTAAGGGTCAGACTCAACCACTCGACACGCCCCCATCGGTACCGCCTCTCACTATTGACGGCCTAGAGCCAAAGAAAGCGCCAGAGGGGCCTCAAGATTCAACCAAAGACGAGCCTGCCGAAGGGAAAGATAGCAGCCAGTCACCTCTCGACTCTATTACACTGGAAAAGAAAACTATAGGTCAAGACAGCATTCGTGGGCAAAATCGCTATCTTGACTCCGAAGCGACAAACCTAACCTCTGTAAATATGGAAGCAGAGGAAAAAGCGGGCGATGGCAAAACCGACCCTGCAACCGAGACCACCAGTGCCGAAGAAGTGCCACCGCGAGGTCCGGTGCCAGGGGACCTGACAAGAATAGTAGGCGAAGAGCGCGAGCAAGAGTTTCGACAAGCCTTTGAACTGATGAACCGCTTCGAGCAGGCCGTCAACCAAGAAGTGCTCAAGCCAGGTATCACTAAATTTACAGAAATGCTCGATCAAGCCGAACGTGATATGCCCAAAGAAAAGCTCGATGCCCTCGAAGCAGAGCGCAAGAAGTATGGACTTGAACTGGAAGCTTTTATCGAATCGAACAAGCAACCACCGCCCAATAGCCCAGCAACCTTGAGCAACTTGCTTTATCATGCGCCGGCAGAGCGGGGCAAAGAAATGAAAGAATTTGACCGCACAGTGCAAGACATAACTGCTGCTGTGGGCAGAGAAATGGCGGCGAATATGCAAGCTGTTGGTGCCAAATTCAATCACGAAGGCAGCGAATTTACTACTGCCGACGAGCTGGTGCAAGAATATCACGATCGCAAATACGAGCTAACACCACGCTGGACGCCGCTCCCCAAAAGCATCGAAGTTTAACTAAAACTAGAGTTGAAAATACAAAGGATAATTTGAGACTAAAACTACTATCCTTGCTTGCCATGGCCGTCTACCTACTTGCCAGCCCAAACAGTGAGGCACAGGCTAAGACAACAGACAAAACGATATTGGTTTTCGCCAAGCTCAAACGTCTCTCAGACAAACCCATACTGGGCCCACGTGTCGGCAAATTCGACAGCGCCGGAGCTTTCAATCCAGCAGCTACCCTATTAAAGAACGGCCACACGGTCTTGCTCTATCGTGGCCAAGACGCGCAGGGAGTCTCTCGCATTGGCTATGCTGAAAGTAGCAATGGCATTGACTTTGTTGCCGATGATAAGGCAGTCATAGAACCAAGTCTCGACGACGACAAAGATGGCGTTGAAGATGCCAGACTAACGAGAGACTTCAAAAACAATGACAACAGCATTAGAGACAACAACTGCTGGTTGGCAACAGCCACGGCTTACAGCAAAGCCACTAATGCCGCCCAGCTAGTCAGTTATCGATCTTCACCAGGCGATTTGCACCACTGGCAAAGAGTTGCTGTTCTAATGCCAGCCACAACCGCTCCAAATAAAGAGGGCTGGAACATTCACTGGACGAAGTCTGGTGCCATAGTTGTCGACAGCAAAGCACAGCCGCTCAAAATCAATAACAAATATTGGATGTACTACATGGCCGACGCTAGAGGCACCAGCACTAGCGCTACCACTAATAGTGGCGACACAATGGCCGCCGATCAAATGGGTATTGCTCAATCAGAAGATGGTATCACATGGCAAGATGCCCTCGGTCGGCCAATCTTGCCACATCGCCCGGGACAGTTTGATTCTAGAGTGGTGGAGCCAGGCCCCCATCCAATAATTACAAAAGACGGAATATTACTACTCTACAATGGCGGCGATGATACTCTCACTTACCGCACGGGCTGGGCACTTTTCGACAAAACCAATCCCACTAGACTGCTAGCGCGCTGCACCAAAGCGATATTCCAACCAGAGTTAGCCTGGGAAAAGAAAAATGCATCAAATACTGTGCACCAAGTACCCAACGTTGTCTTTGTTGAAGGCATAGTGCCTTACAAAAAAGGATACCGCGTCTACTACGGCAGCGCCGACAGCTATGTTGGCGTGGCCTACACTGAATTAGAATCTATTTCTATACCTATGCCTGTGCCTGTGCCTATGACGGCTCTGCCGTAGGCCTAGAGGCCCAGTACACCCAAAGAATAAAGATTAGTTGCAAGGGCAGGCGACAGTACAAAACAATTGGCGCAATCTCTTTGAACAGTTGCGGGTTCAAAGCCATGTTGATATTGGCAGGAAAAACAGCCACTAAAAGAGCTATCAAACCAAAGCCAGCAGCCCTTCGCAGCTGGGGATAAGGAGCCAGCAAGCCAACTCCGCCTAATATCTCAAAGACGCCACTAATGAAAACAAGCTCCAGTTGATAGGGTAAATATGCTGGCATCGCCCGCATAAAAATGTCCGGTTTAACAAAATGCATCACCCCAGCAAAGCTGAACAACAAGGCAAGCAAATAGATTGAGAGGGTCTTTGCTTTCAAGTGCCACCAATAACTTCTATCTCAATCTTGTCTCTTTTCTCTTTCTTCTCAGCCGACCTAATTGCAAAAACAATTATCGCCAAACCAGCCAAACCTGTGACAAGGCCGATGGCCAGCTCGCTACCACCAATTTTCTCTTTCAGTTGTACAGCGATAAAAACAGAGAGCATGTTATGGCCAGCGTGCAGCAGCATACAAGGAAAGACTGAGCCTGTGCGAATTGCCAGAAAAGTAAGGACACAGCCAAGCAAACCAGTAGGAAGAAAGCGCAATAGACTCATATGAAAAGCACCGAACATGCCACCGACAGTTAATACACGGCGCATAGTCGAAAAGCGTTTGGGCATAAGCGAGAGAATGACGCCCCGAAAAAGCAGCTCTTCACAAACAGCTGGCATTACTCCCAGTACCAAGAGCAATAACCAGAGCGGCTGGGTATTCAGGCCCATATACTCTTCCATTAGTTTGCTTAAAGCAGCACTGCCTGGCACAAGCCTGGTGAAAAGAGTAGCAATCAGTCCAGCAACCAGTACAGACAGTGGTGCCAACATCAAAGCACCAATCAATGTCAAGACACCACCCTTGGGCATGTATAGACGAAGAACGGCCCGAGTCGGCAGCTTCAGCCAAAACAGAGCAAGAAGTAAACCCGGTAGCAAGATTACGAGCAGCTGAGTCAGAGCCATGCCTAGCAAATGGTGCTTAAGCACAAGTATTTGCGAAAGATAGAACATCAAGAGAAAGACTGTGCTGCACAAGAAGAACAGCTCACGGCCAAAATTCTGTTCGAAGAATCGTCTAGTGGGCGATTCTTCAATGCCGAACAAAATATCTTCGCGGTCTACCACCGGGGCAACAACCGTGCAAAGAGTCAAGGCAAAGGCCGTCGAAATAAAAGCAGCAAGCAGCATATATAGCGGTGCTATACGTCCAGAGAGAGAATCATCCATGGCCACTATCGAATTGAGAAAGGGCACGAAAGCGCAAGGGCCATCAATATGAACCTCTCCCAAGGCCATAACCGACAAAGGAATAGTAGTAATCAGCATCAGCGGTAGCATATAAGCTTGGGCTTGCTGTACAGTTCTAGCAAATGTTGCTAATGCCATGGCCGCAGCCGCCATAGAAAGGCAAAGAGGCAGCATCATCAAAGCCACCAAAATTACGCAAGGCAGCGGCAGACCCACAGCCAGCGGCGAATTAAGCTGACTGGCAAGAGTGGCGGGTAAGAAAGAAAAATACTTTATTTGAATAAATTGCGATAGATAGAAACCAACAAGAGTCGAAAGCACCACGGCAAACGAGCTAATTGTAATAGCTGCTAGTTTGCCAATGAAAAGATGGCTGCGCCGCACTGGAGTCGATAACAATGCCTCTAGAGTGCCCCGTTCGCGTTCACCGGTAATGGCATCAAGTGATGGGTAAATCACCCCCATAAAGGCCTGAAAAACCAGAATCAAAACCAGCATACTTTGAACAAAGGGGCTGGCAGCAAACATTCGATTGGTCGGTGTGACCACAAATGGATAAACCGTTTCTGGCGCACTTAGAGCTATATTTGCCAGCTTCAAGCGCTGCTTAACGACGTATTCTTTGTAGTACTCTAAAACTGACCTTAGACGAGCGGCGCAACTGGCAGCCCGGGCATATTTGCCATCATAATAGATGGCCAAAGTAGGAATCTGCTTCTTGACGTCAACTGATACCAAATCAGAAAAGTCATCGGGCACAAAAATTACAGCATCTACTTTCTTTTCAGACAAAGCCTGTTCTTTAGAAAGTTCGCCCAGGGGCACCACGCGAAATTCTTTGTGACCCTTAAGATAACCAGCCACTGGTCCTGGTGGGGAAGAAAAAGCAACGACAAAACGTTCCCTCAATTCATGCTGTACTTGACCAGCAGCAATGATTGGCACACCAATAGTAAAAAGCGGTCCGATAAAAACACTAAAAACAATCATAGGTAAGAGCGAGCGATAGTCGCGAATACCTTCAAGCATCTCTTTGACAAAGACAAGCTTGATTTGGGCAAAATCAATAGACTTATTTTGCCAATTCATATTTACGCACCAAAGCCATAAACACTTCTTCTAAATAAGTCTCACCTGTAAGCGCTCTTAGTTCAGCCAGGGTACCTTGAGCCAAGATCTTGCCATCATTGATAATACCAATGCGATCACATAGTTTTTCTGCTTCTGACATGATATGGGTGCTGAAGACAATACATTTACCTTCGCCCTTGGCTTGCTTGATAAATTCGTGCATAGACTGGGTTGCCAGAACATCAAGACCAGTAGAAGGCTCGTCAAAAATCATCAGCTTTGGGTCGTGAATAATCGCCCTGGCAATTGAAACTTTCTGCTTTGTACCTTGCGAAAGCTTGCCACAGCGGGCATCGGCAAACTGCTTAAAATCAAGAGCCAGAAAGAGACTCTCAATCTTTTCTTTGAGGACAGGCTCAGCTACCCCACTGAGACGGCCAAAATAGGTAAGAATTTCACGCGGTGTAAGACGCTCATAGAGACCGGTTGAAGACGACAGAAAGCCCATCGCTCGACGAGCAGCATCGGGGTCTTGAAAAATATCTATATCACCAAGATGAGCACTGCCGGAGGTCGGTTTGAGAATTGTAGAAATCACACGCAGTGTGGTGGTTTTGCCAGCACCATTGGGGCCGAGCAAGCCAAATATTTCGCCTTGACCAACTTCAAAAGAAATTTCGTTGCAAGCAAAAAACTCACCTCGAGCCGGCTCATAGAAGCGCTTACACAATTTTTCAACATGCAGCTTCATGAGCTAGTTTCCTTCTTAGAGAATAGTCGTGCAAAAGAATCAGCTTTACGGCCAAAGTATGAGCCCGGATCAACCTGTTCAAAGAGAAAAAGGCGCGCCAAGGCCAGGGCAATGAAACTAATGAGCAAACTTACGAGAATTACCACTATAAAAGTGTAGTTGAAAGGAACACCACTGAATACAGCCTTAAGCATCAGTGTGCAATTGAGAATTGGCACCCACATCATTCTGCTATTGAGCTCAAGATTAGGGAAGAGAGCACAAGGAGGCAGCAGTAAAATAAGCAGCAAAGGAAAAGTCGTCCATTGCTGAGCAGAACGCACAGTTCGACAGAAGCTCGTGGCAAAGATCATGAGAGCTGAGATTAATACTGCCAGCAATAAATAACAAGCAACGAGACCAAGCGTCTGAGCTACATTCAAGTTGAAAATTAGGTGATCGCTAGTAAAGCGAGGAAACAACTTAGCTTGAGAGAGCACTAGTGCTGCCACTGAATACATACTAACGAAATTGACTATGCCAGATACAGCAGCAAAAGTTGACACCGCAGCTACTTTTCCAAGCATGATCATTGAACGTGATACCGGCAAAAGACACGAAGTCTCTATGGTGTTGCGCTCAAACTCTTCGGCTGTTACGGCAATTGATGGGTAGGCAGCACCGAGTCCAAGCATGAGCAGACTAAATATAATAAGACAAAGGGTGGCCGATATATTCTCCAGCTTGTTCAGTCGGCTGCGCCCCGCAGAAGACCCCGCTATTTGCTGAGTATTGCCACTGGCAGTAATGTTTTGCGAAACAATAGCAAAGCCTTGTGAGTTCTCTTTTGCTAAACCTTTGCTGGCGAAAGCTTCAGTTAGCTCTTGCAGGTAAGCACTCTTCAAATTGTCGTTAATAGTCGTAGCAAGAGTGGCAACCTTGAGCAATTGATTGACGCGCAGCTCTACATAGTCGGCTTTGCGAGTAATTATGGCATCGACTTTACCGTCAGTTAGATCTTTTTCGGGCTGAGTACATTCTATTTTTTTGAAGTGTTTGCGCTTTTGTAAAATCGCGTCAATTTGCTCTAAGCCCTTATCAGTCGGTCCACTGATAGCGTAAGTGATGCTCTTATCTTTATCTGAATCGGCCTTGAACATCACTAACTCCGCCGAGCCCACTAGCAAAGCAGGATAAAGCAAGGCGGGGACGACAAAAGTATAAATAAAGACGTCTTTGTCACGGAAAGAATGTCTGAGATCCTTCCGGTAAACTTCTTTGAAAACTAGCCACAGATGTGCCAGCGAATTGTGAGACAGAGAAGTATTGGCAGAAATGACGCTTAACTCCGGATACTAGTAATTAACTACCCAGAATTTGCCTATATTACTTCTGCAACTAGCTACTGCTGCTGGCGCTTGTTCACATTAAGATGGTGGATGGCCCCGCCAGTGACCAAACGACTATAGTCTTGGGGCGTATTGACATTAAAGTAAGCTGGCAGCCCTTCTTCACTTTCTTCGGCTATCTCAAAAGTAGCCGAATTGAGACCAGAAAGAAAATCTTTAAGCGACAAATCGCCATTGAACAGCGATTCTTCTAGGGGCTTGATGCAGTTTTTAGAATAGACCCCAAGCAACGGCTCGATGCCATCTTCATGAGAAGCAACCACGACATCGTGCTCATGGCGTTGACCCACTAGTTGGCGAATCAATTTAGGTTCAACCAAAGGCATATCGCAGGCGATGACAAAGGCATGGGGGTATTGGGCCACCAATAAGCCTGAGAGAATGCCGCCAAGAGGACCACGATAAGGAAGAATATCTTTGACCACATCAACTTCGAAATCTTCGAATGTCTCTGGTTCATTGGCAATCAAAAATGTTTCAGCGAAGAGATCTTGCACCACATTCAAAATGTGACTGATCATGGTGGTGCCACCGTAAGGCAAGAAAGCCTTAGGCCGCCCCATACGCTTAGACTTACCACCACACAAAATCAAACACGACACTGGCAGCGGCAGGGTTTCGCGAGTTGGGGTCTCGATGATTGAATTGTGCTTTAGCGGGCCAGTCATCTTGTCAAATCCTAAACTTAAAGGGCCTTTATTCCAAATCGCTTCCAGTGCTTGTGCTTGTTTCGAGAATCGGCTCGGTCTATCGTCACTACTCACCTTAAAATTTCCCCTGGTCTTCTATATGCTTCACTGAGCCTTTTCTACTCTCCACGATAAATTGGGCTGCGCTTTTCGGCAAAAGCGGCCAGACCCTCTAGTCGATCTTTCGTATTGAGAAGCTCCAAATAGGCCCGGGTCTCTAGGGCCAATCCAGACTCTAGATCACGGTCATAGCCCTGATCAATGGCAATTTTTGCTTGTCTGAGCGAAAGTGGAGCAGCTGTAGCAATTTCTGCTGCCCAATCGCTAACTGTCATCATCAAAGCCTGGTGATAGTCACCAACAAGCTCACTACCAGCATCGGTTGGCACAACACGATGAATCAAACCAAGCTGCTGACCCAATTGGGCAGTAACTGGAGCGGCCGTCAAAATCAGTTCTTTCGCTTTTGATTTGCCAATCAAGCGAGGAAGCCGCTGCGTACCGCCAGCACCAGGGATGATACCAAGCTTGACTTCAGTCAAGCGCAGCTGAGCCGATTCGACCATTACTCTAAGATCACAGGCCAGGGCTAGTTCAAAACCGCCGCCCCAAGCAGAACCATTGATTGCAGCTATTACAACTTGCGGTAAAGTTTCTACAGCACGCATAGTGCGCTGTATCAAGGCAAGATAATCAAGAGTATCGCCTTGGGTCATACCCTTGCGTTCAGCTAAGTCAGCACCAGCACAAAATGATTTAGTACCAGAGCCAATAATTCCGACTACTCTAACGCTGCGATCTTCTTTTAATTCATCGCAGGCTGCGAGCAAGGCCTTGAGCAAATCACGGTTGAGGCAGTTCATAACTTTAGGGCGGTTGAGCTTGAGCCAAGCAATTGAGGCCTCTTTCTCAATGGTGAGAACCTGTTCAGGTGCAGTCCCCGATTCAGTCCCAGTTTCAGTCCCCAAGTCAGTCATAGTACTCATCCCTTCTCCTAAGCTATGGCTTTAACGGCTTTCTCGCGCTCGGCAAGTCTGGCCATCAGGTAACGACCGGGCAATTTCTTGCCTAAAAGTTTTTGCGCCAATTCACCGGCATCTACTAGTTTTTCTAAATCAATTCCAGTCTCTATGCCCATGCCATGCAGCATGTATACCAAGTCTTCAGTAGCCAGATTGCCAGAAGCTCCAGGGGCATAAGGGCATCCACCCAAACCACCTAAGCTACTATCAAAAATTGTAATACCACTTTCTAAGCCAGCGACGACATTGGCCAGAGCTGTACCGCGGGTATCATGAAAATGAAGTGCTAGTCGAGAAAGCGGAATGTGCCGCTCTTTGTCTAGCATACTAATCAAGTCAAATACTTGCTTTGGGGTGGCCGCGCCAATAGTATCTCCCAAAGAAATCTCATCAACACCAGAGGCCAAAAGCTTCTCTGCTATTTCAGCAACAACTGAAGGAGCAACTGGGCCATCATAGGGGCAGGCAAAAACGGTTGAGACATAGCAGCGCACTCGTCTATTATCGCCCTTGGCTGCGGCCGTCACTTCAGCCATGGTCGCGAGAGCTTCTTCAATAGTTTTGTTGATGTTCTTCTTGCTATGAGATTGAGAAGCAGACATAAACAAGTTAACTTGCTTGAGATCGGCTTCACAAGCGGCTTGATACCCTTTCAGGTTTGGCACCAAAGCTGATGTTCGAAGAGCTGGCCGCTCACTCAATATAGAATTGTGCGAAAGTTCTTTTGCTAGTTGGGGGCCATCAGCCAGTTGTGGAATCCACTTGGGTGAGACGAAAGAAGTAATTTCAATATCTTTCAAACCAGTTAAAGCCAAAGCTTCTATGAGTTTGATTTTGTCAGCCATAGCAATCAGCGCAGACTCGTTCTGCAGCCCATCGCGTGGACCTACCTCAAATACATGCACATTGGTTGGCAGTGACTCGAACATAACTTCCAATAAATTTTAGCTAGCTAAGAGTAATTATCAAATCGCCTTCATTGACAAAGTCTCCGCTTGAGACTTTTACTTCGTCAACTTTTCCGGACTCACTAGATGCCACAGGCAACTGCATCTTCATTGATTCAAGAATAGCTACGTCAGTACCGTCACTAACTTGATCGCCTGGCTTGACCAGAATTTCGATAACCACGCCGGCCATCATGGAGCAAACTTGTTTCAACTTAGACTCTCCCAGAGAATATTGGCAACGAGCAAGATAGCGCTCTGACTTGAGAACGCTTTCAACGCAGCATATGTTAACAAACAGCTTTACGAACTGTATGACGGCTGTCTTATCATATTGGCCAAATTTTCTACTTAAATAGACCTTTTAATACGTCGTCTATTTTTTTGTTGTCGCCTGAATCGTCTGCACCGCCAGCCTGATTGGGATCTCCGGCATTGCCAGAAGAAGAGCTGTCCGGTGAGCCCCAGTCAAATGCAGCTGGAGTTCCGGCTCCACGTCTGCGACCTTTAACAGGACTAATCAAGGCGCCATCAGCGGCACGCGCCAGGCTAGAACGTGACTCATCAGCACCAGACGGTTGCTCTGGGGCAGCCATAGGGGCGCCTGAAGCAGAAACTCCAGGGAGCTGAGCCGGTTGGGTAGGCTGGGCAAAAGACTGAGAGGCCGAAGTCTGAGAAAACGGATTGGCTGGAGTTTGAGGAGTCGCAGGTGCTGGGGGTTGTGCTTGAGCGGCAGGGTCGCCCCAAGGACTGCCCTGAGTAGCCCATCCAGAAGATGAGGCTTGACCACTACGTCCCCAGGCCTCACTGGCTGAACTACCAGCGTCAGGAGCGTTAGTAGCTGCCGCTGGAGGAGCTGCCAAAGGGAAATTTGTTGGAGCTTGCATTGCCGGCATGCCCTGCCTACTGGCAGTAGGCTGACCCCAACCACCGCCAGCGGGTGGCAAATCTACTTGCGCTGGTTGTACAGGCGCAGCTGCAGCTGGGCTAGACCAGGGAGAGCCGCCGCCAGTCTGACCCCATCCGCCTTCCATACCAGTACCGGGAGGACTGGAAGTGGGAGCAGGAGGTTGAGCAGCTGGTGCAGGAGCATTGGCAGCAGCGGCACGCTGAGCTTCAGCTTCTTTCATCTGCCAATCTTCACCAAAATCACCCCAAGCCCCTTCGGGCTTTTGAGCGGCTGGTGCAGCTTGCTGAGGTGCGGCAGGATGTCCCCAGATGTCAGCGGCGCTTTGACGCTGTTCAACTTCTGGTTGAGCAGGTGAAGTATCAGCGCTACCCCAAGGATTAGGAACAGAAGAAGGCATAGAGGAAGAGTTAGAGGCACTAGGCGCAGGAACAGCACTTGAATTGTCCTGAGCCGAAGGCACGGCGTTGATAGCGGTTGAACTCCACGAGAAGCCTGAGCTTTCAGGCTCAACTACGGGAGCTTCTTGGCTCTGGGAACTATAAGCTAGAGCGGCGTTGATGTCTGGGGCATTAGCAGGGGCAGAGCTAAAGGAACTCATAATCGGGTCATCTGCCGGAGCTTGTTCAAATGCAGCTTCTTCTTGAGCGGCTTCTTCTTGAGCAGCTTCAAATTGGGCCACCGAACTAAAGGTAGGTGCATCAGCAGCAGCAGGCTCCGGTTCGGAGATAGGTTCTGGCTCTGGTTCGGGCGCGACGGCAACAGCAGGCTCTGGCTCTGCAATTACTTCTGGCTCTAAAGCTGGCTCGGGCAGTGGCTCTGGAGCAACTTCAGCTACTGGTTCGGGCAATGGAGGGGATAGCGGCGCGGCCGTGATAGCCTCTGGAGGTGAACTCTCTGACGCTTCAACCGCAGACGGCTGAGATGAAGCTTCGCGGGCGGCTCTTCTGGCAGCACGACCTTCAGCATGAGAACTAGGAGATGGCGTTTGGCTCGAAGCAGGGGCTGGGGCCGCACTTGAAACTTCAGCAGAAGCGGAAGCTGAACTGGCAGCAGCGGCTGACTGAGCCATGTTGCTGAGTTGAAGCTTCCAATTGCCTGATAAATAGCGCTCTCTCATCAGGTCGATCTTCTCGCGGTCTTTGTTAAGACCGGCAAGCTTTATCTTGCTCGATTCAATGCGCTTCTCCAATTCAGCAATTTGCTGATTGATAGCATTCATCTCTTCGCGAGTGACTTCTTCCTTCTCGGTGAACTCGTCGAGAAGCTCCCGCAACATCTCGGGATTGATAGCGACCATAGAAATTTAGCTCCTAGATTTCAAGATTATCCATGAAAGTTGAAAACCATCCACTATCAAGTTCTTACCACTTCGTAGAGAATTAAATCTACAAGTATTAAAACACGCTTAGCCAAGTTTGCCACAAAATAATACCGAAGATGGTGTCATTTTCGTGACCTTAAGAAGCCTTTTAATGCCTCTTTAAATGAAAAAGAGAAGACCGAGGTCTTCTCTCTATGCAAGGTCTTTCAGCTTATCCGGCGATATCGTCTCCATTCAAACGAGCATAGTTTTTGGTCTCTTGCACCATCGACGAGAAAAGCCACATACAAAGCTGATCTAAAGTCTCAACAGGAGGATTGCTGTCTTGCATACGCCACATCATCCCTTGCTCAGTGATGCGCACTTGGATGGTAGCCAGCGGCGGATAATCATTCTCGGTGCGGCTCAGGGCCATTACTTTACTTGTGGGAACTATGAAAGCTTCGACGACATCATCGCAGCCACGCACAACCAGTGAGCAAAGCTTTGTCGAGAAGCGACAGCGGAAGTAGGTCTTGGTTTCTTCGGCCTCACGGAAGCGGTTGTATCGGGTTACTTCAGTAACGTCACCAGATATCGAACCAGTGACGTGCAGCTCTGTGCCGTTAGCTACTTGGTTGAACTCATACATGTAGCGCTGCAGCAAGCCATAAATTTTGTCGACCAGAATGGCAATGCCCGATTTATAAATGGACTCGCGATAGACTTCTTGTAAATGACAGCCCCGCTGATCCGCAAGAAACTGTAGCGATTCTTGCTTGAGTTGAGACATCCAGTCTTGCCCTTGAGCAACGGGTTCAGACTCGTGGTAAACAAGAATCTGCTCAGAGACAGCCACCGACCAATCAGCCTGCGCACCAGGTTGCGGCGCTATGGCGCCGTTGGCGAACATAGATCTGTCAACGGCCCGGCCAGGCGCTGGTTGAGCTTGTTGAGCGGGATTACCCGGATTGCCATCGAGAAACTTGCGTTCCTTTCCTGACTTATTCGGGGGTCTACCGTCGTTTTTTCCGAACATAAAAAACAAGGCCTCCATGCCAGCCTAGTCTGGTATGCCCAGTTTTAGCTGAATTAAATCTCTTCACAACCAATTCCAAAGCCACAAACAAAGTAAATATGAGTAAATTTGATTAATTATTACTTCCAGCTCCCTACTGGACTAGGCGCGCTGTAAATATCGCACCATCTGAGTGTACTCGTTCAAGTCAGAAGAAGTCTGCTGCAAATCGGCACCATCGGCATAGACATGCACCAGCGGCTCCACGGCATCAGGCAATATCAAGACCCAATGATCAGGCCTAGTTTGAATCTTCACCCCATCCAAAAGTTCCATGGGCCGGTCATGATGCTTTTCAACGAGCAGTCTCATAACTCTGCCTTTGCGTTCCCAAGGGCAATGCACTGAATCTACTTGGTAGTAGAGAGGAGGCAAATCAGTCACTGCTTGGTGCAACGTACGCCCTTGATAAGTCAAATGCTCAAGCACTTGGCCCACCGCAAACATTGCATCGTAACCATTCTGGAACTCAGGGAAAATAAAGCAGCCGTTAGCACTACCACCGACAACTGCTTCTTCTAATCGAGCCGTCGTGCTTCCAATTTCAGTTTCAGAGGCTTTGCAACGTACAACCTTACAGTTGTAGCGAGAGGCGATGCGCTCAACTATCGAACTAGAATTGACCGGCACAACAATAGAACGGCCAGGCTTGTCTCGCAAAATAATATCAGCCACTGTAGCCAGCAGGAGCTCACCGCGAATAACCTGACCAGTCTCGTCGACCAATGTCATTTGCTCTCCGTTTCTGCCAATTTGGACGCCGAGGTCGGCATTAAGCGCTTTGACAACATCGGCCAATTGCTTGCGCATGGTGATGCGTTCTTCTTGCTTTGGCGGAGTATTGCGAATTGAAGAGTTGAGCACCACAGTCTCAATACCGAGCTGACCAAGCAAGTCTGGCAGTAAGACGCCAGTCTCGGCCATGGCATAGTCGATCACAGCCTTAGGTGCGTGTGTCGCTAAATTACCGGTCTTAGTGACGCGGGTATAGTTAGTGCCCGGAACAATACAGAACGGCACTTTATCTTCTTCAAAAACTTGCCCTTTAACGTGGTTGAGAAATTCATCAACATAGTATTCACGCACACGACTAGGGAAGGAAATTGAGCCAACGTCCGCTGGAGAGCAGCGGGGGAAGTCTTCTTTAAAGAAGGTACTTTCTATTTTGCGTTCCATCGATTTAGTGATAGCCACACCTTGAGAATCGAAAAATTCAATTGTAATTTTTTCAATCTCTCGCTGTGATACGCGCACGTGCACAAGACCAGCAGCCCGCTGAGTCTTCACATAGTGCCGTGAAATCGGCAGTGACATTGATTCTAAGTTTTGTACTTCAATACCTACCGAAACAAGACCAGAGACCATGGTGCGACTAATCATCTGACTAACTTTCCAATAGTCACGACTTACGAGTACCGGCCCACCTTTAAGAGTGGCTCCATAAGCCGCTGCTAAGTTAACAGCAAACTCTGGAGTGATTTCAACGTTGGCCAAACCACGCACACCATGAGCACCAAATAAAGTGCGTGGCGCCCGGGTGCCCCAAATGAGCGAGCTCAGTACTTTCGCACCCGAATCAACGTTTTTATCAGGCCAGATGCGCACATCAGACTTAATGGTCGCTTCTTGCCCGATAGAAGAATTGTCACCAACTATTGCTCCTTCAAGAAGCGAAGCCGAGCTATGGATGGTGGAATTATTACAAATAACACAGGCACGCAGAGCCGCTTTTGCACCGATATAAACATTAGACCAGACCACCGGCTGCTTTAAAGTCGCTTTCTCTTGCACGACTACGTTGTCACCAAGAGTGGTGTGGGGAGAAATTTCAGTCTCGCGACCGATGCGACAATTTTTGCCGATCATCACTGGCGCTTCAAGCTTAACTGATGAATCTATTTGAGTGCCTTGGCCAACCCAAATGCCCGGTTGAATTTGGGGCAAATCTATTTCGACATTAACAAGACCGTCAAGCACATCTTTGTGGGCTTGGCGGTAAACAGCCAAGTTACCAATATCGCACCAATAGCCGTCAGCGACATAGCCGTACATGGGCTCATTGCGCAATAGCAGCAGAGGGAAGAGATCGTTGGAAAAATCTTGCTCGCGTCCCATGACTATATAAAGCAAGACTTCAGGTTCAAGAATGTATGTTCCGGTATTAACTGTGTCAGAAAAAATCTCGCTGGCGCCGGGCTTTTCGACAAAGCGCTGAATGCGCTGGTCGTTATCGCAAATCACCACACCATAGTCGAGCGGATTTTCGACACGCTTTAGAATGAGAGTAGCCTTCGATTTCTTTTCTTTGTGAAATTTCAAAGCAGCCGACAAATCGATATCGGTCAGACTGTCTCCAGAAATTACAACAAAAGTTGAGTCGAGATGATCTTGCACCATCTTGACACAACCCGCGGTACCAAGCGGCTTACCCTCTTCGATTGAGTAACTGATGTTAGCGCCAAACTCAGAACCATCGGCGAAGTGATCACGAATTGCATCAGGCAGATAATGCAAAGCAAAGATAATATCGCGAAAATCGTGCTTCTTCAGGAGATTGACTACATGCTCTGCCATTGGTTTGTTACCAACTGGCACCATCGGTTTAGGTAAATTACAGGTCAATGGCCTTAGTCTTGTCCCTGAGCCACCAGCCATGATTACCGCTTTCATACAACCTCCTAAACCGTTAAAATTGTGGAACTTGAGTCGTAGAACCTAAACTTAAAAACTATTTCTTGGACTTAGTAGCTTTAACATCTTTTGCTAGAGCAGCTGTCTTTTCTTTAGGAGCGGCATTAACAGTAACTTTGCCTTCAGCCACCTTAGTCGAGCTAGCAAGATCTACTGGGTCTTCACCGACTTCTTGAGCGACAACCTCTGCGTTGGCTTTCTGCATATTGGCTTCGTTCAAGACCTTTTGATAGACCTCATAAGTACGGCTGGCAATAACCTTCCAGTTGTAGATATGCTTGACTTTGTCGTAACCAGTTTCGCGCAAGCGCTGAGCCAATTCAGGATTTCGCAATACTTGCAGTAAGCCCCAGGCAAGAGAAGAAGCATCACCAGCATAGGTGGTGACACCAGTCTCCATATTTTCCACAAAGTCTTTAAGTCCGCCAACATCAGAAGTAACAACTGGCACTTGGGCCGCCATTCCTTCTAAAGCAACGATACCGAAAGGCTCATACAAGCTAGGAATACAAACAACGTCAGCACACTTGTATAACTCAAGTAATTCAGCGTCACCAACATAACCTAAGAAGTGACAATTTTCGCCGACACCATTCTGCCAAGCTTGACGCTTCAAGTCTTCGAGATAATAGCCTGTGCCAACCATCAAGAACTGCGTACCTGGCCGTTCTGATAGCACACGTGGAGCGGCGTCAAGCAAAACTTGCACACCTTTTTCGCGCACCATACGACCAACATACAAAATAATTTGCTCTTGGTCGCGGGCATACTTGCTGCGCATAGCGTGGTTGTTATATTCAAAATCAAAGACATCAGGATCGGTACCATTGGGAATGATCACAATTTTGTCTGATGGCATTTTGAAAGAGCGCTGCAACTCTTCGTGCATTGAATGAGAATTGACGATTACTTCCCAGGCTTCAAAAGTAAGACGCCATTCCATCTGGTGAATGTAAGACTGCAAATCATTGTGAATGCCATGCATACGACCAGATTCAGTGGCGTGCATAGTAGCGACAAAAGGAATACCAAAACCAGTCTTCATCACCCAGGCAGCATCAGCCACCATCCAATCGTGGGCGTGAATAATATCAAAAGGTGTCTGCCGGTGAATTTGAATGGCGTACTGCAGCAAACCGAAATTAAGTCGATTGACCCAACCAAGAAAATCAGGAGTGGTATCAGTCTGAGTTTTTACTCGGTGAATATGCACGCCATCGGCAATTTCATGCTCGGCCTGACCAGGGTGATCGGCTGTCACTACATGCACTTCGCAACCAGTCTTGACAAGCTCGCGTGACAGGGCCCAAACTACACGGGCTAGCCCGCCAATGATGCGGGGTGGATATTCCCAGGACAGCATTAAAACTCGCTTCGGCACCTGAATTCCCTCATTTCACTTTAGTATCTTGTCAATTAGTATCAAGCCACAATTTCGTCTTTCTTATTCACTGGCGAGCGGACGACTTAAAAGCGCCATGATAGCGCCAGCGGGCGTCGAATTTCCCTTAAGTGTGGACTCTACCTGCTCAGCTATGGGCAGCTCCAGTCCTAGTCTTTGAGAAAGTTCACAAACCGCCTCAGCGGTCGGTACTCCTTCGGCCACAGAGCCTAGCTCTTCGAGAATAAGAGCAAGAGCCTTACCGCGAGCGAGCTCAAACCCGACTCGATAATTACGCGAAAGTGGCCCCGAGCAAGTAGCAAAGAGATCACCCATGCCAGCTAGACCAGCCATGGTCTGGGGCTTGGCCCCTAATCGGACGGCCAACCTAGTAATTTCAGCTAAGCCCCTGGTGAGCAGTGAAGCTTTGGCATTTACTCCCAGTGAAAGACCGTCGCAGGCCCCTGCCGCAATGGCAATGACGTTCTTAAGAGTTCCACCCAGTTCAATGCCGACAGGATCATCGCTGGCGTAAACTCTAAATTTAGGCGCTGACAGCTGACTTTGCAAAGAACGCGCTAAATTTATATCAGTTGAAGCCACGACTGAAGCAGTGGGCAAGCCCCCTAATACTTCGTCCGCCAGGTTAGGGCCAGAGAGCGAAGCAACGCCACAGCCAGGCACAACGGCAGTCAAAATTTCGCTCATGCGCAGCTGGGTACCAAGCTCTAGACCCTTGCTAGCGCTGACCAAAACTGGCAAGCTAGACCTAGAGCTATTGCCAGCTGCCGCAGGAGCAAGCAAGATAGCTGCCACTGCAGTTGCCAACTCACGCATAGATTGAGAATTACAAGCGAACACCACTAAGTCAGTATTGCTCAATGCTTCTTCTAGTGAGCTGGTAATCACGACCTCACTAGGAATGTGATGGGCGCGAGGTTTTTCCATCAATCGAGTGGTGGTAAGTTTCAAAGCACCAGCGTGATTGCGACAATAAACAGTAACTGGCCGACCGCTGTGACACCACAAATGAGCCAAAGTGAGGCCCCAGGAGCCAGCTCCAAGAATTGTTACCGATCGCTTTTCTACGTTTTTTTCCATGATTCCAGCAAAAAGAAATGCGCCAAGAGCAAATGCTAATAATAGCCTCTTGGCTTTACTTTGCTGGATCTACTTAGATACTGAATTCATCTCTTCGCGGAAAGTTACAGCACAGTTGCGACCGGCAGCCTTTGCCTCTTGTAAAGCGCGAAAAGCTGACTTGACCCATGTCTCTACAGTCATAGTTTTGGCATCAAGAATGGCTATACCAGAGGAACACGTAGCATAAAAACCAGCATGAGATAAGGTGGAATGCTGAATGGCAGCAAAGTCGGCCACCAAACGAGAAGAAAGTAATTGGGCTTCATTTTCATCAAGGCCCTCAGCGATTATGGCAAATTCATCACCGGCATAACGTCCGATAATATCTGATTGCCTCAAGCGCCGACGCAAGAGCATCGACAGCGCCACTAGTACTTTGTCCCCACCGGGGTAACCATGTCGCTCGTTAATAGAGCGGAAATAATCGATGTCAAGCAAAATCAACACTGTAAAGCCAGCATGTCTTTTTCGCTGGGCGATAACAGCCTGTGCTTGCTCCATAAAAGTAGTGTGATTGAGCAAACTAGTCAAACCATCACGATGCAAAAGTGTTTTGAGAAAACGGGCGCGTTCTAGGCGAGAAGAAACAGAGCTCAGCAAAAGAGCTGGTGGGACAGGCTTCACAAGATGGTCATCACCACCAGCCCGAGCACTTTCAATGCGAGCATCAATCTGCCCTTGAGTAGTTAAAAACAGAATTGGTAAAGTGGCATGGCGCTCATCTTGCCGCACGTAGCGAGAAAGCTCGTAGCCGGTCATGCCAGGAAGCATGACATCAAGCAAAACTAGATCGGGCTGAAAGGCCGACATATAAGACTCAAAGTTTTTCGGATCGGTGCAGGTGCGAACCTGATAGCCAGCAGATTCTAAGAAGGCACGAATAAATGCCGCTTGGTCCGGGTCATCTTCAACTGAGAGAATACGCGGTGTTTCTTGGTAGCGTTTATCAAGCAAATAACGCAAGCGCCGGAACATAGACTTAGTATCAATCGGCTTCTCAAAGTGGGCATCGGCACCACAATGAATCGCTCTTACTTTGTCTAAAAAACCTGTTTGCTTAGAGACAATAATAATGGCCATTTCATCGCCACCAGGCATTGTTCTAATGCGCTCAACAAGCTCATAAGCATCGCCATCAGGCAGCGGAATCTCTAAAATCATGCCCTCAGGCATGCGGCGCTCCAACTCACTCAAGGTGCCAGCAAATGAGCGGGCGCTGCGGAAGTTAAAGTCGTTTTCCTCCACCATTTTCTTCAGTGACTCGAGATCTTTTTGATCTTCATCAATCACTAAAACTTCTTGCTTTCCAGAGGCAGCAACAGTTCTAACTTTACCGAGATTAGTTGTTTCTGGTGCTTCATCGCCACCAGTGAACTGCGTTGATAGTTCTTGCAAGAGCGCTTGCATGCGCTCTAAGTCGCCTTTTGATGCCGGCCCACTATTTCTGGTAATCACTTCGCAAATTTTTTCACCCTCGAGCCCGAGAGCTGAAACTCGCTGAAAACCATACATACTGCCTGAGCCAGCTAACCAGTGGTAATGCCGACTGAGCTGCTGTGCTAAGTCTTTGTCTTCAGGATTGGACATGAGTTTAGTAAAAAGCTCAATAATCTGCGCCAACCTATCGGTTGAGCGTTGCACATACTGACTTTTAAGTTCGGAAAAGGTTTCCTGCCAGGAAGCCATGCCTTTATCTAACCCCTACAATTCTAACTATGAAGTAGTATCCAGAATAGCTTTCATCTGAGTGGCCAGTACAGTTGGGTCGAACGGTTTGGTAAGAATACCGCGGGCGCCCATACGTTTCAGCCTTTCAATTTCTGAAGTCATCGCCTTAGCAGTGAGAAAAATCACTGGAATATTGCGGGTACGATCATTGCTACGAAGCGCCTCAAGCGTACTTGGGCCATCCATAATTGGCATCATCATGTCGAGCAAAATCACATCCGGTTGTTCGGCTGCTGCCTTGTTTACGCCATCCTGGCCATTCTCTGCCTCAATAACTTCTAGACCGCCAAGTATAGTCAGACTCATACTTGCAATCGAACGGGTATCTTCTTCATCGTCAATGATGAGAACTCTCATTGTCTCTCCTAAGATTTTTTCTTCTTTTTAAGGCCAACCATAAACGCCAATGCCATTAGACTCTTAATACCCAGTATCTCTTTACTTCACCTATTTTCTTTACGATCTACTTGTCTCTCACTAATCTACCGATAAAGCTTGATCACAAGCAAAACCAGCGGTTTTGAGAATATCTTTGATTTGCTCAGAGAGCTTCAATGGGTCAAATGGCTTAGTAATAACAGCCAAAGCCCCAAGCTTCTTCATTTCTTCAAATTCTGGAAACATCCCTTTGGTTGTGCAAAAAATCACTGGCACCTCTGCCGTTTCAGGGTTTTCACGCAAACTCGCCAAGGTCTTTGTGCCGTCCATATCATCCATACAAAGATCAAGCAAAATTACGTCTGGCACGTCGCTGCGCGCCATCTCAATGCCCTCCTTTCCAGAACAAGCCTCCGCTACAGTATCGCCACCCAATAGTCCTAGGCAGGAACTGGCGACTGTGCGAAAGTCCTCCTCGTCATCAATAATTAGGACCTTCATAGTGAATCCTTGCATAGTAAAAACTTCATAGTAAAAATGATCTCCAGATACTAAATTTCGAACTCAAACTAAAACTCGAACTAGAAGGCCTGATTAGACTGCATAGCCGGTTCAAGAACCTGCACCGTCTGCTTTGGGAGATTTTGGGCCTTAGGTATACGGAACCAGAAGGTAGATCCTTTGCCTTCTTCCGACTCAACACCAATGGTTCCTCCGTGTTGCTCTACGATACCTTTACAGATAGCCAGACCTAAACCGGTACCACCCTTCTTCTTAGCGTCTGAGGCTTCAACCTGTTGGAAGCGCTGGAACAATCTGTTCTTAAAGCTCTCAGGAATACCACGGCCTCTATCAGTGACGTGCACTTCGATAAATCCGCCAGGAATCTCAGCAGAGCTCACCGTCACTGCCGCACCTTTCGGCGAGAACTTAACGGCGTTAGAGATCAAGTTAACCAATACCTGCACTAATCTATCGCCATCAGCGTGCACCATTTCAGCACTCGGCTTCATATCGAGCAAGACACCATTATTGGCAGCAAACGTATTAACAGCCTGCTCGGATCTCTCAAAGATCGAGGCAACAGCAACATCAACCAGCTCCATATCAAGCTTGCCAGCTTCGAGTTTTTCAACATCGAGAATATCGTTAATCAGACCAATCAGACGAATGGTGTTGCGTTCAGCAATGTTTACTACTTTCTTGGCCTGGTCAGGCAGCGCCCCCATAGCGCCAACAGCTAGCAATGTCAGCGAACCGCGAATAGACGTAAGTGGTGTACGTAGTTCGTGTGAAACTGTAGAAACGAATTCTTTCTTCATGCGCTCTACTTCTTTGCGCTCAGACACATCGAGAACGTTAGCCATGAACCTGACAGCACCATCTGGTGAAACAAATTCTGTCAACGAAATTTCGACAGGGAAGTCTTCGCCATTGGCTGACAGACAGTCAAATTCACCAATGCGGTTGAGAGCTTTCGTGAACAGTGTTTCCATGAACGACTGGCGATCATTGGGGTCATTGACCGAGAAGTGGCGAGCATCGGCAAACAGCGACATGACGTGGCGGCCCAGCATTTCATGGCTGCGGGTGGAGAACATTGACTCAGTGCGTGGGTTAATAGACTCGATTAGACCATCGCGGGTGATAATGATCAAACCTACCATCATATTATTGATGATGTTGCGAATGCGGGCTTCGTTAGCTTTAATGGCTTCTTCAACCAATTTGCGTTGGGTAATGTCGTGGGCAACACAGAACAAGGCTCTATCTTTTTCGGACCAGTCTGCCGACCACAAGACGTTGACCATACTGCCGTCGCGCTTCTTGACGCGGTTTTCGAAGTTTACCTTGCTCGTGGCACCACGCACCGAACGAACAGCCCGAATGGTATCAGGCACATCTTCAGGCATGATTACTTCAATGAAACGGCGGCCCATTAATTCATCAGGATAAAAGCCCCAGCTCTCGTATGAAGCTGGGTTCACGGCGACGAATTTACCATCCATATCAATAGAGCAAATTACATCGGCGGCATTTTCAATAACAGCCCTTTCTTTGCGGCTGGCTTCGGCTAAGGCTTCAGCCATGCTGCGGAAAGCATCATCTAGCTGGGCAATTTCATCGTTGCCACTAAGCGGCGGCCGCAATTTCTGTCCACGAGCCAATCGGAAAGAGTTGTCTGTAACTGTACTCAAGCGGGTTGAAATGCTGCGCAAGAAATAATACAAGAGTAAGAAGGCTATACCGATGTTGAGTACAACACCGAATACCAAGAACATTTTGACTGCCGCCCTTGAACGGTTCTGTTGCTCCGGACTCTCACTTTCGATTTTTCTTTCATCTTCGGTCAGGCCTTTCAACTCGTCTTGCAATTGGTCAGCCAATTGGCGAATCTGCTTGTACATGTGCCTGGCTCTAAACTGAGCCACATCCACGCGGTTATCATCAATAGCTGCTTTAGCCTCACCGAGAATTTTCAGACCATCTGAGGTGATTGTTTGCAAGCGACCCAAAATCAGCTGCTGTTTGTCGTTATCTCCAACCAAGCCTTTCAATTCTTGCAAATCGAGAGGAATCTGGCGCACAATTTTGTCGTATCGGTCAGAGAACAACGGGCTCTTGGTGATACTGTAGCCGCCCATGGCTACACCGGCATCGTAGAACAACTTCGAGAGAGCGTTGGCCTGCGAAATAATCGCCTTAGACCTAACCTGCCTTTGCACTTCCACTTCGGCTTGCTGCAGAAGCACAGACAAAACAATCAAGAACACAAGTTCAAAGACGAGCGGAACTAGTACGAGAATAAATCCCTTATGCGAAATCTTAAGTTGAAGATTGAGTCGCATTAACTGTTCCTATTAGGGAGTCTTGTTGGGATTGAGAAGTGCTTCTTTGATCTTGCGCAGTTTCTCGCGATCGAGGCTGTAGCCATTACCGAAGTCGATACTGGCCGGTGCCGTTGAAGTTGCAGCCCCTGGCGCTGTAGTCGCGGCCGGAGTAGAAGCAGTGGGATTGTTTCCACTGGAAGCCGGTGGAACATAGGTCGGTGCCACAGAAGTCGGGGCAACGGCCGCTGGCCTCTGCTGATAAGTTGGTTGATAAGTTGGCGAAACTGTTGGCGTTGAGCGAGTCGGTTGGTCTGAAGCTAAATCGTTGAGAATTTGCTTGGTCTCATCGTCAATCATTACGTCAGCTTCGCTCTCGCCACGTCGATACCCCTGAGGCAGGCCAAAATAGTTAGCCGGAATGGGGCAAGCCTTCGTGTAGTAGGTGTCAAGCATCGAGCTGAGACTACCAGAGTTATTAACGTAGCTGACTTTGAGCGGGAACATGTGAGTATCAGGCAGACCATAGGCCTTGGCCAACATTTTGGAAATGCGACCAGGAACTGCAATATCGTCTGATATCCAGCAATCAGCGTGCCTAATCGCAGCCCGCTTGCTGCCTGCTGGCCCACCGCCATTCATCACATACTGGGTGGCCTGCAAACCAGCTACCCTGGTCGAACCGGCTTTGGCCCAATTCCGCTCAGACATATCTTGGCCGCTGCCAGCACTTTTGCGGTCTAGGTCAGCCATCCATTTGTCAAAGGTAGTGCTGTAATACATTCTGGTCTTGTCGTTATAGAGAGCGACGTTCCAGTCTGGTGCACAGGTGACAATATTGATGCCACGAGTGGGGCTGACCAGCTTGAGGCCAGTGCCGCTAATGTATATGTACTGGTCGCCAAACTTTTCAGACTTCTGGGTCAAGACCCAGCCCTTCTCATCGGCAAGTGCCGGCGCGCCTAGGAAAACTCCGCAAAAGGAAGCGGCACATAGGCTTACAGCTAGAAACAGAGTGGATGGGAAACGCATGTTCGGCAGACCGCTAGGAAAACTGAAATCAGACTACAAGGAGGATTATCTATTAATGACAATGCTCCATCAGTTTTTTACCCGCTTCTGCATTAATAGAAACAGATTTATCAGAATCTCGGCCCATTTTGGCGGGTTTAATGCCACTTACTAAGCAAAATTCTTATCTTGGACTGGTCATTTTTAGCTAGCGACTAACTAACGAAAAAGCGCCAGAGGGAAAAGGGGCCGGGGTCTGATAACGGCAGAGACCGACCGCAGGGCCATAGTGCCATTGAAAAGGACAGCGAAAGTCAGTGTAAGACGAACAAACTCGGAGGCAATGTCACGGGCCCGGTGGCTCTGAGCTGCGGCTTCCGTTAGCTTCAAACCCTTGATCTCGGCTTGGAGCTCAGCTTCCACGTGCCAAATTTGTTTGTACATGTGCCGGAGGCGGAAAGAACCGGAGCAGCTGGTTGGCTGGTCGATTAGATCCAACACCTCCTGTGAAAATTGCAATTCACTAACCACGAGACCCTGGAATCGAGTCATGGTAGCTACATTTGCAGAGTAGTCAGAAACCAAATCTTTCAGTCTGTTCAAAGTAAGAGAAATCTGTCGTGACTCTTGCCCACACGTCTCTCGATACTTCTGGCTCCGGGTAGCAGTGTACTGCCCCATAGCCACATAAACATCCCGACAGAGACCGACTAAGTTCCGGGTCTCAGAAAGAGCTGCCTCAGCTCTTTCTTCTCTCTCAGATTCTACTTGCACCTGGTGAAGGCCGAAGCCCAAAGCTATCACCAGAGCGACATTCACAAGCACAACAGTGAGAAACCCACTGGTTCTTATGCCAAAAATGTCTCTAGGTGTGCTCATTTCGGCTCCACCGTTAAACTGGCATACTTGCCCGCGCTAAATCCATCCTAAGTCATTGCGACCGAAGGGGAAAGGGCCAAAGCAAATGCTTTCATTACTTAACTGTCTTACCCAATCTAGTGCGAGGGTCAAGAGCATCACGCAGGCCATCACCCAAGAAATTGAACGAGAGCACGGTCATAAAAATGAACATTGAGGGGAAGAAAATTAGATGGGGATGAGCGCGCAACGAGCGCCAGCCGTCCGACGCTAGAGTGCCCCAGCTACAAGCGGGCGGAGACAAGCCCAAACCAATGAAGCTTAGTGTCGACTCAGAGAGAATTGCAGAAGGCACCGTAAATGTTAGAGCGACAATAATTGGACCAATAGCATTAGGCAAAAGGTGCTTGAAAACAATATTCAAACCTGATTGACCTTGAGCCCGAGCCGCTTCAATGAACTCTTCATTTTTCAATTGCAAAAACTGGGCTCGTACTAGCCTTGCCGTCCCCATCCAGCTAACTAGACCTAAAGCAATAAGAATACCTAGTGTTCCGCGGCCCAGCAGCACACCAATAAGTATCATTACAAGCAAGTCTGGCAGCGAATAAGCAATATCAACACCACGCATGAGAAGCGTGTCAATTTTGCCGCCGAAATAACCAGATATTGCACCGTATAAGGTGCCAATCACAAATGCTACGGCAGCAGTGGTCAAACCAATAGCAATCGAAAGCCTAGCGCCATAGACTATGCGAGAGAGCAAATCACGGCCTAATTCATCGGTGCCCATAAGATGTTGGCTGCTCGGACCAGCAAGAAAATCAGTTGATGTCTGGTCAAATGAATAGGGGCACAGGCTAAAGCCCATCCACGACAGCAAGGCGACAAGACATATGGCAGCAATCACCCAAAAGGCGAAGTAAGCAGTAGGTATGCGCTTCAAGCGAGCAACCACACTTTGATCAAGCGGCTTGACTGCTATTGGTTTTGAGGTGTCTAGGGTTTGCATTTAATCATCTCACCTAGTCTTCTATGCGCATGCGCGGGTCTAATATCTGATAGGCAACGTCAACGAAGGTATTAGCAATAATCAACAGAACTGCAAAAACCAGAGTTGTACCAAGAATCAAGTCGTAATCACGGTTCATTACAGCCGTAATAAAGAAGCGCCCCATACCTGGAATAGCATAGATGTACTCGACAACAAACGAGCCGGTAATGACAATAGCGGTTAGTGGACCAAGCACTGTTACAACTGGTATAAGCGAATTGCGCAAAATATGCTTGGTCACTGTCGACCATTGCGAAAGCCCTTTAGAACGAGCGGTACGTACCCAATCCTTTTCAACAATTTCAAGCACAGAAGCCCGTGTTAAACGAGCGAGGTAAGCAGCTGGTGAAAAGGCCAAAGTCACCGCTGGTAGCACCACATGCCAGGGCGATTCCCAAAGACCAACGGGCAGAACGCGAAGCTCTATAGCGAAGACAAAAATCAGAGTGGCACCAATAACAAAGCCTGGCACTGAAATACCGAGTGTCGACAAGAACATGGCAATTACATCTTCTTTGCGGCCGCGACAAACCGCTGCTATTGCCCCCAGAGGCACGCCTACCAGCACTGCCAGAGTCAGGCTAATTGTGCCTAGTTGCAGCGAAACAGGAAAAGCATCGGACAAAATATCATTGACTGTTCGATTGACATATTTATAAGAAACGCCTAGATCGCCCTGGGCTAATCTACCTAAGTAAAGGAAGTATTGTTCAGGCACAGGCTTGTCGAGATGGTACTTAGCGTTGAGGTTGGCGATGATTTCGGGCGGTAGATTTTTGTCAGCATCAAAGGGCCCACCGGGTACAATTCGCACTAAAACGAAGGTTAATGATGCCACCACTAGCAACACCGGTATGGCAAGAAGAACTCTTTTTAAGATTAAAGCAATCAATGGCCACCTACTTCAACAGCCTTGAAGAACTGCAAATCAAGCGGGTTGATGGCGATTCCTTTGACCCACGGTTTAACCATAATATTTTGTGTCGCTAAAAACGTCGGCACAATTGGCACAGCTTCGCGGCAGAGCATAACATCGGCCTGTCGATAAAGATCGGCGCGTTTCTTTGTATCTAGCTCGCCTTCGGCTGACTGAATCAACTGATCGTACTTAGGGCTCCACCACTTAGTGTCATTGTTGCCACAGTCTTTGGTAAAGAGATTCATAAAGGTCTCAGGGTCAGGATAGTCGGCACCCCAAGAATTGCGAAACATGGGCGGGGCGTCTTTGCGTACAGTGGCCAAATAGACTTTCCATTCTTGATTGACCAGTTCAATTTCAATACCAAGATTGCGTTTCAACTCATCTTGAGTGGCTTCAACCGTAAGGCGCACATCGTCACGATTCGGATAGAGCAATTCGGCTTTAGGGAAGCCCTTGCCACCTGGGTAACCGGCCTGAGCTAAGAGAGCACGAGCTTGAACTGGGTCAAATTTCAAACCAGAATCAGGTGAGTAGCCTGGTAGCGCCGGTGGTATCCAGCTAGTAGCAGGTCGCTCTCCTCTTCTTAAAATGCGCGGAAAAATCGAACGGTCAATGGCCATAGCGACAGCCTTGCGCACTAATGGATCTGTGAAAGGTTTCTTGCTGACGTTGAAGGCCAAATAGTTGGCTCGCAGCAAGGGGTAGTTTTGGTACTCGGGCGAAGAACGAAACCGCTCAACGTCGGGTGTCGAGAAACTGCGGTTATCGATGAAGTCTAACTCATCATTTTCGTATAAGGCGAAAGCTGTCGAAGCTTCGGGCACCATAAACATCTTAACGAGCTTAACTTTGGGCGGACCATCAAAGTATTGGGGGTTAGCGCTCAACTCCATTTTGTATTCATGCTGCCAATGCTTGAGCTTGAAAGGCCCATTGGTGACAAAATTCTCTGGCTCAGTCCAGCGATCACCAAAGCGCTCAACTACATCTTTGCGCATGGGGAAGCTAACGCAAAAGGCAGTTAGATATATAAAGTAGGCGGCAGGCTTAGAAAGTCTCACTTCAAAAGTAAGAGGGTCTAAGGCTTTGATGCCAAGAAGATCGGCGTTTTTCAATTTACCGGTGTTGTATTCGCGAGCGTTGACAACATCGTAAAGAAAGAATGCGTACTGAGCGGCCGTAGCCGGATTCAACAATCGCTTCCAGGCATATTCGAAATCATAAGCTGTGACTGGCTTTCCGTCAGTCCAGCGCAAATCATCCCTGAGATGGAAGAGATAGCGCTTGCCATCGTCAAGAACTTCCCAGTCTTTGGCGCAAGAAGGTGCACAGGTGAGGTCATTGGTGTATTGAGTGAGACCGACCATAAGATTCGAGACAACATCAAAGGATGTCGAGTCGGTGGCCGTATGCCAGTCAAGACCAGGTGGTTCAGTGCCAAGGTTTACCCTTAGTACACCAGGCTCAAAGCGGCTCCTAGCCTTGGTGCAAGCCGTTAGTGACAAAATGCTCACCACAACTAGCAAGGCAAGAAAGCACTGCCCAAGCCCCTTGGCGAGAGCCCATATTAAGATTCTGTCATCGCTTTTCGCATCGCTACTTTTTGTCATCGCCTTTATTTTAGCTTTATTGACAGTTTTTCGAACTCTTGGATATACTTCCCTTGACGCCTCCGAGGAGGCTTCTTTTTTCTGTCTTGTTTTTGACGGCAAGACAGGTGTTTGGAGTTATTGTCATGGCGAAGAAAGACGACCGCATCATCATCACATTGGCTTGTGGAACTTGCAAAAGACGCAACTACACAACCATGAAAAACAAGAAGAATGATCCGGAAAGATTGAACTTGGAAAAATATTGCAAGTTCTGTCGCAAGCACGTTGAACACAAAGAAACCAAGAAATAAAGGCTCGTCCTTTTTTCTAGTTTGATTTGATTCACCGCTTGCAATTAGAAGCATTGAATAAATGCTACTAAGATAGATGCTAATAAAAGTACGAGGGGCCGCTCCGGCGGCCGCGAAACGCGCCCTTAGTTAAATGGTATAACGTGGGTCTCCAAAACCTTTGTTGAGGGTTCGACTCCTTCAGGGCGCGAATTCAATATAAATCTAAAGCAGTTTTAGATAAGGCGCGTTTTAGATAAAGCGGATGGCTTGATACAGATGGCTAACAAGGAACAGGACAGCTCAACAGGCCAAGTGGTCAAAGCAAAGGAGCAATCCGTGTCCACGACTAAACCTGAGAAGCATGAAGAGAAAAAACACTCACTTATAGTGGGTGTTGGTCAATTCCTGAAAGAAGTCGCTATTGAGCATCGCAAGATTACGTGGCCCGACAACAAACAAGTCGTGCGCGAGACCTGGAGTGTTTTATTCCTCGTCACAGCGATAACGCTGGTTGTTCTTGGCATCGACTGGGTGTTGGGCAACGTTATCTTTGGACCAATTGAGCACTGGGCTCGCTTGCACGGAGCCGGCTTAGGCCGGGGCTAATACCTAAATAGGTAAGAGCAGTAGAAAAGGGATGGCTAAATGGCTTTCATAAAGACAGACGGACAACGACGCTGGTTCGCAGTGCAAACAGCCTCCGGTCACGAAAACAAAGTGAAGGAGCACATCGAAAAGCGCATCGTCACCATGGGCGCTCAAGACCGCATCTTCGGCGTGATTGTGCCTGAAAAAATGGTGACCAAGGTCAAAGATGGCAAGCGCATTGAGAAACGTGAACGAGAATATCCTGGTTACGTTTTTGTCGAAATGATTCTTGATGATGACTCTTGGCGAGTCGTTCGTGAAGCTCCTGGTGTAACGAAATATGTGGGCGCTGGAAAGAAACCAACCCCTGTTCAAGACGCTGAAATGCGCAAAATTTTAAGACGTCAAATGGCAATGACTGGCCTCAAAGGCAAGAAACCTGCTGCTATCGATGTGAAGGTCGGCGACTACGTACGCATCACAGGCGGACCATTCGCAGACTTTACAGGAGAGGTCACAGAAGTGAACCTCGAAAGAGAGCGCATCAAGGCTTCTGTCATCATCTTCGGACGTGCCACACCAGTTGAGCTTGAGTTCAACCAGGTTATAAAAGTGTAAATGTGGTGGACTAAGTCCCCCATCTACCATATGATCGATATTTCGTGCATTTCTATCGAGCGTCTTCACCAGAAGCCGTCCACAAAAATTGCACTTCAACTAAATAGTTCATCTTAATTAGACAGACATAGGACCGAGAAAAGTGAAAAAGGCTGTTGGTAAAATCAAGTTGCAAATCACCGCAGGGAAAGCCAATCCTGCTCCGCCTATTGGTCCAGCTTTGGGTCAACACGGCGTCAACATTATGCAATTTTGCAAAGAATACAACGCTAAGACTCAAGATAAGGCTGGCACGATTATCCCCGTAGAAATTACCGTCTACGAAGATCGTTCTTTCACCTTCATCCTGAAGACACCTCCTTCTGCCGAACTAATTAAGAAGGCTGCCAATGTGGAGAAAGGCTCCGCAGCTCCCAACAAAACAAAAGTTGGCAGTTTGACTAAGGCTAAAGTCACCGAGATCGCCAAGATCAAGATGCCCGACCTTAATGCCGTTACCCTTGAGGCTGCCGAAGCAATGATTGTCGGTACCGCAAGAAACATGGGCATTCTAGTCGTAGATTAAAGGTCGTTGACTAAGGGTCGTCGACTAAACACTCATCTAGACCAGGCATCAATCATTCATATAGATCATTTCAAGGGAATTTCCGAAAATGGCTACGTTAACAAAAAGACAGGAAAAACTAGGCACGTTCTACACTGAGAACAATGCTCTTCACACTGCAGAGGAAGCTCTCAAGTTGTTGAAAGCTGAAAATTCAGTCAAGTTCGACCAAACCGTCGAAGTGCACTTCAGACTAGGTGTCAATCCTAAGCTGAACGATCAACAAATCAGAAGCACTGTGCAACTGCCAGGCGGCACCGGTAAGACGGTTCGCGTTGCTGTAGTTGCTAAAGGCGAGAAAGTTCAAGAAGCCAAAGATGCTGGCGCTGACGTTGTCGGTTCTGACGAGCTTGTTGCCAAAATCGGCGAAGGCTTCCTTGATTTCGACAAACTAGTTGCCACTCCAGATGCCATGGCCATGTTATCCAAAATGGGTAAAATTCTCGGACCAAAAGGCCTAATGCCTAACCCGAAAGATGGCACCGTTACTTTTGATGTTGGCAAAACTGTCAAAGATCTCAAAGCCGGTAAGGTTTCCTTCCGCGCCGAGAAAGATGGCGGCGTTGTGCAAATGGCAATCGGCAAACTTTCATTCGATGACAGCCGTTTGTTGCAAAATCTAGCTGCTGTGGTTGATCAAATTCAAAAAATCAAACCACCATCGGTCAAAGGTGCTTACATGAAGTCCGTTTACCTGAGCACCACCATGGGCCCAAGCGTAAGAATGGACATCAGCGCTTTGCAAGATCTAGCCAAAGCTCCAGCTGTCAAAGCCTAAGCCACTAGTTCTTCTTTCAAGCTCAGACAAAATTCAAAAGAGCATCGCTTGGCGATGCTCTTTTTGTTTGCTGATTCTGCTGTTGGCAAATAATTAGCTGGCCGTGTTTGGAACGACAAAAGTAAACGGATAAGACTGGGAAGACCTGAACACAATGGCTGGACCGCCAGCATATATCAGATGCACGACAAAAGGTTTGACATCTACTTGGGTGACCACAGTCACTGTTCCGTTCACCGGGCCACCATAGGGCGACAGAGCAGCAACCTGAGCGGCTGTCACGGTGTTCGTACAACTAACTAATGTGAACTTACTGAGCATCGAGCTACCGCCCTTGTTTGCTCTGTTAATAACGGCCAGAACTCGGTTCTGACAGGCTGTGGCATCAGGATCACCTAGCGACCCCACCCGAGCGGCCTCGCGACAAGTAGAATCATTGAGCTGCACCGCCAGTACAATCACAGTCAAATCGAATAGAACCAGAACAATTGGCACGATTACCATAATGCCGGCGCATAGTTCGACTATCGATTGGCCCAGACGCTTCCTCGGCCGTGACAAAGTTATAGACATATAGCTAACCACTTCACAAAAGACTGCTCACACCAAACTTCACGGCCCCAATGACGTTATTCCCCAGGGTACCAAAGCTAATCTCAAGTACAGCCTGTCTAAGCGCTTAAAACTTGGCGGCTTGGGGTACTATGCTAGATATACCGGGAGTAATCAATGCTACGTCGATATAAAACTAGAGCCAAATATGGTTCAGGAATAGCCGAATTTTTACCGGCTCTTTTTGTTTTCCTTTTTGTCATTGCTCTTCCCTTAATCAATCTTCTTACTTTTTGCATGGGCTATGCCAACGTTTCCATGCTTGGCACACAATGTGCAGTAGATGCCGCGAATGCTAACTCCTTCCCTGATGTCCTGAGCAAAGTGAAAAGCCGAGCTGACTCGATTGTCACATCGCCCATGGGAAGATTTGCCAAAATGGTGCCGATTGGAGGCTACCTTGGTTGTGGAGTAAATGTATTCACGGTTGAGACTGACATCAACACTAACGCAGTGGTCGAATATGGTCCGAATACAAAAATCACTGCGGCCTATGACCCGACCAACAAAATTTACGAGTACGTCATCAGAACTAATTTCAATATTGGACCTTTCATGAGCCTCGGTGCCATTCCCTGGATCGGCGGCATTCCCATGATTGGCGTTCCCACCCCAGTCACTACCGCCGCCCATCGGGCCGTAGAGCACTCTGAGGCGATTACGCTCGTCCCAGTAAGCCAATCGAGTTTATTGGCGAATTCTCGATTATCATTGCCGCTCACGTGGCTATAATAGTTGCCTAAGCAAGTTATTTCTAAGGCATCGAGACACTAAGTTGGTCAAATACAAAGACTATTATCAAGTTTTAGGCGTCGACCGCAAGGCCACTGATGCAGATATCAAAGCGGCCTATCGCAAATTGGCAAGAAAAACGCACCCAGACGCCAACAAAAATGATCCTACTGCCGAAGAAAAATTCAAAGAACTAATTGAAGCTTATGAGGTCTTAAAAGACCCAGAAAAACGCAAGCGTTATGACATGCTAGGTGCCGACTGGAAAGCCGGTGACAATTTCAGACCGCCACCCCAGCAGACTGGTGCTAATGACGGCAGCTTCAGCTTTGACTTTGGTAATTTTGGAGATTTGCGTGGCAATAGCGCCTTCTCTGATTTCTTCGATAGCCTATTCGGTCAGACTTTCGGCAGCGGAGCAGCTGGAGGCCCAGTACGACAGCAACAGCAACAACAGCAGCAGGCCCAAGCTGGGAAGAGACGCAACCTTGATCAAGAAGCTGAGATTGAACTGACAGTAGAGGAACTGGCTCAAGGAGCCAGAAGAACACTACAAGTCAGCACTCCAGGCGGCAAACCAAAAACCATCGAAGTAAAAATCCCCGCCGGTGTCAGGCCCGGAAAAAAAGTTCGAGTGGCTGGCGAAGGTGCCACCATGGCCGGTGGCACGCAAAAAGGCGATTTATACCTACGCGTTAAAGCCAAGCCTCATAGCTACTACACTATAGACGGCGACAACTTAATCTGCGAACTTGAGATAACCCCAGCCCAAGCAGTTATTGGCTCCGAAGCGATTGTCACGACCATCGAAGGAGCAGTAAAAATAAGAGTACCTGCTGGTAGTCAAAACGGCAGACTGTTGCGCCTAAAAGGGAAAGGCCTACCAACCCTCGGAGCAAGTAACCGCGGTGATCAGCTAGTGCGAACAAAAATTGCGATTCCAACTGAAATTAGCGACAAAGAAAAGGAACTCTACGAGCAGCTAGCGAAACTAGAGAAAGAGACTGCTGCCAACGGTCGCAAATAAGGTTTTCGCCAATAATTTTTAGCTCTCTTAGAGCTATTACTGCTTCATGTGAATATATGAGGCAGCAGCTCGGAACTCATCGTAACCTGATTGCGACTGATTTTGATTGCACATGATTTCAGACATTATCTCATGCACCTCAGGATCTACTTCCCTCAACTTGATGGCCTGAGTAGCAATGTCTCGAGCTTCTTTAAAACGATTGCTAGCAATATAAAGACGAGCCAAGGTGAGAAGAGTTTTGACGTCTTCTGGGTTTTTCTGATAGCGCTTTTCTGTGTCTTTAAGGGCACTAGATACGATACCAGCATGAGCTTCAACTATATCTTTAACAGCATACGGATAGCCCAGCAAATCTTTTTCACGAGTAAAGCCTTTTTGAAACTCTTCGAAGCCCTCTTGCTGTTTTCCATCTTGAGCTAAGGCCAGACCTAACTCTCTTTGTACACCAGGGTCTGAATTATCAGACTTAAGCAAGGCCGTAAGCTCTTTTACGGCTAGAGCTGAACTATTTGTGCGCATATAAAGTGCGGCAAGTTCTTTATGCGGAGTGGACCAAGTTGACGGGAAAAGTTCAATAATTTTCTCGTATACAGCAATAGCATCTTCGTCTCGATGCATGATGGCCAGCTGCCGGCCGTAGAGTAAGCGAATATAGGCGCTGTACGTAGCTTGCTCAAAGGCTTTATTGCAATAGCCAATGCCAAGTTCTTTATCGGCCTTATTTCCCGCCTCAACCAAGACCATACCTGCGGCCATCAATGCCCTTGTATCATTGGGTTTCTTGGCTATGAGAGCTTTAGCTGCTTCAATTGCCGGGCCTACCTCGCCGTGCGAGAGCAGCTTCAGAGGCTCAAGCTTATTGATTTCGGCAATGACAGTCTCGGCAGCGATGGTTTTATCTTTAACTACTAAGCTCTCCTGCTCAGCGCTCAAACCGTAAATTCCAGTTTTATCCTTAGCAAACTTACCTGTTTGCAGGAAAGCGCCACAACAAACCGTAGCCACGACAATCGGCAAGACCATGTCAAAAACAATGCTAATTTTGCTGCTGCTTTTACCACTGGCAGCCTGAGCTGCCTGTTCGGCTTCCGAGCCGGCCGCTGGCATACTTGAAAAAGAAGACTTGAGATTATTGTGAGACCGTCCAGGCTCAGCTCCACCAGGGGGCATACCACTTGCAGTCATATTAGTGTCTGGCGCAGCCTGAGGGCCGCCTTCCACTGCACCGGAACTACTTGGTGGATTGCCAGCTGGCCCGCCAACCGGATTGTCAGCCCCGGGCTTCTGGCCATTACCTTTTCCAGCCTTCTGGGCGTCACTCTTCTTCTTAATAAACATAGGCCTCGAACTTCCTGTGGTCTTTACAAAGATCGCTTCTCAATACTAATGACTATTAAAATTCTGCCTCAAATCGAGCCAAGTTAAAACAAAAGATTCACAAACACCCTTCTTTGACACATATTGATCAATTTGACGCTTTGCATCTTCGCTCAATTTAAGCAGCTTTGTCAGATAAGAACTGGCCCCAAACTGACTCAGTTTAGCGGCCCCAATAGCTTTAAGCTCAAGGGCCACCAACGAATCGATGATGGCATCCGGCTCATA
>CALROJ020000068.1:0-34415 GCA_943369735.1 bacterium Ga0077546
TGGCTCCAGCAATGCGCACGCCTCAGGTTTGCGAGCTGGCCTGTCAAGCAATAAAAAGTGGCAAGCACCCATTTATCGTGCTCAATTTTGCCAACCCCGATATGGTGGGCCACACAGGCATCATGGACGCCGCCGTACCCGCTGTTGAGTCAGTTGATTTAGCCTTCGCCGCTCTGCTTGCAGCCGTTCAAGAAGCCAATGGCACCCTAGTGGTTACAGCTGATCACGGCAACATCGAGCAACTGCTTGACTACAAGACCGGTGAACCCCATACAGCCCACACGACAAACCCAGTACCGCTAGTGGTGGCAAGCTTCCAGACCCCTGAATGTGATCCACTTAAGCTAGTGAACAACTCTATGAGAAAACTCACACCAGGCGGTCTCGCCGACGTGGCACCGACACTTCTTGCCATCATGGGAATCGACAAGCCCAGCGAAATGACAGGCAAAAGTCTTATATCTGATTGACCGCCTTTTGGTGCAGTAATCGGTCTTTTGTTATAGCGGTGCAAAGAGATTACAGCAAAAATCAGCACTGATATTTACAATAACTCTTTCCAAGAGGCAGAAATGCAATTAGTAGGCTGTATAATTCAAACGATTTCAGGTGGGCGAAATTTACTAGCTTTGCCACCATTGTCACTCTGAGAGAGCTGTCGTGGACAATAACTCATCAGGATTAGAAGGAGACGAATCGACCGCATGATTACTTTGAGAAACCTAGCCCTTGCAGGCGCAAGCTTGGCCCTCGTAACTTCCCTCGCTGCTTGCAGTGGCGGTGGTTCCGAAACAACCAGCACCACAACCAGTACCACTGGTACTGCTACTGATGCTGCATCAACAGCAGCTACCACCACTACCACCACAACTGGTACTGATGCTGCTACTACTAGCACTACAACTGCTACACCATCAGCCGAAACTTCCACAACAACGGCTACTACAACCGAATCTCACTAGATTTTCGTTAGTAGAAAAAATTGAGAAGCCCTTTCAGGAAACTGAGAGGGCTTTTTAATCACTAGAAAACTACAACAAGAATCTTGACACGGAACATTTGAAGGACCAAAACGGTCTTTAGAATTTTGAATTAAATAGGTATTGCCATGCATAAGCTCAAAAGAACACTGGCTCTTTCAATTTGCTTCTCGACACTGGGCTACTCAACACTGATTTGCGTGCAGCCTGTTAGCGCCCAAGATGGACAAATGCCAATGCAGCAGTTGCAAATGCCACAGATGCAAATGCCGCAACAAGCTATGCCTCAGGCGCTGAGCGCTCCTACCCTATCGTTTGTCGATATCAACTCGGGAAGCTTTGGCAAACTAGAAATAGATATGCAAGATGGCCAGTTCGCAAGAGGGGCTTGTGACAATATTCATCTCATAGCCCGCAACATGGATCTCAACCTGGGTGAATTGAAGTCCTTAGACGTTGAGGTCAAAGGCGGCAATATAGAAGACTTCATTGTCGATAAGCTCACCCTCACCACTCAAGGGGCGCTCAAGTTTGACACCGGTCTACTGCTCAATCAAAGAGTGCTGCAATTTACGAGCCCCGCAACGGCTCAAGTCACGGCCCTGGTCAGCCAAGATAGTTTGAACAAATATTTGAAAGCTCCCAGTACTCTTGAAAAACTTTCATACACAGTCACCAAAAAAGGGGGCATGCTGGCCGGATTGCTCGGGGCTGCTGGTGGCAATTTTGGCCTGACCATGACTGGAGCATCAATTGTTCTCGGTCGCAACAACAAAGTCAGCATGACTGCTGAAGGCAAGGCCGGCATAGGCCAACTGGCTGTGCCGCTGGCAGCTCAACTAGAGAGTCAGCTTTCAATTCAAGACGGTTGGGTGCAACTAGGTGATACCAAACTAATGACGGCAGGCCAAGAAATTTCCCCGCAGCTCTCTGAAATTCTAGTTAAGAAGATCAATGGCCTCTCTAACCTTGGCACCAAATCAGATGACATCCATTTCAGCTTTACCGATCTCAAAGTCACTTCTGGCAAACAATTGGTCGTAACCGGAACAGCCCAAGTTAACAGACTACGTTTCGGTCGAAACTAATTGCCTAACAAGGGGCTCGACGTTATATACTTACGTCTTGCTTCGACTAGAAAGCGAGAATTTGATGTATAAGCGGCGCGATAGCCGACAGTGGGACCAGCTAAGACCGGTCAAATTTACAAGAAATTTCACCAAGAACGCAGACGGTTCAGTACTTGTCGAAATTGGTGATACTAAAGTATTTTGCACAGCCAAAATTGAAGAAAGAGTGCCCGCATTCTTAATCGGTAAAGGCGAAGGCTGGGTTACTGCTGAATATTCAATGCTGCCGGGATCAACTTTGCAGCGTTCCCAACGGGAAGTGACTAGAGGTCAAGCCTCTGGCCGAACCAATGAAATTCAACGCCTAATTGGCCGCTGCTTAAGAGCAGTAATCGACCGCCGCGCTCTAGGTGAGCGCACTATCACAATTGATTGCGACGTTCTGCAAGCTGATGCAGGTACCCGCGTCTCTTCAATTTGCGGCGGCTTCTTGGCACTCTATGATGCCTTAGCCAAACTACGCAAAGCTGGCGTCTTCGACGAACTGCCTATTACCGAGCACATGGCGGCGGTATCAGTTGTGCAACTAAACGGCCAGCTATTACTTGACCCCAACTACAGTGAAGATTCGCAAGCCGAGATGGATAGCAATATTGTCTTGACCGAGTCAGGAAAGATTCTTGAACTACAGATGACTTCTGAGAATAAACCCTATGACGCCGCCAAGTTGGGCGATTTGATGCTGCTGGCCAACAAAGGGGTGAAAGAAATCATCCAAATGCAGCAATTGATAATCAATAAACGTCACTAACCCACACTAGTTAGCTTCGAAATTTAAGCAATGTCACATGAATCTTAAATTTCTACACTTTCCTGCTGACAACGTACGATATAGCTATACACTTATGTAGGTCCAATAGCACCTGGCAATGGCATGCAGATTTAGTGACAATTCCAAACAACAGCAGTATTGATTTCAATCCCAGTGAGTTCAACCCAATCAGGGAGAGCTTCAGAGATGTTAGCGCCCTTCGACTTTTGATCTCCACAATCAAAGTTTTTCACCGTATAGCAAAATTGCAGGGCTGGAAAGCCGCCTATCGCGTTGTGCCTATTGTCTGGACAATCATCTGGTCGGTCAAAGGCTTCTCTAAGTTTCACGCAGAAGAATTCGAGCGTGCCCTTCAAGGTGACGTCGTTGACGATATCGAAGAAGCGGCCCTCTCAAACCAAGACTACGAAGAGTATAGGGAGCTAGGTCGCTGGCTTTGTCGGCGCTTAAATGGCTTAGGCCCAACTTTTGTCAAAATTGGGCAGACTCTCTCCACCAGAGCCGATCTATTGCCCCTTCCAGCCATGCTGGAGCTGACCAAGCTCCAAGAGAACGTTGACCAATTTCCTACTGAAATCGCCCGGGCTACTATTGTGCGCGAACTTGGCGGTCAACCTGAGGATCTATACAAAGAGTTTGACAACGTACCGATTGCTGCCGCCAGCCTATCTCAGGCCTATAAAGCCAAACTGCAAGATGGCCGCGATGTTGTAGTAAAAGTACAAAGACCAAATCTCAGCTCGATTATTGTCATGGACGTGCAGATTTTGGCTGCCGTCGCCGACGAAGTAATGAAGTACCCGAGCCTTTGCCGCCATACCGATTGGCCTGGCATTGTTGATGAATTTGCTAAAACAATATTTGAAGAAATTGACTACATTCGCGAAGGCCGAAACGCAGATGTGTTCAGAAGCTCCTACCGCAATTTCGACAGCATCTACATTCCGCGCATAATCTGGAAACTGACTGGCCGCCGAGTTCTCACCATCGAGTATGTGGCTGGTATTCCCATAAACGACGCCGCCGGCATTGCTGCTATGGGTCTAGATGCAGAAGAAATCACCAAGACTGGTGCCAACTTCTACCTGCGACAACTCTTAGAAGAAGGCTTCTTCCACGCTGACCCTCACCCTGGCAATATGCGCATCATGGAAGATGGTCGAGTGGGAATTTTCGATTTTGGCATGGTCGGCCGCATCAGCCCTGAGCTAAAGCAACACATGATCAATGCCTTCATGCACACCATTCAACGAGAATATCGGGACCTCGTAGATGACTTTGTCGGCATGGGCTTCCTCAAACCAGAAGCTGATAGAGACGCACTCTGCCGCGACCTGACACCAATTATTGACGCCCGCTTTGCTGAAGGCATGAACAAAGTGCGCTTCCGTAAAATGCTCTTTGATTTCTCTGAAGTCTGCTTTGCCTATCCCTTTAGCTTGCCGTCTGAGTTCACCTATGTCATGAGAGCACTGCTCACCCTAGAAGGCATTGCTCTAGCAATCAATCCTAAATTCAACTTTGTTGATGCAGCTATGCCCTTTGCCCATCGACTGCTAATGAAAAATAATCAGTTCCTGGGTCAAGCCATATTTAGAGAAGTGTTTACCGATGGTAAATTCAACCGTAGCGCTGCTATCAAACTAATCAAATCAGCGGCCTCGCTAACAAATTCGCTTCGCTAGAGGTAGGTACTTTACAAACTCGGCAAAAACAAGGTCCTTTTTGACGGTTTTGCCCACTGACAGCCCCCTACTTTCTTAAGAATTTTCTAGGCACACGCAAAAACAGCCTAGTTAGCCTCAAAATATAATCTCAAGAGCTAGCCACCGCGAACTAGATGAGGTTTTGACTTGGCCACAACGATGCTTTCAGTTGCTCCTACTAGTGTCTCTTGCACCCATTGCTCTGTTGCAATTGAGTCTAGCTCTAAATTCTGCGGCAATTGTGGGGCTCCTCGAATGCACTCGCATTTCGGTCAAGCGGGCTTCGACCCTGTTATCAGCAAGACTGCCATTCAAGCATCGAATGCAATTAACGCAAGAGCAGCTCAATCTTTCAACAAGTCCACACCTTCTTTTGCCAAGAACAAACGGCAGAGCCGGTCAATACCACCTGAGATGAGAGCGGAAATGGCTTCTCTAATGGCTGCTGAGCTAAGAGAGCGCATCTTTCTGTTTCTGCACTACGTCGTTTTTCTTGTCACCAACTTGATTGGTCTCTTTATTACAGTGAAATGCTATGTAGAGTTCGCTGGAGATGAATTAGCTAAGATGATGATAGCGGCGACTCCTCTGATGTTTATCAACTTGGTGGCACTATGCGGTCTTGTGCCAATAAAGGGCACAAAAAGAGAAATCGCTCGCATCAAAGAGCGCATGACCTACCTAAAATTGGCCATGGAATTTGACAGCATTGTCTAACCTTTAGTAAGAGCCTATTTTAGTTAGGGCTCCAGCGCAGGTTCGGTTTGCGAGCAGCTGTAGCTTCATCAAGCTTGCCCACTGGAGTGTTTGTCGGGGCATTGCGCACGACATCAGGCGACTCAATGGTTTCTCTATCGATTTGCAACATAATGTCGGCAAAACGGTCGAGCATCTCTTTTGCTTCAGTTTCAGTTGGCTCAATCATCATCGCTTCAGGCACAACTAAGGGGAAGTAGACCGTTGGCGCGTGCACACCGAAGTCAAGCAAACGCTTGGCCATTTGAGCGGTAGAAACACCGCGTTCCTTTTGCTTCACTCCAGATAATACAAATTCGTGCATGCAAGGCTGCTCGTGGGCAACGGTAAAGGAGCGGCTCAGCTTCACCTTGAGATAGTTAGCGTTGAGAATAGCGTCCTTAGAAACCTGACAGAGGCCACCTTTCCCGTGAGCCAAGATATAAGCATAGGCGCGCACTAGAATGCCGAAATTGCCATAGAAACCCTTAATTTTGCCCATCGACTGTGGTCTATCCCAGTCAAGAGAAAAACGCTCGCCAGCTTTCTTCACCACAGGTTTAGGCAGGAATGGCTCTAATATATCGCGACAAGCCACTGCGCATGCACCAGGGCCACCACCACCATGAGGAGTAGACATGGTCTTGTGCAAATTGAGGTGACAGACGTCAAAGCCCATATCGCCTGGTCTGACTAGACCCATAATGGCGTTCAAGTTAGCACCATCGTAATAAAGCAGTCCACCAGCTTCGTGCACTAGTTTTTGCACGGTCATAATTTCTTCTTCGAACAAACCTAGAGTATTAGGATTTGTCAACATGATGGCCGCAGTATCGGGACCGAGAACAGCTTTTAGAGCCTCAATATCAACTAAACCACGATCGTTGCTCTTAATTTCGACAACATCAAATCCAGCCAATGCTGCTGTTGCAGGATTGGTACCATGGGCAGTATCAGGCACGATTACTGTGCGGCGCTTATGATCACCCTTAGATTCGAAATAGGCCCTAATCAAAAGCAAACCTGTCATCTCACCATGGGCACCAGCAGCAGGTTGCAGCGTGACAGCTGGCAAACCAACAATATTTGAAATTGACTTTTCGAGAAGATAAAGCAACTCGAGAGCACCTTGCACTTGATCTTCAGGTTGATTTGGATGCAGTTCTCTGAAGCCCTCTAGGGCAGCCATGGCATCGTTGATTTTCGGATTATATTTCATCGTGCATGAGCCCAAAGGATAGAACCCAGTGTCGATGCAATGGTTGAGATGGGACAGCTTGACGAAGTGTCGCACAGCTTCTAACTCACTAACCTCAGGCAGAGCTGCGGCCATTTCACGAACATAACCTTTAGGAATAAGAGTCTCGAGAGCTTTATGTGGCACTCCAGTTTTGGGAAGAATCTCAGTTCTCCTTCCGGCTTGTGACTTCTCGTAGATTAGCTTTTCCATTGCGCTTTACGTTCCTATTGGCTGCTACTTACAAATTACTGCTATTAATTAGTCAAAAGAGAGCTAGTGCTCAAAAATACCTGTCCACCCCAAGATATCAAGCTCACAAATTGTGGGCAAAGCTATATAAAGATTCTGCGCTAACTCTAGGCGTTTCTCGCGCTCAAGCATGGCCAAAACTTTTGTGTAGAGTGGAAGCAGCATGCGCACATCATTAGCTGCGTACTCAATTTGATCTTCAGTTAAGTCTGGTTGTGCCCAGTCGCTGGTCTGGTTTGACTTATCAAGCTCAATACCCAAAAGTTCTTTAACCAGATCTTTGAGGCCATGCTTATCTGTGTAGGTGCGCACCAGCTTAGAGCCAATCTTTGTGCAAAAGAGAGGAGCCACCTGAATATCTAAGTAGTATTTGAGCACAGCCACATCAAAGCGAGCAAAGTGAAAAAGCTTGAGGACATTCTTCGCTTGGCAGAGCTTCTTCACATTCGACTCTATCTTAGGATCAAGATCTGCTGCTGTCTTGTAGCGAACGAAACTAACCACACCTTCGTCGTCGCAAATTTGAATCAAACAGAGCCTATCCCGTCTAAAGATAAGACCACGGGTCTCAGTGTCAATGGCAACTACTGATTTGCTCAGATAGTGCTCAAGGCGCTCGTCACTTATATCGTTTTCAAAAAGTTCGACTTTGCGGTGCGGAACAAGGGTAGTCACTAATCTGACCTTTCGTATAGCTGCCAATTAAAAATTATAGTCTTATCGGCGAGCGAAAAGCCCAAGATATTGAGCTTCTAATGATTGTATATGGACGCGTCAATTGCTAAAGGCTTCATCGAGGGCTTCGGCCAAATGTTTGACCTTAACATTGAGCCCACGGGCCTTGACCCCAGCGTCAAGCTGAAGAAGACAGCCCGGATTGCTAGTGACAACCACATCAGCACCGGATTCTTCTATAAAGTTCATCTTACGATCTAACACTTTCAAACTAAGAGGCGTGTTGAGCAAGTTATAAATGCCTGCACTTCCACAACAATGCTCTGCCTCAGGTAGATCGTACAAATGAGCCCCAGTGCTAGCCGCCGCCGAACTGAGCAACTCTTGCGGCTGCAGACGCACCCCCTGAGCATGGGCTAAGTGGCATGCGGCATGATATACAATATTACAAGCTTGACTAGCACTTGTCATAGCCGGGAATTCGCCTAAGGCCAGGTTTTCAGAAAGATCTTGCACCCTTTGCGAAAACAAATGAGCTCGTTCTTTGTAAATTGCATCACCATCGAGCAAACTACCATAATGTTTGAGCATGGCGCCGCAACCAGCAGAGGTGACAACAATTTTGTCTTCTGATGCAGCGAATAAATCTATATTTTTCTTGGCCAAATCAGTGGCTATGTCTAACTCGCCGGCATGAAACGCCAGAGCACCACAGCAAGTTTGCGCCGGCACTTCAACTACAGTTCCTTGCCTGATCATAAGGCGCAGAGCAGCATGATTAACATGGTTATAAAAGACATCCATGACGCAACCGCTAAACAATTTAGCACTGCCAATTTTGGCACCAGCCTTCCAGGATTTCTTCGGCAATGGCAAATGTTTAGCCACTGTCGGGGTAAACATTTGAAAGTCAGCGATCTTACGCAACAGCGGTGGGCCTTGGGCAACAAAGGGAAGCTTTGCCACGAAACTATCGAGCTTAAGCTGTTGGATTAGTCGCAGCAGCGAGCCCAATATTTTCAAGCGACTGTAATGTGGCAACAGCTGACTAAAAGAAAAACGCATAACCTGCCGCGTCAGCCAATTGCGGCGCGCCGCTATATGTGGTCGCGCTTGGTCAAGAATGGCCTCATACTTCACACCAGAAGGACAGGCAGTCTGACAGCCAAGACAGCCGAGACAAGACTCTAAATGCTCAATCGCTCGTGGTGCCAGTTCTCCACCTTCTTCTTGCCACTTCGAAAGTAGGTAGATGCGCCCACGAGGCGATTCCATTTCTCTACCAGTAGCCAAATAAGTGGGGCAAGCTGGCAAGCAAAGACCGCAATGGATGCAGCTATCGAGCAGGTCTCTGCTGAGCTTGGCTGAACCATTGCTGATTTCAATCACAGAGCTAGAGTTTGAAATATTGGTTTCAGTCATATCGCTAGCCTGTAAAATTAGCCTGAGGATTCAAACACAAATTCGGATCGAACTTCTCTTTTATACGCTTATACAAAGCTTTAGCAGCTGGCTCTATGGCAGTTAGACGTTGAGAGCTACTAGTAAAAAGGCCGCACCGAGCGGCCACTGTCAAGGATTCCCAGCCCGCTAGGGCGCTGCCATCAGCCCTCTGCCTGCAAGTGCGAAGAATACCGCTGAGCAATTCTAAATCACGGTCTACTTGTTCTTTACTAGCACTGTGTAAGTAGAGCCGTCCACATGCTGGTCTAATGCGCAATTTACCACGCAATTTACCACTCTGCTTGTTACTCAAATTTTCAAGCAAGGCCTGCAAAAGCGATAGCGATGCAGCCGCTTCTACACAGTAATCAGCAGCCGATGCCAGGGAATATGTCAATATTTTTCGAGCTACAAGATTATCTAATTTCTCGAATTTAAAAGCAGCTAGTGTGTCTTCGATCTGAGCACTCAAATCAGCAACTAACTGAGATGGCCCCTCAACCTGCACTATCAACTGATACTCAGTACTCTCGTTTCCGTTTTCTTTAGATTCTACTTCAACGATCTCGAGAGCACAAAGGGGCAGACCAGAAGCGAGTAAACGAGCTGACACCGCCAGCAGTTCACTTGAATCATTCGACTTTGACTTTGCTGAAAAACTTGAAACGGCCTCAGGTATGGCAGCCAGACGCAAATAGGCTAAATAAGGAAAAGCAAAAGCACCTCGTGAACCAATCACTAATTTAGTGACATCAAAACCAGTGACATTCTTCACAACACGGCCGCCACTTTTTAGTACCAGACCACCAGCATAAACTGATTCAAGACCGAGTACTTGACTGCGCAAATAACCAAATCCTGTCTCTAAGTAGCCGCCATCTCCGGTCAAAAGCAAATCGACTAAAGCTACCTGATTGGCATTGTCTCCCAGATCGACAGGAAAACGCTGTCCGAGCGCGCTCAAATACTTGTTCAGTTGGCCAATAGTTATGCCGGTTTCACAGGCAATAACAAGATCGCTCGGCACATGCTCACGCACACGTGCCAATGCCGAAAAGTCGATAAAAACATTTTGCCTGTTTTCTTTCAAAGCACCAGCGTCAAGCAAACCCGGAAAAAAAGCATATTCCTGAGAATTAGGCTGGGAAGACAGGCGCAGAGCAGCACTCAGGTCATCAACACTGCTCGGTTTAACTTCAAGCCAACTGACCGCAGCGCTGCCAAGTGCCTGAACACCATTTCTTGTGATCAAGCTTTCGGCCAAATCAATACCGACGAAATCTGCTGCCATTAATAGATCATATGGCAAAAGCAGCACGCAGCACAATATAGCCAAGGCATATACCGAACAAAAAGCTCCAACCACAAGTGCTAAAATCCGGAACAGACAAGGCTTCCAGAGAAAGATATTTTATGGCGCGCTCACTGGTTTTGATATCCGGCTACTACGGCTTCGACAATCTCGGCGACGAAGCCATACTAGAGCAACTTATCACGGAAGTAAAAGCAGCCAATATAAGTCCTAGCGACATCGTCGTGCTATCTAATAATCCACTGGCGACAAGAACACAATTTGCAGTGCAAACTGTCAACCGCTGGAAATTAAAAGAAATTATCGCTCTACTGCCTCGCACAAAACTCTTTATCAGTGGAGGCGGGGGCCTATTTCAAGACACAGACTCGCTCAAGTCAATTGTTTACTATGGCAGCCTTATAACCATTGCCCGCATCTTCGCAAGCAAGATACTGATCTATGCCCAAGGCCTTGGCCCGCTAAAAAAGGCCTTTAGCCAAAACCTGACCAAACAATTTCTGCAGTTGGCTGAGATCATTTCTGTCCGCGACGATAACTCTTACAAACAGCTTGAACAGTGGGGCTTGAAGGCAAAGAGCATAAAGACAGCAGACCCGGTCTGGGCCCTTCAACCCTCAGCCATACCTGAAGTGGTGAGCGATTTGTTGGCTAAATATCGCTCTAGCTCTAATTCTAGTTCTAGTTCTAGCTCTAGACCTACTCTAATTGGCATTTCACTGCGAAGCGGCGCCGGTTTCACCCAAGGCCATTTGAAAAAATTAGTCGAAACCCTAGAAGCCACGCTTGATACTTCAGCAATACTAGTTATGCTCCCACTGCAAGACGAGCAAGATCGACCAATTTTGCAATCTTTTGTTGACCTCTGGCAGAGCAAAGATCGCACCATCTGGTTACCTCCCAATACCAGCCTCTTGCCCAGTCAGTGGCTATCGTTGATAGCATCCCTAGACATGGTGATTGGTATGCGCTTACACTCACTTATTATGTCTCTTGCTAGTGGCAAACCAGTGATTGGTATATCGTATGATCCAAAAGTAGAAATTGTCCTGAATCAATTCAAACAACCCAATCTTACTTTCACAAGAAACGAAGACAACCAAGATAGTGAGACTTGGCCAAAGGTAATAAAAGACGCCCTGAACAACTACAGCGAACTTGCTGAAAACGCCAAAAATCAAGCCAACGATTGCCGACAACTAGCTTGCCAGAACAGTACTCTTATAGCTAAAATTCTGGCATTGTAACTATAAATTTTATACTACCTTTTTATACTACAGACGATACCACTTAAAAACATGCCACTACCAAGCGTAAGAAGCAGAGACCACGTACTCGGTTACCCCGTTGACCTCGTCAGTGAAAGCGCGGCCATTGAAGTGATCGAAGATGCCTGGCAAAAAAATCAAGCGCTGCATGTAGTGACAATTAACGCCGAGATGGTCGTGGCCTCTCAAAAAGATCCCGAACTTGACCGCATCATTCGCAATGCCAATTTAGTCGTGCCGGACGGGGCGGGTGTGGTCTGGGCCCTACGCTTAGCTGAAGCAAAGAACTCTAACGTACAGAGGCTTCCAGGCATCGAACTAGCTGCCAGTGCCCTTGCTAGCGCAGCCAAGTCAGGGCAAGAAGTTGCCTTAATTGGTGGCAGACCAGAAGTAATGAATAAACTAGTAGAAGATCTGCCGAAACTACATCCCGGTATCAAAATAGTTGCTTATCAAAATGGATTTTACGATAAGAACGAAGAGAAAGCCGTTCTCGAAAGTATGGCAGAGACGAGACCTAAACTAATTCTAGTTGCACTAGGCGTACCGAAACAAGAGTTTTTCATCGACCGCTACAAGCACTTATTCCCGCAGGCAGTGATGATTGGCGTCGGTGGCAGCTTTGATGTCTGGACAGGTTTTGTCAAACGCGCCCCTGTAACTTTTCAAAAATTTCACTGTGAATGGCTCTATCGCTTACTGAAGGAGCCATGGCGCCTAAGTCGCATGGCTCAATCTCTGCCCAACTTTGCTTGGCAAGCACTGGCAGAAGTACTAGCCAAACGCACTGGCCGAAAATAGCGTTATCTAAGCGAGAATAATCGAGAATAAGCGAGACAAATATGCTATTCGGCAAATCCTTTAATAAAGCTCTCAGCGAACAAGAGCGACTAAAGCAAGTCAAAGAGATTCCTTTGCGCAGCCTGGCCCACCTTGGTGATGCCGTATTTGAATTATTTGAACGAGAGCGAGAGCTTCTGGCCTCGGTCACAGTAAAAAATATGCACGATCAAGTTGTTTCTCGCGTAAATTCAAAAGAACAGGCGCGACTAATAGCATTACTTAAACCGAATCTCACGGAAGACGAGCTCGATATCGTCAGGCGCGCCCGCAATCTCAAGCCAGCGGGCTTCAGACGTAATGTCGAGCAAACCACTCTTAGGCAAGCCACAGCCTTTGAAGCCTTAATCGGTTATCGTTTTCTTACAGACGAGAATCGCCTTAAGGAGCTGCTTGATTTGACTGATCTGGCATAGATATCTAGGGCAAAATGTTCAATTAATGCGCTAAACCTTAAGGATAGGTTGTAATGCGAATCTGCCCCTTTATCTAATGCTAAGTTAGATTTCAGGAACTCGCAATTGCAGTGAAACAAATACCGTGTCAATTAAGACAGAAGAAATCTATCGCACCCTTCTGCTAAATTCCGCTGATGCTGTTGTAGTGACAGACTTAGCGGGATTAATCACTACTACCAATCCATCTTTCGCCAAGCTGATTGGCGCCGAGATAGAAGAGATAGTCGGCCATCAAATCGCCACAATGGTTGACTGGCACAGCCATGAAGAGTCGGACAATCACAAAGATTCTGGTAAAGAGTCTAGTAAAGATTCTGGAGAAGATGAGAGCGATCCTAAACCAGTAACGGTGCTGACCAGGGCTGGCGTCGAGTTCGTCATGCCAGCTTCACGCTTTCCGCTCACAGACTCATCTGCTACCAAAACCAAAGATGCGCCATGGGGTTTCTTGACGATCATTTATGTCATCCAAGCCAACTCATTGCAGCAAGCCCAAACCGAATTTGTCAGTACTGTCTCACACGAACTGCGCACCCCCCTTACTAGTATCAAAGGCTTTGCCGACACTATTCTAAGAGCCGGGGACCGGCTCGATGTTTCACAACAAAGACGCTATGTTGGCATCATCAAAGATCAAGCAGATCGCCTAACTCGACTGGTAGAAGATATTCTTGCCGTCTCTAGGCTCGAATCAAAGAAACTGCAACTGACAATTCGTGCCATCGACCCCCGCGATGCCATAGAAAGAGTGCAGCAAAATCTTACAGACAAAGCCAAGAATCACAAAATAATAGTCAGTGTGCCTGCCGGTCTAACGCCAGTTTGGGCTGATGCAGACAGGCTAGAGCAGATTCTCACAAATCTAATTGATAACGCTATCAAATATTCACCAGCCGGCACCACCGTTACGATTTCGGCCAGAGGGCTGGAAAAAGAAAAAGAGAAGAACAATTCTAATGATGTTGAGATGGTTGAGTTCTCAATTAGTGACGAAGGCGTAGGTATTCCGGAAGAACACTTGCCTCAAGTTTTTTCAAAATTCGGACGCCTTGACAATCCACTGGTGAGACAAACAGAAGGCACCGGCCTTGGCCTCTATATCACCCGCTCACTCTGTCTCGCTCTCGGCGGCCAAATTAGTGTTGCCAGCCAACCAGGTAATACTACTTTTACAGTGAAGCTACCGGCCGCGACATTAGAACAACAAGCTGCCAGAGGGAGGGATTAAATGCTCCTCCCCACCCCCGTCATTCTCATCATAAATCAAGCTAGGCTAGCTGCAGAATTTTCATCAGTTTTAGAAAAAACCGGAAGCAAAGTTCACGCCGTAACATCTTTTGAAGAAGCAAATGAACTACTTTCGTTCCTCCATCCTGACATCATTATTCTTCCCAATCAGCTTGATGGCGTTAGCTCTGGTGATGGCAGACTTTATTGCCAACAGATTCGCGCCACACTTGCGCCACCACGGCCAGTGCTAGTACTACTTCATCCGTCTACCGATGTAACCGAAAGAATCAATGCCTTTCGTTATGGTGCCGACGATGTGCTCGGTGATCCAATAGACAAAAACGAGCTTGCCATACGGGTTCTTGCCCACTTAAGACGCAGGCAAGAAGAATTTTCTAACCCCCTGACACAATTACCAGGGCCCAATCTAATTCGCCGCATGCTTGAGCAATGTCTCTATTCAGATAAAGCCTGGTCAGTTATGTCTCTCGACCTAAATAAGATTAGGGTTTACAACGAAACCTATGGTGACTTAGCCGGAGACCAGCTCATTAAGGCACTAGCTGCAATCTTGCTTGATTGCGCCGACGAAACTGAATTTGTCGGTCACCTTGAAGCTGATGACTTTATCATGGTCACTAGACCAGAAGTGGCCGAAAGAAAAGCCGAGCTAATCTGCCAGCAATTTGATAATGTCAGTTCGCGGTTTTATCCCAAAGGCGACATTGCCAGGGGCTATCTAATCTCGACAGGACGCGGCGGCATTCGCAGAAGAGTGCCTTTGATTTCAATCGCCATTGGTATCGTCAGCAATACCGTCAAAAAATTCCAGTCATATATTGACGTCTTAACTACAGCGCGCGATCATCGCAATGTAGCCAAGCAAAGACAAGGCTCTTTCTGGGTTTCAGATAGCAATCTAGAAGAAGAATTGCAAGCGGCAAGCTCGGGGCAGAGCCAAGGTCACACTCTGGCCGGTATGCTGCAAAACAATTCAGACCCGGCCACACTAATCAAACACATTTCGCGCATCTTAGTAGTTGAGCCAGACGGCGCTATGGCCTGCTTGCTACAAGAAACCCTGGCGCTTGAAGGCTATATGGTTCAGGTGACCAGCTCAGCTGATGATGCTCTTGAACTAGCACGCTTTGAGCCACCAGATTTGATTTTACTCGAATCAAATTTGATAGATAGAAAAATGGACGGCTGGAATCTCTGCCGGGCCTTAAAAGCAGACGACGTTTTGTCTAAAATCTGGATAGTCATGGCCACCTCTCACCCAGACCAGTCACTAGCTCTGGAAGCCGGAGCCGATCTCTATCTACCCAAGCCCTTCGATATTCCAAATTTGCTCAGCGAAGTCAGTCTACTGCTGCGCTCTCGAGTCTAATTTAGTTTAGTTTAGTTTAGAAATAGACGCGAGAATCCACTCAGCAGCCTCGACAATCGAGCAGGCCTGAAAGTCTGGCTTAACTGGCCATTGATAGGCTCCAGACTGTACGTCCTTGCCAAAGCCAGTTTCAACCAAAACACCCTTGACATGACAGTTTGCGGCAAGCTCAACGTCTGTAGCTTTATCACCGACAACAAAAGCTAATTGACGACTCAACTGCGGATGCTCAAGATAGGCCTGTTCAACTAAACCCGTCCCAGGCTTACGACAATTGCAGGCAATGTCATAAGGCGCCACCGCGCCGCCTTCCTCACGAGAGAGATGAGGGCAATAATAGATAGCATCAAGATGAGCACCAGAAAGTGCTAGAAGCGATACTAGACGGTCATGCAAAGCGTTTATGTGACTTTCTGGATAGTAACCTCGTGCTGCCCCAGTTTGATTGGTAACGAGCACACAGGCCACATCGGCTCGATTCAACTTGGCAATAGCCTCACCGGCCCCCTCAATCAAATTGAGATTGTCCACCTCTTTGATATAACCAGCCTCAACATTAAGAGTGCCATCCCTGTCGAGAAAGACCACCGGGCGAGAGGCAAGTGGCTTGGTAGAAGAAATGAGATTGTTTGAAGGAGTTGACATTCGGGGTTCTCGATGAGGAAAGAAATATTACTATTGTAAGTCAAAGGATATGTTACGATAGCTAGTAGTGTTTACCAACTGAAAAAATATGCGATTAAACGACGAAAACGCTTCTTTTCGATTTAACCAGAAAGGCCTGCGAAAATTCTTAGGCGATCTGGAATGCGAAATTATGGAGCTAGTCTGGAAACTAGCCAACCCGACAGTGACTGTCAGAGATGTATTTGACGCACTGCGGCAAGATCGCGACATTGCCTACACAACAGTAATGACCACCATGGTAAGACTATCCGAAAAAGGTCTACTTAAAATCGTAGACAAAATCGGTCTAGCAAATTGTTATATGCCCGAATACGAGCGCGAAGAGTTTCTTGCAACCGCAGTCAAATTAGTGCTCGATATTTTCACTAGCCAGTTTCCACGCGAATCTAGTGACTTTATGGAACAGTATCAAGCGAAACTGGCCAAAAAAGCACAACGCAAAAAGTAATTCGTACAGAGCTTTATTGTTTGTAAATCAGCATTTCCATCATTTTTGCTTTGTTGCCAACCAAGGGCAAAGAATCTGAGCGAAATGGTGATACTGGCATACCTGTCTTGCTAAACAACGCTGCCACACTGTTATCAGCCCAAGCATAGCGACAATGTTCTGGCTCATGCACCAGAGCGCTAGATAGATACAGAGCGTCGCCTTCAAGCCTAGCTTTGGCCGGCTTGAAAACACCATCAGCTCCAGCAATCTCAAAAGCCGAGAACTTCTTACCTCTAAGCTCAAGGCCGCTATCAAGATACGAAAAAGTAACTTTCAGCTCAGGCCCGACCCGCTCAACAGTGGCATAACGAGGCGTTAAAGCATGATCAATTTTATAGATTTGACCCGCAACCATTTGCGCAGCATTGTTCCCTACGGTAAGTTTGTTACTACTATGCAGCTCGGCGTAGTCGGTGATTTCAGAATTGATGGTGGGCACCAAAAAGCAATTTGGCACCATACTTGCCTTTTGCTGAGCTTCTCTAAAATAGGCCGTTAAGCTTGGAACGATAGTGCTTTTAGCGCCCCAGTTAGGCAATTGAATGATAAAAAATGACATATCGGGAGAAAAGCGCTTTCGCAACTGCTGAGTCATAATGGCAAATAGTCTAGGGTAGAAGGTAAAGCGTTCAACATCAGACTCACCTTGATACCAGAGCACAGCCTTAAAGTTTAGCCCCGCCATAGGTGCCAAGTACTTGTCGTAGACATAACCGACAGGAGTAGAAGTCTTGGAATCGACATATTTTTCGGGAACCTCAGAAGTTGGAATCCAACTCTGAATGTTAGTACCACCAATAGTGCACTGCACAATGCCTATCGGAATATCATCGCTCACAAGCTGCCTCAGTCGATAAGCAAAAGCGACAGCTACGGCCGAACGATTCTCAATTTCTGGATCGTCTGCATTGATCCATTTAAAACCTTCGCCATCAAAATAATTGTCTTTCTCAGTGCGGCCCTCTAGATTAGCCTCTTTGGCAGCATTGAAAAATAGGTCAATGCGATCGCCCTTACTGAGGTTAAAAAATCGCGTAGTAGCGTGCTTCAGAGTGCTGAGATGGCGACAGTCATTGGTGACAACAGCTGGCAACAACATATTAGACTGACCAGCACAAAGGTAAACGTCACCCGCCAGTACGTCGCGGATAGCAACGCTTTCACCAGTAGACGATACAGTAATTGTGAAAGGGGCTCCAAGTGGACGAGCAGGGGCAACCACGCGCCACTTACCTTTAGCATCAGCGATGGTGGCGGTAATTGTGCCGGCGACATCAACCTGCACCGCCGCACCAGCGACAGCCTTGCCAGAGACCACTATAGGCTTATCTCGCTGCAGCACCATATGATCGCCATAAACTGGCGGCAACATAAGCTTCTTGGCGGCAAAAGCAGGTGAAACCAGTTGCTCTGGTTGCCAGACATACATGACAAACACGCCAAATAAAAAGAGAACTAAAAGGCAGGCCCTCGTGGCCCTATAAGTTAGCTGCATATTTAGAGTTTAACAGCTTCGCCAAAAAAAAGGAGCCGCACATCGCGGCCCCTTCTCGTTATCATGCAATCGGAATGAACTCGAACTTATTCGTTATCAGGAATTGGAGCGCCTTCAGGCAAGGTTGGCGAAGTCTTCTGGTGACGTTCTGCCCGACCCGATGAGTAGTGACGTTCATCAACTACAGTCGGTTCAACTTGGAAGAGGTTAGTATCGCGAGGACCTTCAACCCGACCGATATCTTCAGGAAGCTTGAGCTGACCTGGAGTACCAGGAAGGATAATTTCTGGTCTTACGCAGATAACTAACTCGCTCTCGTTCTTATTGAAGGCTTTTGACCGGTAGAGAGCACCAAGAACAGGCACTTCACCAAGAAGTGGTGTCTTGGTTAATTCACGAGCGCTGTTGGAAGTAACCAAACCAGAGAGATAAAGCTCTTGGCCGGGCTTCAGTTCAACAATACTCTGTGTCTTTCTAGTGGTGAAACCAGGAATAGTGTTGGCAGCATTACCAACGCTGAACGCTAGGTTAGGAGCAATGATTCGCTCTTCAGGAGATATTTGCAAATTGATAGTGCCGTTCTCTTGAAGCACGGGAATCATGTTGAGTCTCATGCCAAATGGCTCGAAGGTCACAGAAGCCAAACTAGCACCAGCCGTTGCAATTTGCTGAACGATTGGAATTTCACCACCAGCCAAGAACGAAGCTCTTTCGCCGGAAATCGTCACAAGAGTTGGCTCAGCCAACACTCTGGCCCTACTATTGGCAATGATACCTTGAATAGTCGGGTTAAGTGAGATGGAACCGAGGTTAGAGACACCAGTGAAGAGGTTGAACAAGTTACCTAGACTGACGCCAGCACCGCCAGGGGCGCCTAATAGAATCGCCTGGGACAACAAAGCGTTGGCAGGACCAACAAGTTGACCTTGACCAATAGCGGAGACAGAGGTGGGGGTCAAGAAGGCAACTGGTTGAACTGACCCATAAGTACCATAAACTTGCCCGCCGGGGAATGTGTTTCCGTTAGAAGGCTGCATCGTTACGACAGTAGTGTTGATCGGACCTGGATTATTAGGATTTCCGAGTCCCTGCATACTTTGTCTATAACGAACACCTCCGGCTGAGGAAATCACGCTACCCGGACCAGGAGTACCACCAACACCGAAGCTGAAGTACTTACCTGCGTAGCCAACACCTAACTGCAAAGCTAAACTGCGAGCGGCGGCAGTATTCATTTCCATGAAGCTACAATGCAGAGCAATCAGCGGCACTTTGCGAACTTTGACTAAGCTAGTGACACGGCCACCATCAGAAGCCATTACTTGGGCTTTGCCGATGTTGTTGGCAAGGTTGCCAAAGTAAGTGTATTTATCTACGGAGTTAAGCTGGGCAAGCTGTCCAGATTGACCACCGCCGCCGGTAGCTGTACCGCCCGCTTCACCGATTCTACCGGCGATAATGCGGCTGTTAACAACTTGAATATTCATACCGCGATCGTCCATAAAGACGTTCGAAGCAGCGAAGGCTTTAATTATTGACTCGGTGTGATCAACGTCACCAGTTAAGAGCACTCGGTCAGAACCACCAACAGAGAAGGCCTTAACGATAATGCGTGGATCAATCTCACGAAGTGTGGTTTGCAACTGGGTGTAATCACGACTAACTCGAAGATCTACGCTAATCGAATTACCAGCATCGTCCCAAAGAAGCATGGTGCATGTGCCAGGTGCTTTACCAAGCAGTACCATCTGATTCTCAGAAACTACAACTGGCTCAGCAATACCTGGATCAGAAATAGATGTACGTACAATTTTGTTCTTAAACTTGAATGTTCTCGACTGAGAAACTTTCAAATCAATTGCATTTGTTGTTTTGAACTCTTCTAGCTCAACAGTGCCGGTCACCACTGGCGGTATCGGCTGAGCAGTGACATAAGTGCTTTGGTCAGCAGCTTGGGCCACAACTTGGTCTGGAGCGTACTGGGCCGCAGCTGGCCTGGAAGCGCCGCTTACAGCGCCAGAAGCTAAAGGAGCAACTACGGCAGTAGTGGCAGAATCAATCGGACTAGCCGAGTGAATCGCCATTGCGGTGCTTGGGCTTGCAGCATTGCTGCCTGCTGGAAGGAACAACATGGCGTGACTGCCACTTACGGAGTCACTCTTGGTTACTGGTGCAGCTTTTTTGACCGAGCTGACTTTCTGAGCTGGCTTAGACACTTTAGAAGCGCCTGCAGCTTGCGAGCTGGCCATTCTCTGCCAAATCGCTCCCTGCGGCTCTGCGTGTGCCGACAGCATATTAGCTTGAAGTAGGACCAACGATAGACTAAAAGCTAAGCTCAACTGGGGCTTATTCATTCCACTCTCCCTCTATGAACTCCCGACCTGATTTCCGATTGCATTCGAATACTGGGAGCATTCATGGTAAAGCCGGCACAAGACCGACCAGTACAGAAGCTTAACACGACTGCTCGAGCAATGCACTAATCTTTTCGCACCAGGCACCATACATTCAACACTGACTTAACACTTCTCTCTTTACAAGCACTCAAACCAGGAAATATAGACCTTCTATAGTGCCTGCTAAGTTAAACGAAACTGTCCAATGACAACCACTGATGGTGCACTATCGGCAATAGCAAGCATGTATGTCAAGTGAGGGCATATAGAGTGAGTCTTGAAAGATGAGTAAATTTCAAGATTATTGGACAAAAAAAAGAGCAGCTCGTCGCTGCTCTTTTTCTTTATTTCTTGAACCATCAAACCCAGTTAGCGATCTTACTCGTTGTCTGGAATTGGAGCTCCATCAGGCAAGGTCGGCGAAGTCTTCTGGTGACGCTCTGAACGACCACTGGTGAAGTGGCGCTCGTCAAGCACGGTAGGCTCAACTGCGAACATATTCATGTCACGAGGACCTTCTGTACGACCAATTTCTTCAGGAAGTTTCAACTGGCCTGGGGTACCAGGCAAGATGATCTCAGGTCTAACCGATACAACAAGTTCACTTTCGTTCTTGTTGAATGCTTTCGACCGGTATAGAGCACCCAGCACAGGAATCTCACCAAATATCGGTAACTTAGATACTTCGCGACCAACGTTGGTTGATACCAAACCAGCTATGTAAAGTTCTTGACCCGGCTTAAGTTCAACAATAGTCTGCGTCTTGCGAGTTGTGAATCCAGGAATCCTACTCAAATCATTACCAGATAGTGAGAATGAAAGGTTAGGAGCAAGAATTCGCTCTTCAGGAGACACTTCTAAGTTGATAATGCCGTTCTCTTGCAAAACTGGAATCATGTTGATTCTCATGCCAAATGGTTCGAACACAACAGATTGTTGAGCCGTACCACCTGCAGCAACAGCTTGCAAAATTGGAATTTCTCCACCAGCCAAGAACGAAGCGCGCTCACCAGATAATGTAACGAGCGTAGGTTCTGCCAAGACCCTAGCTCTTCTCGATGAAATTACACCTTGAACTGTAGGGTTAAGCGAGAAGAGAGTGCCATTACCAAAGCTCGAGTTGGCTGTGAAGATGTTTGCAGCGTTACCGGAACTAAAGGAGACACCACCGGGTGCACCAAGCAATACTGAATCTGATAGCAAACCGGCAGAGGTAATGACCTGACCCTGACCTATGTTGTTTACAGCAGAACCACCTCCAGTAGTACTGAAGAAGCTCACTGGCTGGACAACATAACCACTACTGTTATTAGCAATGTTGGTGTTAAAAGTTTGTGCAGGAACGGGAGGATTGAGGAATTGGTTAAGAACTGTAGTTCTCGTACCGGCGCTGGTCAAAGTTGTTACAACCGGAATAACAGCGGCGTTTGTCCCTGTACCGGCACTTGCAAGCGAGGAATAACCACGCAAACCAGGAACTGAAGTAAGCGGAAGAGCGGTTGATGTACTAGCCGAACCACCGATACCGAACGAGAAGGTCTTGTTCGTCATACCGAAGCCCATCGATACAGCTAATTCTCTTGCAGCGGTGGTATTCATTTCCATGAATGTCACGTGCAAGACAATCAGAGGCACTTTGCGAACTTTAACTAAACTAGTTACGCGGCCACCATCAGAAACCATTACTTGGGCTTTACCAATGTTATTGGCGTTGTTGCCGAAGAATGTATAGCGATCGACTGAACCGATAGAAGCTAACTGACCAGATTGACCGCCACCAGCACCAGCAACGCCACCGGTCTCACCGATACGTCCGGAGACTAAGCGGCTATTTGCCACTTGGATGTTCATACCGCGATCATCCATAAATACGTTCGATGCGGCGAACGCTTTAATGATTGATTCAGGGTGGTCAACATCACCAGTTAGAAGTACGCGGTCAGAGCCACCAACTGAGAAAGCTTTGACGATGATGCGGGGGTCGATTTCGCGCAAGGTTGCTTGTAGCTGCGAGTAATCACGGCTGACACGCAAGTCGATTGAAACTGAGTTACCAGCGTCGTCCCACAATACTAGGGTAGAAGTACCAGGGGCTTTACCGAGAAGAACTAATTGATTCTCAGCCACCACTACTGGTTCGGCAACGCCGGGATCAGAAATGGAGGTTCTGACAATCTTGTTCTTCAATTTGAAGGTACGCGACTGAGAAACTTTCAAGTCAATAACATTGGTTACTTTGTACTCTTCAAAATCGAGAGTACCAGTCACCACCGGTGGTATTGGCTGCGGGGTGAGATTTGTGTGGTCAGCTTGAGCGAGCAGATGATCTGGTGCAAGCTGAGCCAACATCTGCTTCGAAGAGGCAGTGGTGGCAGCGCTCGATGGCAGAGATGCTATGCGAGGGGCTGGCTGAGTAATCTCAGGTTGACTGGCCATATCCGGGGCAGTAGCCGGAGAAAGGTCCGCAGCTTCTACCGGAGCAGCACTAATGCTCTCTAGCGGCAAGCTGGGGTGAATCGTCAGGGCTGCCGCAGGGGCTGCACCGCCAGCACCGATGTCCTTACCTTTAGATAAGAACAACATTGCATGACTTGCATCAACTACATCAGCCTTAGCTACTGGCGCTTTCTTCGCAGCATTAGCTAGTTTGATATTTGTGGCAACTCTCTGAGTTGACCGGGACACACCTGCTCCTGCCGAGTTGGCAGAACTGGCCATTCTCTGCCAGATAGCGCCTTGCGGCTCAGATTGTGCCTGCAGCCAATTAGCTTGGAGCAACACTATTGATAGGCTCAAAGCTAAGCTCAACTGGGGCTTATTCATTCCACTCTCCCTCTATGAACTCCCGACCTGTTTTCCGATTGCTTTCGAATACTGGGAGCATTCATGGTAAAGCCGGCACAAGACCGACCAGTACAGAAGCTTAACACGACTGCTTGGGAGTTGCACTAATCTTTTCGTCAGGGCACCATACATTCAACATTGGCTTAACACAAAGCTATTTACAACCACCGAGAAGCTAGTTATTGCTTGCGTTGAGGCAATTACAAAAAAGATGCGCCCCAGCAACTGACAACCAGATGTGGTGCACGATCAGCCATAGTAAATATGTATGTCAAGGGAGCCGATATGCCAGAACCATATGCAGGTGGCACCACCCGTGGAGACATGATTTTCTACTTATTTTTCAATCGATTGTCAAGAACTTTTTTTTTGTGACCGCGCAATAAATAGCAGTCAATAAAAATTGTCTACATACTAAGAAGGAAGCTAATATAGGTTCGCCTTCCGGAGAACGCCTGTCAAGAACAAGCGGGTCCGAAGTGCCAGTTCTGATTGGTCATATATAGTGGTATATTCTTTAAATAACTTACTAAAGAACTTAGTCAGGCAAAATTAGGCTAGATAAGGATAAAGCAGTGGATAACACTTCCGAACAAGAAAAGGTTCTGGTTGTAGACGATGAAGCTTCAATTAGGCGCATCCTCGAAACCCGCCTGAAGCTTGCCGGATACAACGTGGCAACGGCAGCCGACGGACAAGAAGCGCTGGAGCAGTTCAACTCATTTCAGCCAGACCTGGTCATCCTCGACGTCATGCTTCCAAAAATGGACGGCTATGAAGTCTGTCGCGAAATTCGCAAGACTTCTGACACCCCTATTATTATGTTGACGGCAGTCGCTGATGTTTCCAATCGCATTCAAGGTTTGGAAATTGGTGCAGATGATTATGTAGTTAAACCATTCAGCCCAAGCGAGCTAGAAGCCCGTATTAAGGCTGTTCTACGTCGTACTGTCGAACGTCATCAAGAAGTTGGCCAGAGCAAGAGCTCTAATGTCATCACTATCGGCAACCTCAAGATTGACTTGAACAAGCGTCAGGTAACTCGCAAGAACGAAAGAATTCGCCTTACCGGCATGGAATTCAGCTTGCTTGAACTGCTGGTGACGAACTCAGGCAAGCCCTATTCTCGCGGCGAAATTCTACAACAGGTATGGGCTTATCCACCTGACCATAGAATTGACACCAGAGTGGTTGACGTTCACATCAGTCGCTTAAGATCAAAACTGGAAGAAGATTCTTCCAATCCTGATTTGATTTTGACCGCTCGTGGCATCGGCTACATGTTCCAGAAAATAAACTAAGTTAGTTTTTGATTTAGATTTAGAATTTGATATAGACGGAAAGGCCCAGACACTTAGTCTGGGCCTTTCTTTCTAGCTCTCTTAACGGCCTTAACTCTCTAGAATTAAGTACCAGACTTCCAAGAATTCATATACTCAGTCATTTCTGGCGTCAATTTATCAATTGTCATGCCCAACGATTTGAGCTTCAGTGCAGCGATTTCTTGATCGATCTCAATAGGCAAAGTATGTACACCAGCGCTGAGCTTGCCCTTGTTCTTGGCCAAGTATTCAAGTGCTAGTGCCTGATTGGCGAAGCTCATGTCCATTACAGAAGCAGGGTGACCTTCGGCGCACGATAGGTTAACTAAGCGACCTTCGGCCAAAACGTAGACTTTGTTACCACTAGGCAAAACAAATTCTTCCATTAAAGGACGAACTTCACGGCGTGATTTCGCCATCTTTCTTAGAGCGTCTAGATTGAGCTCAAGGTCAAAGTGGCCAGAGTTACAAACTATGGCGCCTTCTTTCATCACTTCAAAATGAGGCTTATCGATAACATGGCGATTACCAGTTACCGTAATGAACAAATCACCAATTGCTGCAGCTTCAGCCACGGGCATCACGCGGAAACCGTCCATCACTGCTTCAATCGCTCTAATAGGATCGACTTCAGTAACGATGACATTGGCCCCCAAGCCACGAGCACGCATGGCACAGCCCTTACCACACCAGCCATAGCCTAAAACTACAACGTTGCGCCCAGCGACCAAGCGGTTGGTAGCGCGGATGATACCGTCTAAAGTTGATTGACCAGTACCATAACGATTGTCAAACATGTGCTTAGTCTGAGCATCGTTCACGGCAATGGCAGGAAACTTCAAAGCACCATCACGCTGCATTGAATGCAAGCGAGTGATACCAGTAGTGGTTTCTTCTGTAGAACCGATTACTTCAGCTACTTGATCTGGACGCTCTTGCAAAAGAGTAGCAACCAGGTCAGAGCCATCATCGATAATGAAGTGCGGTCTGTGATCAAGAGCGACATTGATATGGCGATGATAGGTTGGAATGTCTTCACCCTTGATGGCGAAAACAGACATGTTCCAATCTTTGACCAAAGAAGCGGCCACATCATCTTGTGTCGACAGTGGGTTTGAGGCAATGACAACACAGTCAGCACCACCAGCTACAAGCGCCTTTGCCAAATTAGCAGTTTCGCTAGTAACGTGAGCGCAAACTGAAACTCGCAAGCCTTTGAAAGGCTTTTCTTTTTCGAAACGTTCGCGAATCAGCTTGAGCACAGGCATATCGCCCTCGGCCCACTCTATTCTTTGCTTGCCAAGTGCAGCAAGACCAATGTCTTTGATTTCTGTAGCCATGACTGTTTTATTACTCACCTAATCCCCTCCTAGAACGCAGCCAAGATCGTAGCAGCACTTTACAAACATCGGCCCATCCATAGCCTTTCTTGAACGATCGGCTTAGATTAATAAAACTGCAGCCACAGCCTGGGCGAATAATTGGTCGTTTTCAAGGGAACATATAAGTAGAGAAAGGAGCCACGGAGGCCTAGCCAGAGGCAATTTACAGGTCTCAATTTCTCGAGATGGAGCAAGTATGGAAACCCGGGTAGCAGCGAAAACAAAACTAAGCGCAAAAGCAAAGCTAAGCGCGAAACTAAACCTAAGCCTGACAGTCATACTGCTCGCCCTAGCAGCCAACTGTCAGCCGGCAAAGGCAATGCTGCTCTCTGGTCAAGTAGAAGAACGGGCCGAGGCTCTAGAACCTAACCAGACTCCAAACCAGACTCCAAACCAAATCCCAAACCAGTCTCCGCTACAGAGCCAGCAAGGCAGACCAGACTTAACTAGAGCAAACTTAAATAGACCAAATCAGGCCGCTCAACAGCCCAGCCCAACTAAGCCCACGACAAATTCATTTCCCGCCACTTACCAAGGGGCCTGGTACTGCCAGACCACTGTCGTCGACTCCACCCTACCAGCTGTGCTCCAGGGGCAGGTGATTGGCTCTGAAGTAGTTTTCTTCCTCAGCAAAGACGGCGGCATTCACGCTCGCTGGAACCAACCAGGCTGGGTTGAAACTCAATCTCAGGCCATTACCTTCAACGGCACCGAGGCCAAGGCCGACCGCACCACCTATTATTTTGGCGATAACATGCAGGGTTCGTGGGCGGCCCGTGCCCGTGACCAATTTGCCCAAACCGGCCCAGACATGATTTCAGCGAAGAGCTATGTTGACCAATATCTTGATGGTCAATACCTTGGGCGCTATCGTACAGTGTCAGTTCTCAAGAGAAGCGGCACTTCACAAAATATGGCCAGCATGAACTAATAAAAACCAAGACACGGTTTCAAAGAGAAACGCACTGCCTTGACGAGGAAGTGCGTTTCTCGATCTATATCTATATATAGAAGTTATTTGGCAGCAGCAGCTAGATGCTTAGCACCGGGACGATTTTGTCTAAACGACAGTGGCCCACGGAATACTGCTTGAGCACCAAGATCATGCTCAATGCGCAGCAACTGATTGTACTTAGCAGTGCGTTCTGCACGGCAAGGTGCACCAGTTTTGATCTGACAAGTGCCTAGCGCCACTGCCAGGTCGGCAATGGTGGCATCTTCGGTTTCACCTGAGCGGTGTGAAAGCACGCTGCCATAGCCACTTTCACGAGCCATATTGACGGCATCAATTGTCTCAGTCAAAGTACCGATTTGATTAGGCTTAATCAATATCGAATTGGCGACACCAAGTTCGATACCACGCTGAAGTCTGGTGACATTGGTGACAAAAAGATCATCACCAACGAGTTGTATACGATCTCCTAGAGCTACTGTCATTTCTTTCCAACCTTCCCAATCTTCTTCGGCCAAGCCGTCTTCGATACTGATAATTGGATAAGCATTGACCAATTGCTCATAGACTTTAACCATCTCTTTGCTAGTCAAAGATCTATTCTCTGTAGCTAAAACATATTTACCAGACGAATAAAACTCTGTTGAAGCTGGATCAAGCGCGATAGCGACATCCGAACCAGGCTTGAAGCCAGACTTTTCGATAGCTTCAATAATTAGTTCCAGGGCAGCCTCATTAGTTTTCAGTGATGGTGCAAAACCACCTTCGTCACCAACCCCGGTGCTATGACCTTTTTTGTGTAGCACCGCTTTTAGTGCCTGATAAATCTCAGCACCCCAACGGAGGCACTCAGAGAAGCTATTTGCACCAAGCGGAACGATCATAAATTCTTGGAAGTCGACACCATCTTGAGCATGCTTGCCACCATTGATGATATTCATCATTGGCACAGGAAGTATATTGGCTGAAACGCCGCCCACATAGCGAAATAGCGGCAATCCTAGTGCATCAGCAGCCGCCTTTGCAACTGCAAGGCTGACACCAAGGGTGGCATTAGCCCCAAGCACTGATTTATTATCAGTACCGTCGAGCTTGAGCAATACACTATCTATTGCTGGTTGATCTACAGCGTCCATACCAACGAGATTCTCTGCGATCAATTCGTGTATATTGTGGATAGCTTTGAGTACGCCTTTGCCGCCATAGCGGGCCTTATCATTATCTCTAAGCTCAACAGCTTCGAAACTACCGGTAGAGGCACCAGATGGCACCGCGGCTCGGCCAATGGCACCACCGGCGAGGACAACTACAACTTCAACAGTGGGATTTCCACGTGAGTCTAAAATCTCCATTGCCGATATTTCTTCAATATGCGTCATAACTTCAATACTCCTAAATCTCAAGACTGAGAGTGCAAGCGTCCGCTTTTATCAGAAAATGTTGATCTGATTTGCGAAGTTTTTTGCTGCGATTTACAAAGGTTCAAGTATAATCCTTTTCACGGGATTTAAATTTGGATAGAGAACTTATCGAAACAGCACGAAATCTTTCTCAATTTGTATCTGCTTCTTTTCAATGTAATTAACTGCTAACAATATAACTACTGCTTAAATTGTTCTCTTAAGAGAACCTAGAATTGACGGACAAGTATGGGCAACTTGCATGGCGGAAGTTTCCAGGCAATCCAGGAATACTTCCAACAGAAAGAATGCCGTTTCTGTTCTCACGCTTTCAAATCTGACGGAATTCAATTACTCAGGGAAGAACCCGGAGTTCTTGTCGTCCGTGTAACTTGCAGCACCTGTGGTCATCCCCTGGGCGTAGCCATCGTCGGCACGACACCCAAACCACAGAAGCCTGTATCACTACATCCCCGCGATTGGACGAAGCGTGACAAAGATAGGCTTGTAGGCATGCCGCCTATAACCTACGACGATGTGCTCAATGCTCACCAATTCTTCAAAGGGTTGGATACTGACTGGCACAAACTTCTACCAAAAGCCGGTAAGGCCAGCTAAAATCCGCAAAGACCCAAAGTTTTCTCCACCTAATCGTTGTTGATAAAGAAATAGGTCAGGTTATCCTGGCCTATTTCTTTGTTTTGGCCTAAAAGCCCCAGAATCTGGCACAATCAGAATATTATGCCTGAGAAGCCAGAGAAGTCTAATAAAGGCGGCAAACCAAACATGTTTGCCACAGAAACGCGCCTAGCGCCGATAATCGCCAAGAGCAACCCTGATATCGAAGTAGCTTGGTATTACCCCAACACCTACGAGATAGGCATGTCAGGGCTCGGCTATCAACTTGTATGGTGGCTTTTTGAACAACATACAAATGTATTGATACGTCGTGGTTTTACTGACACTGAAGAAGCCAACATTGAGCAGTGCCAATTACTTGGCTTCACCGTTTCATGGGAATTAGACTTTATCAATATTCTCAAAATCATGAGCGACAAAGGCATAGCTCATACGTCAGAAGGCAGACAAGAAGATCAATCGACCCCGATAGTCTTTGGTGGCGGGCCAGTTCTCACGGCCAACCCTGAACCATTCGCTGAATTCTTCGACGTCATTCTACTAGGTGACGCAGAAGCTATAGTGCCTGTTTTTGTGGCCGCTTGGCAGACCGTCAAAGACCTGCCAGACCGCAGAGAAAAATTGATTAAACTTTCGCAAGTTCCCGGAATTTATGTGCCTTGCCTCTACCAGATCGATTACGAGCCATGTGGCGCGGTACTTGCCATCACCCCTACTGCTGCCAATCCGAGCCAGGTAGTGAAGCAGGTTTTCGCTACACCAGATGACTATGTGGCCCATACTCAGATATTAAGTAGTGCCACCGCCTGGAGTGACACCTTCTTGATCGAAGTGGTGCGTTCTTGTCCTCAAGAATGCAGATTTTGCCTGGCAAGTTTTTTGACTCGTCCATTTCGTGCCACCAATATCGACACCATCATCGAGAAGATCAATGGGGCGATGAAATATACCAAACGCATCGGACTGCTGGGCCCATCAGTGACTGAGCATCCTAATTTCCATCAACTAGCAGAACGCCTAATAGACAGAGAAGATCTAGAGATGACTGTGGCTTCGGTCAGGGCCGATAGCTTGACCATCGAGATTCTTGCCACCATAAAAAAGCTTGGTCAGCGCTCAGTTACCATCGCCATCGAATCAGGCTCAGAAAAACTGCGCACGGTCATGAAGAAAAATCTTTCAGAAGCTGAAATATTCAAGGCCGTTGAATTGATCGAAGACAGTGGCTTGAGCGGGGTAAAGTTCTACGGCATTGTTGGCTTACCCTACGAGACACAGAGTGACCTTGACCAGACCATAGATCTGATGGCAAGGTTGAAGAAGAAGCACAAACGTCTGAAATTTGTATTTGGCGTCAGCTCTTTCGTTCCCAAGGCGCAGACCCCATATCAGTGGAGCGGCCGCGACAAAGACTGTCAGAAAAAACTAGAATTTATTCGCAAAAACCTCTCCAAAATAGGTATCGAAGTTCGCCCAGAAAGTCATAACTGGAGTGACATTCAGGCTTTGATTTCACGAGGCGACCGGAGGTTGTCGACAGTCTTGATGGCCGTGGCTGCTTCAGACGGCAAAATTGGCGCATGGAAGAGAGCACTGCGTAATTTAGAGGGACACATACCAGATCTTGACTACTACGCCTTCAGAACTATTCCTAGCGAAGAAGTTCTCCCTTGGTCGCATTTAGTAGACGAGAATAAAACGGCCTATTTGTTAAAACATGACCAAGCCGCCCAGTTAGCGGCCCTCAGCTAATATCTATATGGCTACAAATGGCCCACAAATGAGATAAAGCAGATAAACTAGTTGTAGAGATTTCCGGAGCGAGAGACTCATGAATACACCAGAGGCTGATAAGAAGGTAGCTGAAAACTTAGCTAACCTAATTCAACCAATCAAAGACGATCTACTGAGCGGCGCTGCTGAAATTGCCTTACGAGCAATTACTGTTTTTCAAAGCGTGTTGGCAGGTGACCAGGTTTCACCCGAGCAAGTTAAGAGCAATCTCACTTACACCGCCAAAAGTCTAATTGATGCTCAACCGGCAATGGCTCCGCTCTTCCACCTTGGCAACGATGTCTTACTGGCAATTGAAAATGCCCAGACAGTAGAAGAAATCCGCAGCCGCTGCGATACCGCCTTGGCCAAATTCGAAAAGATGCTCTGTGCCAGCGCTTCAACCATCGCCGACATTGCCTACGATTTGATTGATCCGGGCGAACTGATTTTTGCTTACTCATTTAGTTCTACAGTAGTGAGCGCCCTGCTCAATGCCAGAGCGCGGGGCCGCTTCTTTAGAGTTGTCTGTACCGAAGCTAGGCCTAGCATGGAAGGACGAAAGCTAGCTTCTCGACTGGCCTCAGGCGGCATCGAAGTAATTCATACATTCGATAACGCCATGGGTCTTGTACTGGGCAATTGCAGTGCTGCTTTCATGGGCTGCGACTGTATCGCCAGGCCAGGGGTAGTCAACAAAGTCGGTTCGTGGATGCTGGCAGTAGCATGCCGTGAATTGAACGTGCCTTTGTACGCCCTTTCAGGCACCGAAAAATTTGTTACTGACGAACGCCTTTTCGAATTTGAAAAACATGAACGGCCAGGTGTTGAAGTTTGGGACAACACGCCAAAAGGTGTGGCAGTGCTCAACCAACAATTTGACTTAGTGCCTTTCAATCTTCTTACTGGGCTAGTTACAGAAAAAGGCATTCTCAAAGAATCAGATATTGAGCCATATGTCTCTAATTTTTCTATACACCGCTCACTTACGCTAGCTTCAATCTAGCTATATTTGAGAAATAGACTTTGCAATTTCATTCAGAGCATTGGGCGGCCTTTCTCGTATTCTGGGCCACCGTTCTGCTGTGCATGCTCGCTTTGCACTATGATTTTGTCAAAGACGGCAAGAAAATTGGGCGCTACATCTTCTCGCTATTCTATTTTGCCATCGGCATAGTGGCCGCTGCTCTCTTTGGATTTTTTCTCACAGCCCAACCATTTGAGCTAATAAACCTACTGGCCATGGGTGTCTTCATTGCTGGCCCGATGTTTTTAATAATGGCTCAAGCAGCCGCCAGAAAAAACGACCTAATTAAGACCGCTAACACGTTGCTAGCCATGGCACTGCTTGTGGTGGCAATATCAATTGATACCTTTGTTATTGAACCGCACTGGCTAGAAGTGACCCGAGTCAAACTATCTAGCAACAAAATTACAAAAGCGATAAAGATAGCCGTTCTCTCTGACTTGCAGACAGATCAAATTGGCGAATACGAGAAGGGAGCGGTAGCGCGGGTGATGCAAGAAAAGCCCGACTTGATTCTTTTGCCCGGTGACTATATTCAATGTCTGACTTGGCCAGAACAAGTTAAGTGGCAAGGGGAACTAACTAAACTTCTCAAAGACACTAAGTTTTCAGCACCACTTGGCGTCTACGCCGTGCAGGGCAATGTCGAAGTGGACGGTTGGCCCTCAATATTTAAGGGCTTGCCGATAACAGCTATGCCCGATAGCAAGACCATCAATACAGGCGAGCTGGCCATTACCGGCCTGAGCTTCGCCGACTCGTTCAATCAATCAGTAAAAGTTGCAGCAACCAAGCCATATCACATCGTTATGGGTCATGGTCCCGATTTTGCTTTGGCTCAACCAGATGCTGATCTCTTAGTTGCTGGTCACACCCATGGCGGCCAAGTGCAGTTGCCAATATTTGGACCACCCATTACCTTATGCCAGGTACCACGCCATTGGGCCCAAGGCACAAAAGAGCAAGAAGCCGTTGAAACAAAGCCCGGAACAACCCTAATTTTGTCGCGAGGAGTGGGCATGGAGAGATGCTACGCACCAAGAATGCGCTTTCTATGTCGGCCACAGCTTATTTTTATTGAACTCAGTCCTAACTAAGACTTACGGATAGAGTCCGCGCAGGCGTCTGGCTTCAACAATACGCTCAACAGCAATACTCATAGCCGACATACGCAGAGTCATTTTCTTAGTTTCGGCAACGTCGAATACTTTGGTGCAAACGTTATTAACCAGCCCCTCTAGGCGCTGATAAACTTCTTCTTCGGTCCAAAGCAGACGCATCAAACCTTGCACCCATTCAAAGTAGCCAACAGTTACTCCGGCAGCATTGGCAAGAATATCAGGCATGACAATGACGCCCTTAGCATCAAGCACATCATCAGCATTAGGAGTAGTCGGAGAGTTGGCACCCTCTACTACGACTTTGCACTTTAGACGATCAGCGTTGCCAGCATGTATCTGACTTGATACTGCACACGGTGCCAGAATATCGCAATCGAGTTCGAGTAGCTCTTCATTGCTGACTTTGTCAGCATGGGGATACTCGTACATGGCGCCATTCTTGTCGATGAAGGCCATAAGGTCTTCAACGTCAAAGCCTTTAGCATTAGAAAGACCACCGAAGGCATCTGACACTCCCACGATTTTGAATCCGGCCTTGCTCAAGTTACGAGCAACAGACGACCCAACATGGCCCAAGCCTTGAATAACCACAGCAGGAGAATCGCCTTTGAGCTTGGCAAAAGTCGCCGCTCGTCTGGCTGATAGAGCCACGCCATAACCGGTGGACTGCAAAACTCCAAGCGAACCACCCAAATATTGAGGCTTGCCTGTGACAATAGAAGGAACGGTAAAGCCTTTATTGACTGAATAAGTGTCCATGATCCAAGCCATAGTCTGCTCATCAGTATTTAGATCTGGCCCGGCGATGTCTTGGGTTGGCCCAATCATCTCTAAAATTTCAGAAGTATAGCGCCGGGTAATTCGCTCAAGTTCACCCTTCGACAGGGTATTTGGGTCCATCCTGATGCCACCATGAGCGCCGCCGAAAGGCAGATTCATCAATGAGCATTTCCAGGTCATGAGCATGGCCATAGAAGCCACTTCACCAAGAGTAACTTCAGAGTGATAACGCAAACCGCCTTTACCGGGTCCAAGAGCTAGGTCATGGTGAACGCGATAACCCATAAAGGTTCGCACCGATCCGTCGTCCATTCTTGCTGGAACAACCACAGACAAAGAGCGCTTAGGGTGACGCATGGGCTCAATAACATTGTTGTCGAGTTTCATATGCAGCGCCACCTTGTCAAGGCGCTTCTGAGCATTTATAAAATCCGGGGTTTCCCATTCATTCGTCACTGCGCTACCAAATCCTTTACTTTCTTTGCTATCCGTAGCAATTGCCATGATGCTCCCTCTCAGGTAGTGGGGTAATTGTAGCCCCATTTACTTCTCTTTACAGAATTGCCTGATTTTGAATTAACTTAGCGCGGCCATTGCCATTTTCTTGATTTCTTCAGAGTGGCTGCGCACAACCCCAATCAATTTGTCAGCTTGAGCCCTAGTTTCGCCAACAAATTCT
>CALROJ020000069.1:0-33635 GCA_943369735.1 bacterium Ga0077546
AACTTGGCCGATATCGGCCAAGTTGTCGACACTCAACCAGCAATGTCGGCCGCACACCATAAGAAAACAGCAAGATGCTGCCAGGTATGGGAATTACACCATTTGCAATGGGCCTAAGGCATCGTAACATCAGCCTTACGAAAGGTAAGGCCATGAAGAACCGCACAATCGTTCAACAAATGCTAGCAATAGCACTCAGTCTTGGAACAGCCCTAGGAGCGATGCCATCGGCTTTGGCACAAGGGTATTCCACCTATGGTCCATATCCTGCAACTCCTAGCCCTTGGACCGGTTCAGTAACGCCGGTGGAGCCATATGTGCCAAGCAATTTGCCGAACGGACTGCCCAGCAACACACAAATTTCACCAAACTATATAGGCAATGGCCATGGAACAAGCTATGGCGATTATCGCAATCCTTCCACCGGCTATCAGGTTGGAACCAACACCGGGCAACCTCTGACCTATCGACCAAATTCACAGACACTAGGTGGCAGCTACCCCCGCGGGCAATATGGCAGCGGCGGTTCTAATCCCATGGGCCTTATTGTCGGTGGTGGAATTCTTGGAGCTGGGGCATTGGCAGTCGGGGCCCGCTCATTAACTTCTCGTCGCGGTCTGGGCAGCATGCGCGGTGGAGCCCATTCTAACTATCATAAAGATATGGAAAACGCCGAAAAAAGGCGGAAGAAGCAGGAAGAGAAGATTCAGAACGAGCTAAAACAAGCCCACGAGGCCGATCTTAAGCGCAAGGGAATCCTGCCAACTTCGGCCCAAGCACCTAGCTCTAGCTATGGTTCTAGTTCTAGCTCAAATAGACATTCACAAAACATGCCGTATGGCCAATCTAATCAATCGAACAGAGCGAGTCAGTCAAGCCAACCGCAATACCAGCCAAGCAATTCCGAGCAACTTGAAGGGGATGTTTTGCCCGCTAGTGCAACCCAAAAGCTCGACTTTTAAGAAGATATAGATGGCCGACAAGATCAATGGCCAACAAGAACGGTTGAGGGTACAACTAAAGTAGTTGTTGCCCTATAAACGATTTGCAGGTGATCTTGGCCGAAGCTGAACTTACCATTCAGTACAAAAGCACTCCAGCGACGCTTACAAATGTCGCATGCTGGATCTCATGGCCAATTTCAATGTTCGTCTGGATTTGGTCGTGCGTAGCGTTAGGAATGCGCATGGAAACCTTGAGCAACGGTCCAGTAATTATATTTCTAGGGGCCAATGCTGTTGTAGTAACTATTATTGGACTGCTACTCTTTCTCTCCTCAGACAAGACTATCTTCATCTCACGAGACGGACTCTCTTTACCATTCTTTGTCAGCCCATGCTTTGGCATGAGAGCGAAAAAGAAGTGGAGTGACTTAGTGTCTATAGATTTCGACTCCGCCAATGGCGGCAACATGAAACTCTTGTTTAAGCACTCCGCCCCTGTAAATTTGCGGCTCCAGCACTTAAAAAAAGAGCATCTAGATAGCCTGGTCATGGCCCTCGACGTCTGGGCTGGAGGCTCCGAAAATTTCAACGCCTTGCTCGATGCCCGCACTTTTCTCCACCAGAAAGACGGAGGACAATTGCCAGAGCACATCCAGCCTGGTTACACTGAAATGTGGCAAGACGAACTAGCCCGCCGCTTCGGCTCAACCACTTTCATTCCGCTTGAACCTGGTGATAGCGTTCAGGAGGGCAACTACAAGATTGAAAAACAAATTGCCTTCGGTGGTTTATCAGCAATCTACTTAGCTCGCAACAAGGACTCCGAGCGAATAGTGCTAAAGGAAGCAGTGGTTCCTGATGGCGGCAACGAAGAACTAAAAGAGCAATCATACAATTTACTAAAGAGAGAAGCTGAAATGCTTGCTCGTCTCTCTCATGAACAAATTGCTCAAGTCTTCGACCACTTCATAGACAATCAAAGACACTATATTGTTGTCGAATATTTAAGTGGCAGCGATCTTAGGCGTCTCGTTAAGGAGAACGGACCTCAGCCACAGGCCATGGTAGTGGAATGGGGTCTGCAAATGGCTCAAATGCTAGCTTATCTTCACGGTCAAGAAGAAGCAATTCTTCATCGCGACTTCACACCAGACAATATGATTTTAAAAACAGACGGCACAATTGCCATTATCGATTTCGGCGCTGCCAATTTTTTCTTGGGCACCGCTACTGGTACTATGATTGGCAAGCAAGCCTATATCGCCCCAGAGCAACTAAGAGGCAAAGCCAATCCACAAAGTGACCTCTATGCCCTGGGCGGCAGCCTCTACTTTCTTTTAACAGGAGAAGACCCTGAGCCACTATCGGTATCACAGCCCTCACTAATCAACCGGCAAATCACCCCCGAGTTAGATCGACTGGTCTCTTCCCTAACACAAATGGAAGTTGAAGACCGGATGCAGACAGCGCAGCATGCTATCGAAGCACTAAAAGAAATAAAAAGAGTTGAGAAGAGCTACACATGACAGAAGCAAGAGACAAATTGCTGCCTTCAGTTTCGCACCAGACTCCCAACGTTCTCGATCAGTCAGACGTTATGGCATTTGTGCCCAATGCTGATTTCTTTCTCTGGTTCACTCCAGTAGTATCAAGACTGGCCATAGTAATAGCTCTGACTCCAATGTTTCTCTTCCTTCTCGGCTATTTAGGCATCTTAGACAAAATTGTTTTTCCTATTACTATCGTCTATATAAATAGCCTCAAACCATTTCTCCAACTTGCAGTCAGTGCCGAATTTGCACCAATGATGACCGGAATTAGCACTTTGCTCTACCTGGTATTCGGCTTACTTGGTTTAGGGGTGGCGGCACTGACAATACGCATCTTGCTTAACTCGAACTCTCTCTGCCTGACGGAAAAGGGCATCAGCCTCGGCACTGCCTCTAGTATCTCTGGCAATGCTAGCCTAGTAAGTAATTCAGGCTTAACAAATCATTCTGACTTAGCAAGGCATTCTGGCTTCGGCAGTAATTCTGGCTTATTCGGTTCATTCAGTAGCGGAAGTCCAACAGGTAGCGCAAACCCAACTGGTCTAAGCAATGCCACTGAATCTAGAATGACCGCAGCAGGCGGAGCATCATCAACGTCCTCTAGCACTGCCAAAGGCCAAGTTATTTATCAAGAACGAGAAGAACTAGACTTTAAGCAAGTAACTTCAATTGAAATCATCAGACCAAAGACTACCCGTTCCAATTTAGACTATGTATTTGTCTTCCAGCGCGGCCTAATGCCGGCGTTTAAAATCCGCTATGGCGATATTCTCAAGCCAAAAGATCGCGCCGTTTTTGTAGCAGCCATCAAGAAGAGATTCGGCGATCAAATTGACGATGAACTGCTTGAACCTTTCGAAGTTGTCGGAGAGAAGCAGAGCTATACAGAACTATGGCTGAAAGAATTGTCGGCTTCACCAAAAAGAGACAAGCTCACTCCCCTTGAGCTAGGGGCGCAACTGCACAATGGTCGCTACACAATAATTTCTAGAATTGGTATGGGTGGTCAGGGCACGGTCTACTTGGCTCAAGACCACAAAGCAGCGAAAAGCCAAAGCACTGACAACAAACACAAAATACAGGCTAGTGAAGCTTATAGTGAAGCTGGCACTGAGACCTGTAGTGAGGCTCCCCGCGAAGTTTGCGGTGAAGTCGACCGGAAAGAAGATGGTCTAAAAGAAGTCGTACTCAAAGAATTTCTTTTGCCAGTATTTCCGGACACTAGGGTGCGCAAAGCAGCGGCCATAAAATTTCAAGAAGAAGCTGATTTGCTAGGGAAGCTAGAGCATCCCCAAATTGTCAAATTCTATGAGCTCTTCCTTGAAGACCACCGGGCTTATCTGGTCTTAGAAAAGCTAGATGGAATCACTCTAAAAGAATATGTAGAAAGCAAAGGCAACTTACCCTTTGATACCATTGAAGACCTGGCTAGGCAAATGTGTCAAATACTTCAGTATCTGCACAATCAAACACCACCAGTAGTGCACCGAGATTTCACCCCTGACAATCTAATATTAGGTGATGATGGCAAACTAAAATTGCTAGACTTCTCCGTGGCTCAATCCGTGACCTCAAATGTTACTGGTTCTGTCGTAGGCAAACCGCACTATATTGCCCCCGAACAATTTCGTGGCAAGTCTTGCTCGCAAAGCGACATCTATTCAATGGGAGCCACTCTCTACTTCCTCGCCACCGGCAAGCAACCTGAACCAATCACCAACTTGAAGTTGGCAGCTGAAGAATCTAGCTTGTCTAGCAATTTCGAATTCGCGAAAGATGCAAGAGCCAACAAGAAGTCAAACACAAAACTCAGTAAAGTAATTGAGAAATCGACAAAACTTGACTTAGGAAACCGCTACAAGAAAGTAGAAGAAATCTTGCAAGATCTCGGTTAAGCATGAACTGAAGTATGACGAGAAAAATGAACGACAAGGCAGACAAGAGCGCAACCGATTTAAAGCCCCAGTGGAAATCGCGGCCAAGTAATTGGCCAGTATTTACTGTTGCCACCCTCACCCTCCTGAGCGGGCTAGCAGGCACCTGGGAGCCGCTACTGATGCGACTTTCAAACCACCCTCGCCTCTTCAACACCCTTGTTCCTTACGAGCTCTACCATCTCAGCAATTCACTGACAATCGCCTTCGGCTACTTGTTGATATTTCTCAGCATCAATCTCTATCAGCGAAAGAAAACGGCATGGTGGATTGCCATGACCCTCTCCGGCTTATCTCTGGCCTTGCAACTAGCACGACTCGGAAGCGAACACATACACTGGCTGGAGAACCAAGACTGGGCGAGAGAACTGCCAGCCTACTCTATCGTTCCATCTATTGTCGCTCTGCTGGCGCTAACGCTAACCCGCCAGCGATTCAGTGTTAGAAGCGCCAAAGAGACTTTCCTGCAGGCTGCGAAGATAATCATCCTAGCTCTCCTCGCAGTAGTCAGCTACGGATGCCTGGGCTTTTTCCTGCTAGACAAACGGGATTTCGGTGTCAACTTCGAACTTGACCAGGCACTGATACATACACTTAGAGAACTAGCATTAATCGGCAATCCCGATCTTGTCGCCAGTTCTAAATTTGGCCACTGGTTTATTGAGTCACTCAGGCTCTCCGGAATGTTAGCTGGCGCAGCTGCAGTTTTTAGTGCCTTTCGGCCCATTCGCTACAAGCTCTTGACGGAGCCACTTGAGCATGAGCTGGCAGCCACCATCCTTGATCAATACGGCCGCACCGCCCTCGACTTATTTAAACTTTTGCCAGACAAGTCTTATTTTTTCAATGATGAAAAAGACGGAGTGATCGCTTACAAGACCTGTCTGGGAGTAGCAATCGTGCTAGGCGATGCCACCGCTCCTGAGGCCAAGTTACCTAGCTTAATCAGCGACTTCAAGTCATTTGCCCACGACAATGGTTGGCAGGTAGCATTCTTGCAAACCACTCCGAAATACATTGAAGTCTATAAGCAGAGTGGTTTTAGAGCAGTAAAAGTTGGAGAAGACGGAGTAGTAAATCTAGAAAAATTCGTCACCACAACTATAAACAAAAAGACATTCAAAAGCAGTATCAAGAAATTCGACAAAGACGGCTTCATTTTGCACCGATACTCACCTCCGCTAGCAAATCAGTTGATCGATGAAGTTCAAGAAATATCCAATCAATGGCTAGCACTACCTGGTCGCCGCGAACGCGGATTCTCTCTTGGCCAATTCAATAGAGAAGAACTACAGCATAACGACCTCTATGTATTACGAGACAAAGCGGGTCAGGCTCTAGCCTTCGTCAATCAAATTAGATCTTATAGCCCGGAAGAAGTGACAATTGATATGATGCGTCACAAAGAAAACGCACCAAACAGTACAATGGATTTTCTCTTTGCCAAGCTCCTCAAAGAACTTCACGCCGAAGGTTTCAAGTATTTCAGCCTGGGTCTGGCGGCACTTTCTGGAGTGGGCGATGACCCCCACGACCCGTTAGAGGAGAAGGCACTACACCAGGTTTACGAGCACCTAAACCGATTCTTTTCATACAAGGGTCTAAGGAGCTATAAAGAAAAGTTCGATCCTGACTGGGAAGCGCGCTTCCTCATATACGAGGGCGGTCCAGCAGGGTTAGTAAAAGCTGGTTTAGCCATTGCTAAGGCGACTGAAGAGTAGCTTTAGTAGCTTGAGTAATTTGAGTAGCTTGAGTAATTTGAGTAATCTGGGCAATTTACGAACTGGGCTTAACTGCTCACTGCGCCTTTTTGTAACTATTTTTTAGGGCATTAATTCGAGCCTGATACGCCTTGGTAATACTTTCTTCTTCTTCCTTGTAGAGACGATAGACTTTCGCTCGTTTGGCAGCGGCCTCTACACGAACAGCTTCTATCATATCGTCGCGATGAATTGACGCAGTGGAAGCTGCTTCAAGAATGGCCTGGTTCTCTTCCTCACCTACGAGCTCCAGATCTTGACTCTGCCTGCGCCGCTTTACTTCAATAGCATCAGCGAGGTCTTTACGCAATAAAGCAATAGCTTCTCGATTAGCCGGGCTGACATCAGAATCAGACGAATCAGACGAATCAGGAGAAGCAGAAGAAGCAGAAGATTCACTAGAATTAGCAGATTTAGAAACGGCCTTTGCCCGCACGAAGAACTGTGGATTCGCCTTCTTCGAATCGATTTTGAGCGCAAGAATAGCCTTGCGCGCCATTTGTGCAAGCGTCGAACTGCCGCCACATTTAACACAAGCTTCATACTGCACCAGTGCCTGCCCACCTCGCTTCTGCTGCAAAAGAACACTGGCAAGGTAGTAACGAGCACGCACATCATAAGGGTCTATTTTTAGACGCGCATTGGCAATTGCTTCAACTTTGGCATAATCTTTAGACTGATAGACTCTCTCTATTTCATCAGGATCGAACTGGGCGTATACTGGCATGCCTAAAGGAAGAGACTGAAAGCTAAGAATAAGAAGAGTGCTTACGACTGAAGCGCAGAAAAGGGCCTTACAGTGTAAGCTCACACTAGTAAGCCTTTTACTGTTCAATTCTCTCCATTCGCGCTGGCTCATATCTCGCCCCGACAGTCAATCGACTAACAGCATCAAGCTCTTCCATATCTTCCACAGACAATTCTAGCTCAAGGGCCTGAACATTTTCGTCCAAATATTTGACTTTCTTTGTTCCTGGAATTGGCACTATGTCTTGCCCCTTTTGCAAGAGCCAAGCCAGCGCTAGCTGGGCTGGACTGGCTTCGTAGCGCCGAGCTAGGTGCTTCACTTCATTGACTATCTTTAAATTCTTGCTGAAGTTATCACCTTGATAGCGAGGATCATTGCGTCTATAGTCACCCTCTTCTAGCTGATCCACATTCTTAATTTGACCAGCCAAAAACCCTCGACCAAGAGGAGAATAAGGCACAAAGCCAATGCCAAGCTCTCGAAGAGCAGGCAAGATGTTCTCTTCGACAGAGCGCTCCCAGAGCGAATATTCAGTTTGTACACAAGTCAACGGGAAAGTGCGGTGGGCTTTGCCTATATTCTCAGCACTAGCCTCAGACAGGCCAATATAGCGCACCTTGCCTTGCTCAACTAATTCACCCATGGTGCCTGCAACTTCTTCAATTGGAATTGCCGGATCAACTCGATGCTGATAGTAGAGATCAATATAATCAGTGTTGAGACGTTTAAGCGAATCTTCACAGGCGCGCCTAATATTGCGCGGATGGCTATCAACTCCTACAACCTGTTTCATGGAGATATCAAAACCAAACTTAGTGGCAATGATAATCTCGTCACGCCTGCCCTTCAACACTTCGCCAAGCAATTCCTCATTTTCATAAGGGCCATAAACTTCAGCAGTATCAAAGAAATTAATTCCTAGGGCGATAGCGCGCTTAAGAGTGCGCACAGATTCAGCGTGATCGGGTGTACCGTAGAGCCAACTCATACCCATACAACCCAGCCCTAGAGCTGTTACTTCCAGGCCCTGCTGTCCTAGTTTGCGTAGCGGTAACATCAGCCCTCCGGCTCCAATACAAAACTAGTGATGCCAGAAATTCATCAAAATTTCAATCGAAATTAAAGCAATAACCATGAATTCAAGAAACTCACTGCGGCCATGCTCAGCTTGGTCATGGGTAAAGCGATAGACTTCACCAACACTAGTCAATTTAGTTTCAACTTGGTGCTGCCAATCAGACAAACTTAGCCTCATGGCCATGCCCCGATAAAGCCTGGCATAGTAGGCGTCACCAATCATTTTCAGGGCATTGCTAGCTCTATCAGATAGCTCGCGCACATCAACCAACAAATAACGCAAGCGCTCGGCCTGTCTAGTTGCCACCTTACCTCCGTGAAGCCAATTGGAGCGCATATGCTCAGCCTTCGACTTATAAATTTCGTCAAGATAGCGATCAAGCAGACTGTCATATGTTCGCAATTCAACAAGCTGAGTATTGGCAAATTCGATGATACTGTCTACGGTATTAGCGCCCTCGAGATTATCAAAGACAAAAGCCACATCCCAGGTGAGAACCGCCAACTCACATTCCATGTAGCTAAAATTGATACGCAAGACCTCATCTTGCTCAGCAGCGGCAAGAGGCCGCTCTTCTCCGGCCACAAGACTAGCAAGCGGGCTGCGATGCGCCTGCAGCAACTGAGAGGCGCTAATATCGGTGCTAAACGACTGCACTTCGGCAACAAAGTAGTCTTCCAGCAGCACCTTATGTGGTGACGACATAGCTGCAGTAATTTCAGCCATAACACTGGTTATCGTAGTCTGGGCAATTTGACTAAGCGCCTCCGAATTTTTCACTCTGCGCGATAAGGCTGTAAATTCTTGCCAGGTTCCACTAAAGGGGAAGGAAAAGCGCAAGGCAACGGTGCCATAGTCGTAAAGTTTGAGACGCACTTCAGCCTTCTCAGTCGTGTCGCCAATGTCTATTGTGGCATCAGGCAGCTGTGCCAATAGCGGAGCCACAGCAAATTGAATATAGCTAGGCGCTGGTACATCGGCTAATTTGATTTGAGCGGCTTGATATTCCTTGCCAGAAGCAGATTTCACGAGATTGAGATTGAGCGAATCAGCCACTGAATACATAAAGTAAGCGCGCAGATAGCCAACCTCAATATCGGGCGGATTAGCAGAGTACGCCCCTGCTGAACTGGCCGGGCTGGTCTGACTAGTAGAGCTAGTGGAGCTGGAAGAACTTGAAGGGCTTGAATTAGGCAATGACGGCAAAAGCAACTCACAGGGTGACGGAAAAACGAAAACTACACTTAGTACTGATAAAGACTGAACCGACTAAGTCTACACCGTACACTAGCTAATTTAGAGGGCAATCAAGGGAGCAATAAGAGCCCTTGGCGCTTTACCTTTGGCAATAGGGTTTTTACTCAAAATCTGACAATCTGAGCTAATTAAATACTAACCATTTAACTGGGCTCAAAATGTAACGCAGCCAACATCTTGGAGTGCTTACTAGATCAGCTTTTGTTATTATTCTCGGCACTAACAGGCTTACTATCAGCCTTACGAACACCATTGCCACCAGCCCTAAAGCGATGTAATCAATGACAAAAACCACCAAAAGCTTGCCTCTAGACCGTCAAAGATGTGCCACCGGGCGCCAGATCATTGCTACTGCTAGTCTACTATTTGCTCTTCTAGGTGGCTTTACCCTCGCGCTACCATCAGCCGATGCAGCAGTAGGCACCCAATACCAGCTCGGAATCAAAGCCTATCAGGAGCGTCGTTATAGCGAAGCGGCCACCTATTTTCACAACTCAATTGCCAAGGAGGGCGGCTCAGCTGATGCTTGGCTCTACCTAGGACATTCCTTCTACGCAGCGGGCGACACCGCTAGGGCTGAACAAACTTACAAAACACTGCAAGCGAACATCAACAAATATTCGCCACAGTCAATTACAGCTGGACGAAGCTTGCGTATGATGCACCTGGTTAACGCCACCAATCTAGGCCACGCCGCCTTAGGTGTCAGTCGGGCGGCCAATCTGGCGTCGGCAAAAGTATCGGCTCAGGGCGGCCAATCTGGCGGCCAAATCACAGTTCAGGCCCCGAAAATTGGCCATCCTGAAGTAAGTAGCGCTGCAGTCGGCTCCGTCAGAGCAGCATTTGACGGCCTGCCACCTAGCATCAAGCAGCTCCTCATTGCTGGCAATGTCCAAATTGTAGTAACACCGACCATGATTGATAAGTTTCCAGCTGGTGCCTATCAAGAGAGAATGGGCTATAACGGCGGCACAGACAAAAGCTGCGATGGTCTTTGCACAGGCAGGACTGTGGTGATAGCCGAGCATAAAATCAATGAACGCACCGATGAAGTAGGCGCGGCCATAAGCCCAGGGATTATGCAGGAAACTTTCTTGCACGAAACTGGCCACGCCGTCGACAATTGCATTAATGGTTACGCCCAATCAGCTGAGTTCAAAGCAGCCTATACCTCGGACATAGCGAAAATGTCGGATGACGACAAATCTAGGCTCTCATATTTTCTGCAAAAGAATGGCCAGGGGCAAGTCGAAACCTTTGCTGAGCTGACCTCTTACCTTTTGGGCAATCATCGGTGGGCAGCTGGCGAAATGGTGCAAAACTGTCCAGCTTCTTTCAAATGCGTCAAAGAAAAACTGGGCCTCTAAGCAACCAATTCTCAAATTTCAATCTGCGGGATTCTCGTACTGGTCACTGACCGCAAGGAACCAGAGACACGTCCTAGAGCACAGGCCTGAAGGTGATCCGCTTCATCTATGCGACCAGCCGAGCGCAAAAGATGGGCATAGTTTTCTAGCAATGAAATGATATCTGAATCAAAAGGCCCCGCTGATTCACGCATGATCTTCAAGGCCTTAGCGTAGAAGGCCTCAGCTTCCTGCATCTTATTCTGTTCTTGCAAAATCATCGCCAGGTTCTGCGACACCTTCCCCACTTCTAGGTGCTTGGAACCAAGGCTCTTCTCATAGCTGTTGACAATCTGGCGACAGAGCTTTTCGGCTTCCGCAAAGCGACTCTGCTCATAATAAATACTGGCCAAATGGTTGGAAGAATCGGCCACACTCTTGTGATATGGGCCAAAGTTACTGGTGTTAATGGCAATTGCCCGCAACAAGAGCTCCTCGGCTCGGTCATCACAACCTGTCCGATGACAAGCCTCAGCGAGCTTATGGAGATTTTGGATCAAGCGATTGTCACGCACTTCAAATTGATTAGCCAAGACAAGAGCTTGCTCTAGCAGCTGTTTCGCCTGATCGAACTGAATTTTGGTCGAGGCTTGTTCAGCGCTATCGACCAACTCCTCCCAGGATTCAACCATTGAAGAAATACCCCATACCAAAGACTCTGCTGAAAGCTTATAACAATGAAAGCCCGAGGTTAATTAGAGCACGGCCGACAAGAGCTATGTTAACGAGGTTTAATGTTTTTGCTGTCAGATGCTAAAAGCCTGCGAATGGAAGAAATCAGCGACACCTTCATAAGCTATAATCGGCAACTAAAATCGCCAGGTCCTAGCCCCAGCAGGTATCCGGCAGGCATCTAAATTGGCATTGAAGTTATGGCAGCAAAAATTTTCAGCAAAACAACGAGCAATCAAGTCAATGGCAAAGCCTTGCTGCGATTGATTTTAGTTTTTTCCAGCTTGCTAGTGCTCTCCGGCAGCTTAGCGCCTTCGGCCTCAGCCGAAGCTGCACCGCTTACACAGCTCGAAGACCATTTCTTCCAACACACCTATCCAGCTGACACAGAAGATGATCGCCTAACACGCTTAGAAAAGCTGGTGTTCGGTGAAGCAAAAGCTGGCGACACGGCCACTCGCATCAGTGACTTGCAAAAAGTTGTGACAGAAGCAGGCACTGACTCAACTTCATCTAGTTCGCCCAGCCCTGCAAGCCAAACTCAAACTGGAAATCAAACTCAAACTGGTACTAGCAACAGCAATTCAGACACGAACTCAAGCAATGCCAATAATTCAGGTAATTCTAGTGACTCAGCCGCTCTAGCCGGGACAGATTATCCGCGAGTTGATGAGCTGGAACAGTTGATTCTCAACCAATCATTCAAACAGATGCCTCTGAGCAAACGCCTCAACCAACTGGAAGTCAAAGCCTTCGGCAAGCCAAGCAATGATGACGACCTCAGTGCTCGCACCGACGCCCTGGAAGTACATTGGGAGAAAACCCTCTCACCTAGTCTAGAAAGACAGTACCTGAGCACTATCGAGTGGCTAGAAAATAAGGTAATCGGCCAAAATTACAGTTCAAAGCCTTTGATAGAAAGAGTGCAGACTCTCGAAGGAATTGTTTTCCCCAACCAGCCACCAGATACCACCAATGGTATCAAAGAGCAACTAGATACACTAACCAATGCCGTACATATTAGCAAGAACAGCAGCCCCGATGTCACTCCGATGGCAAGCCCTGAGCAAAATCAGCAACCACATACATACCCAGGTCAGCAAGCTCGTAGCCAGTACACGGCCCAAGGTCAATATCCGCAGGCACCAGCTTACCCTACTAACTATCAGAGCCAAGCGCCGAACCAAGATAGCTCAGGAAATAGTTACGGAAATAGTTACGGCCAACAATCATTCCAAATGCCGAGCGCCGAGAATCTACAGGGTGCCCCAGCTTATCAACAAAATCAAGGCTATCAACAAACACAGGGATATCAGCCCAGCCAAAATTACCAACAAAATCAAGGTTATCAAACAGCTCAGGGCTATCAAACAGCTCAAAATTACCAGCAGAATCAGCCCGCACAGCAGTATTCACAAACCGGCCAAGCCACCGAAAACTCTAGCGGAGTCTCTAGCAGCACAAGTGAACAGCAGGCGACTCAAAGCAAAGGTCACCCACTCTTAAAAGGTCTAGCCAAAGCTCTGGGAGCAGCCGCCACCATGGCCGCTGGTGCCATGAGTTCAGGCATGATGAATATGAATTTTGGCAATGGCATGTACGGTAATGGCATGTACGGTAATGGCATGTACGGCAACTCACTTTACTCAGGTGGGTACGGGGGCTACAACGGATACAACACCGGATATGGTGGATACGGGGGCTATGGTGGAAGCGGCACAAACATACGTTTTTAAAATCAGCATCGCCTTAGGCCTTGCTCTTCTCACACAATTTCACAGCGGAAGTGAGCTAATGGCAAAAGAAAGCATGCAAAAACTTCCAATGGTTGTGGCCCATCGCGGCGGCAAGCGCTGGGGTCCAGAAAATAGTATGACCAGCTTCAAGAAAAGTGTGGCGGCTAATGCAGACGGTATTGAACTAGACATTCACCGCTGTAAATCTGGCGAATTGGTAGTGATTCATGACGATACTCTAAACCGCACCACCAATGGCAGTGGCGCCGTAAAAGATGCCAGTTGGAAAGAATTATCAGCTCTCGATAGCGGCAGTTGGTATGAAGCGAAATTTAAAGATGAACGCTTGCCCTTACTCAAGGACGTACTTGACGCTGTTGACGGGAAACTGACTATCAATATCGAAATCAAGAATTGCCCAGGCAACTATGCCGGCATAGACGATGAACTGCTCAAGCTACTGAAAGACTATCCCTATCCAGACAAAATTATGATTAGCTCGTTTGATCATATTATTCTGAAAAAAATTCACGACAAAACCAGTAAGTATAAGCTGGCACTATTGGGCGACTCGGTCATCTACAACCTGCCCGCCTATGCCAAATCAGTAGGGGCCACCGGCTGGAATCCAGATTTTGATTGTGTCCGCCCTGACACGGTCAAAGCCGCTCATGACGCTGGTTTGACCGTCAACACTTGGACAGTAAACAGCAAAGAAGGCTGGAAGCGCGCCTGCGATCTTGGGGTGGACTCAATTATTACCGACGATCCCGAAGGCCTCAAAGATTTTCTTCGTCTCTTGAATTAAAGACGATGTTGAGCAAATGCTGGAGGACTACACCTCGCTCAAAGATTGTCAGCACAGTGGCATCTTCTCTCACCATTTCTCTAATTTTTGCTCGGGCCATAAGTTGATCGCTATCTTCAGCTAGACGCAAGGTCTTCAAATCATATTCAGCTCGCAACAGAACAATCAGATTCTCTACACTCTCTTCAATCAAATCTTGATTGATGGCAAAGCTGCCAAGTAACTCAGCTTGGCAGAGAGGGCAGTTGTTAATAGATTCGTAAATCTCGGCAGCACACTGAGGACAACGGTTAAGTAGTACCTGCTCCGGTTTCTCTTGCTTGGACTTCTCTTGCTTAGATTTCTCTTGCTTGGATTTCTCTTGCTTGGACATTGCGCTACATCACCGCTCTCTGTATTTACAGCTTGAATAACTTCTATAGCCTATTCTGAAATCTCACCATCATTCAAATCAAGTGACTCAATTTCATCTTCGGCCAAAGGCAATGAGAACCAGAAGATTGATCCCCCGCCACTAGGTAGCTCCACTCCGATCTCACCACCGTGCTGCTCAACAATAGCCTTGGCTATAGCTAAACCTAATCCCGAACCAGCACGATTTTTGCCGTCTTTTGAACGCAGCTGCTCGAAGCGCCCAAAGAGCTTGTGTGCCTGATTTTTAGCCACACCCGGACCATAATCACGCACTGAGATCTTACAACTTGAACCGCTTTTCTCGCAAGCAACAATGATGCTTCCAGGGCTTGGAGAATACTTAATGGCATTGGCCAAAATGTTGGAAAGCACCTGCAGAATTCGATCACCATCGCAGTATACGTCAAGTGATTGGTTAGCCTCATTCTTAATTGAGACCTTTGATTCTTGCGCTAAGCTGTCGATGCCTTCTATTGCTTTGCTGACAAGCTTACTGGCGTCAAAAGCATCAAGAGCAAGTTCAAGCTTGCCCGATTCAATCTTGCGCATATCAAGAATATCGTTGATTAATCGCATCAAGCGATCGGCTTCCGCAGCAGCAATACGCACAACCGGTTTAGTTTTATCACTGAGCTCATCACTAAAACTCTCCATCAAACCAAGAGCAGTGCGAATAGAAGCAAGTGGTGTGCGCAGTTCATGAGAGACCATAGAATAAAAATCTTTTACTCGTTCTTCCACTTCTTTGCGTTCAGTAATGTCGCGAACGATGCCAGTGTAGACATCTTCATGGCCAAGGCTCACAGTAGAGGTAGAGACCTCAACCGGTACATGGCTGCCATCTTGTCGCACAGCGTATAGTTCGCGCCCAGCACCAAAAGGAGAACGCTGACCACTGGCTAAATCACTGATCCGACCATCCAAAAGGAAACTGGGGATAATGCGCTCGATATCAACACCAATTAAATCAGAAGCAGGAACACCACAGAGATTTTCTAATACTGCATTGACAGATTCGATGGTGCCATCAGATCTAATTGTGACAATACCATCAGGAGCCGTTTCGACTAAAGCGCGCATGCGCGCTTCTCTTTCAGACAGGGCCTGCTGAGCCGCTCGCAGTGCTTCTTCAGCTCGATGGCGCTCAGAGACATAACGATTGACACCAAGGATAACTGTGAGCAGAGCCAATAGTGCCGAAATCAAAATGAACGATATACCAACCAAAGTAGTCAAACTAGCCTTGTCTAATTCACTAAAACGCGCCGTCATTTCACTATTAATGGTGCCAGACACCTCTTTGGCAAGCCACTCTACATGCCTAGTCAAATGAGTTTCATCAAATTTTTCTGATCGGGCAACGGCACTAGCCATATTACCGCTCGCCCGTACTTGAATCACTTCTTCGGCACAACTTTTTCTAAAGCTGATTGAATCGGTCAATTCATCAAGCAACATTGAATAGCGTGAGTTGTCTGATAGCAATGTCTTCAATTTAGCAACACAAGCATCGATTCGATTAAAACAAAGTTTGTGTTGCTCGATAGTTTGCGGGTTTCCGGTGAGCACATATTCGCGCTCTTGCGCATCAGCCCGCGACATATCAAGGACAATTTGATCTAATAGATCTACCAACTGAAACTGCTTGGAAGCAAGATAACTATTTGCCAATCGATCAGCGGCTAAATTCAGAGTCATTGTGCCGATATAAATCAATACCGCCGCCACAATTAAAATAATTGCTGTGGTTTTGGCAGTAAGTGAATTTTTCATGGGCTTAAGCTACTGATCTACTATTCTACTGATCTACAATTCGGTATCCGGCACCACGCTTAGTTCTTATGATGCCGTTTTCCTCACTGTCCCCAAGCTTGCGCCTTAGGGTTTTCATATGAGTACGCACAGTATCAACTGAAGCGCTCGAATCGCTTTGCCATACTCGACTGAGGATAGTCTCCAAGGTAAAACTTTGATTGGGATAACGCATCAAAAGTTCTAGCAAACTAAATTCTTTTGAGGTCAAGTCTACTTCTTGAGCGGCGCGAAAAACGCGACAAGCCTCAGTGTCTAGTTCGATATCACGAACGGTCAATACTTTGCCAGCATAACTTTGCGGGCGCCGCAAGAGAGCCTGCACTCGAGCATTGAGCTCAACTGGATGAAATGGCTTGACGAGATAATCGTCAGCACCAGCATTGAGACCAGTAGCTTTGTCTTCGATAGCACCACGCGCAGTCAACATCAATATTGGCGTCCGGCCACCAGATCCTCTGTATTGCCGGCACATATCAATTCCCGAAATATCTGGCAACATCCAATCAAGAATGACCAGTTCATAGCTCGTCATACGCAACTGACTAATTGCAGTGAGACCAGTATCAACATGATCAACCAGGTGACGACCTTGCTCCAGCTGCATCTTTACTAGGAAAGCGAGATTGGTATCATCTTCGACTAACAAAATTTTTGCCATTTCAGCCTACGATTTGCCTCCCTTTTATTTCATGCGAGTCTATTTCTTGTGAGTTTATATCTAGTGAGCTAGAGTCCTGCACTTTACTACTGTCGCTGGCAGTGGCACCAAGTTTATACTGCTCAAGTGAAACTGACTGTCCACAAGCGTCAGCAAACCATTTTCGCGGCAGCATGGTACTAAGTCGATTGAAGGGCTTCCCAGCATTTGAACCTATGCTTTTACTACTTATGCTTTTACCACTTTCGTTTTCACTACGATAGCGCCGCCTCGGATCAACCAAAGCAGCTCCAGCACCATAGGCATCGAGCAAGCGATAGGTTTGATCTATGCAATTATTCGTCAAAAGCGACCAACCACCAGCCTTGATCCTCTCTAACTCTTGCAAAGCACGCTCAACATTGCCAGATTTTTGATCATAATGCAATTCTTTGTAGGCATGATAGTTAATATGGTAGCGAATCTCCTGGTGCTGAATATGGTGCCCTTGCGACATACTCTCTAGCATGCGCTCGAAACTACCTTCCTCACACCAAAAGTCTATATCCCCACCGGGTGGAACATGCGAATATTTTGCCAAAGCAATAACATCGCTCATTGGCGTGCGTAGCAAATGGTCCGATGAACCCCAACAGTATTTCTTTCTTTTAGATTCACTGCCCGATTCTTCAGGTGCAAGAGCAAAACCCCAAGCGACGTGGCCAAATCGCAGAGCCTGTTTATAATTGATAAAAATAAATGCGTCTGCCACTCAGAATTCACCCATTTGCTTGACTTCCGACGCTCTTAGGTTGCTTGGCACTAGCCTGATTCGCACTAACTTGATTGAGGCTAGCATGAAGCTCAGCCTCAAGCTGACCAATTCTAAGCATGGCAGCCTCTAGGCGCCTTGTGGTGTCAGAAAGCATCTGTGTCGTCACTTCGAGTTTGGCACCAAGACAGACGATCTCGAGGCTATGATCTATGGCTGTATCAATGGTCATCTCCAGACCGGCTCCGCTGAGATGCACCGCCATGGTGCTGCGTCCAGCATCGGCACAGCCTGTAGCGATAATAGGCTCTTCTGAATTACTCTCTGCCACTTCCATAAATTTGATTCCTAATAGCCCTTTACTCTTAGTTTGATTCTTAGACAGGCTGATCGTCAGACAATTGGCTCGATTCTTGTCAAATTTGCTCTCAAAATGTTGAGCTCAAAATAACTGGGCAAATCACTTCCAATATTAATTTCATGCCCAATTCACCCCCGACCTAGCGTTATTATCAGACCCAGGGCCGAGCAAATGGCAAGCAATATTGATTGAAAACCGACGTGCAAATCGCCTATAACGGGGAATAAACTATGCATTACCAGGTAACTCTACCCCTTACAAGTAAGAAACTACGCAACAAATCGGTAGCGCACGATGTTCAGACCCCAAAAGTCGCAACCCCCTCCCCCAATCCGCCTATCAAAAATGCACGGAATTCCTGTGTATCAAGACGTCTTTCATGGTTTGGAGGAAGCTCAGAAGAACTTGAACCGCTCAGTCGAGCTTCCCTGGATTGCCGAGAACCCAACCAGAGACTGCACTCTGGCGGTTATGTGCGACAGAGATGGCGGCGACCCCCAATGGACATTCACAATTGGCGAGGGAGCTGCCAAAGAAATACGCTGGAACTATCAGACGGGCGATATCGGTCTAGTTACAAACCTGCTAACCCGCGAATGCTTGGGCGACAACACCGACATGAACGCCCAACAGCTTGAAGCTTTTGGCGGTATGAGGGCGACATCCAGCAACATACCGAGCATAACAATGCCAGCGGATGACACCCCTGTTGCTAGAGCAGCTTTCACCGAAAGCCAAGAAGTGCCAAGGCACGCCACCCTTGAAGGTGACTTGCTCAATATGACAGTGCCCCACGTGCTGCAATCAATTTTGATTAGCAAAATGACGGGCTTGCTTAGCGTTACCCAGCAAGACGAATTAATTGATGTTTTCTTCGAAAGCGGCCAACCACTGCATGCCTCGTCCTCTGAATGCAAGGGCGAAGACGCCATAATGGAGCTGTTGACTTGGAGCAAAGGTAAATTTTCTTTCTATCCAAATGACCGCTCAAGTGAGCGCACGGTACATAGGTCAATAGAGCTTTTGATAGCAGAATCTGGCCCCCTAGTAGAACAGTATGAAGTTCTACTGAAAAATGGCGTCTCCATAAACTCGTACTTCATCCGCAAACATCCCCACTTAACCGAAGCCCAATTTGAAGAAAAAGTGTCTCGTGGAGCCAATCTTAGTATTGATGAGCAAAAGCAGTTCTACCAAATCATCGACAACCAGAGCACACTGTTTGAGCTTTTGCGAAAAATGCCCTTCAACAAAGTGGAATGGATTCCTCTTATATACAATTTGCTCGTTTGCGATTTAGTTGCCCTCACTGACAAACCCACCCAGATCAAACAACAGCCTCTTGAGGCTATGGGAGTGGACCGCTCGGCCATTGATGCTGGCATGAAGAACATGATGAGGCAAGAAACTGGACTGATTAACTATCCTGTCATCCTCTATTTTCTTGAGCAAGAATACTTTAGATGGGAGCATACCGGCGCGCCATTTTGTTTGCTGATTTTCGAAATGCGTGTGCGCACTCCTGCAGGCCTTGAACCCCTGCCCCTAAATATGATCAAAGAGGCAGCTAGACGCATCAATTTAGTCAAACGAAATATTGACCAGCTAGCTCACTTCGAAACATTCGGGTTCTTACTCATGCTTCCTTATACTGGTGTGCAAGCTGCCACCATGGTGGCAAAAAGAGTTACCGAAGTGCTCTGGGACGAAAAAATGGGTACCGAACTCGACAGTCGCAATCTTGCCATCGCCTTCGGTGTCACAGGCATTCCGGAAGACTGCCAAGACCTAGGCATGATGCTCTCTGCTGCTAAAGATGCTATGAATTCATCGAAAGCCAGCGGTACACCAGTAGTATCATTTAGGGCATCACGTAATCAGTAGATTTAGGCCGCGGCAAAAGTCAGCAAACCGCACCAAAACCTTTCATCTAGAGAAAAGAACAAGCCTTCAAAGTCGCACTTCAGCGGCCGTGAGCTTGATACCGTCTACAGTGGCAGCGATAATTTCATCAATTTAAAATTCTTCAAGAGGGAGAATATCAATTGGTTCCTTGGCAAAAGTGGCGATGTCGACTCAAAACTCTCTCTCCAGAGGCAGTTCAGTAAAAGTGCGAAATTGTCATCGTCGTCGCCTAGCAAAGCTCCAGATAATGTTATTTATGTAGACCTAAATTAAGGCAAACCCTAGTGACCAGATATCTCACAATTGTGAAGGGCGGAGGAAGATTGCGTATACTGTTTTTATAGCCTCTGGAACCATTGCCATGAACGAAACAAAAAGCCCTGCTAAAAACGCTGAAAAGCTGCAGTCAACAGAATCACTGATTCTCTTTGATGGCGTATGTGGGCTGTGCAACAAGTTTGTCCAATACGTACTCAACCACGACCCCAATGGGCGCTTTCGCTTTGCTTCACTACAAAGCGAACTGGCCCGCGAAATTCTTAGCCGCCACGGTAAAGATCCGGCCCTGTTGAAAACTATCTATTTGATTCGCAACCCCAGCCGCCCAGACGAGCAGATTTTCTCTAAATCAGCGGCTGCCCTGCGCATAATTGGTGAGCTCAATGGCGCAGCCAAGGGCCTCAAGCTCTTCTTGGCAGTGCCAGCGCCCCTTAGAGATCTTGGCTACGACATGGTCGCGGCAGTTCGCTACCAGGTTTTTGGCAAACATGATGTTTGCCCCATGCCAACAGCGGCAGACAGGGAGAAGTTCCTCGACATATAGCTTGGTCTTGAGCTTGGTCTTGAGCTTAGTCAGGACCTGAGTCTTGAGCTGGGTCTTGAGCTGGGTCTTGAGCTTAGTCATGACCTGGGTCTTTGCACGAATCTCTCGCTTTGACAGTCTTGTCATTAGCGCCCATCTCAGGGACAATTGCTAGCAGCTGCGAATTACGAATTATGAACTAGTAACGTTTGCGTAAGTCAGTTAGTGAGGCCATTTGAGACCGCCAACCAAAACGCGAAGAATAATCTCGGCCTTATCGTTAATGTCGGTCTCTCTCTGCCTGCAACAGTTTTCACCGCGGCAGGTCTCAGCTCAAGGTTTAACAGACAAATCTACCAGTAGCCAGACTTCATATGCAACAGTGCCATTGGCGCAACCACTGCCCGCTTCAGCAAGGTCTCCGATTAGCCAAAGAGCCAGGTCTACAACAGAAACTAAAGCAGAAGCTAAAACAGCAAATACCGCGACCGCAAAGGCCTTGCCCGGCCAATTAGTCAAGCCTGCCAAACCCTGGAAGCCGCCCAGCAAAAGCAGCTGGAAGAAAAGCGCAACAGTTACCAAGGGCCAACTAGAGCAGCCAGCCCCTCAACCAGTGACACAAATAGAAACGTCCGCAGTAACGACTACAGAATCTCGGCCTTCACCCACTAATCAGCCAGTAGTCACCGGACCGGTTATAGCTAAACCCGTAGCAACTAAACCTGTTATAGCAGGACCAGTTAAAGCTAGACCCGTCGCAACTAAACCTGTTGCTACCAAACCTGTTGCTACTAAACCCAATGCTACCAAACCCCTTTCCGCAAGACCGGCTAGCAGCTTCCCCATGGCTTCAAGTCATGTCAATAAAGCGGCAAAAGAAGTGGAAAAGAAAATCCAAGATCACGACCTGGCTGCCGCTGTTAATATCTGGAGCACCGAAATAGAGGCCCGTCCAGAAAATAGCGAGTCGTGGGCCGGAAGAGCCAGCGTCAAACGCATGATCGGCGACTATCACGGAGCACAAGAAGACCTTGATCATGCTCTTGAGCTCAACGCCAATAACGTCACTGCTCTAATTTCCAGAGCCGCCGTCCTCCGCCGCCTAGCCGACTTAAGAGGTGCCGCCAAAGATATCGATAGAGCAGTTGAGATTGCTCCCAAAAGCTATCAAGCTTACGCCGAAAGAAGCTCATTGCGCTTTGCTCTAAACGACATGCAAGGAGCAATGGCCGACTACAACTACGCCATCACACTCAATCCCGAACTCAATAAGCAGGCGGCTAAATACAGCTACTCAGCTAACAGCCAACCAGCAATAACTATTCGCGACGCTCGTGATGTAAGCAAGGTCGATGGCCGCTCAGAGGGCAGAGCGGGTGCCGAAAATAAAACAGTAGAGAATAGAAGTGTAGAGAATAAAGCCATAGAAAATAGGGCTGGAGACAGCAAGACTCTAACGGACAATAAATCTAGCGAAGCCGGAGAAGGGACCTACACATCGGCTGAACTAGCGCATCTGAATAACACCGCTGTACACGAAATAAATGCAAAGCACTTTGCCGTTGCCATCAAAAAATTCGAGCGACTGCTAGAGATCTCTCCTAACTATGCTCACGCCAAAGACAATCTGGTAATTGCTCACAACAATTTCGGCCTAGAGCTATCAATGCGACAGCCCAAGGAAGCACTAAAGCAATTTCGCGCTGCACTCTATTTAGATCCGTGTCAGGCAGCCATTCGCAAAAATCTTTCAGCTATTATGCGCGAAAGCGGTCAAGATCCATCCAGCACAGAAGACAGACTGGCCATGGCTAATGAGTGCCTAGCACAAGGCGAAGCTGAGGGCGCATTTGTGGAACTTTCTGAAGCTCTGAGATTCAAAAACACTCCACAGCTACGCGAAAAACTACAGGTTGCTCTAGCTGCTATCAACAACAAAGATAATAGAAGAACCGACACTCCGATAAATCAAAAGGAGAGACTTGAGGCGAAGCTAGAGGCAAAAGCAAAAGCAAGAGCAGAAGCAAGATCAGAAGTAAGAGCAGATGCAAAACCTGAAGCAAGAACAGAAGCAAGAGCAGAAGCAAAACCTGAGGCCAAAGAAGAACAAAACAAGAAAGCCAATGAACCAGATCTGCCACCACCAACAATACTAGGTACCATACTTCCAGCAATCCCTGAGATTCGCTCGACTATGACGACCATTGCAGACTTGCCCAACGCCACCATAAGAAACAGAGAACCAATGGCGCTGCGACCCGTGCGAGTTGCAGAAGACAAACCACAAACAGCACCAGTTCAACTAGAATCGCCATCGGCATCTCCAGGCTACGATGCTGCTTTCGTTAAGTCTACTCTCGACAATACGCCAGAAACTGTACTGCAAGTCGCCAGACAACTGGCAAGCGAAAACAGAGAGCTTGACGCCGAAGCACTTCTGAACCGCCTTTGTGAAATTCTGCGCAAAAAAAGTTTGAAAGGCGACAAAACGGCAGAACAAATGCTTGAGAACACCCTCGAAACTTTGAATGAGCTCTATTTAAAAGCAAATCGCTTACAAAATGCCGAACCAACTTTGCGCGAGTTAGTAGCTATCCGAGAGAAGACTAAAAGCCCTGATGATCACCTTCTAGGCAAAACCTTAGCTGAATACTCAATGGTGCTCAAATCACTAGGCCGAACGGAAGAAGCATCGAAGCAAGAGCTAAAAGCAAACTTCATTCTCAATCAACTATCAGCACACTAGCTCTTAGCGCAGCAATAGGTCTGCTACTTCCTGCTACTTCCTGCTACTTCCTGCTACTTCCTGCTACTGCCCGCCAGTTGATGCTGGCACCACAGCTCCAGAGCCATCGTCAGGCAAGGCCAAAAGCAAGCGCATGTATAACTTGGCGGCAGCGGAACACTGGTCGTCGCTCCAAGGCAAAACGCGAAACTCTTCCATGATGGAAAGAATTGCACTGCGACTTTTGGCCCCAGCAATTTTTGTCAGCCACTGTTGCAATTCAGCGTTATCAAGATCAGCCATAAATACCAGTCTCTGAGAGTAAGTTTCCTAGACTCATTATAAAGAAGAACTCGCGGGGCAAGCTGAATTGCAGACCGCGAGTTCTATTTATCTAGTCAAATTTAAACGATTGCCGAAGCAAAGGCCAAATTATTACTCTTCTAGCTTGTTAACGCTGAATGAATCTGGATGGAATGGTGTTTGGAAACCATCCATGATGCCATTTTTCATACCGTAGTAGGTACCAGTAGCGCCACCGTATACAAGGCCAGCTGGCAATGTTACGACGGAAACTAGCAAGCAAGCAGGACCGCAATCTTTCCCGCCGATTTTGTCAGCACATTTCTCGGTCAAGTCTTTGTAACCTTTTACTGATTGGCGAACAATCGCAATCGGTGTTCCGACTACAACGCCAGCAGCAACGCCACCAACTCTTGTAGGAAGAAGAGCGCCTTGGACAACTTTGTCCATATTATCGTCAGCAGCGAAAGCTGGGGCAGCAACTGCTGCAACAGCTAGAGCAGCTATTGCCAAACTCATAACTTTCTTGATCACAACGAACCTCCTAGAAACCCTTTAAAACTAGTAACCTACTTGACGACTAAAATAATAACGCTCTACCACAAACATCTTCTGATACTAGTGGCGTCGTAAACTCGGCAAAGTTATCAGACAGTGGCGTTTTGAGCGATTTTGCCTGATGCCTGCGGGTCGCCAAGACCCCTCAGACACCTACATTTTGCCACGTTGCCTAGCAAAACTCAAGAAGACTCTTTCTACTCTATAAAGTTCCAACATTTTTAGATATACGGAGAGTATCTTCTACTACTCGTGTTCTGATGTTCTGTAGAAATCTCGACATAGCCTAAAGCGGAGCACGATACTACCAATGGTGCGCCCATTTCCCTTCAGTTGCCAGTCACCCTTTAGTTAAGCGATTGGGCAACATAGGGAACAATCAGACTTACTTATCTGACCGAATAGCGAGCGCGCGCGAGAGAAAGAACTTCACGACTTGCCACTCACTCCAAAAACGATCACGTAGCTGCGATTTGCTTGGTTTGGTAGAAAGAAGCTCTGCTTCTAAAGCACTGGCCATGTCACTCAAATAGATATCGCCAGCACTTACAAAAGCCACATGGCCACCATTCTTTGGTGTTAGCAATGTAACGTTTTCATTCTCAGCAAATTCATTTCCGGCGAAGCTAGAAATTGGCACTAGGGGGTCATCAACAGCGGCAACAACCAGAGTTGGAACGTTGATAGCAGAAACGACTCTCAAGGCAGAAGCGCCGTGATAATAAGCAGCAGAATCGACGTAACCGGCATCAGGAGCAGTAAACGCGTTATCAAAACCACGTAGCGAAGTAATAGACGACAAAATCTCCACATCATATCGCCCTGGAAACAGACGGTTCTTGGCTCTTACTTTCTCTTTTAGGCTAATGAGAAAGCCATGCTCGTAGAGCCAATTTTCACCGCGCTCGATAGTGCTAACGCATTGGTCTAGCTCAACCGGAGGGCAAACGGCACAAACGGCATCAATGATATTGTCAGCTCCAGCCACTTCTTGGCCCGTGGCCGCAGTGCTTTGATCATTAGTTGCAGCTATTTGTTCATAGGCCGCGACTCTTTGATCATTGGCTAGGCGTCCCTGCTCACCAGCGGCCTTAAGAACAATATTGCCACCAAGCGAAAAGCCACTAAGAAAAATCTTCTCGAAGCCAAAGCGTTTCTTCAATTCCACGGCAATTGCAACGACATCCTCGCTCATGCCAGCGTTATAGAGGCCGCGGGCGAGATGAAGTGTGTCTCCACAATTGCGCAAATTGACACGACAGACGCTAAAACCAATGTTCAAAGCTTTCTCACAAACACCTTTTACATAACTTGATTCAACCGATCCTTCGAGGCCATGCACGATCAAGACCAGATTTTTAGACATGGTTTGGGTGAGAGGGGCGTAATTTTTGTTCTTCTGCGCCAACTGCTCCGGTCGGTGCAAAACGACAAGGACTTGATTGCGATCAGGCTTAAGGGCCTGTGGATGAGGGTTTTGAGAACTCAGTGGAGATGCAGATGATGTCGGATCAACATCAATTATCAGCTTCTCACTTGCAGAATCGGTCAAGGGAAAAGTTCGACGCATAGCCAAAGGAGCTAGTGTCATTAGGTGAGCATTCGCTAACCCAAGGGCTGGTTTGAATTTCGCTAAGCGCACCTTAACTGGATCTCCCACTTACAACTGGTATAATCAGGTTATATCATTACCTTCACCCGAGCACCCACTGCAATGTTATCCGACGGCGAACCAGCATTTTTCGCAATGTTCTTGGTCTTTGCCCTGCTCATTCTTCTGGGCATAGTGCAGAATATGCCAGGCGTGGAGCTAATTCCAGCTCTGTATAACTAGAAGATAGAGGAAGCTGAGCGACTTTTATGTCATTAGCCGCTATCTATAGCATGCTATTCGGGCGGTATCAGCCCGGTTTTAACGCTTGGAGAAACACCTGGAGCAAAGCTTCAAGCAACGTTTTGATCAGCGGTTCAGTTTTTTGTGGCACGATGCTGCTGCTGGCCTCACTTCTAACATTCTCTGTCACAGTAACTGGCTGTACACCAGAACTAGGCGACGCCACTTTGACGCAAAACACCCGCATAGAACTTGTTGATTGGCACATTTCTGGTCTTTGGGTAATTAATTGCCCAGTCTGCTGGATACGAGTAGCCAACTACAACAACGTACCAATCAAAGACATAACCATCAAATACCAGACTTTTGACTTTGACAGCAAGCCACTAGATCAAGGCAGCTACACTATAGACGGTGAGGTTGGCCCGGGCCAAGTGAAGAACTTTATCGAACAATACGTCGGCATCGTTCAAGTCGAAAGCGACAAACTAAAAATTGAACTTTCTACTGTTCACCTTGGCGAAGGGCACTAGTTTCTGATCTAACAAAAAACACTTGGCCGATATCGGTCAAGTTTCGGCTCCAACAAAAAACACTTGGCCGATATCGGTCAAATTTCGGCTCCAACAAAAAACACTTGGCCGATATCGGTCAAATTTCGGCTCCAAATACACAAAAACCCGACCTTTCGGTCGAGTTTTAAACACAATAATTTCAACCAAGCAGCTTAATACTGTTGCTCTGCCTTGAACGCCGACTTCCAAACGAGATAGGCAATCAGACCATAGACGACAAGCAAAATCAAAAAAATCACAAGTGGCATCTTCTGATAGATCTTCAGAAACGGACGCAAGATGAAATCAATTACAAAAAAACCAGCTGTCGCCTGCATTGAACTGCCCTCTGTTGTCAACATATTATATGAACAACAGCGCAAGCAAAACCAATACATTACGAGAGTTCTATTTAGATCTCGCTCATATAACGCTTGGCAATAATGATTTAAAAGATTTAGTGGCTCTTATATTTGTGGTTGCGATCCCAGCGCTTAGCTAAGCTCGGCGAAACCAAATCGGGGTTCATGATCAGAACCATGCCAATCAAAAGAAAAAGACTAAGACCAATCGAGAGAATAAAAATCATCGGCATTGGTGAGGACCTCAGCGCAAAGGCTGTCGTAGTGGGGGGGAATGGCAGAATAAAACGGAAACACAGAACAAAAGCAGAAGAAAACCGACTTACTAAAAGTTGCTCAAGGGCAAACAGATCATGATGCAAGCTCGATTAAGGCCAGGTTAAGGAAAAAGAATCCCTAGCTAGGTTGGAAACAAATAATACAACGAAAGGAGGCTGTAATAGCCTCCTTTCGCAGAGATTTTTATGAGATTTTGAGGCCGACGTTAGCGCAGCTTAACAAAACACGGAGTTTGAGAAAGACGAATGAAACTCAAATATGTTGAAGAGCAACGTCTACGTGGAGCACTCCGGAAGATTGCTGAGACACGACAGTGACAGTTCCTTCGTCTTCTTTCGGCGAAGCAGACACAACTGCATGCTTCACCTTCACGGCAGGTCGGTGAGCAGCTTTTGGCTTATCGTCAGCGGTAGATGCCTGTGCAACTTTCTCGCTGTGCTCACTTTTAGCTGTTTGAGTAACCTTGGTGTGAGTGACTTTGGCAATTTTCTCGGTCTTCTCTACTTTGGTCACTTTCTCCGGCTTACTCGAAGTAGTGGCTGGCAAGAAAACAGGAGCCTCAACTCGAGGAGCGTTATACGAAACATAGATTCTGGCTGGCACTAGGTCTTTGCTACCAGTCTGAGCAGAAGCAATCATGGTCACTTCTTTCTGCGGTTTCTGCAAATAGGCTTGGGCGTCCATTGGCGAGCGCGAAAGCAGCAGTGTAAGCTTTTCAAGACCAGGATTTTCGTCAAAAGTTAAGTAGCCATCCGATGGCAAGGCATAATCTTTGCCTCTGTCGACTTTGTTGTTTTCAGCAGCTCGACTATCAGGGAAAAGCACGCTCTGCTCCCCACGGCTGCCGCTAGAGAGCAAGATGTAGGCATAGCCATCGATATTAGAGCGAACGTGAAAACGAATGCTGTCGTTGGTCTTAAACTGAAACTTATTGCTCACGCGGGTAACGTTATTACCGCGCTTCAGTTCAATCCAATAGCGCAAGCCAGTATTGAGCGACTCAGTTGGTTTTTCCAGCTGTTCGAAGAAGAGACCCTTCGCCCCGCTCTGCTCCTGGGCATAAACACCGGTAGAAATCGCTACACCAAGTGCCACAGCCAGCGAAACTGCGCAAGATTTTCTGATTAGCTCAAGCGCTTTCATGTTCATCTCCTCTATCTACGAATTTACCGGGTTTCCTTAGTACTCTTGCCCTACGGCTATCAAAATCAAATTAGGGGGCAACATATTCTATTTGTTCTAGTTTAATTGGTCGGGGTGACATTGCTTGGAGTGACATTACTCGGAGTGACATTGCTCGGGGTGATATTGCTCGGCATTTGACTATCAAGGGTCGGATCTTTCTTATGCTTTACATCAACTTGGGTAATGTAAACTTCGCGGCCCATCAAACCACTCGTGCCAAATTTTCCATTCTTCGGCCTATTGTCGTCAAAGAAGTGCTCACCTAGTTCCTTAGCGTCAACGACAACGCCATTGCCACTTTCATCACAACTTAAAAGCTGCAGTGAACGGTTTACAAACTGCTCAATAGCTTTCTCTTGAGCCACCGGATCGCTCATGGTCAACAAGTCGCTCTTCATGCCACTGGCTACCAGCAAAATTTTCTCAGTGCCATCGCTATTGTCGCAGCCAAAGGCTGTGACAGCCTTAGCCAATGGAATTTTTTCTAAGCCATCACCCACCAATATGTAGCGGGCTCCAGCGTCAAGAACGACATCATTGGCCGCCGAAGATGGAGTGTGTAGAATCACTTTGCCCGAATTTTGCACGAGAAAAGCATACATATAGAATGACTGCTTAGCCATTACATCAACGCCGAATTTTGCCCGTCCCGTAAACACATAATTTTTGTCGTGCATCACCACTGGCCCGGAAGTAAACTCAGCCAGTGTAGTAGCTAACCAAGCCTGACTCTGACTGGGTAAAATCACAGGACTAGTATTAATGATGTTTGGCTTGGGAATCATGGCGAGAGCAGCAGCACCACCACCAGCAAACAAGAGCACTAAAGCCATGGCCAGCAAGGACGGACTATAAGTTTTAGCATTAGTAACAGGTCGAATAATCTGGGGGCCAGTACGTGTTCGAGTCTTTCCCACTAATCTAGTTTTAGCTCTGGTTTGTGCCTTCGTTTTCTTAACAATCGGCCCTTTGTAATCAGAATCTTGAATCAATCGCTGTCCGCAACCTTTGCAAAAATTAGGCTCGTCCATTGATGAGCGGCCGCATTTCGGACACTGAATTCGGGCAACTTGGCGGCATCCACCGAAGCGTCCAGAGACTTCTGTTTCGTCTCCATTGCCAGAAAGTGTGAGCTTCCGAGCCAGAGTATTTTCCCCAGCATTCTTCAAACATTCAATAACTTGCTCCACCCAAATCATCTGGTGGAAGCCACCATCTGGTGCCACCACCGCTGGGTCTGGTGGCACAGCACCACAATGTATGCCGATCACGGTCCCATCTTTAAAAATAGGACAGCCAGCCGCTTCAAAGGGAAGTCCAATGTTATGCAGCACATGGGACGGATCAAGATCTCGAACACTACCTAACAAAGTTCCGGGACGCAAGAGTGGTGCCAACGAAGCATCTTCTACCCAAAGAGCTGTAACAAGATCATTCGGCGAAAGCGGAGTTTTCACACCAAGGGGCAGCGGAACAATGTCGCCACCTTTTACGAACGGAGCCTCAAAGTAGCTAATCTGGCGCGTTTTAACAAGCTCTTGCATGGCTGCGTAAATAGAAAAATCGTCTATTCCGGCAACTTGCCACATCAGACCCAGGGGAGTACCACCATCAAGAAATGGCCAAATTAGCTTTGTCGCCTCGCGCGAATCTGGTGGCAGTATGTCGTAATTAGGTTGGGGAGTCACTCTTACAAACAAACTAGAAGGACCACCTACAATCGACACCATTTTTTCCATCTCGTCTGTGCGTCGCAAAGACTCGATTAAAAGCATATCTATAGGCCGGGAGATTTCAGTCACAGTCGTCCAACTAGGCTCATCCTCAGAAGTGAAGTAGAAGCTGCCATTGAACTTATGCCTGATGATTTGATAAATCGCCATCTCGTTGACGAGATTGTGATAGTAAGCGTGAGTAGCACGGCCGTTTTGACAGAAGAGCTTACCGACAACACGGTTGCGTTCATCGAGAATAGAAACCGTACCAACTTTTCGCGCATTAGTAATTGTTTGCACTACAAGTGGCAATTCAATTTCAGCCAGACTTCCGCCAAGACCAGCCTCATGCTCAGGGACGAAGCGCTCGAAAGAATCATTGATTTCCTTGATCTCGTCAGCAGAAAGCTCATTGGCGTTTGGCGAAAGTTTGAGCAAAGCGACATTGTGTTTTTGCAAAGGCAAGCCGTTTACTGGATCCGTAAGCCCATGCTTTGCCATGGCTTTGAGCACGGTCTTGTCGACTTTAGGATGAAAAACCACTGACTTAATTGAATACTCGCGGCCGCTAGTAGGAAAACGCACACGCAGCGCTTTAAGAATTTCAGTGTAGAGAATGACCGAATGAGCACAGGTGACAACAGTTTCTCCGTCCACTTGCCAGACTGCAGCAAGTGGATAACGCACAGGCAAGCTCAGGTCGTAAACGAGCCCCACGGCATTGGCGTATTTGGTTAGCTCTAGTTCTGGCACTGGTTACCGTTGACTGCTCGGGTATTACTCGAAACGAAACGAAACTAAACGAAGTAAAGTGAAGTGAAGTGAAACGGGGAGATGGCTGCCTGGCAATCTATAAAGAGAAGCACCCCTATAGTATAAGGGCTTCTACAATATCTATGTTTTTTGAGGTTACGACCAGGGTTGCCAGTAGATAAAGAGCTCACAGTTATTCCAAGCCTAGCTAACTCAACCATAGATAGGCCTCTAGGCATCATAGGCTGTGACTATAGCGCGGCTATGTCCAAGCCAAATAGTTCCAGGGCAAACAACCGCAAGTCAATTAACTCCGGGCCAAATAGCTCCAGGCCAAATGCGACCTGGATTACCTATGGCAAGCTTGTGAAGAGGGCTGAGCCGACTGCCGACGCCCAACCTAAAGCTGCTTCTATCTTGCACATATACAGCCTAGAAAACATCGGCTCAGACCAACTTCTTGATAATCTTCTTGCTCTTAGAGGCCACTCCGCAGCCCTACCTGGAGCCGATAACTCACCCAATAACTCAAACCCTAATGACTTAAACCCCAATAACTCAAACCCCCAATCCAGCCACAGCTCTGACTGGCTGATCGGCCTTGACTTCCCTTTCTCATTCCCCAGACCCTTCGCCGAGATACTAATGGGAGCCGATCCCTCATGCACTTGGGTCGATTTAGCCAAGTTAGTGAGCAACCTTAGCTTCGAAGAACTTTTAGACCAAGTCAAGGCCGCCAAGCCAATCATGGGCGGTGAGGTGAAAAGGCTGACGGACAATTCCACCGACCCAAAGGCACAAAGCCCTCTGCATCAAATCAATCCGGGAATGCTAAAGATGACTTGGCAAGGCATGCAACTCCTTCTAGGGCTTCACAAGCAAGGCTTAGCGATTTTACCGTTTACAACTTCTGACAGCACTTCAGGGTTATGTATGAATGGCCAACTGACAAAAGGGGCCAACTCCTTCAGGGCTAGAGCCATGGAGGTTTATCCAGCAGCAGTGCTCAAATCACTGGGCCTGCCTTGGCGCAAATACAAAGACAAAGACCCAGAGGCAGAGCAGCTGCGACAGTTTATCTTGAACAACCTGACCGGCAAGGGCGACAAGTTACGCTCTGTAAACAGAATCACAATAGCCATACCAGAGCTTGCACTACCGCCCCATCTAGAGCAATTAGCCCTAGCCTGCGACGACGCTCTCGATGCTGTTATTGCGGCATTAGGAGCGGCGATTGCCTACCTCAATCCCTGCCAAACAGCCCCACCCAGGCAGATTTCAGCAGACCTAATCGCCCTTGAGGGCTGGATATACGTAACCTATCCACAAACCACCGAGGCGACCTCGTAGGTTGTTGCGTAGGTTATAATGTTTGCTCCAGACTAATGTTTGGTCCATGCATTTGCTATGAAGGCTCGCAAATGTTTGTATATGCGTCCGTAGCTCAGCGGATAGAGCTCCCGCCTTCTAAGCGGGAGGTCGTTGGTTCGAATCCAACCGGGCGTATTTTTTTGAAGCTGCAAATCTGAGGATACAGTCTGAAGATCAAAGTAGCGCCAACCGCAATAACCGTAGGTTTACTAGCCGCCATCGCTGGCGGTGGCTACTGGTATTGGACAACAACCCCGCTCTACGCTCTGCAAGCTCTAATGATGGCAGTGCAAAACCACGATGGCCAAGCGTTTTCTAAACGAGTTGACGTAGATGGGGCGGTTGAAAACATGCTCGAAGACGTGCTGGTTTATCCGGCCTTGAGCACTCCGAATTTATCATCGTTTCAAAAGCAAGTAGCCACTGGTGCCATCACCATGGCCAAAACGCAGATCAAAGAAGAGCTTCTAAAGTCAATCTACAGATCACTGAGCGCTCCAACTCAATATGGCGATGGCAATGAGCCAACTTCGAGTTTGTTAATAACTCCAGCCTACGCTGCCGAAAATGTTTCCACGCAAACTGGCGCGACTGGCACAACCAGCGCAACAGCGAAAAAGGCAGGCGATGTGCGCGATTTGCTCAATGTAGCCAGCCACGAACTTGGTGGCGAAGTAGGGAAACTCAAAAACGAAGCATTTCAACGCATGCAAACCTATGTACACAACCATCCATACACAATTCCCGGACGTGTAATCAATGCGCCACCCGGCCAGCGCGGTGCAGTAATAAGGCGCGTACTTGAAGATCACGGCTTCAGCCAAAACTATTTCAAAGGCTTGACCGGTTACAAACTTGTTCCAGTAACAATCGAACCAGCAACAACAAGCGGCGGAGACTCATCAGTTTTACCCCTGGGCGAAATTACTGTCACCACCGGTAATGCCGGAGTTAATAGTGGTGCTGAACGTGCACTTGTCGGCTTGCGCTTTTACAGCCCGAGAATTAGCCAAGAAGTAATCGTCGAAATCGAGATGATGAAAAACTTTAAGGCAACCAACAGTAGTGTACAAGACACAGAGTGGTGCGTCACTCGCTTAGCCAACGTGCGCCCGGTTCTCGACAACGTAGCACAAGATTATCTTACCGATGTGCACGAACTAATTGCCTACTCTTTGTACGGCATGAACAATCAGAACATAAATAAAGATATGCGAGGCATCACGGATCGCATAAAGAGTCATCCTGCCGCCCAGGATTTTTTGAAAAAGCTGGGAATTTAAAAAATTACTTGTAGCCACTGCCGACTATTCTAATAGTGCGCAACAGGCTATTTTCATATTAATTTTTGAGAGTACTGCGCGATCGACAGCGAGCAAAGCATTGTTGGTGTCGAA
>CALROJ020000070.1:0-32132 GCA_943369735.1 bacterium Ga0077546
TCGCTGTCGCGAGCCCGGGCAGAAGCGTAACTTCGCACTCACCCTAAATCTAGCTCGATTTCTTGACTGAAATTAAACCCTGACTAACCAAGAGTCCAATTCTGTGCGGTTCACAAGGGCTATACTATATGAGAGCATAATCCAGGCGAAAAAAAGATGCAAGAACGTACACTCCAATTTGACTTGAAGTGACGCTCTTGCTCAAAAAAATCAGCTGCCTCTAGGTTGTTGTTTTTCTGTAACTGCACCAGAGGCGATAAGCCAGACAGGGTGTCAATCCAGCCAGCCAGCCCAAGTAGTAAGTGCTAGCCAATGGTTCACCCCAAATCAGGTAGCCGAGCGGCTGCGTGCCTATCAGAAACAGCATCAGGGCGGGAAAAGCCCAGGTCGGGTGGCGTCGAGCCAGAGATAGCAGGCCCGAAAAAGCCGCACCTGCTACCAATGCCCCGAACAAAAAAATTAGGTGTATATGCACGCATTTCTCCTAACAAGAGAAAAGAAGTGACCTCGACGAAAAATTTCCGCCGAGGTCGTTTACCACTTATTTGCCGCTGACCAACTTCTTGGTGACCGGATGGGCCAAGACAATGATGTTGACCAAAGTCAGCATCACGCCAAAACACAGCAACCAAACCAGCAGGCTGGCCTGGTTCATCACCAGATTGAAGATCAAGTACGGCACAGAGACGAGGGTCAGCGCCTTGAGCAAATCGAGCTCGTTAGCGGTACCGCTGCGGCGCAAAAGCGGGACACGGTCAAGGGCGTCGTAGACACCGTTGAAGTGGCCGAAGAAGCGCCGCTTGGTGGCAATCGGCTTCAGTGGCGCCGACGTGTTGAACAATTGCTTGTTCGATTGGTAGCGCAGCCAAAAAATGGCGGCAGTCAGGCCCAGATTTGCCACCACGAGCAAACCGGCCAAAAGGGTCAGGGTCATGTTTTTTCCCGGGTTAAGGTTTCTGCCTCCAACCGCGCTTTTCCAGATTACGGAAATTAGCGTGGTTGGCTATTGAGACGAGATATTGAGCGAGATAAAGCAGCTCGCAATCATCGACCTCTCCATTGAACTCGGCGATGTAAACCACCGAGCCAAAGTTACGCTCACTCTTTTGCGGAGTGTCGTCTACGATTAGCATGCGCTCAGGGTCGAAACCCTTCTTGCGCACTTTCTTCAAGTCTTTGATGAAGTACTCTTGATGGCTCTCGTGGTCAAACCGACGAGTGCACCGATTAGAACTCCAGACAAAGAGTGGCGCAGGAAAATCAGCGAAGATCAGCTCAACCGTTGGTTCGACGTAGAGAGAACCGGCCGAAGACCAGACAGCGAGATCGTAGTATTGCCCCACGATGGTGAGAAACTCATCGAGGAAGGGACGACGATAAACCTGATGACGACAGCTTCCCACCACATAGTCAGGGGTTAACCCGGGTGGTTGCGGCTTGTCGACTTCAACGGTGTGAACCAGCGTTTCATCCAGGTCAAGGATGAGCAGTGGTTTCGCCTGATGCGACAACTGCGGGGACGCCCGCGGGGATGGGGGTGGTTGCTGGAGCGTCAGCAACTGCTGGAGGAGCAATTGCTGGGCCGCTGTCAGTGGCCTCGGAGGCGGTTTCTTGGGAAGATTCTGGGCTGGCAGCATAATACTTTTTCTCCTTGAGAATTATGCTTACGGCATCGTGCACGAGATAGCGCACGTCCTTGCCTTCAGCTATCCAACGACGAATCAAGGTGCTCGAAACTTCGTTGGCCGGGCAGTCGAGAATGACTAGATCTGCTTCCGGCAACTCTTGCTGCCAATGAGCAAGCAGAGCGGCATCAGTCGTTGCCCGAGGGGAAACGACAAGACGGCAGAGCGAGAGAAACTCTTGGCGGCGATCGTAGTTTTTGAGCACGACGAGATTGTCTTCGCCGATGATGAAATTGAGACGAACTGTTGGTCCGTGCAGGGCCGCGAGCTGTTTGAGAGTATCAATCGTCCAGGTAATACCTTCGCGATCGATTTCCAAACGAGACGCTTCAAAGCGCGGATTGTCAGCGACAGCTGCGGCCACCATTTCGAAGCGCTGCTCTTTATCGAGCATTCCTGCTTTTTTATGCGGTGGTTGACCGGAGGGCACGAAGAGAACCCGATCAATCTGCAGCTGGTCGACGGCGCATTGAGCGACCATCAAATGGCGAGAATGAATCGGGTTGAAAGCACCGCCCATGATGCCTAGATTTTTTATGGTTTCGTTTTTAGACATGACAACCTCCTGTTTGGTTAGGTCTTAAAGCCAAAAAAAACCTCCGGGGCCATGCTTAGTGCACGGTCCCGGAGGTGCAGAGCAATTGCTCTGACTTGTTGGCGTAACCCTTTCCTACAGCGAGGAAGGTTTACTTCTTGGCGGCGGCCGTCTCCGTGGAGCTGGTGACGCCGAGGGAGACCGCAGCGGTGACGCCGGCCTTATCGGTGGTGTCGCCTTCGACGGAGGTCACCGACAGGGTGGCTTCGGCGCTGACAGTGCGGTTGTCGGCGTCGCCGAGTTCGCCCTGAGCAGTGCTGGTCGCGAGGTCGAGGACCTTGCCGAGGTTTTCGTCGCGCTTGGCCTTCTTGGCGGCGGCGGCGTCGGTCTTGGCGGGGGTCTTGGTGTTGTTGGCGCTCATAATTGTTTTCCTTTGAGATTTGGTCTGGATAGACCATGCCTTTGGTAAGGCACTTGAGTGATTGGAGAATTCGCATGCTCCAGGCACCAAATGGCGCCTGGAGCTTTATCAAAAGCTGAGTCTTCACTCAGCCCAGCAATCAGCAGAATGTCTGCCGATTACTTCTTGGTGTTCTGCAGCAGCTCCCACTTGCCGTCACCTGCGAGGGTGAGCGACTGGTGGTGATAGCCGTCCAGGGAAGGACGGTGGCCGACAGAAACGTAGGTGGCGCCGATCGTCTGCAGAGTGCGGTAAAGCAGCTCTTCATTGGCGATGTCGAGGGCGCTTGTGGCTTCGTCAAGGAAGACGAACTTGGGACGCGCGATCAGCAGGCGGGCGAAGGCCAAACGCTGCTGTTCGCCCGGCGACAGTTCATCGCTCCAGGGACGGAAGACGCCTTCCTGACCTTCGCCAGGGAAGCCGTCGAGGCCACCAGGGTAACGCGTGGCCAGGAAGCCAACGTTAGCCCGTTCGAGAGCCGCAATCAGGTCCGCGTCCGAGAGGTCGGTGCGAACGTGCGGGTAGAGCAGCTGGTCGCGAAGCGAGCCGAGGCTCATGTAGGGCTTCTGCGAGAGGAACATCAGCGAGGTCAGCTCAGGACGAGTGATGTCGCCCTTGCCCGAACGCCACAGACCAGCGATGGCACGCAAGAGCGAACTCTTGCCGCTGCCGCTGGGGCCCTTGATGATGATGCCCGTGCCGAGCGGCACTTCGGTGGTCACGTTCTCGACGAGCAGACGCTTGTAGTCTGGGGTCATGAGCGTGACGCCGTTGAGGGCAATCTTGTCACCAATGGTGGTGGTGATGGCGGTGTGGCCTTCGGTGTCCGCCAAATCTTTGGCGTCGAGGGCTGTCTGCAAGCCGGTCAAACGAGTGACGTAGGCAGCAAACGAGCTGATCGTGCCGATCTGCGAGACGAAGATGGCGAGGGCACCGAGCACCTGACCGAAGGCCATGTTGGCCTGGGTGAAAGCACCGATCTTGACGTCACCATGCAGGTAGATCGGCAGGATGACAGCGAAGGGCACGATGGCGACGAAGTAGTCGAACCAGGTGGTGAAGAAGCTGACGCGCCGCTGATATCCGATCAGCGACATGTTGTTCTTGATGGCCGCGTGGAAACGCTGCAGCAGCTGCTTCCATTCAGCCTTTTCGCCCTGGTAGAAGGCGATGGGCTCGACGTTGTTACGCAGGTTGATCAGGCCGTAGCGGTAGTCCGCTTCGAGGCGCTGCTGGTTGTACTTGAAGCGAATCAAGCGAATGGACAGCCAGGCCGAGATCAGGGTACCGAAGGTCGAGTAGAGAATGGCCACGGCCGTGAGCGAGTGCGAAAGGCCGTAGAGAATCTGGGTGAAGAAGAACAGCGTGACCACAGCGTCAACCACCGACAGAACCAGAGTAAGCGCACCGCCGACGTATCCTTCCACGTCATTGGCAATACGTTCGTCAGGGTTATCGACCAGCGAGCTGGCAGAAATGCGGTAGTAGTTGCGGTTGGTGAAGTACTGCTTGAGCATGAACTCAGTCAGCCACTTGCGCCACACGATCACCAGCAAGCCGCGCAACCAGGCGTAGATAACCACGACCGGAACTGCGGCGATGAAGATGCCAGCGAGGAAGTAGAGGTTGTTCCAGGCCACTGCCGCCAGACTGCCATCTTTGGCAGCGTCGGGAAGAGCGTTCTGGAAATCGCCGTAGGCGCCGTTGATCATGGCGTTCATCTTGTTCACGCCGACCAGGAAGAGGAACAGCAGACCAACAAGGCCCCACGCTTTCACTCGATCTTGGACGTTGAACTTGATGGGGAAGAACGGAATCGGAACAGTCATCTCTGACTTGGCCCGTGAAGTAAAGAAAGGTTTGGCCAACGCGATGACGCTGCGCCAAAGTGACAAGCTGAAAATGCTCGTTTTAGTTTCCATGAGAGTAACTCCCAATGTTGACTAGAACCGAAGTGTCCTAGCGTCCATATGGACTTGTTTCATTGCTCCTCGAGTTCACATACCTTGCCGATCAAAATTAGTCAGAGAGGTGCGTTCTTTCACTTCCACAATGTCTGTTCCGTGCAGCGTCCAGGCGTCATGATTGAGCCAGGTAAGAAGCTGAGGAAGGCAAGGCGTGTGTTTTTGTGATTGATTGCTTTGATCTGGAAGTGAAAAAGAAGGATATCTAGTCTTACTAAAGAGAGAGTACTGATGTCATGTGTTATAGAGGCTATTAGCTACAACTAAGCGACAAGTAGTTAAGACCTCGATCATTGCCAGAGGAATACCTGTGCATTGCGCGAGAGGCCGCCCAGAGAACGGCCACCCGTGACTTGTCAAGAGGGATAGCTGCGCGAGCTGTTGAAAACCGAACGAACACCAGATCGACGCAACTAACTCATAACTGCTTCCTGAATAACTCACTGTTTGCCCAATGGCAATAGCTACACCTAAGGAGCGTTGTTCATAATTCCAACAGCCCTGTCCATCAGGTCGTAACTCTCGCTGGCGCGTTTTTGGGTGCGCAAGAAGCGAGCATACTCTCGCAATACATAAGCGAGCATGCGGTTATTATCTTTAGAGCTACTAGGCAAAGCGCCGCGATTCTTATCGTCTTGTTCGTGCTGAACAACGGCTTTTTTATAGTAAGCCTCGGCCTCACTATATTTACCAAGCTTTTCCTGCAGCATGGCATTGTTAAAAAGTAAGTACCATTCAACCGTACCTTCAATGCCTGGTAGCTTAATGCGCTTTAAGCGTTCATTGATTATCTTCTGCGCCTCAGCCAAATGATTTTGCCTAATTTCGCATTCGGTTAGAACATCAAGACAAAAATTAGATCGTCCGCCATTCTCCATTTGCCTACTTGGCTCTTTGTCGCCGTCACAAATGGCAATTGCCTCTTTTAAATATTTCACGGCTTCGGCATATGAACCGCTACGCATGGCCGAATAGCCAATCTTACTAGCAAGCTCAGAGGGTCCGATATCATAGCCAGGCTTATGAGGCACTAACGGTTCAGCGCGACCAGCCAAATATGCCGCTTTAGCCTCTACAAAGTGAGGTTCATCGCGATAGTATGAGTCAGCCAAGTAAAAGAGATAATCGCGCTTATACATTTCAGGCTTGGCGTTGTTTTGCCCAAGTCTAATTTTGTTGACTTCACTGCTCCAAATCGTTTGCTCAATCAAAAGCTCATTGCGCCAGTCTTTTGCTCCAGTTCCATAGCCAAGGCCATAGCGAATATGTTTGTCTAAACTAGGCTCAAAAGGCTGCAAGAAATCAGGCAATTTTTGGTCAAAAATATCGCAAGTGATAATGGTTACCACCACGGCACCAGCAACGGCCACTAGACCGAGTACAAACGGATTTCCGTGCTTGGCCGGGGCAGCAGAACTAGCTGGCTTAGGCGCTGACTTAGATTCCAATTTAGGTTCTGGATTAGGTTCTGGTTTAGATTGAGCCGCAGAATCTGGCACCACATCTGATACCACACCCAATGCTACATTAGACACAGAACCAGAGTGAGAATCAGATACAGAATCAAGTTCACCATCAGATTTTTGTTCTAGCACGGCTTCAGGGTTAACAACGGCAGATGCCGCAGCGGCTGAATCCGCTACACCCTGCTCCCCTTGCTCTTTGTTGTCTGGACTTGCTTCGGACACAAATACACTCTCTCAAAACTGACGTTGACTATACCAAATTGAGCAAACGCTGGCCGGGTCGTTTTCAAGCGATAGCGCAAACCACGCTAATTGGCAGAAATCTGGCGGCCAACTTCTATCATTCCCAGCTTGGCTACGAAGAAACACAGTTACCAAAAAGTTGCCAAGAAGAATTTACTTTCAATGATTTATCTGTCTAACCAGCTAAGCACTTGTAATCACAGTCATGAAGTTAATAGTTTAAGTGCGCAATTTACTTTTAATTTCACTCAAGAACATTCCTGTTCAATCAAGGCCCCAAACAAGCCATCACCACCACCACTTCTCTAATTCATGCCATTTCTTGCGCCGACTGCGTGAGCGACTGTTAACCGACAGAGAAAGCGAGCCTATATGTCTAATCAAACCACCAGAGGAGACAACCTCAGTTACCTTGGCTTCGGCAATTTTGCCACCACGGTCAAACAACTTCGCAGTCGGCTTGCCCAGCCTGTCAGCGTCCCTAATCCATTCTCAAGCTCAGCCTCAAAAGCAGCGACCGGCGACAACGAGATTGATATCTACAAGACCACAGCTCAAGACGGCCTCACCTTGCTGCCTTCCCGCTACCATGCTGCCTATGTCAACGTTCTCATCAATGCCGTTGAACAAGCAGAACCCATCGTCAAAAACGGCGGCCTGCGCAACATCCTCAAGCGCAAGCACGTACTGGCGCAGCTGGAAGAAGCGTTCAAGGTCTTGGCCGCACCAATTGTGCAGCTGCGTTCCGGAAAACATGAAACCGAGCTAAAAGCCTATCTGGCTCTTGCTAGCAACCTCTACCAACGGTTTATCAGTGACGAAAAAATTCGCCAACTGAACCAGAATTCAGGCAGCTGGCCAGAGCTCGACCCCCTCGGCTTCTTCGTTGATGAACCAGGAAGTGGTCCTTACACCGTGGTGCCATCGCGCGAGATGCCCCTGTCACTGATTTGTAAACCGGCCTCGCAGATGTTCTGTTTGCCGCTCTGGGTGCTGGACGGCCACGAAGTTGGCGGTCACGGTATTCACTCTATTCTCAACGGCTTTGCCGCTGAGATGGCAGACGCACTAGAAGCAGCTGTGGCCAAGGCCTTCAGCACAGGCAAATTGAGCTTACCTGGCCCCAATAACAAAGTGAGCAAAAGGGTACACCATCTGGTGCAACCTTCAGCTCGCAAACGCGACCTCACTGCCGAAGAATTTTCCCGCCATCTAGCCCGCACATTCTCACTAGAATTTGCCGCTGATATGGCTGGTGTACTTAACTTCGGTCCGATGTTTGCCAACGGCCTCATGCTCAACTTCAGCGCCGACCACAAAGACAGTCTGCTGAGCTACAGCGGCAACCTCATTGGCAAAGGCTCCTTCGACGCTCATCCCCCAGACGTCATTCGAGCAATGGCCGCCATCGAAGCTGTCAGACAGTTGAAGATTGCCCACGGCGACCTCTATGTCAGCGACCTCACCAGCCGCCTGAACAAAGCTTCGTCACCCGGCAGCGCTTTCTCTTTCACCACCCTTGATGGCAGCGAGGTAGTTTCTTTGCCTCACGCCTTCATCCAAGCACTGGTGCCTGTGCTGGTCGATGCTGCTCTCAACACCAGCCTGCCCTGCCTGGCAGAGCGCTCGCTCAAAGAAGTATTGACCTGGACTGATAGCGATGAAAGCGCTGTGAAGAAACTGGTTACCACCATCACCGGTACCAATTTCGACAGCGAAGAAGCTGAGGCCCGTCACATCGTTGCCGCCTCTCTGCAAGCTTTAGAGCTGCAGTCTACCAGCAGCGTTTTGAGCAGCAGCGCCTTAACTAGCACAGATTTGGCAAAAGTTGCAGCAAGAATTCAGGCCAACGGCATCAAAGAGCTCAAGGCTCTCTACAACGACCAATGCCTGCTCTGTGCTGTGCCCACCTATGCCCGCTCTCGTCGCACGGAGAGCTCGCTCACTGACCTCATCAAACGCATTAAGTATGCGCGTGGAGAGTGATTTCTTCTGGCCTAAAAAACCACCCACTAACCTGCTTACCAGGAGATAACCTTATGAATTGCCAGACAAAATGTCCCGCCATTCGCGTCGTTATGTTCCCGAAAGATACCAATCCATCGGGCAACATTTTCGGCGGCGTCATTCTTTCTAACATCGACATCGCCGCTGGCGTTGCCGCTCGCGCTGCCACCATGCACCGCACCGTCACAGTGTGCATGAAGGAAGTGATTTTCGAGCGCCCAGTGAAAGTCGGCGACATCCTCACTTTCTGGGCTGACATCATCAAAACCGGCCGCACCTCTGTCACCATTCGCGTCAAAGTGGAAGCCGAAAGGCGTGGGCAGACAATTCCCGTCACCGAAGGCGAAGCTATCTTCGTCGCCGTAGACGAGAAAGATCGGCCCATTCCCCTCGACTCACCCATCGGCACCCAGGGCGTCGACACGGCTGATAGCTCGACTGCTACTGCATCTTCGACCAAGGAGCCGGGCAAAGGCACAGTGGTTGAAGCTCCGGTGTCCTGTACCATTCCCGCTGTTCCCATTCCCGCTGTTCCCGAAGTAGCTCCTACCGCCAAGTCGTCCAAAAAGAAGAAGAAAGACGGCAAAAGCAAGAAGGGCGACAAGAAGAGCAAAAAGGACAAGAAAGACAAGAAGAACAAAAAGAACAAGTAAACTTGGTGCAACTTGGGGGGCAGATACACTTTTGTGTTTGCCCCCCATTTTTTATTTAGTGTAAATTGCTTCAAAAAAATTTCCGGGAAGCCAACTACTTAATACAGTAACAAGATAAAAAGTTAGAAAAACAGAGGAAAGACTTTGGATTTAAGTGCGACTCTTAGTTATTTCGGGCATATCGAAGAAGCCAAGCTGAAGCAAACTTGAAAGAATCGCCCTCAGTACGATATCTTGAGAAAGTTACTCAGCATTTCAGTAAACTTCAGTTACTCATGCCACTAATTAGGGTGTCCATAGACATACATGCCGGCAGCTCCCAAACCTCAACCAGTCAACAAACTAGCAGGCACCTTGCGCCACCGCCTGCTGCTCGCCATCGAGTCATTCAAAGTGCTCGACAAGGTAATGCTAGGAAAAGCTCTAACATTGGCCGAAGAAACCCACGCCAAGCAGAGCCGTCGCCCGACTAAGCTAAATCCCAATCAAGCCGCTCCTTACATTGTGCACCCCATGAGGGTCGCCCTGATTATCGCTGAAGAGTTGGAGCTAAAAGAGCCGATCGCCATAGCTGCGGCATTACTGCATGACACTGTAGAAGTTTCAAACGGCAAGGTGACTATTGCCTATATCGAAGAACACTTTGGTCGACCAATAGCGATGATGGTATCAATTCTCACTAAACCATCTTTCAAAGACACAGAGACAAAGGCCGAGAAAGAGCAAAAGCTGAAAACTTATCACGATCGTATCAGCCAAGCTAGCGTTGAAACCAAACTGGTTAAACTGGCTGACCGTCTAGATAATGTGCGTGATGCCACCGAACTTCTCGACAAAGGTTTTCAGCTGCGCTACTTAGAGCAAACTCGGGCTTTTTATCTGCCCATTGCTGATGCCAGCGACTCTTATCTCTTTGACGAACTTAGCCTCGCTTGCGAGCGGCTAGAGCACGAGCTGAAATACGGGTAGGTCTTGAAACTACGGGTAGGTACTGAAACTACGGGTAGGTACTGAAACTACAGTTCCGGTTCTACCTAGAACAAAAACTGAGTCTAGAAAATTCCGCGATCAAAGCCGTGCATGAGAGCACCACGATACTGGTCACGGGTAAAACCCTGACACTTGCGAGCAATTTCATCGAGAAAGATACTTTCCACAACTTCTTCATCAATTTCAGCCCCTGGTGGGTTTTCATTGGCCCAGCGAAAAGCTAACTTACAGGCTTGCTCATAGAGCAGATTAACGCGGTTCCAGGCTGAGGCATACTCGCGTTCACTCAAACCAGGTAACTGTTTGGCCATTAAACGCAAACACTCTTTGCGACTAGGTGTTTCAGGCGAGCCGTAAATACTAAAAGCCACTTGCAAAATTTCCAGCCCATCCTCGCCGGCTAAACTTTGATTCTGCTCCTGCATTTTTTCCTCGACACCCGTTTCTAGAACAGCACTTATCATACTTTCTTCTTGTGCCCATATTGATAAAAAAGCTCACACTGCTACTCTTTATAGTTGAACAAATTTGAGAAAAAAGGCCGCCGCTCCTCTGCTGATGCAGAAAAAGCGGCGACCATTCCTCACAGCTTGCCCAAAGACAAGCTTTACAAACACGCGTCAGCCAGCTTTCTCACCTTGATGAGATAAAGCACTGAGCCCACCAACATACCGCTAGCGCTGATAAGCAGAGCAGTCGAAACACCGAAATGCTCCGCCGACCAACCAGCAATCAAGGCGGTAAAGGGTGCCAAACCCAGAGTGAAAGTGGTGTACACTCCCATGAGCTTGCCCCGCGAAGAGGGCTCAACGCATTGCTGCATCAGCGAATTGCCGCCAGTCCAGTGCATCGAAAGACAGCTGCCGGCTGCCAAAATCGCCACCACTGAAAGTATCATGAACTGAGAGAACGCCAACAGTGCCAAGGCTAGCGAAAGGCCCAAACAAGCCCAGCCGATGCGCTTGCGCAAGCCCTGACGATCGCCCATGAAGGCAACAGTAAGGGCACCAGCCAAAGCTCCCACACCGCCAGCAGCAGAGAGAAAGCCGTAAGCGACTGATTCTCCGTGCAAGAGCTTGTCGGCAATAACGGGCATCAGCACCGAATACTGCAGACCAAAAGTGCTGACGAAGGCAGCCAGAAACAGCAATGTATAGACGCCTGGGCGCTTCAACACAGCCATAAACTTGGCATGAGCAACGGCATTCTCAGCGGCTTTCTCGCCAGCGTTGAGCACAGGTTTCTCTTCCTTGGGCGGCAAACGTACCAGCCACAGGCCGGTGAGAGCAGCGACAAAACTGAGAGCGTTGATGGCGAAACACATCTGCTCACCCACTCCTGCAATCAAAAGGCCACCGAGCGCCGGACCAACCATGCGCGAGACATGGAAAGTAGCAGACGACAAGCCAATGGCATTCGATATCGAGCTCTTGTCGCTGATGAGCATGGGCACTAGCGACTGGCGGGTCGGCACTTCAAAGGCTGTCGTACAACCGAGAATTGCTGCCAGTACGATAATCCAGGTTATGCTGGCATGACCGGTGAAAACCAGAACTGTGAGCACAATGGCTTGCAGCATGGCAATCGAGTTGGTGATCAAAAGAATTTTGCGTCTGTCAAAGCGATCGGCAGTCATGCCACCAACGAAGGTGAGCAAGAGCAAGGGCAGATTGCTAGCAAACGTGACGAGACCAAGGGCAGCAGCAGAACCAGTCAGGCGGTAAACCAACCAACTCAGCGCTACGCCTTGCATCCAGGTGCCAATGCTGGAGATAAACATGCCGGTGTTATAGACGCGAAAATTGCGCTCTTTGAGCGAGCGAAATGTTTCGTCGAAGCTCTTTCCTACACGTCCCGGCAGAGACTGTAAGACTTCGAGTAGGTGTTCAAACATGGTGTTCTCCTAGCCCAGAGCTGTAAAAGCACAGGGCAAAGCCGCCGGCGCTCCTATCGGAGGGTCAGACAGCAAGGTTATTAAGCTAGAGATGGTTGCGGGTTTTGGGTGTCTTGAAGTTCTAGAAAAGTTTTGGTTGCAAAGATTTAGATCTACACCTTACAGAGTTAAGAGACTCAAAAACTTCTATACGCAGCTTTGATTAGCTTAAGAGAAAGCTTAAAGACATCAAGAAGTGGCTGCAGGACTCGTTGCCAAGAGGTGTGCGACAGAAAAAGCGGATAGCGCAACTGCGCGAGCTGCTCAAGAAAAAGAAGAGCTACAGACAAGGTTTCAGAACAAAGTTTCAAAGCAAGCTAGCGACTGAATGCCGCGGCTGTTCAGTGCATACAGCGGTAACACATGTAGGTGACGAGCAAGGCGCGAAGGCTCCAAGCTACTGTTCTCAGCCAATTCCAAGCAATCAGAGCCCGGTATGGTCCCACCTGAAATGACGAAGCTAACGCACCATGCAAACTGTCAGCGATAAACAGGGTAGACAGCCAAATCACTGCCAGTAATACCAAACCCAGTATCACTTCGGTCAATCCCACGGCCTTCGGTCGAGAAACAAGTAGCATCACCCCTGATAGCAACTCGGCCACCATCATCGGTGCGACAACCAAAGTAGTAAGAGCACAATGATCGCGCTCGTAGAGCTGAAACTCAGCCAATCCGACACGGTCATATAGCGGATAATGCACAACCTGAACAAACCAAATTAAACCGGTCATAAACCAGGTGCTTGAAGCCTGCAACAAAAGCAACAAAATTTCCAAAATTAAACCTCAAAATAAAGGCTGGCGCTTACTATTGCTCGTTTCTGACAGCAGAAAATGGCACTTGGAATCCCCATCAGCTCTGGACATACCAACACTAGAGCACCATAATTGTGTGAACTGAAGAGGAACACCCCGATGCAAAACGCCGGCGAAATGCCCCAAACGCTAGCAACACAAGATGTTATAGATATGACACCAAATCTCAGCGCCAAAACCTACGACCGCCTGCTCGCCGCTCTCGATTCGGGTGCTGCCATTGCTGACGGTGCAGCTCAGTATATTCCTCCCCATGAAAGATTTTTTTCTAAGCAAGAACGCGAAACGCTCACAAATTCGAGCGTTGCCAAAATTCTTGAACAACTGACATTTACCTCCGACCGTCTTAGCGGCGCCATGCATCGCATCGGTTATTTAGAGAGCCAGGTGGACACCATGGAAGCACAATTGAGTTTCTTGCCCGAATTTAGAGCAAAAGCAGCCCGGGCTATTGTTCTCGAACTTGAAAATTTTGACTACAAAGATATTGTCGAACAGCGCAACATGCAATTGGTCAAACGTGAGCGCATGCTTGAAGAAAAAGATCAGCAAATTGCCATATTAGAAAAAGTGTTGGCCGCCCATCGCAAACACCTGAACATGGTTGAAAGCGATTTAGAAAAACTAGAGAGCAACCCTTGGGTGAGATTTTGGGCCTGGTTCTCTGGTATGCCACTGCCTAAGCGCTAAGCTCTCATAAGCTTGGTTAGATAACAAAACTATATGACGGCATTGCCGAAGGATTAAGCCACAGCAAGCGTGACTATTTGGTAGGCGTGCAATGGCATCCGGAGCAAGACTATAAGCCAATAAAAGGCTGTTTCGCAGTTTGATAAAGGCCGCCAAAGTCGCTTGAGCCAAGCGCCAAGAAGCAACCAGCTAGTAGTGGCAATCGAAGTAGCGAAAGTGAGCATGACCGAGAAATCGTGAACTAGACTACGCCAATCAAGAACCAGTCGGTAAGAGAAAAGCTGCTGAGTGAAACGTGCCAATCAGTGGCATGGTCTAACCTTGGGATTTTTTCTCTTTCGCTTTATACTAGTTCTAATAGTAGTCGTGAGAACCAAAAAATGCATAGGGGCTTTGTGGGCTCATATGCATTTTCGGCGGTTCATCAAGAGAGTCATCCAGAGCAAGCTGTTTGGCAACAGTTTGACTCGTGGATGACCCTCAAGACAGTGAACCTGGTTGTGGTGATTGAGAGACAGTGAGAGCTTTCGAGGAGGTCGAAGCAATCGGTGACTGTGCCCTGAACTCGTTGCTGAATTCATTGCTGAACTCGTTGCTGAATTCATCGATAGTACCCGCGTGTCTTGATCAAGTCGGCAACGGCGCTGGGCACCATGTGGTCGATGCTCAGTCCGTCACGCAGTGCGCTCTTGACCATACCACTGGAGACCGGCATTGGGGGAACGTCGACGATTTTGACGTTGTCGAGGCAGAGCGTTTTCGCCCAATCCGCGGCCACTTCAGCAGTCATCCAACCACGAGGAGTGACAACCAAGTCAATCATCGTGATCAGCTCATCCACGCCTTTCCAGGTGCGGAAGTTGCTGGGGTTTTCGGGGTTGAGGTATTCGGCGCTGGTGATGAAGCTGATGCGAGTATTGCGGCCACCGTCAGGAAGAAGACGACGCAATGCCTTGACGGCATCGATGGTGTACGAGACGCCATGATCCAATTCCAAACGACTGGCTTCGATACCGGCATTGCCATGAACGGCAACCTCAACCATTTCGTGACGAAGCTCAGCATCGAGGACGTTACGAGGTTTGTGGGGAGGACTGCCGGCGGTAACAAGCAAGACCCTATCGAGGCCAAGCATGCGACCAACTGTGCGGGCGATGTGCAAATGGCCCTCTGTCACAGGGTCAAAGGTACCGCCGAGGATTCCGATGTGTTCCATAGCTTTTATCCTGTTGTTTTTTCTTGGTTGATTAAGAGAAAAATTGCGGTTAGCGGCAGGAAACGTCTTCTCAACAGGGAGAAGGGAAAACGCTTCGAGACAAAACCAATTAGCCCTAGACGGGAAATCGTGCAGCTATGTCTTGCGAGTGCAAGGGGAAAGAGCCACATGGAGATAGAGGGGGTTTATTTCTTAAGAGCTTTGTTTACTTGTTTATAGAAGAGAGATGATAAGACGAGCCTAATCTCTTGAATCTAAGTAAGACAAGCTCTTTACCTAGGAGTTAATAGTCATAGACAAGAGATCAGATAGCTAAATTAGCGCTAGCTCATAAGTTTTAATATTCCAGCTTGCAGAAAGCCTCTTGCCTGACCAATGGCAGAGCTGACACCTCCTCTAATGTTTCCCGAAAAGTCATAACAAATGGACGTTTTCAGACTCAAGTAAAACCATTCAACAACTACGGCAAGTAATAGCTGGGGCAAAAAAAAGAAACCGAAACGAAACAAAAAACAAGTTCAAGAACAAAAGCAACAGGTTAGTGACAGAAAACCGAAAGTAGAAAAATCCCCGAGAGGCATCGACCAGCATTCAATGCCGGTTTCAGCCACTCGGAGATTTCCCGTTTTGAAAGTTCAAGCAGCAGCCTCAAGGCCCAAAGCAGTGCGCACAGCCCCAACAAAGGCGTCGAAACGCTCAGTGGTAGGCAATTGAGTTACTCTGCGACCAAAGGGCGGGCCCTCCATGGCGAACATGCCAGCAATGACATTGCCGGACAGTTCAATTTGCACACCGCGCTCACTGGCCAGATTGACGATATTGCCTGGATGAACACCGCGATAACGTGGCGAATCACCGTTCACAACAAAACCAGAAGCACTGAGCTGATCGCAAACGCGCTGCTTCAGTTCAAGGTTCAAGCCGCCAATCCAGATTTCGCCGGGACCCTGATCACCCATCGAGTGAATGGAAAGGGCAACGCGAGTGTGAAGCAACAAGTCGTTCAAACGTCGGCAGCGAAAGCGGGTAGAAGTGACATGCAGCTCTTGTGCTCGGCGCCGACGCAAACCCTGAAAGTCATAGAGATTCAGTTGCGAACCGGCCACAGCTCGAGCGATGTAGGAACTGCCTGGTTCGATGAATCCACCATGGGGTGCGATAACAGTGATGTCGGTGCCCTTGTCGACAATTTTGGTGCGATAGTGCTTATTTTTGACAAGATCGCGCTTGAGGGCGGAGAGATTGGGATAAAAGTCTTTCGGATAAGCCATATGCACCTCCGTATGTTAACGCCAGCCTTGCCAAAATTGGTAAAAGCTAGACAGAGAAAGGTTATAGAAGGGTTTAGTGAGAACGAATTGAGAAGAGAAGGAAACCTGTGGTAAGTGGAAATAGTTGAGAACTTTGACATAGTCAAACTACTCAATCGCCCTACTACAGCTCAAGCACAATGAACCTTGATGAACCGGCAAAATAGCGATTAACAAGCTTTCTCTAAGTAATTAAGGCGCAAATTAGTAGCGCAGTTCACGCCACAATTGACAACCTGAGTGTTTTGGTTAGCTGCTAACTAGCTTTTGCTTATTTTGTCGCTGGTTTTTGTTTGAGCAAGATCCGCATGGCGTCAACTTTAGAGACTGAATCAAGGGTGCTATCTTTGAGAATGCGCCCCATCACCTCAATGCGATCGGCTGGCATCGCCTCTAAGCTGTGTTGATCATCGATCAAACCCATTGCCTTAGCCCAGTTGCGCGTATCGCTATTATTGAGAGCATTGCCCATATGACCGTCGTATTTTGTCACCAAGTGATCGACAAAACCGTCAGCTAACGGCGACGGAGCTGCAGCATTTCCTATTGGTGCAGCATTGGCCATTCCAGTGTTAGAGGGCATATAAGGCTGAGACGAAGCCGGCACCGCAGGCGATACCGCATTTTCGTTCTTGTCTATTTTTGCTGCCTTTGATTTATTGCGACCATGTTTTGGAGCTTTAGGTGGCATAGTGTAGGGGTTGGAAAGCATAACAGGTTGGCCGTTGGCATCAGTTTGCATAGGCGTAGTCATGGCCTGATTAGGCATCACTTGGCCCTGAAGATTTTGCCCCGGCACTGCTTGCGGCACTGTACCAAATTGAGGCGGCATTGACCCTTGATTGGGCTGTCCATAAAGAGTTTGATATTGAGTCTGCGGCCCAGGCAAATAGAAGTTCGGCGCTGAGCCATTTTGAGTAGATCCACTTTGGCTAGCTTGGCTCTGAGGGTCGTCAGGGTCTAAACTGCGACCCGTATTGGGGTCAACCATGCCATCCCCTTGGGCCTGGGTTGCGTTTCCTGGTGGCATACCAGCATTGCGATAGCCATAGGGACCAAAGCTATTGGGATTGAACGGATAAATATAGGGGAATTGCGATGCGCGACCGGCAGTACGCCGCAAATACGAGCTAGTGGCATAAAAAGGGTTAGCGCTGTAAGGCCCCCCAAGGTAAGGCATGCCGAGGCCTCTAGTTAAGGGATAAAGCAGCGATTGACCAATACCAAAATACCAGTAGGGAAATTGCGCTTGGGCTGGGGGGGCGACAACACTGCTGGCAATCAAGCCCAAAGATAAACCCACTAAAAGGCGCTTACAACCGACCTTTGAAAAGACCCTCGAAAATATTTTTGCTTTGAGAACGTCGGCCATGATGTGAACAATCCTAGTGCAAGTTTTAGAATGATACTCCAAACTCTAGACCTAGACTACAAACTCTGAAACTCTACTTCTCGATTTATAACAGAAAATCAGCAGCGTCACCCGGTTCATCAATTGAATCTATGAAGACTTCAGCTTACTTCAAGTATCTGAAATTGCTCCACTTCGTCTAACAATTTATGCAACTCAACCGCCACGAGCACATTATTCTCAACCACCACCACAACTTGCTGCACGTCAGGAAAGCAATCACTCCACGTCGAGCAGCGTAGATTGTCGCAGTTAAAATAGCCAATCGAACGGATATTGCCCGCCGGCGGTTTAACCTCGGGCCTGCAAACCGGACCATCCCACAAAAGAGTGTCACCAATTTTGTATGAGTGGTTAATTAAGGCACCAACACGAAACCCCACACCGGAGCTGATGCTTTCATGGCAGAAAGGGCAGTTCAATGTGGGGTATATCGTGTTGAAACTAGGAGTGCTCAGAAAATGACCCTAAAAAATCGTCTAGAAATATTGGCATAATTCTAGACGATTCTAGCGTCGATTATCTGGAAGTGCACGAAACCAGTTTGCTAGCAGCCTGAAGCTTTTTTCCTTGCTCAAGCTTTTGCTGAGCAAGAGTGTCAGCAGCTTGATGAGGAGGGATGCCCTGACTGGCCGAGATTTCAAGGATATTTGCAATCGTATTGTAGACCTGAGAAACCTTAGCCACGACTTTCTCATGGTTGTAACCATCAAGTTCGGCAGCAACGTTGATCAAGCCACCTGAATTGATGGCATAGTCTGGAGCATAAACAATACCGCGGCTAAAGAGATCGAAGCCGTCAGAATCAACTTCTAGCTGATTGTTTGCTGAACCAGCGACAACTTTACACTTCAGTTGTGGAATAGTGCGAGCGTTAAGAGCAGAACCTAGTGCGCAAGGAGCGAAGATATCGCAGTCGACGCCGTAGATTTGGTCAGGAGCTACAACTTCAGCACAAAACTCTTGCACAACTTTTTCAACTTGACCAGGATAAATATCAGTGATGATCAGCTTAGCCCCGGCAGCAGATAAGTAGCTGGCCAGGTGATAACCAACATTGCCTACGCCTTGAATTGCCACTTTAACGCCTTCAAGACTTTCGCCTAAACCAGCAAACTTGTAAGCCGCTTTCATACCTTGAAATACGCCGAAAGCAGTCATACCTGATGGGTCGCCACTGCCGCCTTCATTAGAGCCGCCAACAGCATACTTGGTGATACCACGCATAGTGTCGATATCGCCGACAGTCATGCCGACATCTTCAGCGGTGATGTACTTACCTTGCAACGATTCGACTGCGCGAGCAAAGGCTTTGAGCATTTCTGGAGTTTTTTCAGTATGCGAATCAGCCATGATTACAGCCTTACCGCCACCCAATTTCAAACCAGCCACAGCAGCCTTGAAGGTCATGCCCCGTGACAGTCTCAAAACGTCGCGAACAGCGGCTTGTTCGTCGGTGTACTTCCACATTCTGCAACCGCCGAGGGCTGGCCCTAGAACGGTGCTGTGTACGCCAATAATGGCTTTCAAACCACTTTCTTTGTCATGAAAGAAGGTGACTTGCTCGTGACCATAGGTCTCTAAATCGTGGAACACTCCTAGCATACCGTCTCCTTGTTAAACTCTCATTTACAGTGTGTATCGAGCTATCTATTGGACCGCCGAAAGACATGCGCTGGAAGAACTAACTGAAAGGACTAAATTGAAGTTGGGAATCAGTCGATTCATCTTCAGCAACAAATCTGTGTCAGTTTTACAACTTTTCTTTACGCCTCTCGACAATCGTTAGGTTATCGCAATTATCTTCAAGAGCAAAGCAGAGCTACCAATACGAGAGTTTTGAACAGAAAAAGTGCCGATCTGAAAGCTTGGACCATTCTCACAAAAAGCCCGTCTCCTATATTCCGTAGTCAAGCCGCAATCACTTGCTATTGCTTCGAAAGCAGCATCTGTTGCCGGAAATATTAGAGGGTGCGCCAGCTAAAACAATCATTGCGTTTTTCTCATGCAATTTTTGCTCACAGGTAGACAGTCGCTAGTTGGTAGAGGGACTAACCCTCAAACGACTAAGTATTTCTCCCCCTTATATAGAAATAGCCAACTAAAAAATAGTTGTAGGGCGCAGGCGCAGAGAGAGAGGGTTAACTACATCTTTCACCTCCATCCCCCTGGAAAAACTTTCTCAAGTCTCTGAACCACTCCTAACTTCGACGCCTTTTTCAACGTCTCACGACGCTGGGTCGAACACTGGGAGCTGCAGACTTGATTGAGCAAATTACCAACGGATAGGAAGACTTGGCAGATGCGTTTCTTGCTCCTGAGCAGCGTGTTCATCCTGACACTCTGTTCTCTCTCAACCAGCCCTCGGGCACCTTCTGGAGATTTAGCCATGAACACCATCATCACCCCCGTCGACGGCAACGCCATGATCGATACCGCTTTCGCCAACGCCGCCGCTTCCAGCGCTCCGACCGACAGCGACAGCAACTGCGCCGCTCCGGCTGATTGCGCCTGCAACGCCCCCACGGTCACCGACAGCGCCGCCACCGCTACGACCTCCTCGCCGACCTCCTCGCCGATCAATGTCACCGTCAACCAGATCGTCATGGGCAAGGTGTCGCGCCGCAAGGACCGCAACGCCAAGGGCCTGCTCATCGAGATCGACGGCAACCCCATGGCCTACCTGCCCGTCATCGCCCTGGCCGGCCGCAACCGCTCCGAGCGCGACGCCCGCTTCGCCAGCCTGGTCAACGCCGTCGGCAGCGAAATCGAAGTGGCCATCGTCAGCGCCGGCATGGAGGAGATCAAGGGTGTTCAGATGCCGCGCATCAAGCTGAGCGAGACCATGGTCTTCGCCCTGCGCGATGAAGCCGCCCGCATCGAGCGCGAGAACGCCCTGATCGACGCCGTCTCCGCCATCAACGTCGGCGAAGTCGTCAGCCTCACCATCAGCGGCCCCGCCACCACCAAGAGCGACAAGAACGACGGCAGCCTGCACTGCTTCGGTGCCTTCGTCGACATCGGTGGCATCAAGGGCCTGCTGCACGTCAGCGAAGTCGCCGGCGACCACCCCAAGGCCCAGCGCACCCGCCTCGACAACTTCACCACCGGCAGCACCGTCGAGGTCGAAATCATCGAAGCGCGTGTCGAAGGCGGTCGTGCCTTCGTGCGGGTTTCGGAGAAGGCAGCGGCGGTGAAGAAGGCGATGGAACGGCTCCCCGTGGGCAGCAAGGTCTCGTGCACCGTGGTGGGCAGCGACGTGGTCGGCAACGAACACGGCCTGATCGTCAACATCGGCGGCATCAAGGGCTTCCTGCCCGAAGCCGACGCCAACGTCACCAACATCGAGTCGCTCACCAAGACCCGCGGTCAGACCGTCAAGGTCACCATCACCGCCGGCTTCGTCGACGGCATGGTCAAGGTGACGCGCAAGGGCAAGTAAGACCTTCGTCGAGCTGTTCTCGTTGAGCAGATGGGGTGCCATCAGGTGCCTCATCTGCTTGCTTGGCTCACACCTCACTTCTTTCTTCTCCCATCCACTCCGGTCAACGGAGACTCACGTGCGGCAATGGCAATGCCTGCTCCAATGCTGCACACCCGCACTCTAACCCGGCTAAAGGCCGAACAAAAAAATAAACGAAAGGCAATCATGCATATCCTGCAAAACATAGCGATGTTCTTCGGCATCATGCTGTTCACCGCGCACGAGTACCTCACCGCATTCATCCTCGTCACTGTCATTCTCGCGTCGGTGGTCGGCGGCATCAGTACTCTCACTGGCAGCACCTTCTGGCTGGGCGCGCAATACACTGCGATGACCTGCGCCGGCCTCGGCGTGATAGCTGCCGCTGGCATCGCCTTCTCGCAAGTAGCGAGGGGCTTCAGATAGGCTTGATAGGCCTTTCTTAGTTTCTACTTCTTCGCTTTTCACGGTTGCCGCCCCCGACAATAGCCGCTAGTGGCAACCGTTCCCTTCAACTTCCACTCTCTGGAGCTTTCCATGAGCCTCACCAAAAACGAATTCTTCTTCCGCCTCATCGCCATGCTCGTCATCGGCGCCGCTGCGGCCCTGCTCGGCACCATCTCGTCGTCGTGGTGGGCCGGTGGTCTCTTCGGCCTGCTCTTCGGCATGGTCTTCACCCTCTACGACCAACGCATCCTGGCCGCCAAGGTCTTCGGCAAGGTCGGCAACGACACTGTCATCTGGTACTTCGTGCACTCGGTTCTGGGCGGCATCGGCTACCTGGCAATGGTCTACACCTTCGGCTTCGTCTTCGGCATCACCGCCGCTGCGGGCTGGCCCTTCTACGCCGTTGCCACTGCTACCTACGCCCTGCTCTGCCAGCGCAGCCTGCGGGAGTTCTTCTTCCTGCTGCCCATGTGGCTGGCCACGCGTTTCAAATAGCCATCAAGAACGGCTTCAAATAAGCCTTCACTAAAAACAACAAGCAACTGTTTTTTTGAATGCTGCAAAACCGCGCTTGTACAGGCGTTTTTGCAGCTCCATTGTTTTTCATTTTTGCCGTTTTTATTACTGCATATAGTTGTCGTGAATGAAAGAAAAAATTTCAGAAAACTAAGTAGCGAGGGGCTCGACTAGAGGCCAAGTCCCACGCAAGATTTTTAAGGGGCGATTAATCGGTCAGATTATGAGCGAAGAATCGGCTGACGGCATTGAGGCGGAAATGCCAAATGCGAAACCTGCCATTCCGTCGGCACGGAGCCAGAAGAAGGAGCCAGGTGAACGAAGTATTGTCCGTCCTGATACTTCTGGAATACGCCGGGAAGCCACTGACCATCGACTTTTGCCAGCACTTCATCGCCGCGCTTGAAGGCGTGGGGTTCGGCCACTTCAGTGCTGTAGGTGGTGCCATCGGCAGTGCGGAAGATGTGATTCTTGCCGTTGCCTTCGACATATTCGCCGAACTGCCAGCCGTTCTTCGTCCAACCACAGACGATATCGCCAGCCTTGAGCAGCATCACGGCCAAAGCGCGCTGAAAGATATTGGCCGCCCGAGCAGTGTCGGCATAAACCCATCCACGTTCCCAGCGGAAGGTAGCGACGAGTTCACCATCGACCTTGTGCACGCAGCTGGGGAAGCGCTCGTAAGGCCCCTGCAGATACATGATCAGTTCCGGTTTGGCAGCAGTAGCAGTGGATGTTGTCGTCTCGGTGTTCCTATTCGTCATTCTCTCGATAACTCCGTTGTGCTCTTCTTGTAAGATTGCGTTTAGAGCAGGTTGCGTTTAGAGAAAGAAGCAGCAGGAGGCCCGAAGGTCACTCCTGCTGCTTTTCTCAGTTACGTCTTGTCCTTGTTCTTGGACTCGTGCTAGTCAGCGTTGACTTCTTCCACTAGGTCATCGCTGAACCACCTGTCGTACATGGCACGCAGGAAGGGCGCAGTGATTTCCAGGCTGGAATCAGCCAGGACGCTGTCTATGCCACACTTGGGGCACACTGCATCTTTGCCACCACACACATACTCACGCACTTCGCTCGGGGCGTAGGTTGCTTCGCAGTAGAAGCAGCCGCACACCGTGCTGGCGTTGATGGCATCGCGGTTATTGCTGCAGTGCTTGTGGGCTTGGGTGAGCAGCTCTTTCGAGTAGGTCATTGTTGGTCTCGCTGTTGTTGAGGGCACCGTTCACCATTGAACGATTGGCACTAGCCGAACATCTCTCTGCTTAGCCATACAAACGGCTTTGGCAAATCAATGTCGCCCTCCGAAAAGCGAGGTTTAGCTTTGACTGAACATCAAAGATGTCCCTCCATGTTGGCTGTTGTGATCGTTGGTCCGATGCCAACGCGATTTACTACTCAGCGCTTGCGCCGACGCTTCTTCCCGCCAGTCGAAACCGGCATGTCGGGGAAGAGCGCCAGCTGTTGGCCAGGCACCACCGGTGATGTCGCAGCAGTGACTGCGGTCTTGATCGTCACAGGCTCAACCGCTTCCGGCTTGCTCGTTTCGACCACGACAGAAACGACGACTTCTACCTTGGTAGGGGCTGTGGTCGGGGCCTTGTTCACCGCTGTCGGCGTCACTTCCTTGACCACGGGCTTATCGGCAGTGGGCGAAATTGCCGCGGGGGGAACTGCTGAGGCCGGCTGTGCTGTGTGCGCGAGCGGATGGCTGGAAGCGTTGTAGGTCACTTCGTAACCATGGTCCGCCGCCACCCAAACTGCTTGCAGTGCCGAAAGCCGACGCAGGTCAAGCACGCAGGTGCGAGCCTTGCTGCGCAGTTCGACGATGCCCATGTAAGTGGCATCCATCGCAGCTTTCTTGCGCATGAGGAGGCGGCAAAAGCGCTTGCCGTTCCAGATGCTGGCTGCAAAAAAGCCGCTGAACTCCACAGACTGGCCATAGCGCTGACGCTTGCCGGCCTTGGGCACGTTGTGCAGCTTGATGTCGCCCGCTCGAAGCGTGGCTGGCAGGTCGAATCCGCTCACTTCCTGGGCAAGGAAGCCAGCAAGGTAGACTCGACCCGACAAGACGATAGGCTCATTGAGAGCTGGTTTCTTTGTCATAAGGTCTCCTGGTTTTAGATTTCCGTTTTGAAAAAAAACAAGCAAGGAACTGCCGCTCAGTCTTGTGGACTGGGCAGCAATTCCTCACTCGGACCAGTTTCTCGAGGTCAGTCGAGATTGCTGAATCTAGGCTGAACCGCGGCTGTTAGCCGTGGGTGCCAGTGCAGCGGTCGCTCAGCGCGCCCTGGTGGATGATCATGGTGGCGTTGATGCGGTGGCTCAGGGTGATGCCGAGTTTGGCATCGAAGGCCTTGCGCAGCGCAAACATCTCGGTATCGCCGGCTTCGGGGCTGAAGCACTTGTTCTCGGCGATGCACATGATGCTGCCGTCTTCGAAGGCCATGGCGCGCGCGCTGCAGTGGGGGCATGCGACCTGCTGGTCGATGCGGTTCGGGTTGCCGAGGATCTCGGTTGCTTTGACTTCTTTCATTTTCGTACTCCTTGAGATTTGTGATCGTGAATAAAAATGCCGGCACCACCTCACTGAGGCCTGTGCCGGCTGATGAAATGCTCGCCGAGATTGACGAACACTGGTAACAGGAAAAGAGCAACAGGTGACAGGTCAGCTTGCGCCAACGCTATCACCGAGTCACTACTGAGACTCTGCTGCGTTCAGCCCTTGAGATAGGGCTTGTAGAAGCGCAGCAGCTTGGCCTTGAGGATCGCCTTGACGGTGGGGCAGAACGACGAGGCTTCCAGCGCCGTCAAGTTGACGACGAGGAAATCGCGCTCAGTCCAGCCGAAGGTTTCTGCCAGCTTGCGGTACTCGCCACTGAGGGTGACCTGAGTGAAGAGCGTTCCGTCGGTGTTGATGCAGATGCGCTTGCCCTGGCGGTAGAGAATGTCGACCGGGTGGTCGGCAATGGTGGCGTACTGACCGGTGACCAGGTTGGAAGTGACGCACACCTCGATCACCCGATTGCCCTGCTTGTCACCGCGCACCCCGTGCCCGACGCGTCCGATGCGCAGGAGGGTGAGGAGTTCGATGTCGCGTTCGGTGGGCTCCTGGGTTTCCCAGAGGTGGATGGTCAGCTTCAGACCGGCGGCCTGGATGCGCTGAGCGGCGGGGACCCACCAATCGAGCACACCCGGGAATCCGGTTTCGCTGGCAGCCAGGTCGAATGCGCCGACGTAGCGACGGTACTTGATGGCGATGTCGGCGAGCTTGAGCGCCATTTCACCATTTTCGTGCCGCAGCGAGCAGACGATCAGCTTGACCGGGATGGGCGAGCCCTTGAGACCGGCGATGGCAGCCTTCATCACGTCGTCGAGGCTGTTCTCCTTGCCGGTTTCACCGAGGTGAAGCTGGGGCGCGAAGCGCAGTTCGATGGCGATGTGGCCATCCTTGACGGCGTCCTCGATGCGTTCACGCACGATGCGCGTGAGGTTGTCGAGGTCGTGCATCAGGGGCAGAACGTGGAAGACGATGGCAGCCAGGTAGTTGTCCAAGCTCTCCTGAGCGAACGACGCCACCCAATTGTCATAGGCCTTGACGGCGGCCTGGCGAGACTTACGAACATGGCCAGAGCGCTTGCTGGCCGAATCCGGATGCAGAGTGGCTGCGTCTTCCGCTTTCCACAACCGAACGATTTCGGCCGGGAAGGCGACACCAGCAGCTTTGCCGGCTTCGGCGATCTCGAAGTTGCGTTCGGCCCAGAGCTCGACACAGGTGCGCGGACGCAGGCTGCAGTCGATGTGCTCGTGAATCTGAAGCTTGGGCATGCGCCGGAAGTGAGACAGAGGTTTGGTTTTGGGTTTCTTCATTGCTTTGATCATAGACGTGCCTTTCGGTTAATGGTGTTAGACTGCCGCAGAGCTGAATTGCGCTGCTGTGCACCTTTACGAAGTTCCTCTTCTAAACCAACAGGCAAATAATCCCCTACGGTACCTCATCGGTGCCTCCATCCCACATCGCACACTATTGCAAATGGCCTAGTCCGTGTGTCCGAAAACACAAAGAAAAAGACAGAAGGATAGCGACTGATGAGATGTTTGAGAAGTATTTGCCTAAATAAAATTGGAGAAGAAAAGAACGACTGACCCTAGCTCTTTTCGCTTGACAATCTCAATAGAGTATTAAGCCCAATAAGGCTTTGCAGACAAAGTATCTAGCTAAGTACTAACTAGGTGCTTGATTCAAGAACTAAGAAACACCTAGCGCATCTAAGCGAACCCGTCATATTTCCCCTCTCTCTTTTCAGCCTACCCTCTGTAACAGTTGCTCGACAGAACTGAATCTTGGGGTTTTCCAGGTGGCGATTTAACGAGCAAAAGCGCTAATATACTTATCGATTCAGTTTTCGAGGACGGTTAGCACTATGGCTATGGGCGGTAAAGCCGGTGAGGTTTTCACCGAAATCAACGTAACACCTCTCACCGATGTGTTTTTGGTGCTGCTGGTTATCATGATTTTGATTGCCCCACTGGTCAATCAAGCTGTGCTCAAGGTTGATCCACCACAACACGGGCCCAGCAAAGATAAGCCCAAAGAAGAAGAAAAAATTACTGCCGATGTTTCTAAAACTGGCGAAATCAAAATCAACGGTCAATTGATGACTCCTGGCGACACCACCACGATCATGCATGCCATTCAAGCTGAGCAAACAAAAACAGGCAAAAAAGACTTGCCCCTAATTTTGAACTCTGACGACGATGCCCTGCAAAAACACGTTGTTGCTGTAATGGACGCAGCTGCTGGCTGCAACATCACAAAAATGTCAATCATGCCACCAAGAAAATAAGTCTGGAGCAGATTCAGTCGGCTGTCATAAGTTATCAGTGTTTATCAACACTCTATAACTAATTAAGAAGTAAGTATGGTTAAGAGCCTTCAGGCCGGGGAACGGAGGGAAGGATACAGCCTATTTGCAGATCTAGCCATGAGCGCAGCAAAATCAAACACAAAAGCCAGAACTAGCAAGCCTAGAGAGTCTAATTCGGTGGCTAGCTGGAAGGCCACTCCTAAGATCCTTTCGCTGACCAGATTTTGGGCTGCTTCGACTATGGTTATTTGCGCTTTCAATTTCTACACCTGCCTGCCCTCCTCCGCTGGCAAAACACTGCACCTCTCGCCAGCTGAGTACAACAAGGCTACGTTCGTATACAACAAGCTCAACACCGTCGACGCCCTGATAAAAAGTGGAAAAAATGTTGAAGCCCGCCAGGTACTAGAGCGCTTAATCACCTACGATCCCAACCCCTATTCAGCAGACGTGCATGGTCTTCTAGCACAAAGCTGCTACTCCCTTGGCAATGATCGCGAAGCCATCGAACACTATCTAATAGCCATGCAACACAACAGCAAAGACCCGTGCGCCCACTGGAACATCGCCCTATCGTACATGCACCTAGGTGACTACGACTCAGCCATTCTCTGGGCAAAGAAACTGATTAGTCAAAATCCAAGCACAACATTGAAGCAGCAAGCCGAGCGCTTTGTTGATGAAATGACAGAGAAAAAAGCAGAGGCTCAGGCCGCCAAAGCAGTTACTGGAGCCTCTACAAGTGATTATCTAGCAGAGCTCTTGGCCACTGACGACGCTCACAAATGGCCCCTAGAGCGCATGCCCCTCAAAGTCTTTATGGCCGATACCTCTCATGTGTCAAACTTCCGGCCACAGTTTACCCAAATTTTCCTCGACGGCTTGAATAGCTGGACTAATGCCTCGCAAGGCCGCCTATCGTACACACTTACTGACAATGCCGCTAACGCCGACTTAGTTGTCGAATTTACATCAAGAGTGGAAGACATCGCCCAAAAACCCGGTCAGCCGCCAATTGAGCAAGGCATCGCTCGCTATACATTGTTGCGAGATGACCAAGGAAAAACAGTAATAGACAAAGTAAAAATTCAAATTTTAGTGGTGCGCCCGAGCAACGGAAAACCTTGCACTGATGATGCCATCAAAGAGACAAGTCTGCACGAACTAGGACACGCTCTTGGTCTTAACGGCCACTCTCCAAATGCCAGCGACATCATGCATTTCGTTCAATCGTTTAGACAACTACCGGCCCTGACCAAACGAGATAAAAGCACCATCGCCAGGCTGTATAGCGACTACCCCGGCGTCAGTCAAACCGCCAGAAGCGAATTTAATCCACAAAACTATGGCAGCTTACCCCAGCAAAACATAGTGCCTCCACCTCAATATAATCCGCAGCCGCAACATCAAAATCAGCAGCCCGAGACCGGTCCGCAATATCAACCCAATCAATACCCAGACCCACTCCCAAATCAGAATCAGAATCAATATCAAAATTCAAATCAACATCACAACCAGATTCAGCAACGCTATCAGTATCCACCACCAGTTCCCTCACAAAACAACAACAACAACTACTAGAGCTATGAAAGGAAAAATTCAATAAATGACGGCCGACACCAGCAAAAAAGCAGTAGCAATTGACAGAGAAAAACTAACAAAACTACTGGCTAAAGAAGACCAACGATTTATCGAAACCCACCAAAAATCAAAAGAATTATTCGAGCGCGCCAAGAAAAGCCTGCTCAACGGTGTGCCCATGAACTGGATGATCAAATGGGCCTCGCCCTATCCGGTCTTTGTGCAAGAGGGCTCTGGCGCTCACTTCACCGACGTAGATGGCCATAAGTATCTCGACTTTTGCCTCGGTGACACTGGCGCCATGACCGGTCACGCGCCACCAGTGGCAGTGCAAGCAATAATCGAACGTATCAGCAAAGGCACAACATTCATGCTGCCCTCAGAAGATGCCATATATGTCGCCGAAGAGCTACAAAAGCGCTTTTCTCTGCCCTACTGGCAAACAGCTCTAACCGCTACTGACGCCAATCGTTTTGTCATTCGCCTCTGTCGACAAATCACAGGCAGGCAATATGTACTTGTGCACAATTGGTGCTATCACGGCTCAGTTGACGAGACCTTTGCTACTCTGCAAGCAGACGGCACAGTAGGGCCACGCAAAGGCAATATGGGGCCACCAGTCAACCCCAATGTTACGACAAAGGTGGTTGAATTCAATGATCTCAAAGGCTTAGAAGAAGCACTTAAAAATAGAGATGTTGCTTGCGTTCTGGCCGAACCAGTGATGACCAATATCGGCATCATCCACCCCGACCCAGGCTACCATAAAGCGCTGCGCGAACTAACGCGCAAATACGGCACTTATTTGATTATCGACGAAACCCACACAATTTGCACCGGCCCTGGTGGCTACACCAAAGAACACAATCTAGAGCCGGACTTCATCACCATCGGCAAACCAATTGCCAGCGGCATTCCCGCCTCAGCCTATGGCTTCTCCGAAGCAGTAGCTGAGCAAATCAAAGCCAATAGCACCCTAGATGAATGTGATACTGGCGGCATCGGCGGCACATTGGCAGGAAACGCCTTGTCGCTAGCAGCCATGCGTGTCACCCTGGAAAAAGTATTAACAGAAGAGGCTTACAAACAAACAATTCCACTAGCCGAGCGCTTTGCCAAAGGTGTTGAAGCCGTAATTGCTGAGCATCAATTGCCCTGGATTATCAAACAACTCGGCTGTCGGGTGGAATATTGGTTCAGACCAGAACCCCCCAAAAACGGCTCAGAAGCAGCAGCTGCAGCCGATAGTGAGCTTGATCGCTACATGCACCTAGCAGCACTTAATCGTGGCATCCTCATGACACCTTTTCACAATATGGCTCTAATTGCGCCCGGCACAAGCAACGCCGACGTTGACCACCACACCCAGGTATTCAAAGAGAGCGTCGAACAACTGCTTCAGTAAAAAGTAAATGGTAACCAGTATGCAGAGTCCACAGAACGAGCGAAAATCATCACTACCAACTCTCGATCGTGTAGCCAGCGAAAAAGAGTTGGTGGCGATGCTGCACCAATCGCTTACAAAACGGGGCGAGATGCTCGAATTGGCCATGGAAATTGGCCCCGAAGCCAGTAGCAGTAGTGCCAGTAATAGCAGCAGCGATGGCGAAGTGCGCCTGAGATTGCAAGCGGTTGTAGGCAGGCGGGCCGGAGAAGAGGCACCGACCTGGTATCTTTATTATGACGGCCCTGATGATTCAAAGCTCGAATGGATTCACCAAAGCGGTGACATGGCGCATATTCATCAATTGCTAAACAACGCCGCGCAACAATTTGATCGAGACCCCTCACTATTTGAATCAGGCAATAAACCTAGCTTCACACCGTACAACGGGCAGCTAGCGGCTCAAGGAAACGGTGCTGGTCCGGCCTCAAGCAATAGAGATGGCACGGCAGGCACCAATTCAACTAGCGCCACCAATTCCACGACCAATGCCAATGCTACACCCATTGAAGAAGAGCGCGGGGTGCTAGACGGCGATCTCACAAGACTGCCAGTTGAGGCACTTTTGCAATCAATCACAGCCAGCAAAATGACGGGCAAACTAGAATGCAAAAACAAAGAAAAATCGATATCGGTCTTCTTTGAAGATGGTAATCCTAAAAATGCCTACACCGGCTCAACCATTGGTGAAGAAGCAGTAATTGAGCTGATGACATGGAAAGAAGGGCTATTCAGCTTCTTCCCCAATCAAACTATCGAAGATCGCACAATTATCAAACCAATTACAGCTCTAATGCTAGAAGCAGCTACCCTAACCGACTTCAGTGTATTTCTAGACAAAGCTGGCCTGACGGGCGAATCAATATTGGCCCGCACCGTATCGGCGCTAAGCGAAGCTGAGTTCGAGGACAAACTGGCTCGAGCTGTGCCAATAGAAATGATCAAGCAAAAGAAGTTTTATCAAGTAGTCGACAACAAAACCTCACTATCTGAACTTATTGAACGCTACAAATACAATCGATCGACTTGGTTGCCGCTCGTATACAATATGGTATCTAGCGGCATTCTCACTATTCTTAAGCCCACCGCCTCCAAGAGCAAAGCCACCACCGCCAGTGACCTAGAATTAAATCGCTCTACCATAGATAGCTTTGCTCGCTCGCACATTTATAGCGATAGCGGCGTGATTAGCTATGTTGCCTTCCTCTATTTTATCGAGCAGGAATTTTACCGCTATGAGTGCTTTAGAAGCTCATTCTCACTCGTTCTTTTCCGCGCAAAAATGCGTCGAAAGAATGCCGATGGCACGACCCAAGAAATGGAGTTAGACCGCGCCAACCTGCAAGAGTTGATGGGAAGAGTCAATCTCACCAAGCGCAAAGCCGACTTATTGGCTCACTATCAGCAAGACAGCTACGCCTTGCTTTTACCCCATACGAACCTGCAAGGAGTAACGGCCTTTGCCGGCCGACTGGTGGGCGCACTGATGACAGCACCTTTTGCCAACAGCAACGGTCAGAAATTGGTTCTCACCGTAGGCATTGCTAGCCTGCCAGAGAATTGCTCAGACTGGGTGAGCCTCGTGGCGCACATGCACAACAACCAGAGAAGATTTGAATAGAAGCCAGATGAGTAAATAATGGGTGGAACAGCTGACCGAGCTAGCGCAAGCTACACGCCAGGCGAAACCGTAAGACCCTAGCTAGCCGGGCATTCTTAATGATGTAAAGAGATAATAATTACATATTTCTCTATGTTCTCATAGAGCTTTTACTAGTTAGAACTAAAAGATTCCCCGTCATTTCCCAACTTCTAAGATTTCTGATTTAAGCCCCAACCAAAAGCCAATCACACTAGCCAGCACTCAAACCTCTCTCCGCCGGAGCTGTGGTGACACGCTGCGCTTAGGAAGAGATTTTCGGCCGCAAGTTGAACAGTCGAATCGGCAGTAAATCGGTCAGTCAATACCAACCATTTTTCAAGGAGGTGCATCATGGCTCATGATGAAACTGGTGCATTCCTGCGCCGCTATCTAACGTCTACTTTTGCCTCGCTCAAGCATCGCAACTTCAAGCTCTACGCGCTCGGTGTAGTCTTTTCGCTGACCGGTTCGCTCTTGCAAGAAGTGGTCGTGGCTTGGATGGCTTATCAACTCACAGGCTCCAGCCTCGTGCTTGGCGGTGTCTTGTTTGCCTACCAGGTGCCAATGATTCTGATGGGAGCTCTTGGTGGCATCGCCGCCGACCGCTTCGACCGACGCAAAATTCTGCTAATCTCTCAGAGCTTGGCCTTTCTTCTTTCTCTAGTCTGGCTGGCGCTCTCGGCCACTAACAGCCTAGCAGTCTGGCACATTTACTTGCTGTCTAGCCTGTTCGGCGTCATTGTGGCTTTCGAGATTCCCGCTCGCTTCGCCATGATTCCGCAACTCGTCGACAAAG
>CALROJ020000071.1:0-31860 GCA_943369735.1 bacterium Ga0077546
TCCCGCGCTGTATCAAGATCTAGCTTTTCTATTGAGGTTGGTAGAACAAGCACTACGCCAAAGCCAGATCTGACATGCAGCTCTGTGAAATTTGTGTATTGGCTGAGCAGCAACAATTTATCAATCATTGATGGATACTGGACGAAGCGCAAAGCCTGGTCATTATCGTTTGTCTGGGCTATATATTCGCTATCAAATTTTTTAATTCCCAATGATTTGTCGCTGTGATCTACCAATAGTATGCGGCTGAATTTCGCCCAGAAGCCAGTGACCAAGCGGTGGCTAATGGTAAGGGTGAATTCTCCGCTACTCTTGTTTTTCTGTTTCTCGTTTAAAACATCAGTTTCAATGAAGAATGAACAGCCAAAGGGAAAGCTTACTCTGAGGGCTTCTATGGTGGCAGGAAAGCCAATTACTGTGCCTTTTATGCAAGCTTCTACGCGATTAGTATCGTCGACTACTTTGCCTTCAAGTAGCTCTGCCAAGGCCTGCAGCTTCGCTTCTTTATCAAACATGGTAATTACTCTGACTTTTGTTCGTTAGTAGCTTGCGGTGGATGCACGAACATTTTCATTTCGCTTTTCGGCTTGCGTTTTACCAACCCTAGCAGGCCACCTTGGCGCTCTGAGGGGTTTTCTTTGGCCTTCAGCGCTTCAGCAGCCTTCAATTCTTTCTCTAGTCTTTTCTTCTCAACGGCCCGAGCTGCTGAATCAATAATTTCTTGCCTAGAGGCACCAACTGATGGTGACTGCCTTCTAGTCGGTGGTAGGTCGCTGACCACTTTAGTTTTGTTATCTTTACCTGAGTCTTTACTGCCATCTTTGGCAAATTGATTTTCAATAGAGACAATTTGTTTGCGGGCGTCTCTAGCAAATTCAGATTCTGCTGCAAGATCGACCGCTTTGCGCAAGAGCACGAGGGCTTGAGCTGGATGTTTCTGCTTATTCAATAAGGTGCCCATGTGATAAAAAGCATCAGCCATATCTGGGGCAATGGTTACTGCCTTTACGTAGACGGCGAGCGCTTCATCGTATTTTTTTTGTGATTCGAAAGCGGTGCCCATATTGAAATAAGCACTGGCAAATTTGGGGTCTACTGATACTGCCTTTTGCCATTTTTCTATGGCTTGCTCTACTTGGCCGCGGGCAAAGAGCACTGAGGCAAGGCCGTTCAGTGAAGTTGGTCGATTGGGTTTAAGAAAAAGCGCTTTGTCGAAAGCATCTTGGGCTAAGGCAAAGCTCTTTTGTGAGATATAGATCAGACCCAAATTGCTATAGGCTTGTTCTAGACGATCATCAGAAGCGATCGCTAGTTTGTATTCAGATACGGCTTTTTCAAAAAAACCAGACTGGTGAAACTCTAGGCCCTTGTTGTAGTGCTTAATGGCCTCGGCGGAATAGGCCCGAGGTTTTGACTCTGCCGCAGCCGTATTACTTGACTCTTTACTGCTGGGCTCTTGGCAGCGGGCGGGCGGGCAGCTAAAATAGGTGGCCGCAAAAACTGCAAGCGCTGCCATAACCATATTGAATCGGCGGGGCATGGCATGTCTTAGAGATATTCTGCTATCTCTCTCTGGGCTTCTAATGACTGTGGCTGTGCGGTTTTCCATAAGAACTTATTGTACTCCGAGGGCCATTATAGCCTTATGCGAGTGCACCTAAATGTTCACTATTTAACGGCATTTGTAATTAAGTGGTCGTAAAGGGCTCGCAATCCTAATTCGTAGCTATTGGCACCGAATCCGGCTATTACCCCTACAGCGACGTCGCTGAGATAGCTTTTGTGCCTGAACGGCTCACGGGCGTAGACATTTGAAACATGAACTTCAACAAATGGCAGCGCTACGGCGAGAAAGGCATCTCTGATGGCTATAGAGGTGTGGCCATACGCTCCCGGATTAATCAAGATACCGCTTACGTCGCTTATGCCTGCGTCTGAGCTAGAGCCCAGGCAAGATTGAATGAAATTGACTAGCTCACCTTCAATGTTTGACTGTTTGAATTGAAGTTCTAGGCTGGCGCTTTTGGCTTTCTCAGCCGAGACTGCCGAAATATCTTTGGCTAACTTTACTAGCCGGCTTTCAATTTCAGCTAGGCTGGTTTGGCCATAGGTGGAAGTTTCACGGGCGCCGAGGAGGTTGAGGTTCGGGCCATTAAGAACGAGTATTTTCAAGTGCTTGTTGACCTGCCTAACAGTCTAATTTAAGCTTCTGCTGCGGCCTGTTCGGCCTCTTCTGCATCTAGCTCTAACGCTTCCATGGCGCATTGTGCTTCAATCAAAAACGGATCATTTCTGGTTAGTAGGCCTTCTTGTCTCACCATTTGCAAGAATTGACCGAGCAAATCGCGCAATGGCAGGGGTTGTTCACCGTACATAACCTGGTCAGCAATAATAAACATGGTAGAACCCAGCAGTACTCTAGCTTCAACTGCTCTAAGCTCTTTCGATGAAATAATTTCTTTGAAGAGTACTGGGTCAGCCTTAGTCTCAGTCACTAGGCCTTTGCACAGTTGCAGGACCGAGTTGAGGAGGCCTTTGCTGCGCTCTTCAGGGAGTGAAGCTGCTGCTCTGATTAGATTGAGTTTGTTGCCAGCATCGCCTAGCGATTCAGCGCTATCGACCAAGTTTCTCACTTGGTTAGCTTTGGTATTAAACTGTCGGCGCAATTCAGTTTCGGCTACCGATGACACTGGTTTAGTAGCAGCGTCGAAGCGTTTGTCATAGTAATCTTGCACGTGCTGGCGCTTGAGTTCGATGCCAAAAGGCATGAGCTCCATAAAAATAGACTCAAGCCCCTCTAATTGGGACTGCAAGTACATTAGTTCATCTTGCGTCACTGCTGACAAGATCCACTCCTCCAAAATTCAGGTACCAATCAGATACTATAACGCGCCCGTACTAAAGTGTTGTATTTGTGAGGATTCTTTGAATCTCGGCGACCACTTCTGCCACAGTTTTGGCATCGGTATCAATTGTCAGGTGTGCCTGTTCGTAGATTTTCTGTCGCCTTGTCAGGAGCGCTCTGATCTTTTCAGTTAACTGCTCTGGCTCATTTGCTGCCAAAAGGGGACGACTATCTTGACTGCCGATGCGCTTTGCAAGTGTCTCGACTTGAGCTGTGAGATAAATTGTCTGGCCCAAAATTTTAAGCTTTTCCATGTTGCCATCACCTATTGGCAGGCCACCGCCGCAAGCGATCACCTGGGGCTCTAGATTCTTCTGTGCCAATAGTTCATCTAAAAGCTGATTTTCTATGGCCCGGAATGCCTCCTCACCATGGTCCTTAAATAATGTGGCAATGGACTGGCCTGTTTTTGCTTCAATAGCTTTGTCGCAATCAAGGCATGGGCGTGAGAGTATTTCACTGAGCAGCTTTGCGGTGCTAGATTTACCTGCACCAGATGGTCCTAATAAAATTATGTTTCTAGACAAGGCTGTTAGTTGAGTCTCTGCGCCAAATTTCTATTGCCAGCTTCATCAATTGAAGAGCTCATCGTTTGTTTTCTCTGCCGCGGTCTTGGCACTTGGTCTCCAGATACTCCAATCATGCTCAAGCGTCGGCCGTTTTCAAAATTAACTGCTGAGCTTGAAGCCGAGCTTGATCTTGAGCCAGAAGCATAGTTTGAGCCAGAATCAGGATTATAAGCAGCGCTTGCCTGTGAATTTTGTCTGATACCAGAGTGGCTGAGATTTGCGCTTAGGCTACTATCAGAGTTTTGTTGGCCATACTGGTTGCCAAATTCTTTGCCGTTTAGGCGCTTGCACAATTCAATTTTTGTGTGGGCATCGATCAAATTGGGATTGATCTGCAGAGCTATTCTAAATTCGTGGGCGGCGTTGCTGTAATCGTGTTTATTGAAACGAGCAAGACCGAGACCATAGTGGGCCGATGCCATATTTGGTGCAAGAGATAGAGTGTGTTCGAATTGCTCAATAGCTTGGTCGTACTGACCATCGATTGACAAGACAGTTGCTAAATTATTATGAGCCACAGCCATTTCTGGCTTAAGTTGAAGAGCTTGCTGATAGAGACGACGAGCATCGCTATTTTGTCCAAGGGCAGCAAAGGCATTGCCTAAATTGAAGGCTGTAAGGGCATCTTTAGGATCAATGGCCAAAGCCTTGTTGAACTCATCTATGGCTTCTTTGTTCTTGTTGCGACACTGATAGCAAATGCCAAGGCTAGCATGAACAGTGGCTTTCTCGGGCTCGAGCTGGGCGGCTTGTTTGAGCTCTTGGGTGGCTAAGAAAATGTTGCCACTAGCGAGTGCTGCTTTGCCTAATTTTTCGTGGGCCTCAGCAATGCTTGGGTCGATACTGAGAACTTGCTTCCACTGCGCCATCGCCTGCGGTAGCATATGGGCCTGCATTAAGGCTTCGGCCTTTGCCATACCATCAACTATTTCTACAGAAGACTTAACTGTATTTTTTGAGGTTGCAGCTTTGCCAGCACTGAGGCCAAGTGATTGAGCTAAGCTACCGTTGATGCGAACATCTTGATTCAGTTGTTCAAGTTGGGCAACAACTTTAGACTGTTGACCAAGCTTCTCATAAACACGCGCCAGGTTACTGTGGGCCGTTGAGAGTTCAAGTTCCGCCTGTGAACCCTTGAGCATCGACTCGCTTGCTAGAGCCAACTGACCACTGGCTTTGTTTGCTTCTAGAGCCTGTTTTGATTCGCTTACACCCAAGCGCGCAATTTCGATTGCTTGTTTGAACTGATTTTCGGCTTGGCTCAATTCGCCTAATTCGGCATAAATTAGACCTAGTCGATTGTGCAAAGATGGATCTTTGGGATTGGCCTCAATTTGGCCGAGAAGAAGCTTTACTGCTTCGTCCACAAGTTTGACATTGCTGGCTGTTACCCCATGCCTGACCACATCTCTTTTTGCTCCGTTAGCGCTAACGCCAGAACTAGTGCCAGAGCTACTGTCTTGCCCGAGATTGGTCGCCCCTGATTTTGCCAGGCTAGTCGTATTTGAAGACTTTGACGACGTCTTAAATAGATTGCCGATGGCCGAAGCTGAAATATTGCTTGTCTGCTGGGTTAGGTTGGTTAGTTTCTCACCCAAGTTCTGACAAAGCTCTGAGCGCTGGGCGCTGTCCTGGCAGACAAAATAGACACCCGGTACGACGACGAGGCTGACACCGCCCAGCACAAAACCCATCAATAGAACCGAGTTGCGGCGCCGATTGGAGTGCATGGAGTTAGAAATTTGACTAGTGCTAGCCAATGCTTATCTCTGGTGATTCCGGGTATTACTGGGTGCTTCGATCGATTGATTTCTAGGCGTATGTCAAGATTAAGCGCGCCTAAGGGGGGAGTCAATACGGGTTTTACGCATATGAGCGGCAGTAATCCAGCAATCCAGATTAATGCAGTCTCATTTGTACCCTAAGCAAAGCTCAGTGGCATGCCGATAACCACTTTATTTTGCTGGCTAGTGGCTACTTTGCTCTGACGTAGAGAATTATGCCGCCGAGGGTGCCTATAACTATATTGGGCAACCAGGCCGCCAACAGCGGCGTAATGCGGCCAGCATCCCCCAGGGCGCCAGACGATGATTGTAGTGCGTAATAAAGGAAGACGACCACGGCACTATAAATGAGACCGAGGTTGCTGCGTGACCTTCGGGCTAAAAGACCGAGGGGTGCACCTGCCAAAGACACAATCAGGCAGGCTAGGGGCTGGGAAATTTTTTGGTAGTAACGCACTAAGAGGTCATTGCTCATCGAATTTGAGCTTTTCAGGATATCTAGATAATTTCTGAGCTCGATTAAGTTCATTTCTTTGGGTGAGACTTTGCCCGTGCTCAGGGCCTTCTGCACTTGACCCAAGCCAGGAATAACCATCTTGTCAAATCGGCTAATTCTCGTAATGTCTGAGTCGCCTGAAAGCACATAGGTGCGGCCCGAGTTCAGGGTCCAGTGGCCGTTGTCCCATAGGCCACTGGCAGCACTGATGATTTGCACTAATTTGGCTCTAGTAAAGTCGAGAATAATGACATTGCTGAGGTTTTTACCCTCGTAATAGCCAATGAAGAAAATGCGGTCAATGTTGAGATCTTTGCCCCGCTCCATATAAGTGAAATTGGCTTGGCCGGCTGGTAATTCGGCTTTATACAAAGCGAGAAACTCAAGTCGTTTGGAGGTGCGGTTGGCCACTGGCACTACAGCTTCGTTTAGGCCAAAGCTAACGAGAGAGGTGAAGAGGCCAAACATCAAAGGGGCAACCATGATGCGATAGAAACTGACACCGCTTGTACGTAAGGCAATAATCTCAGAATCACCTGAGAGGCGGTTGAATACTAAAAGTGTGGCTAGAAGAACACCAATAGGAATTGTCATAACGATTACTTCGGGCAAGTGCAAGCCCAAAATAGTAAGAGCCATGTGAATTGGCACGCCTGATTTCATTACCAGGTTGAAAATAGTCTTTAGTTGTTCTGCACCGAACCATACACCGGTGACGATACCAATACCGAACAACAACGGTTGCCAGAATTCGTTAGCTATATATCGGTCAAGAAGCTTAATACCAATGCTCACAGAGTGAAGTCCTCTCCCAAATATTGTTTGCGTGCTATAGGACTTTCAGCTACTTCTCTAGAAGTACCGGCTACGAGAATCTTGCCGTAGTCAATTAAGTAGGCACGGTCTGTAATTTTAAGTGTGGCCCGAGGGTTGTGGTCGGTGATTAGAACCCCTAAATTCCATTCATCTCGCAGTCTGCGAATCAAACCCTGAATATCAGCAATCGAAATCGGGTCAACCCCTGTAAAAGGTTCGTCAAGCAGTATGAACTCTGGCTCTGAGGCCAGGCAGCGAGCTAGCTCAAGACGTCTTCTTTCACCACCAGAGAGCTGCACTGAAATGACATCTACTAAGTGGGCCAGACCGAATTGTTCAAGCAAAGCTAAAGTGCGCTTCTTGTGCTCTCTTGCTGGAAAATTTCGCAGTTCAAGAATGAGTTTGATATTGTCACCAACAGACAATTTGCGGAAGTTTGAAGCTTCTTGTGGCAGATAGCCAATGCCCATGCGGCTGCGAATGTGTATAGGTAGTTTAGTAAGATCTTGGTCGCCTAAGGTGATTGACCCTCTTTCAGGCTTAACTAGACCAAGCACCATATCGAAAGAGGTGGTCTTACCGGCTCCGTTTCTTCCCAGCAGGCCTACAACTTCGCCGCGGTTAAGATAGAAGCTGACGCCGTCTACGACTCGTCTTCCACTGTATGATTTTTGTAGGCTCTCGATTCTAAGTGTTCTAGTATCGTTTGATTGTATTGAGCTTGATGTTGGCGCCGCCGAGGTCATTCTGGTCTATCCACCTTGGTTGTACTGAGCTTGCCGCTAGAATCACTATTGCTTGAATCGGGATCACTAGTTGTTGGTCTAGATTTGTCAGCCAGTTTGAAATCTGGTGCCGATTCAAATGGCACAGCTTGAGGGGGAGCCACAGGAGCTTCCATTTTCTTTTGCAAAATAAAGGCTCTAGTGTTGCCTTCGGCAAGCACTCTGCGATCATTAATAATCATGGTGATGCGGTCACCAATCCAGCGTTTGCCTGGTTGGGTTATTTGTGAGCGGCCGATGAATACAACTTTTTCGGCTTGGCCATAAGCGTTGCGCACCATTACTATTTTGGGCCCGATACCAACCGTATCTTCGTAGAAGATTTTGCAGTTACCAACGGCGTCAAGGCGACCAGTCTCTTTGTTGTAGTCTTGGGTGTCTGAAACAATAATTACCGGCGCACCAGTATTGGCTATTGCTGGAGCCACGGCACTAGTTGAGTTAGTTGTATTAGCGGCTATGCCACCATTGACGATTGGCTCAACTTTGCCTTCGTTAGCTGGGGCTGTCACAGTGTTCGATTTGGAAGCCGTACTGTTGGAATTGTTGCTTTGAATTACTTTCGAACGCACATGGCCTGTGGCTTGTAAGCGCTTAGTGTTGAGGAAGTAAGTCATAGTATCTGACTGGGTATTGTTTTGACCTTGAGTGGCCGATACTTTGCCAGTAAATACTGCTGCTTCTGGTTTCTGGTCAGCGCCATAGGCCATGCGCAAATGGTCGGACAGAACGTCGATGTCGCCAGCTTTTACTTTGACGTGACCAAAGGCCTCAAATTGACCTGTGCCGCGGTCGTAAACTTGGCGATCAGAGTCAGTAATAATTGTAGTTGGGCCTTCTGAAGAGCCGCCAAGGGCACTAGTAGTGGTGCCACCGGCACCATTAGCGCCAGCACTGGCTTTGCTTTCTGGTTCAGTAGAGGCGTCAGAGTTGAGCGAACCTTTGGTGGCTGCGGCTTGAGCAAGGGCTGCTTCAGCGCTAGAAGCAGGGGTTACCTTTTTGTTTGGTTTTTTTGTGTCGCCTTTGCCTGCAACTTGATCAGCGGCTGGTGGTGGTGCTTCGTTTACTACTTCAGAGTGAGCATGACCTTCAGCCATGATCTTTGAAGAAACCATTTCAAAAACTAAAGTGTCAGCATCAATTTTATTGTTGCCCTGCACTAAGTGCGGGTGTCCGGTGAAAATTGCTTTCTGAGGTTGACCAGTATTGACGTCACGATATAGCGTAGCTACCGGGGCAACAATGACGCTATCTTTATAGACAACGCGCACGTGGCCGCGAGCAATAATGTGGTCGCCAGCAAATTCTTGTTCTTCTGCTTTAATGTCGATCGGGCCGCCGCCGCCCATGTCTGGTGCTTGCGCCATTGCCGCTAGTGGCACTTGCATGGCAAGCAAACTAGATAAAAAGGGTAGGAGTGAGCGTTTGATACTAAGGCCGTTCATTATTTTGCTGATTCCTTAATGACTGTCTTCGCTTTCATCTATTGGCTCGCAATAATGGCGTGGGTATTTCCGATTATTTTGAGATCTTCAAGATCTTTCTTGCCAAAGCGCCCGGTAGCATAGTTGCCCGTCACCTTGGCTACCCCCATGGCGATGTTAACACCACCAGTGGCCTTAAACTGATTTTTTTTCTCTAATTCCAGTTTTTCCATATCCATTCTTGACTTCCCCGCCTCGCCCTCGGCAACTACGCGCTGGCCTTGTCCTGAGCACAATTCAACTCGGCGTGTTTCAGTATTGGCACGGCCCACGGGGGCTGAGATCATCATCTTTACCTGATCACCGTCTAAAAACTTCATGCTTATGCCGCTTAGGTTTACGTCTTTTGAGTCTTTTATAAGCGTGCCAGTCTTGGCGTTGAGAATCCAGCGCACTTTATTGGCGTCATCAACTTCTTTCAGTTCATAGTTTGTAAAGGCGATATTGCTGGCTGTTGGGTTAGCCTCTCTTTGCGCCTTGAACTTCGCCTCTTCGATTGTGGCGCTCCACTGAGCATAGTAGAGCAGCCCGACAATGCCGCCCAATATGCTTAGGGCGAGAACGAGCTTGAACCAGTCAGTTTTTAAGAAGTCGAACATTGAACTCAGTTACCTAGAATAATCAGTTACCTGTTGCCCTCAAGGCAATCGCTTTAGAAACATTTGTTAGGCTCTCTTTGAGATTGCCCTTCTTAAGATAACCCTCGCCGAGGAAGAAATAGGCGGCAGGATTCAATGGTGAAGCCTCTTTTACTTTCTGCCACTCGACAATAGCCTGATCGATATTGCCTGATGATTCAGCTTGGAGGTGCGCCCGATAGACGCGAGCCCAGACGTCATCAGGTTGACGGGCCAAAAGGTCGTCTAGCTTGGTGAGAGCCAGTTCGTAATAACGCTTAACTTGTGGCACCGCATCTGGTGAAACTTGTGACATGTCTTTGCGAATTTGAGTTAGGTTGCCGAGTGTTTGGCTGGGAGAGGCTACTGCTTGAACTGGAACTTTCTCGGTTGATTCGGGCTTGGCAGCGTCTGTGGTACTTGCCACTGTTGTACTTGCTACTGTGGTAATTGCTGGGCTTGGATCTGCTGGCTTTTTCGCCTGGGCAATCCATTCAGCATACTTTGGATTTTGGCCCGCCGCTTGACCCGAATATTTCGCTAGTAGATATGCCTTCATGTAATAAGCCCATGCCAGGTGATACCTCACTTGGTTATCTTCTGGATAGTAAGTAAGCATCTTTTCGTAGCTGGCAATCATTTGGTCGAAATAGGCGGGCCCGCCATCTTTTTCGGCCAACTTGCGTGCTCTTCGAACCTCTTGCAGGGCGGTTTCGACCTGACTAGTGCGGCTCAAGGCTACAGCATAGATAAAACTGGCTTCAGGGCTGTCGGGATAGGCCTCGCGCTGTTTTTTGGCAAGAGCTAAGTCGTTTGTGCAAACAATATCTTCAGTGGCCATACTGACTGAAATCGACTGGCCTGGTTTAATCAGCCACTGGTTGCTTAAGGCTGGTTCGGCAGTGCTGGCTTTGGTTTCTGGTTTTGGATCGGCTGGGAGCGCTGCTTGGACGGGTGTCTGTGTTGCTGCTGCCGCGGACGATGAACTAACAGACTTGGGTTGATGCCGGGCCGGTTCAGCCAGAGCCTCGGTGCCGACGGCAAACATTAGGGCACAAGCCGCAATAATTGGACGACTGTGTCTTTTGACCACAGGGCTGGAAAAATATGAATAAATGCTCGAAAAAATGGCCTTCTACCTCTTGAGCCGACTAATAATAACAGACGACGAGAGGTTGCCAACTGGTACCGCCAGTTAGATGAAGTTTTCTGCATAATTGTTGAGGCTTCTAACCCGGCTTGTTGCCGTTGCGCCCTTTGAGAATTATGGGCAAGACTTCGTGCAAACCATCAACTATATGAGTAGGCTCAGACTTGGCCAGCATCTCTTTGCTGTGTAAGCCAGTGGTGACGCCAATGGCATCTACGCCAGCATTCTTGGCCATGTCTAGGTCGAAAATGCTATCGCCAATAACCACAGCATGGTCGAGGGGTATCGAAAGCTGTTCTAGGGTCATATGAACCGACTCAGGGTGCGGTTTGTGATTCTCTACATCGGCTGCACCGACAACCATTTTGAAATAGTGAGCAACGTTGTGGTGGTCGAGAACTATTTCAACAAGGTTACGACGCTTAGAAGAGGCAATGGTGATTACTACCCCAGCTTCTTTGAGGCTCTGTAGCATAGTGAACATATGAGGAAAAGGCGGGCATATTTCAATGGCCATGGTGTCGTATATGGCGCGATAGCGGTTTGCTACTTCTAAATGAAAATCGGCAGATTTCTCAGGCATGATGATTTCCATTTGCTTAGGCAAGGGCACGCCTACCAAGAGCGCCCATTCATCTAAAATTTCCGGTGCAAAGCCATATTCATCCACAACCACTTTCATCACATCGACGATGCCGGGAGTGGAATCTACCAGGGTACCGTCGAAATCAAAGATTGCTACTTTATACAAATGTCGCCTGCTTTCACTTGCTTGCTTACTTAGTTACTTTGTGATGTGACTCGATTAAAGACAAGAAACGGTCGAATAGATAATTAGAGTCGTGCGGTCCTGGATGGGCTTCTGGGTGGTATTGAACGGCAAAAATTGGCAATTCTTTGTGGCGGAAGCCTTCGACTGAATTATCGTTTAGGTTGATGTGAGTTAGTTCAAGGTTAGCTGGCATTGATTTTTCATCCACAGCAAAACCATGATTCTGACAAGTTACTTCGATTTTTCCGGTGGTTAAATCTTTGACAGGATGGTTGCCACCACGGTGACCAAATTTAAGCTTATAAGTACTGCCACCAAGTGCAATAGATAGAAGTTGATGGCCCAAGCAAATACCGAAAATAGGTATGCGCGAGCCTATCAGTGTTTTCATTTCAGCAATTATGTCTTCGCAGGCAGCGGGGTCTCCGGGGCCATTTGACAAGAATATGCCATCAGGGGAAGTGGCAAGAATATCTGCTGCTTTGGCTCTGGCTGGATAAACAGTTGCTGTGACGCCGCGAGCAATGAGCTCGCGCAGGATATTTTGCTTGATACCAAAATCGAGCACAGCAATTTTAGTTTTGCCTGTGCCGATTGTATATATTTCTTTTGTAGTGACTTCATTGGTCAGGTCTTGGCCAGCCATCTGCGGGGCGCTTTCTAATGCCGCGAGAACTTTCTCCCGACCGCCTTCGGTTAATACATCATCCTCAGTTGATACGGCACAGCGCATGGCGCCTTGATCTCGCAATCTGCGAGTGATTGCTCTGGTGTCTACTTCAGATATGCCGGGTATATTGAACTTCTTCAAGAATCCATCTAAGGTGCCACTAGCGCGGTGGTTGCTGTGTTTGCGCGAGAGGTGGCGCACCACTAAAGCACGAGCAAAAATGCAACGTGATTCAATATCTTCGTCGCAGACTCCGTAGTTGCCGATTTCAGGATATGTAAGTGTGATTATCTGACCGGCATAACTGGGGTCGGTCAGAACCTCTTGGTAACCCATCAGCGAAGTATTGAAAACCAGTTCACCCACTGCTGTGGTGTCTGCTCCAAACGCTCTACCTTCAAAGGTGGTGCCGTCTTCCATAATTAGAAGAGCCGGTCTTCTGTTGTCGTCTAATTCCAGCAAGCCACTGGAGTTAAGGGTAAGCCTTGTGCCTATTGCCATTTTTTTACTTTTGTATCTCTAGGACGCCGTTTTAGTAGGTATATCACAATCTTACCCCACAGGGCTGTCAATAGGGGATATTGCCAAACTAAAGCAAAGCTTACTTACAGATTGGGTAATCCTTACGATTCTTCCCTATTAGCTATGTAGAATTAAGAGCGTCGGTGAAGACAAAAAATTAAACGCGAACTTGGGGACTTTTAATTCAAATGGGCGATTATCAAGATTACACGCGGATGTTAACGTTGCTGGCTCCCCAGCTGATACTGGTGGTCGGCATTCTATTTGCGGCTCTGTGGAACTTGTTTGCTCCCAAAGCAAAAGGTCTAACACCAATCGTATGCCTGATATCGCTGGCCATGTCTGGTTATGTGCTCACCACACAGCTGGGAATTACTGAAATACTTTGCAGCGGGCTCTTTACTATTGACCCGCTTTACACGATCTTCTCGCTCATCGCTATTGTTGTCGGCGTCATTGTTGTCTTGATTAGTATGGGTTACGACCATCTCTTCGGTCGCAACCGAGGCGAGTACTACGCCATCTTGATGACCGCAATTTTGTCGAACGTCTTCTTGGCTGGTTCCACCGATTTGATCATGCTTTTTGTCTCTCTAGAGACATTGAGCGTTTGCTGCGTGCTCTTGACTAGCTTCACCAAGAAAGATGTCAGAAGCGGAGAAGCCACACTTAAGTATTTACTTTCAACTGCCGCCACTACCGCTACTTTGCTTTATGGTCTTTCTTTCCTTTATGGATTGACTGGAGCGACCTCATTTACAGCTATCCGCGATACCTTCTCAATGGGTACCCTGGCTGCCCCTTCCTTCTTTATGTTGTTGCTGCTTACCCTAATAATCAGTGCAATTTGCTTCAAGTTGTCTGTGGTTCCTTTCCACATGTGGACTCCAGACGTATATGAAGGTGCACCGACGCCGGTTACGGCTTTCCTTTCAATTGGTTCGAAAGCTGGCGGTTTTGTAGTGGCCATGCGTCTTTTGTTGATTGTCTTTGCCCAATCTCAAGCCCAATGGATGGTTATTCTTGGAGCTCTGGCCATCTTCTCGATGGTTGCTGGTAACTTGATTGCCCTGGCCCAGAATTCATTAAAGAGAATGTTGGCCTATTCATCTATTGCTCACGTTGGCTATATTTTGATTGGCCTAATTGCTGCTTCAGAATCTGGTTTGTCTGCCCTAGTGTTCTATGTCATGGTCTATGGTTTGATGAACCTTGGTGCCTTTGCTGGTGCTGTCTTAATAAGTAATGAGACTGGTTCCGATCGCATTGAAGATTACGCTGGTTTGATCCGCAAGCGCCCATTGACAGCTATTGCCATGGGTCTTTGCTTACTCAACTTAGCGGGTCTGCCAATTCCTCCAGCCGGTTTCTTCGCTAAGGTCTTTATCTTTACTGCTGGCGCCAATATTCAAACTCAATTCATGGGCTTGCCCCTTGGTTGGGTTCTTGTCAGCGCCGCTCTAATTACCTCAGTGCCTGCCATCTATTACTACACCCGCGTAGTAATTCTCATGATTGTTCCTGAGCCATCTGAAAAAGTGGCAGCACTTCCTGGTGCTCAAGCTCCAAGACCATGGGTAGGCAGCCCGCAAGAAGCTCCAGCTTTGGCTCTGCTTATCTGTACTGTATTGGTAGCTGCTGCCGGTACGATTTCAGTCAATTCATTGATGACTGTTTCTCGTATGGCCGTTGGCAGTATGGCTCTTCGCACTGAAGCCGGAGCACCGATATCGGTTCTGCCTAAGGCTAATTCGGTTCCGATTGCCAGCCGTCCAGACTACAGCGCACCGCTCTTCCAATAAGTTTGCGTTCGGGATCTGGGTGCCAGTTAAGTTGTTTTGGACAGAGCGCAAGGGTGAGATCGTCTCTCTTCTAGTCTGTTTTGTGGCGCTTGTCTTGGCGTTGACGGCCTATTATTTCCCGCTGTTGGTGGAAGGGCGAGAATACTTTGTCTCTGACCACACCTATTTCTTTGAACCCTTCGCTAGGCTAATTAGAGAAGGTTGGCTGGCGCAGCGCCCGCCTTTGTGGAACCCATACATCTATTGCGGCTCGCCACAATTGGCCAACCCGTCTCCGGGCATGTTTTACTTTCCCAATTTTTTGTTCGTTGCCTTTTCTTATAGTACGGCCCTTGCTCTTATTCAATTTTTTCATCAGCTAGTAGCCTTTGCTGGGTCTTATTTCTTCTCGCGTATGCTGCGCTTTAGTGTGGCCAGCGCATCATTTGTTGGCCTCACCATTGCTCTGAGTGGATACTTCTTTTCGCTTCCAGCCAACTACACCTTGCCGGCCACCTTTGCTTGGGGGGTTCTGGCGCTCTACGGCCTAGCTTCTGTGGCTCAAAGACGCAATTGGCTTGCCTATGTGGTTTTGTCGGCTTTGGCAGTGCACTGGATGCTTATGGCTGGACGCCCAGAAATCTATGTGCCCTTTTTTGTTATGTTCGGTTTTCTGATACTACTAATGGTGCTGAAGCTATTTAAGTTGCCTAGCGAGGAACCGACTCAAGATGGTTTAGGTGCGGATTCGGATTCAGCTTCTGGTGCAATTTTAGATCTGGACTCTAGTGCCAAAATTTCTGGACGTATCAGAATTGCATTCTGGCAAAGTCTGGCAATTGGGTTGGGCATTTTAATGAGTATGGCCATGCTCTTGCCTGTTTATGAGTGGAGCAAACTGTCGCCTAGGGCTAGTGGTTTAGATCTCAATCAGGTCTTCAACTGGAGCTGTAATTGGTATGACTATCTCTGCTTAGCCTTTAGCCAACCATTAGGTGACTTGCAGCAGCCTCACACGCTATTTGGTGGTGCTGTGGCCAGTAGAGATGGTTACTATCCCTTTCTTCCCTCGGCTTATATTGGCCCGATTGTAGTTACTCTGGTATTTTTTGGCTTAGTTGATAAAACTTTCAAGTATCGCTTTTATGCCTTAGGGGCGGCAGTGGTGGCGGTGCTTCTCTCTTTGGGAAAATATGGTCCTGTATCAACTTTATTGCTCAAAGCCCTGCCGTTTCTTTCGATACTGCGCTATCCGGTTAAACTTTTGATCTTTGTCATTTTGTTCTTGGCCATATTGGCTGGGCGCGGCTTGCATTCATTGGAGGAAGGACAGCGCAGCAAAGTAGCGATCACACTCAGCCTTTTTCTTTGGAGTTCTGCGGCAGTTATTGCCGCTACATTTAACTTCGCACCAGACTGGGTGCACGGCATGCTGCCGCGCTTTACTGCCGCTTTTTATCAGGCCCTTGGTCGTCCAATGATCTTCACATCATTGATTGGTTTGATTTTTTCGTTATTCATTGTCTTCTCAAATAAACTCAAAATTGCTGACAAGCAAACTATGGCACTGATAGTAGTGGCGGCCTTAATTGGTAGCTTGATTGTGCCAGCTTTTCAGTACAGGCAGAAGACAGCATTGCCAGGCTATTTTGAGTATGAAGGTGTGCTGCTGAAGAAGTTGAAGCTTTTGAGAGAAAGTGAACCTGACTCTCAAGATAAGGAACAAATTCGCAATCAAGCCTCTAGCAGTAGCCAGTCTCTGATTCTGCCACCGCGGCTATTAACTGTTTATTTCGACCCCTTGAAGATGCCGCTCCACTATCAAGCAGGATTACAAAGAGAGTGCATCAACGGCGAAGCGTACATGCAGTATTGCCGTGAGATGCTTTTACCCAATATTTGTATTGATTGGCATCAGCCCGTTACTTTTGGCTATGAGTCAGCCGAGACAAAAGACTATCGTTCAACTTTTCTCAAGTTTCTGCACCGCTCATCGATTGATAAAAAAGGTGCCAGCGACGATGAGCTGGCTCGTTTTTGTAAAATTACTTCTACTCGTTATGTCGCTAGTTCTATAATCGGTTCTGGCAAGAAAGGCCCTACGCGCCTCTTAAGTAAGCGTTGGTTTAAATTGCTTGATGAAGAGCCAGATTATAATTTGCGGCTGTACGAAGTGCTTGAGACTTTACCTAGGGCGTTTGTTGCTAGCTCTTGGGTAAAGCGCAATCAAGAGCAAGTGTTGAGTAGTTTCCTCAAAGGGCCGTCACTACCAGGTGCTGGCGTTTATATTGAAGAAGACCAGAAGTTGCCACCGGCCAGCGATTGGTTTGCCAATTTCGATGGAGCTAACGGTGATACGGCTGGCGACGTCGAAGTGCGCAAAGTCAGTGGTATCGCGCCTGGTGAGCAGAAGTTGCCGTCTTCTTCTTCTTTAGAAAGCGAACCTGGTGAAGCCTCAGGTAACAAAGTCACTTTCTTGCAAGATCAAAATGAGCACGTCGCTCTCTCGGTGCAGTGCGACAAAGATAGTCTAGTGGTGCTAAACGACCGCTTCTATCCTGGCTGGAAGGCAAAAGTTGATTCTGTACCAGCCACTATTTATCGGGCCAACGGCTTTATGCGCTCTGTTTATGTCACTAAGGGCTCACATCTTGTTGAGTTTGACTTCCGCCCCGATAGCCTGCGTTTTGGCTTCTATTTAGCGGCCTTGGCGACAGTGATAACACTGGTGCTTGCTTTGGTTTCACTAGCCAAACCTGCGAGATGGCTCTTCAGATTTCTCACAACTGGTCAAAAATAGGCGATACTAGATAAATGAATATGCAAAAAATAGCAGTTTTAATCGGTTTGATAGTGATGGTCGGGATGGTCATCTATCCGCCTTGGCAGTCTGTTGATGCTGATGGCCAAGCCTCAGCTATGGGCTATAGCTTCTTGTGGAAGCCTCCTGAAGTGCAAAATATTGCCCATGCCAATTTGCTTGGCCTTGACATAAATGTCAAGCTGAAGTCAACTACTGCCGATTCCATCGATTACGGGCGCCTGCTCGTGCAAGAGGCTGTAGTGGCGGTGGTTATTGGCGGCTTGTTTGTACTTGGGGCTAAAAGTTCTAAGTAGTTGTAAAAGCCGAAATTCGAACGATAGGCTAGCGGAACGTGTCAATTGTTTTGAGACACTGTTTCAGTGTAATTTAGAGTCAGAGTAAAGACAAACCTCGCCCCTGAACACTTCGTCAGTTTTAGATAATTTCGTTGCTGAAATGCCATATAGCATTTTAGTCGGTTTTGCCGATTTCGGTCCTTTATGGGTCCCCAAAAAAGCACTTCGCGCGTTCCACTTTTTCTAAGACGCCTATAGGATGGATGTTTTAGAGAAAGCGGTCTGCAAGATAACCGATAAAATCAGATGCTCAACCGTTCTTCGCCGCCATTATCGCGGCTTCCAGATCATTCCAAAGATCCTCTGCATTCTCGATACCTACACTCAAACGCAAAAGAGAACGCGGCAAGTGCTCTTGCCCTGGAATGGTCGCTCTCCGCTCCATCGTCGATTCTACGGCACCGAGACTGGTGGCGTGACTAATCAACTGAGTATTTTGACAAACCCTATCTGCAAACTGGGCATCACCATCAAGATCAAATGAAATGATCGTGCCGAAGCCCTTCAGCACTCTCTTTGCTATTTCATGCGTCGCGTGCGACGGTAATCCAGGATAGCGCACACAAGAGATAAACTTGTGCTTCTCGAGGCGCTCAGCAAGCACTAAAGCGTTGTTTTGCGAGCGCTCCAGTCTAATTGCCAAAGTGCGTGCGCCCCGAAGTGCAAGAAGAGCTTCCAACGCCCCCGGCGTCGCTTCATTCAGCTCCCGCGTCTTTCTCAAGGCGTGCCAAAGCTTATCGTCTGTAGTCGTCACTACGCCCGCCAAAAGGTCCGAATGTCCGCCAATAAACTTAGTCGCCGATTGCAAAGAAACTGTTGCTCCAAATTTGAGCGGCTGCTGATTTAGGGGCGTTGCAAAGGTATTATCCACTGCCAAAATTGCAACGGGCTTACGTTCAGCTGCACACATGATTTGAAGATGTGCAACACACAAAAGGGGGTTTGAAGGTGATTCAAGCCAAATCAAATCGGCCGTGCGGCATGCTTTTATCCAGGCATCGGTGTCTTCAACCGGAACTCGATCTACCGTCCACCGCCCGTTTTCAGCACCGGAAGCAACCAGACCGGCCACTCCTTGATAACAGTCATCCGGCAAGGCTACAACCGACCCCGTCTGCAGCTGATCAAAGACTGCTGCAATTGCCGCCATGCCTGACGCAAATGCAACGGCCTTGCCATTTTCAAGTCCGCCTACTACAGTCTCAAGTGCTTCCCAAGTTAATGAGATAGCCAACCACCGTACTCGAAACCACTTGGACAGGCATACCTCGGAATGCGCGCCTGCGTTTCTATTTCCACGAGGAAAAAGTTGATACATTCAAATTCGAAGCAAACCATTATGATCCCACCACCTAAAGCAAAGTGAGATCGACTAAAATACAAAATCGCGATTGTCAAAGCAGGAAGTTATGCAAATTAGAAAAGGTTTTTGGTTAGGATTTGCCCCCGCCCTATTATCGACCATTGTATCCATCGTGACTCCAGAAGCCTCTCTGGCCGCTGAAAGCACCATGCCTGCAAGTTATGTCGAAATCATCAAACCCGAGCTTGCCGCCAAATATGCATACACTGAAGACGGCGAATATACAAAAGCTCTAAACATCCCAACCTATCAATGGATGCCGGTGGGCACACCGCCCAAGGCAATCTTCATTGGCATTCATGGGCTAACTCTTCATGGTAGGCGTTTTCGTGTGCTGGCTCGCAGTCTGGCAGTTAATGGCATGGGTTTCATCGCCATAGACATGCGAGGATTTGGCCGCTGCCATTTCGACCCAAAAAAACAATTCAGTACTGCTGATGATGACCGAACCAAAGTCAATCACGAGAAAAGCTACGAAGAAATCGTAGGGCTGGCGAAACTGGTCAAAGCTAAATATCCAGAAACCCGCGTCATCGCGCTGGGTGAGAGCCTCGGCTGCACCTTCTGTGTGCGCCTGGCAGCCGAGCATCCTGAGCTGGTCATGGGCACTGTTCTATCGGCTCCAGCAACTGCTTTGAACAAAGATATGTATGCCGGACGCGGACAAATAAGACAAGGCATTAAAGCTGTTGTTTTGCCGTCTCATGAATTAAGCCTGAAATTATTTTTTGCCAATCTCTGCTCGTCGCGCGTAGAAGTGCAAAAAGAAATGACTGAAGACCCATTGGTTCGCAAAGAACTGACATTAAAGGCGCTTCTTTCAACCGATGTATTTTGTGCAAAAACCGATAACTTCGGTAGATCGACTTCGCCTAAAATAGCAGTGCTGATCTTGCAGGGTAGCGCAGATGGCTGTGTTTCACCGGAGCACGTGACCAAGCTGATGAACGCTATGCCTTCTGACGATCAGACTTTGGCCTGGCGTGGAAATTATGGACACCTGCAGTTAGAAACTATGTATTTGCGCGCAGCTTCGGTGAACGCCATAGTCAATTGGTTGACCGATCACAGCCATGATCAATTAGCAAAGCTCGAAGGTTTGAATCAAAACATCACGGACCTTGGTGGCACCGTCACCAGGTAGTGAAAAAACGAGATGCCGATCATGCGCTTCTCGCCCCTTTTTCAAGCATTCCAAGTTCGATAGCGCTATGAACAATAACACTCCAATTTTTCAATAACTGACATAGATTGATCTCCATAGCTTCGCAATGAATGCCATCAAGAGAACAACTGATCAAGTTGTCTCCTTCAAGCGACTTCCGTTGCTCTCTACCGGTCAGATGTTGCTGTAGACGGTGTTTTTCTTTTTGAGGCGAAATAGTTTTAGTATATTTCTGACGCCACCGCTGGTGGTGAGTATCTGGTTTTGTTCAATTGAGATCAGTTCAGAAATTCCGAGACCTTTGTATAGGCCAGTCAGAAAAAGTGTTTTGTCGCAAGGATTTTTTAGGGCGCTAAGAACTCTTTAGACTTCTTGGGTACCCAAGACCTTGCTTTGCCGGTCATGTAAACAAAATACCTATTTCCGGCTTGGCTGGAGCATGTTAATGTTCGTATATATGATTTGAGTCTAATGGCCGAAACTGTTATGCTTTAAAAAAGCCCTCGTAGTTCAGTTGGATAGAACACCTCCGTCCTAAGGAGGGTGTCGGGCGTTCGAGTCGCTCCGAGGGTGAACTTTTCAGGGAATGGCAAAATGGCGCCCCCAAGCTGCCCCCACATTTCTCAGTAACTGAGAGCCAATTTTAATTGGCTATTCATGAGCTAAGGGCAAACAGTTGACTAGGACGGTGGAGGCCATCAGTTTGATTCCTTCCGGAAGAAAGCTGTCTATTTTGTCTGAAACGCTTCATTTACACCGAGGGGGTTGGGAGTTCGAGTCTCTCATCGCCCAAGACTTTCGGGACTTTGGAAAAACCCATCCCAACAATATCCCAACTTTTCCCCGGAAAAGATTGGCATGATAAGAAAACGTTAGTAATGCTGTTTAGAGCGATCGAACGTTTAATTGATGAACTAAGAAAGGCCTGCAATAAATGCAGGCCTTTTGTTTTCTTTCTATTGCCAGAGTTGCACCATATTTGGTGCAGGTTCGTTTGTCTCTTAATGACTGACTCAACAAATGGGGCAAGGTCACAGTAGCCCACTTTAAACTTACTATCTTCTTACTCTAGCCATTTCTTGGTCGTATTGTTTGCCGAAAAAGCCACAGGGGTATCCTTTTGTTCCATTCATTTTTAACCATCGAGCATACCACTCGTCAAACCTGAGTTCTGCATCAGAGAGGTGCCATATTATTGGTATAGCTGTTTCCCCCGGCACCATACGAGGGCGCCATATTTTTTTAAAAAATCCAAAGTGTTGAAGTTCAGCCAAATATTCTAATTTTGCCCTTCTTTTAATGTAGTTATCTCTAGAGCACTTTCCACTTATTGCATCGCGTAAAATTGCATGATTTTCTTTGTATCTAGATGAATTGAAAATTTCATAAATCAATCCAGACCAACATTCTTGAGCGCTTAGTAACTTGCCCTTATTGTCATACCTTCGTGAGTAGATTTGAACCACTGGACCGCCCCAGTAGTAGCATGCTTGATTTGGAAAGCTAAAATTTTCGTTGGAGTTCCATTTTAAACGGCTAGAGGAAAGTTCACCTGCGAAACCTCTAGCCGCGAAAAGCCAAATAGGATCGCCCTCTTTTACTAGTTCACACATTTGTGGTCGATCTCTCAAAACCTGACGAAGCTCATTTTTCCCATATTCAAGATCTTCTTTCGATATCTTGAATTTTGGTGTAATCACAGTATCCTCGTAGGTCTTATCTGCAGTATATGCATAACAACTGAGTAAAGTTGAGCAGCAAAGTACGCAAATTTGACAAAAAAGGATTGCAGTAAATTTTTTCACGTCATATGACCGCTTTGTGGATGTCTGTTCTTTCTTTCTTTCTTTCTTTCTTTCTGCAATACCAAGCATCACTCTCGAAACTTGTGTGTGGCTGTGCTGAAGCTAAATTACAGGAACAGTCCAAACATCAATATTGTCATCACGTCTACCGAGAACTATTCTTTTCCCGTCCCAAGACCAATCAAACCCACCTTGCAGAATAGATTGAAACTCGGTATTTGCTGTGTCTCTGTAGGTGCAAAGCATATTGCCAGTATTCGAGTCAATAATTTGCAAGCCGTCTTCTGGAGAGTGAATGGCAAAATATTTACTGTGCGGTCGCCAGGCAATGTGAGGGGTATATATGTCACGATAAGATCCAACCACTGAAACTTCTTTTGTTGTTACGTCAATTGCAAATATCCGACGATCACCTGTGGTGTATATGAATTTTTCACTATTTGGTGACCAATAGCCTCTTTTGGGACTAATCCTGACGTTATTTTCTTGAAGCAAAATCTCCTCAGAATTGACTGGGCTAAGACTAATTGAGAAGCGTTCCATTTTTGCCACAAACTTCCCGTCTGGTGACAAGCTAATGCTTTTATCTTTTGTTAGGCCAAAGAGATTTGATGAGACGATCTTGTAATTCTCAGTATCAAATACAGCCCATCCTTGAAAGCAGCTTAGAAATAGTCTGTTAGGCTCATCCAGCCATTGAAGATGATCCATTCCGTGGCGAAATTCGTACTCCTCAAGAACTTGGATGCGAATTTGATCTCGCGTTAGCTTCTCGCAATTCCCCTTTTGTGCCGTTATTGAATTCATCTCAGCAGCACGGTCAACTTCTCTAACTGTGTCTTCTTCCGATTCCATGACTATTTTGTGCGACTTTTTTAGTTCCCAGGTAGCGGTCGACATGAAGTAAAGTGTTCGGCCGTGCGCAAAAACTAAGGTATCAGTATCTTTTTGAAAGAGAGGGCATAGGGGTTTGGATGTCTGTGCTGCTCCGCCAACGAAAAAGTCAAGATCCTTTATTACTAGCTGTGTTTGGGCATCCATAATCCGAATACTGGCGCCTCTGACGAAGGCAATCATGCTATCGTCGCAACTCCAAGTAAATGAGGAGGAGAAAGATGAGCCGCAGCCTTCTGGTCCATATTTCCCATCAAGCCACGAGTCATCGCGTTCATTCATTGTTTGTATATTCCTTCATTGGTCCGAGAGACTGGGCTTGTCAGTCACCCTATCTGGTGGCGTTCATTTGCTAGTTGCTGTATGTCGCATAGTCGCAGCGTCTAGCTTAGCGCTGCAGGAATGCTCTTTAGTGATTTTGGCTTCGATAATTGGCGCTCTATATGAGGGTGTAGCGGCAGTAAAAAGAGTTTGGCGCTAGGAAAAGTTTGGATTGAGAGGGCGTCATTGATTGACCCGTGCAAGAAGTTGTTGCTTCAAAACATGCAAGCTTCCATCAACAGTCGCAAAATGTAGAACTGTCCTTTGAAGCTCGAAGTTTCTTTGACTTGAAGTACCTGCTGGTAAGTCAGCTGGCATGGTATCAGTGTCTATTTGGTCATAGGGCATGCTTCGTATTCGACCTATGAACCCATCTGCCTGTTGGAATAAAGAATTGTCAATGGCGTGAATGCGTTCTTTTGCAGCATCCCACCAAGCTAAGAGTTCTGCGACCTTTTTACCTTTTTCTATAGTGCCTGGCATCGCCTCGATAGCCTCTTTGTCCGAATTAAACTCTAGGGCCATTTTCACTTCCTTCTATTGAGCGGTGGCGCGTTAATCTATTCGCAGGGTCGTATGGATTGCAATTATACTTATTCTCGGTAACCTTGAAAGTATTGCCTTAGCTGTATGGCGTTAGGGCCACTATTACCATTACCTGCGGATGCGATATTTACAGCAGCGGTAAATATAATCTCGGTCCAGGAAGATCTTTTTTTTGGGAGTGCTAAGTGGAACAGATTGGCAGGCCGAGTAAAAGAAAGCCAAAGCCACCGCCGCCTCTCGTAAAGAGTATCGGCGAAGCTTTAGCAATGAAGGATCCAATACAGGCTTTGTGGCCAAGCCTAGGGGCAGCTGTATTCACAGATAAATATAATCCGATGCTGGAAAATCTATCTCCCTCCTGTCAAGCGCTCTATTTGCTTGATCTAATGGATCGAGAGGTTCAGAACGGCGGGTTTGATCAGTTCTTCTACAATGCCTCTGGTCAGTTTTTCGATGAAACACGCAAGGCTTTGGAAGAAACAGGAGCGACGGTCATGCTATCGCTACTTGAGAGAGCCTGTACGGTATTTCCTGGTGGTATTGTGCCGAAGGATGAACTGGAGAGGCGAACTTTATTGTGTGCCCTGTCAGCGGATGCTGAGAAGTTTTTGAGTGGGTTAGATGATGAGTTCAATTCGAAGACTAGTTCTATTAAGGTTGAAACTAATTCCCCTGAGAACCCTTGGTTCCTTGCCCTTCAGTACATGCGTGGCCATGCCAATGATATGGTGGCTTCGGATCCGGGTGTGGACTAAAATCGTTTGCTTTTTAACTAGAAAACGCTGCTGGACGAGTCGCAGCAGTAGGGTTCTCTTTACGCCTTCCCCTCTCAGAATTACGGGTATATTAGTTTTATCGCTCTGATACCCACTCTGAGGTGAACTCTCCAAGTATGGCAGATTATAGCTATGCAAATTTAGTGAAATGCGTCGTACTGCTCGGTTGTACGCTGGGTCTCGGCACATTCTCTACCATGTGTGGTGTAGAGGCAGGTGAGCTAATATGCTCCAGAGATAAAGTGGGCACTTTCTGGGGTCCGCCAGGAAAAGTCGTCTACCTAACAAAAACAGTAAAGGGGGGCACCAAGTTAACAAAGGAATGCCTTGTCGAGGGTATGGTTACCAAAGCAGCTATTCCGGTGGGAAGTATACCTAACATAAAATCTGCCGTTGGTCGCATAACAGCGTATCAGTTGGACAAAGGTGCGCTGTTGAATGAATCTGATTTACAGCCAAAGAAATAGATTGGCAATCCAAGTTACAGCGCATGCGAGATTCATTCTGCACAAAAGCATAGAATGATAGTTTCTACTCAATTAGCTTGCATCATCTGATCGAGAGCTCGAAGTGGCAAAGGGAAGCAGACTATTGCTTTTGCCAGTAATCTTGTTCTGGGCGGCAATCAGTGGTCACTTCGTTGGCGTTTTGGACTCACTGTCTGGTGGGATAGCAGGAAGTTCAAATGTACCCCTGTACTCTTCCCTCTGTTCTGGTAGCAGGAAGTCATAGTTACTAAGGATCTGCCCTTTTTCTATGCCGTAGACAGTCTTACGTCCAATGACAGTGGCTGCCTTACAAACGGCAGAGCCTGGAATTTGGCATTGCTCAATCGGTCTTTGCTCTACGGAGTCAGAAGTCACTAGGGAACCCACCTTAATGTCACGAAGGGCATATACGACGGTTCCTTTCACTTTCATCTTTTCGATGACTTTGTCTTCTTCTATTTGTTTTGTATCGACGTTTGATTTCCAAATACAATAGCTGCCCAAGCCGAGGGCACAAACGATAACGAGAATCATCTTAGAGCGAGTCATAAGACAATCTTACCACTCAGAATATTTGTAGTGGTTCAAGAATTGCCTGTACAGGACGTCTTAAAAGGTTTGGAACGTAGGGATAGAGCCAGTAAAGGAGAGCGAAGCAAAGGGGCGGCTTGCTCTCCAACCTGAGGATAGGTTCGAGCTTCTGCATTGGTCTATTGTTCCATGGACAGAGGATGCTCTTTTTGATTGGCCATTGCTGATATAGAGAGTGCGTGATAGTGAGATTGAGTGAGTGAGAAGCCCTAAGCTTATTGAAAAATTCGGGGATAAAATTGCTAGTGTGATGAGCTTATCGACTAGCAATGTGATTTGGAAGAATTCAAAAAGCGTGTCTGACGAAACGAATGAAGCGCCGGGCGAGAGAGTCCTGCATGGCAGATTGAAAACGCTAACTACATGGGCATTTCGCAGTCTCTGACGGGGTTTTAGGAATGTCATCCAGGGACAAGAAACCAACCCCGTCGGAAAACCATTGCCAGTTACAGATACTATCAATTTGAATTACGTATGCGCCATCGTTTGGAATGCCAGCTTGCTGAGATATCGGCCAGCCACCAAGTTTGGTACCGTTTGAAGTAGGGAATCTTTCATTCAGTAGTAGCCACCAGTCATCTATGGCTTGAAAATTCTCATCCAGATCCTCATCAACGATCCCTAGGTTGTCCGGATAGCTCGGAATTTCATGCTCAGCCAACTTCCACTGAATGTACTTTGATTCCATCAAACTCTCAAACGGTCTCTCCATTGGAACTAGATTATCTAGATTCTTGTACGCTGATACAAACCATGGCCCATTCTCGTATGTCGCCTTGCTATTCCAGTCTTTCCATGCACCAAAAACTGTATCAGCTTAAATTGCTGCAAACGCTCAGGCACCCACGGTAACTCTGAGATGTTGATTTGCAACACTCCCTCTAAGTAGTCGTCACCCGACTGTGGCCAGGCACCAGCCGCCGCGCCGACAAATTGTCCTCCCATCTTTGACGCAAATGGAGACTCCTGTCCGTTCGTTCGTCTGTATTCAGCAATTGAGGCAGTTCTACAATGGGGCTGAAGCACTTCAAAGTATTTATCGACAATATGCCGCTCCTTCTCAGAAAGCCTTGCTTTTGCTGTGGCAAGATTTTCTGCAGGTTTCGCTGCAGTTAATTCCTTTCGGCGTTGTTTCTCTGATTTGGAGCCCATTTTCTTGCTTGTTAATATGACAACTGATCATCACATGATAACTCTTTCTGCCAGAGCTAGCATCAGGCTTTTGTTGGCAGCCTCAACAAGTTCGGGTGAAATGATTGCAATAGAATCGATGGCATGAACACGCTCTATTTCTGTCTACAAAATCGACAAAATCTAACCAATCTAGTAGAATCATCAAGCTTTGAAGACGCCCGTGTATACTGCAAATCGGATAAATTGGTCAAACATCTGAAAACGCCAAGAAACGCCAAGAATGGTTAAACGTTTGAAGAGCTAAAGGCAACCGGTTTAAGTGACAGTGGAGGCCGTAAGTGACATTAGTCAGCAAAAGCATTTTAGGACTGACACTAGGGGCTTTCCTGGGCGTCAGCTTAAGTTTTACTTTCAGTTCTAGTGCCTTTGCCGCCGAAGCGACAGCGCTCGCCGAAAACAGTTTGCCAAGCCCTAGCGCCAAGAACGATGAAGGCAGTCGGCCCGTGGATGACACAGAAGTCGGCTCCAAGCAGCTACACGTTCCAACTAAAGCTGCTAAAACTGCCCCATTCCTTTCTTGGCTGCCGCCAGCTGATGTCAAGCCCAGGGTGGCTTTGTTATGCATTCATGGATTTAGTTTGCACAAAGGTTGTTATGCCGCCTTTGGCAAGGAGATGGCCAAGAATGGCATTGCCACTTACGCGACGGATTTGCGCGGCTTCGGCGAACTAAAAGACTACAATAATCGCGAAGGAATGGACTTTGACGGTGATTTGGTCGATATCAAAGCTACGCTCCAACAAATTCACAAGAATCACCCTGGTATGCCGGTGATCTTACTCGGAGAGTCGCTGGGCGGTGCCATTGCGCTACGAGCGGCAGCACTCTATCCCGAACTGATTTCAGGGCTCATTTGTGCAGTGCCTGCCCGTGATCGTTTTTCTATGAGTGACAGCGAGAAAAAGGTCACCAAGACTTCCATTTTGAACACTCTCACCGGTGACTATAGTAAGCCGATGGATGGTGCCGCCTTCGCTGCCGTGCAGAAAATTTCAGCTAATGAAGAGCTGCGCAGTGAGTGGAAAAACGACCCGCTGATGCGAACCTACTTTTCGGCAAAAGACTTTGTGCAATTCGACTTCTTTATGAAGGGTAATCTAGAGGTTGCCAAATATATCAAGGACATGCCAGTTTTGTTTCTACAAGGGACAGACGATAAATTGATTCGTCCGGAGGGTACTTGGAGGCTCTTCGAACGCCTTGCCACGCCAAATCGCCAATTGGTTTTGAGTAAAAACTCAGAGCACCTCCTATTTGAAGAAAATCAGTTCAGACCTGATGACGTTGGTTTCGTGACGACGTGGATCGACAAAAATGTCTCACCTTTAGATCCAACTGTCGCTATTTCTATGGCGAAACTGCCTGTGGTGGCATCAATTAAAGAGTACTCGGGCAGCGAAATCGCGAGCGCAAGTTCTTCTCCGAATGGAACAACCAGCACTACTCCTGCTCCTGCTGCTACTGCTCCTGTCGAGAAAGTCGCGACATTGCCACCTTTGCCACAACCGACTGAATTTAGGCATCGACTAGCGTCGCAGTCTCCGCAAATCAACTTTTGGATTGAACTTGACAGAAACGGTAAAGTCTTCCGCTGCAACAACAAAATGCAATTCAAAACAGGCGATAAGATTCGCTTCCATTTGATTCCGCAAAGCGATGGTTATGCCTATCTTGTCATGAAAGCAGGTACAACCGGCAAGAGCGATGTTCTCTTTCCGAACAGCCAATACGGTACTCAAAATTTTCTATCTCGTGGAAAAGATTACCCCATTCCGGCAACTGGATGGATGGAATTTGACCAACATCCTGGTACCGAGCAACTAGGACTTGTGTTTGCCAGTGAAAAAGTTGATGTCACGCCAGAGTCGCTTAAAAACCGTACTATGACTGCCTTTGTCTCTGCCGATGAGACGGGCTCAAAAGATCTTTGTCCTACACGCATGAAGCTATCTTGGGATGATCCAAGGCCAGTGATGATTCCTGATGATTTTTCAGCACTTGCCCAGCTTACCAATTCCAGCGACAGCAGTTTGGTCCGCCTGATGGCTTCACCGGGTGGAATGGTGTCAGCAAGCATTTCGCTCTTGCATGGAAGCAATCGTTGAGGTTAAGTTGATGCTGCGTCTTGAGTGGCTTTTGCCAATTGTGCTTGTGATTTCTACGACGAATCTTTCTGCCTGGTCTCAGACAGCCAACTCTCAGACAGCAAACAATGCGCCACCAAAAACGGTGCCAGGAATTGAATTTACTAAGATTCAAGATTTGAATCCAAATGCGCGCGGCACAAACAGACCGATCAAACAAAAATGGGCGGTCGTGATTGGCGCATCCAAGTTCAAGGAAGGCCGACTGGCGTCTACTGCGGCGACGGGCATGGCGCAATCTGCCAAGGAGTTCCATCAGTATTTAGTTGATCCACAGGGTGGTCGATTCGATCGCAATCACGTCAAGTTGCTGATTGACGCTGATGCACCGAGACAAAGCATAATGACAGCGCTTGGTCCAAGCTTCCTCGGTAATGCTGTTGGTCCAGACGATCTCGTCGTTGTCTATATTGCCACTAGTGGTTTTCCAACCACTGATGGCAATACCTATTTGTGCACGTATGATTGCGCCCTAGACAACATTTATGGAACTTGCATCTCGATGCAAACATTGATGAGTACCCTAAAACAGAATGTTCATTCTGATCGCATTTTGCTGGTCTTGCAGGCGGCATATAGTGGTGCCGCTGAGTTAGAAGCTGGTGCCAAATCTCTCATAAAGGGGCCACCAACTTATAATCTTGACCCCAGCAAAGTTCTCTTGGGCAACGGCTATATTATTCTGTCATCTAGCCAACCCAACCAAATTACTTGGAGCCCTGCCTTTTCGAAGAATCTTACCAGCGCCCTTCGCCAGGAAGACGGGCTGATTTCTCTCAATAAAGCTTTTGCAATCGCCAAGCAAAAGACCGAATCAGAGACGGCCGCAACTGGTCTAAATAAGAAGCAAGTTCCAGTGATGAAATCTGCATGGAAAGGGGCTGAACTTGTTCTTGGGGCACCACCAGTAGAGCGAGTGGCCAATCTTCCTGCGTCTTTGAATTCTTTTCTCTCAGCTGAGGGAGCCTATCTAAAGGCGAGTAAACTTATCGCCGAAGGAAAAACTGATGAGGCATTAGATCAGTACAAGTTAGCCATCGCAGCTGATCCTAAGTACGCCGATGCGCTGGCAGATTGTGGCGCTGCCTACACCATGAAAGACGATTGGAAATCTGCCGCAGACATGTACAAAAGAGCAATTGCTATCAATTCAAGCGATGGGCTATTCCATCTAAATTACGCCCGCATTTTGGACAAGCTTGGCGAGAAGGACAGCAGTTTAGAAGAACTGAACATGGCATACAGGATAAATCCGAAAGACATGTCAGTGCTGATCGCGCTTTCCAATCAATCACTGGCAGTCGGCAAGGCCGATGCAGCTGTTCGTTACTTAGAAGAAGCCGTCGATTTGTATCCTTCCCGAGCTGATTCGCGAGAGCGGCTTAGTTACGCGCTCATGAAGAGCGGTGATGTCGGTCATGCTGTGGCGCAAGCAAAGGAAGCAGTGCATCTTGATCCTAAATCGGCATCAGCTCAGACATTGTTAGGTTCATTGTTGATGGTTCAGGGTTACGTTGGTCCGGCTGTTGACGCCTACAAAGAGGCGGCCAAGCTTAGTCCCAACGACCTCGACGTCATCTGGTTATTGAGCAGATCAATGGAAAAAAACGGCGATCGCGAAGGTGCTATTGCTCAGTTAAATCTCTTTCTGCAGCTGTGCTCGCCCTCCGATTCTCGCGCACTGAAAGCCAAAGAGCATTTGGAAGAACTGAAGGCGCGCTAATTCGCTAGAGGCTGTCGCTCAGCAATTATTTTCTCCGCGTTTAATCTCAGCTATGTAGGCACCGGGCCAGTGAACCTGGGTCAAATAAATGGCGGGATCAAATTTTACGACAATTTGATGAGGCTGATAGTAGCCTGAAAATATCAATGAACAAGCAAAGGCAGTGCTTCGCCTTTACCGATTTCTAAAAACATTATAGGAGTGAACTTCTCATGGCATTTCACCCAGCCGAAATTGACCGTTCAATTACTACTGATTCCAAACCACCACTTGATGGAAACCTACTTTCCAATAGTTCTTTATCTGATTTCAACGCAGCGCGGACTGCAATGACGAGTCCGGCTGTTCCCGGTGAATTTGGGAATGTACTAATTGATTTCGGTGGCAACCAGCCTCGCTCTGAAGTCAAAATGGCAGCAGCAGCAGCAGAGAACCGACCACCGACGGTGTCCGGACCAGGATGCGAGTTTGTTATAAGGCAAGTTCCAGTTCCCGGTTTTCCTAACGAGCATGAGGTAGATGTTAAACCTCCGCAAGACGGCGGTAGCTGCGTAGTTGTAATTCCCCCGAGCGGTGATGGAATGCCGCCTTCCGATTACTGAGGCAAGTATGAACGTCAGGTTATTCCTTACTGATTCAACCAGCCGCGCATCCAGAGAGCCTCTTTGATGGGAATATTGGCACATTGATAGTCATATATTGCCACAATAAGCTGGGAAACTGAGATTTTCCCTTGATCTACCAATGCTTTGCAGTCATTGTAAGTGCTTAGCAATTCCGGCGTAATTGCGCCATATTCCTTCAAGGCTTCGCTAAGTGACACTTTCTCTTTCAGGCGCTGAAGAATCTTGTCATAGATAGAGTGGTCGAGCTGTTCATTGGTGAATATAGCGCTAAACAGTTGTTCCTCGAAGCCCATGTCTTGATGATCTGCTTCCTGCGAATCTGCCTGCTGCCTATCTTCCTGATTCATCGACGTCACCAACGTGGCTAAATTTCAACAGACCGGTGATTCCTAAGCTAAGGCGCCTATAGCGATTGTATCACCGGGCCAAGTTGCTTGTTTTTAAATGTGAGAGCACACTACCTAAAGTTGCTTAAATTACGCTCGAAATTGCGAAAGACAAACTTTTACCCATACGAATTTCTTGAGCTCTTAAGCCCGATGTATAAGCAGGACGAAATGAATGAAATGGAGTAAGTGCGTGAGCTGGAGACAGCGAAGTTTACAGCAGAGCAAAAAATGCAGAGAGAAAAGAGAGATTTCGCTGATTTGGTAAAGCTTGAAGCGCAAAATAAGGTCATAAAGTGGTAACCAGCTTAGTAGCTCTAGAAACTAC
>CALROJ020000072.1:0-31745 GCA_943369735.1 bacterium Ga0077546
GCCCTGCTGGACCTGGCGGCCCAAGTGGCCCTGCTGGACCTGGCGGCCCAAGTGGCCCTGCTGGACCTGGCGGCCCAAGTGGCCCTGCTGGACCTGGCGGCCCAAGTGGCCCTGCTGGACCTGGCGGCCCTAGTGGCCCTGCTGGACCTGGCGGACCGAGTGGCCCCGCTGGACCTGGCGGACCGAGTGGCCCCGCTGGACCTGGCGGACCGAGTGGCCCTGCTGGACCTGGCGGCCCGAGTGGCCCTGCTGGACCTGGCGGCCCGAGTGGCCCTGCTGGACCTGGCGGACCGAGTGGCCCTGCTGGACCTGGTGGACCTGGTGGACCAAGTGGCCCTAAAGGTCCAAGCGGACCTAAAGGCCCAAGCGGACCTAAAGGCCCTGGTGGACCAACTGGCCCTGGTGGACCAACGGGACCTGGTGGACCGAGTGGCCCTGCTGGACCTGGTGGACCCTTTGGCCCTGCTGGACCCGGCGGACCTGGCGGCCCAACCGGCCCTGGCGGCCCAGGTGGTCCCGCTGGACCTGGCGGACCTGCTGGTCCTAGTGGACCTAGTGGTATCAGCTTTCCAGGTGTGGCCTAAGCACCATTTGCTCGTTTTCGTTTAGTGAAGGCGCGCTAGCACTGCATCTAGTGGCACAAAAAAAGGCGGCTTCACTAGCCGCCTTTTTCAGTACTTACTTACTTACTTACTTACTTACTTACTTACTTACTTTTTCTTGCCGCCGCCGAGAACGCCGCGAATGAACTTGCCTAGTGGATCATAGAACTCATCCACTACTCTTTCTTTCAACGGAATAATGGCATTATCAGTGATGTGAATATCTTCGGGGCAAACTTCAGTGCAGCATTTTGTGATGTTGCAATAGCCAATGTGGCCTTCGTCCTTCAAATATTTCATGCGGTTAGCTTCATCTAGAGGATGCATCTCTAACCCGGCTACCCGCACCATGAAACGTGGGCCCATGAAGTTGTCTTTGCGCTCGTGATCGCGCAAAACATGGCAGACGTTTTGACAAAGGAAGCATTCAATACATTTGCGAAATTCTTGAACGCGCTCAATATCTTCTTGATAGATGGTCCAGTCAGCGTTAGGTGAAGGAGAAAATGCCTTGATTTTTTTATTGACTTCGTAGTTCCAGCTGACATCAGTGACCAAGTCTTTGATGATAGGGAAAGTCTTGATTGGCTGTACGCAGATGTCTTCACCATCTTTGAACGAATCCATTCTCGATTTGCACATCAATGAAGGCATGCCGTTTACTTCGGCACTGCACGAACCGCATTTGGCAGCCTTGCAATTCCAACGCACCGCTAGCTCAGGGTCAAAGTTTTGTTGAATGTAGTGAATAGCGTCGAGTACGACCATTCCGGCTTCAACAGGCACTTTGTAAGATTGAAACTCACCCTTATCTTTGGTGCCTCTGTATACCTTCAGGGTCGCTTGGCGACCAGTTGACTCAGGCATTAGCGGGCTCCTTTTTTACGAAAAGATCTTTCAAGTCGGATGGCATTTCTGGCAGTGGAGTGTGCTCCAAGACCATTTTGCCGTCAGCACCTTTACTACAGGCAGAGTTCTTGGTGCCCCAAGCTTTTTCAGTGTTGGGATAATCAAGGCGGCTATGTGCCCCACGACTTTCTTGGCGAGATAGCGCGCTGCGAGCAATGGCTTCAGAGCAAATCATCATGTTCTTTAAGTCACGGCACATGTGCCAGCCTGGGTTGAAGGCTTTAGTGCCCTTGGCGCCAGCTTTCTCCACATCGGCTTTGAGCTCTTCTAGTTTGGCTATACCAGTAGCTAACTCAGATTCTTCGCGGAAAATGTCGACGTAGGTAGACATGATTTTGTTCAGAGCTTTGTGCACGTCATATGGATTTTTGCCGTCTTTAATTTGGAACGGCGCTTCCATTTCAGCCATTGCTTCTTTGACAAATTTGTCGTCAATTTTTGGTTGGTCACTTAAGCCTTTGACATATTCAACAGCTCCAGCACCGGCTCTTTTGCCAAATACTACAAGGTCAGAAAGTGAATTGCCACCCAGGCGATTGGCTCCATGCATGCCTCCAGAACACTCGCCAGCGGCGAATAGCCCAGGCACTCGTGACATTTGGGATTCAGCATCAACTCTGATACCACCCATGGTGTAGTGCATGGTCGGTCCTACTTCCATAGGGCCAGCTGTTATGTCTACGTCGGCCAAGTCTTTGAATTGGTGATACATAGAAGGAAGCTTTTTCTTCACTCGTTCTGAGTCTTGATAGCTGATATCGAGGAAGACACCGCCGTGGGGCGAACCGCGCCCTTCTTTTACTTCGGTATAGATAGCGCGAGCAACGTTGTCGCGAGTCGATAGCTCTGGTGGGCGACGGGCTTCGGTGCGAGTGCCGGCCAGGGCAGCATTGACCCAGGTAACTGCTTCAGCTTCATCAGCGGCATAGTCGTTGCGAGTTGCTTCAGGCAAGTATTTGAACATAAAGCGCTCACCTAAGCTATTGCGTAAGATGCCGCCTTCACCGCGCACTCCTTCTGTTACCAGAATGCCGCGTACCCCTGGTGGCCATACCATGCCAGTGGGGTGGAATTGAATAAATTCCATATCTATTAGTTCAGCGCCAGCATCATAGGCCAAGCCTTGACCATCGCCGGTGTATTCCCATGAGTTAGAAGTAACTGTATAGGCTTTACCTGTGCCGCCAGTGGCAAGCACAATTGCTTTGGTTTTGAAGAGAATATAGCGACCGTCTTCGCGGTAATAACCAAAGGCACCAGCAATTTTGTCGCCGTCTTTGATTAGTTTGGTGATTGTGCATTCCATATAGACTTCGATGCCCTGGTGCACACCACGGTCTTGCAAGGTGCGAATCATCTCTAAGCCAGTTCTGTCACCCACGTGGCAGAGACGCTTCCAGGTGTGGCCACCGAAGGCCCGTTGCAAGATTTTGCCGTCTTTAGTGCGGTCAAAAACAGCGCCCCAGCGCTCTAACTCTTTTACTCTGTCAGGGGCTTCTTGGGCATGCAACTGAGCCATGCGCCAGTTGTTTAACTGTTTGCCACCATTCATGGTGTCTTTGAAGTGAGTCTGCCAACCGTCCATGGGGTCGACGTTAGCTAAGGCCGCGGCTACTCCGCCTTCTGCCATAACTGTGTGGGCCTTACCCAAAAGTGATTTGCAGACTAACCCTACGCTGACGCCCTGACCAGAAACTTCGATGGCGGCTCTAAGACCGGCTCCACCAGCTCCAATTACCAAGACGTCGTGTTCTCTAATTTCGTATTCGCTCATAATTTAAAATAGTTGAAATGCAATGTTGGGATCGACACAGGTGTAACGGATATATAGATCAGTCAGGGCCACAGAAAACAGCGAGGTCCAGGCCCACTGCTGGTGGCGCTCATTGAATTTTGTCACTAGCTGCCAGGCTTGGAAAGCCGGTTTGACTTTAGACTCGTTGGTTGGGCAAGAGAAACAATCTTCTTTGCCGCCGACAATGTGTCTGCAGGCGTGGCAACCAAAGGTATAACCAGATAGCAAAACGCAATTAGCAATCATCACTACAGTTAATACGCTAAGGTGGAAGCCTCCGTCGTAGTAGAGAGTTTTGATGGCGTCCCACCAAAGAATAAGTAAAACCGGTGTGGCGACATAGAATGCGTAGCGATGAAGATTTTGTAGGACAAAGGGGAAGGATTGCTCGCCTGTGTAACCTTTGCCTTTAAACATGCCCACTGTGCAAGCTGGTGGATGCATAAAGTAAGAGCGGTAGTAGGCCTTGCGATAGTAGTAGCAAGTGGCTCTAAAAGAAAGGGGAATCCAAAGAATCAAAAAGGCTGGCGATAGTGGCCACCACGGCACATATTCTTTCAAATTTGGCGAATAGAAAGGCGAGAGGTAAGGGCCAACTTCATAGAGATTGTTTTCTATGGCTCTGCCAGTAGCGTATATGCCAAAAGCAGTGAAAACAAAAGCAATGAGAAACGGTTCAACCCACCAGTTGTCTTTGCGTGAGGTTGGGCCTTCATAAGCTGGCACGGCATTTGACTGCGGGAGCTTTGATTCAGGCAAATCAGTAAGTTGCGATTGGGTCATTAGTATGTTCAATCTCCTGGGATGCTCAGAGCCATAACAGCTCCGGTCCACTATCGGACATAACAAATTATAGCCAGCTGAAACACTGTGTGACCCGGCTTTTGTCTAATTTTCGCAAAGCTCAGTCTACTGCCAATTGTTTATCGATTTCGTTTCTATTGGCTAAGCAAGCATAAAATGAAAGTTGCAAAGTACAAAACTGTTGTTGGCATGGTCTCCTTATAATCCACTCATCTTGTTCTGCCTCGGAACTTGGCATTGTCGCTAGCGTCTTTCTTAGAATGTTAGCTTTGAACTTTTTGTCCTAATTGGTCGTTATTAGCAGTATGGATGTTAGGTTCAATTTTGTAGGCTGTCCGAAGCGACGGCCTAGGCAAGGAGCGTTATCATGAATGCTAAAGTGCGCAAATCTAAAAGTAGCGATGGCAGTAAGAAACTAAAGACTGAGAGTCAAGCAATCGCTAGGCGCCTAGACGAGTCTATTCCACTTAATACAGCTGAATGGCAGAAAGTAGAACAAATGCTTATGCGCTTAACTGAATTTGCCCCGACTGATTTGGTTTTTGACGTTGCTAGCGCAATTGCTTTTTACGCTGACGATCAAGCCAGACGTGGATATATACTAGGTGCTGCCGACTCTTGTAAGCTTGTCGCTTAAATATTTGACCTAGTTATAGATTTGAGATTATCGATGCAGATTCGTCGCGCCCAATTTTCTGATTGCCAAGCTATATCTAATATCTATAACTACTATGTTGAAACTTCTACGGCGACCTTTGCTCTTGAACCTGAAGCTGTGGCTGAACGTGAGACCTGGTTTAATCAGCATGAACAAAACCAACTGCCAATGCTTGTGGCTGTCTTAGACAAACAGGTAGTAGCCTTTGCCTCCCTCTCTTATTATCATCAGCGCTGTGCTTATCGGCAGACCGTTGAAGCGTCAATTTATGTAGATCACAATTTTCTTTCGCGCGGCTATGGCCGATTGCTCATGAGTGCGTTGATGAAGACTGCCGAAGAAGCTGGCTTCCATGCGGTTCTCGGACTGATCTGTAGCGAGAATACTGCTAGCATCAAATTGATGCTTGACTATGGTTTCTTTGAAGCTGGGTGTCTGAAGCAGGTAGGGAAAAAGTACGATCGTTGGCTGGATGTGGCAATATTAGAGAAAATCCTCTAGTAACTAGTTTCATTAAGTCTGACAAATTGAAATTCAAAGCCAAAATTCGCAGCACTGCAAATAACTCTGAAAGTGCAACGGCTGTTGCCAAGCCGCAAGCGCTTTGGCGCTACTTGTTCTTGGCTCCTCTTGCCTACCTTCTGTTGTCACCTCGAGTTAATATGAGGCTTTATCGCCGCCTGCTCTTCCAGCCTACAGCTTTTCCTGAGCAGCTTAGCGGAAAGTTGCCGCGAGTAATGGATATTGAGCCCGAAGAGCTATATTTCAATAGCTTTGGTGATCTCGATTCCAAAGAAACGCTACACGGCTGGTATTTTCAGCACCCCAACAATGATGCTCCTTTAGTGATTTTCAGTCATGGTAATTCAGGTAATCTCACTATTCGCGAACCGTTGTTTCAGGTGCTGCTTGAAAGTGGCGCCTCTGTGTTTATCTATGACTACAGAGGTTTTGGTAAAAGCACAGGCTCTCCTACTGTTGAAGGAGTGTATCAAGACGGTCTAGCTGCCTATGACTTTGTCGTCAACAAGTTTGCCTTGCAAGCAGATCAGGTCTTCTTATACGGCGAATCTCTGGGTGCCGCAGTCAGTAGCTATATTGCTAGCAAGCGAAAGTCAGCTGGATTAGTTTTACAATCAGGCTTTAGCTCTTTGCGAAACATTGGTGGTGAGCGTGTTAGAGCGCTTAAGCTTTACCCTTCTTGGCTATTTCCTATGCCTGGTACGAGCAGTCGCGACATCTTGGCGGCAGAGCACCCACCACTGCTGATTATTCATGGCAAGCTCGACAAATCAGTGGCTTTCCACCATGCTCAAGCTCTTTATGACTGTGCCTCGCAGCCCAAACAGTTGCTGGCGCTACCTGTTAGCGGACATTCTGATTTAGTCGCTACTGCTAAAGATACTTTGAAAGAAAACCTCACGGCCTTCTTCAGGCGCTTTAGTTAACCCTAATAGATATAGTGGCCACCCTAGATGCTCTTTCGCTCTGGTAGGTGTTAAATGGAAGAAATATCCCTCGCCAATTTCAGTATTGAAACTGATAAGAGGAGATTTCATGAACAATCAATATTATTTGGTCAAAGGCCTGAATAAGCTGGCCCATGGCTGGCATGAAGCGGGCGAAGATGCAGTTGCTAGAAGCATCTATCGCTATATTATTCGCTTGCAAAACAGCAATCCTGAAACTTTCGGAGAGCAAGTTGCTGAGTTTACAGCTCTGATGCAAGACTACGAAGCCCTGAACGGCTGTAAAGATATCGATGAAAAAGAGCTAGCACGCAACTAATTTAGCCACTAATTCTTTTGGCTGTTCTCACGAATCAAGTTAAGAGCAGATCCAGCTTTGAACCAGCCAACTTGCTCTTCTGTCATGGTGTGCTTGACGGTAATAACTTCTATTGTGCCGTCGTGGTGCTTAATTTCCACTTCAAGATTTTTGTCCGGAGCCAAGGCACCAAGGTTCTTGATGCTGAAGCGATCTAATTCTTGAATTTTGTCGTAGTCAGCAGCGTTGACGAAGGTCAGGGCAAGGATGCCTTGCTTCTTCAGATTGGTTTCGTGAATGCGGGCAAAGCTTCTCACTAAGACAGCCTTACAGCCTAAAAAGCGCGGAGACATAGCGGCGTGTTCACGGCTTGAACCTTCGCCATAGTTTTGATCGCCGACGACCAACCAGCCAGTTTTCTCGGCTTTGTAGTGACGGGCCACTTCTGGATAAGTCATGCGCTTTTGATTCAAGACATCAAGGCCGATACCAACTTCTTTTGTAAAAGCGTTGATGGCGCCGATGAACATGTTGTCGCTGATTTTATCGAGGTGACCACGGAACTTGAGCCATGGACCAGCGGGGGAAATATGATCGGTGGTGCACTTACCGAGTGCTTTGAGCAAGACAGGGAGATTCTCGTAGTCTTTGCCATCCCAGGCGGCAAATGGTTCGAGTAATTGCAATCTGCCTGAATCTACAGCGACTGCAACTTTGACTTGATCACCGTCAATAGCCGGGGGTATGTAGCCGTTATCTTCTGACTTAAAGCCCTTTGAAGGTAACTCTGGGGCTTGGGGGGGCACCAATGTGAACGACTTGCCGTCACTGCCTACCATCGTATCTTTTAATGGATTGAACGAAAGTGAGCCGGATAGGGCCAAAGCTGTGACAATTTCAGGGCTGCCAATAAACGCTAGAGTTTCAGGGTTGCCGTCATTGCGCTTTTGGAAATTGCGGTTGAATGAGGTAATGATTGAATTGCTTTCACCCTGTTTGATGTCATCGCGCTTCCATTGACCAATACATGGGCCACAAGCATTGGCCAATACAGTTCCGCCAATGCCCTCAAGAGTTTTCAGTTGGCCATCGCGATCAATGGTCTCGTAAATCTGTTCAGAACCTGGTGTAATCAAGAAACCACAGCTAGATTTGATGCCGTGATCTGTGCCTTGCTGAGCTACATGGGCAGCTCTACTCATGTCTTCATACGAAGAGTTAGTGCAGCTGCCAATTAAGGCATAGGTCAATTTGTCTGGATAGCCTTTGGCCTTGATCTCTGCGGCAAATTCTGAAATTGGCCTGGCTAAGTCTGGTGTGTGTGGGCCCACTACATAAGGCTCAAGCTTATCGAGATCAATTTCGACAACTTGATCAAAGAATTGAGTTGGGTTAGCAGCTACTTCTGGGTCGGCTACAAGGCACTCTTTATATTGGTCTGCTAATTGAGCGAATTCTTCTCTTTTGGTGACACAGAGATATTTAGCCATACGCTCGTCGTAAGGGAAAATTGAAGTGGTCGCTCCCAGCTCTGCACCCATGTTTGTGATGGTGGCTTTGCCTGTGCAGCTAATAGATTTTGTGCCTTCGCCGAAATACTCGACAATGGCTCCCGTTCCGCCAGCCACAGTTAAGATTCCGGCGATTTTGAGAATTACGTCTTTAGGAGAAGTCCAACCATTGAGCTTGCCCTTTAGATGTATGCCAATAAGCTTGGGCCAGCGCAGACCCCAGGCCACCCCAGCCATTACGTCTACGGCATCGGCACCGCCGACGCCGATGGCAACCATGCCTAGGCCACCGGCATTAGGTGTGTGTGAATCGGTACCAATCATCATAGTGCCCGGCAGTGCATAGTTTTCTAGTACTACTTGGTGGATGATACCGGCGCCTGGTTTCCAGAAACCTATGCCATGCTTATTGCTGGCTGATTCGAGGAAGTCATAGACTTCTTTGTTTTCATCAAGTGCGCGTTCCATGTCTTGCTCAGCGCCGACTCTTGCCTGAATGAGGTGATCGCAGTGCACCGTACTTGGTACTGCCACTGTTTTTAGCTGAGCTTGCATAAACTGCAAGAGAGCCATTTGCGCTGTAGCGTCTTGCATTGCCACGCGGTCTGGTCTCAAGAAGGCATAGGTTTCGCCGCGCTTAACTTCTTCAGTTGGCCAGTGATCAAGGTGTGATGTCAACACCTTCTCTGCCAATGTTAGCGGTCGACCAAATTTCTCTCTCGCTTCTTGATGCTTCTTGGGCAGCGCTTCGTAGAGTTTTTTGATATCCGATACTTTCAATTCAGCCATTGCAGTCTCTCTTGTAGCTTCAGTCTAAGCCTTTGATTGTACTATTAGTCGTGCCCTAATTGCTTTCCAAGTGCTGCCCTGAGCCCGTATAGCAGGCTGTCTTAATTGAATATTTCAATTTGTTGACCGGCAGTGTTAGCATTGACTGGCAACTTTATACTCAGGAACAGAATTTGAAAGTCAAGCCGGCAATATTTATTCCTACTTTGTACTTTGCTTCTGGCCTGCCATACACTCTAGTTGTGCTTGTCTCGGTGATTTTCTACAAAAATCTAGGCGAGTCGAATGACTTTGTTGGTGTAGTCACCAGCTCTTTCTATCTGGCTTGGGTGGCTAAGTTTCTTTGGGCGCCGTTAGTTGATCTAGTGGGCAAAAAGAGAATTTGGATAGTGGTGGCGCAATTGATACTAGCGCTCACTTGTGTCGCTTTGTCTTTGGCTCTTTCGCTCAGCGGAGCTAGCAGTCAGATAGCCGTTTTAAGCATCATAATATTTTCGATTATGGCCCTGATTTCAGCCACCCAAGACGTGGCCAGCGACGGCTACTATCTTGAAGTGCTAAATAAAGAGCAGCAGTCGTACTTTGTCGGAGTGCGCAACGCCTTCTATAAAATGGCTGTTTTGTTCGGCCAAGGCGGTCTGGTTATGCTAGCTGGTTGGCTCGCTCATCAGTCTGGCTTTGGCGTCAAAGGCGGATGGTCTGTAGCTTTTCTGCTTTGTGCTGCCATTTTTGCTGTGCTCAGCGGTTTTCACTTTTTTAGCCTGCCGCATCAGCCTGCTAGAGAAAGTCTGAAGGATCCTTCAGGTTTAGCTGAAGAGAAATCAGAGATTAGTATTGGCGAATTTTTTACGGTTTTTCGTACATTTTTTGCGCAAAAGGCGATTGTGCCGATTGTTCTTTATATATTGATTTTTCGCCTGGGCGACGCTCTTATGCTGAAAATGGCTGCGCCCTTTTTGCTTGATGCACCGAAAGTCGGTGGCCTTGGCATTTCTACGGAGACAGTCGGACTTATATATGGAGGAGTTGGCGTAGGCTTCCTCTTATTGGGCGGTATCGTAGGTGGTTTTGTCGTTAGTAAGTTCGGACTTAAGCGCACGTTAATGCCCACTGCTATTTTTCAAAATACGGCCATTTTGCTGTACTACTTTATGGCCGTTGCTGCGCCCAGTGTGTTGCTGACCTCTGTCTGCAATGCCATTGAGCAATTTGCTTATGGATTGGGCACCGCAGCCTATACAGTGTTTTTACTTAGAACTGTTAACCCTAAATACAAGTCTGGTCATTACGCCATTGCAACCGCCTTAATGGCCGCAGGCGTGATGGTACCTGGCATCTACAGTGGCAAGCTTCAAGGTGCGCTTGGCTATCCTCATTTCTTTTTGCTCAGTTTCGTTCTATCTATCCCTGGTATGATCACCATTCTCTTGTTGCCGCTTGAAGATAAATAACGAAAATGCAATACCGCAGAATTGGTAAATGGGGCGTCAAAGTCAGCGAAGTGTCATTGGGCAGCTGGCTAACCCATGGTGGATCTGTTGATGAGAAGAACTCCATCAAGCAAGTTCAGCATGCTTTTGAGCATGGTATTAATTTCTTCGACAATGCCAACGTCTATGCCCAGGGTGCTTCTGAGAGCGTTGTTGGTAAAGCCATCAAGCCCCTTAAGCGCGATGCCATTTTTCTAGCCACAAAAGTATTCTTTCCAATGGGTGATGGCCCGAATGATAAGGGCCTTTCGCGCAAGCACGTGTTTGAGCAGTGCCATGCCAGCCTGAAGAGACTAGGAACGGATTACATCGATCTTTATCAGTGCCATCGTTTCGATCCTGAAGTACCAATGGAAGAATTGGTGCGCACCATGGACGATTTGACCAGTCAAGGAAAGATTCTCTACTGGGGAGTAAGCGAGTGGAGTGGCTCTCAAATCGAGGATGCACATCGCGTGGCTCGAGAACTCAACGCCGTTCCGCCAATTTCTAACCAGCCCTGTTACAACATGCTCACTCGCAATATCGAAGCCTCCGTTATTCCGGCCTGTGAGCGTACTGGTGTTGGCCAAGTTGTGTTTTCACCTCTGGCTCAAGGGGTGCTCACTGGTAAGTACCTTCCAGAGAAACCATTGCCTGCTGATTCGCGCGCCGCTGATAGTAAGGTAAATGTCTTCATGATGGGCCGCAACCTGATGGCCAATGAGACTCTTGAGAAAGTTCAGAGACTAAGCACCCTGGCTTCAGAGTGCGGTTTAACTATGTCGCAGTTTGCTCTAGCTTGGTGCTTGCGTCATCAGAATGTCGCCAGTGTCATCATCGGCGCCACAAAAGTGGGGCAAATCGACGAAAACGTAAAGGCTGCTGGGGTCAAATTGAGCCCAGAAATTCTCGAAAAAGTCGAAGTAATCCTTGGTGCAGCCGCTCCCGCTAGAGCTTAGGCATTTTATACTTCTTGAAAGGCAGGGTTAAATGTGCGGCCATTGGGCACATTGCTGATGTCACAGGTGGAGAAATATGAAGAAGTTTCCTAAGCGCACCTCAGCATTATTACTGAGCCTATCGCTGGCCCTGCAAGTATTGAGTCCAATTATTGTCCTCCAGCCGGTCTATGCAGCTGAAGGTGAAGCTAGTGCTAGTCCTGGTTCAAGTGCTAGTTCGGGTTTGCCATCAGAGGTTACTGGTATCGAGCCCGTGAAAACCGAAACTCCGGCGTCTAATGCTGGTTCAAGTTCTTCTTCTAGTACCGGTGGTGATGCAGCTGGTTCTAGCGCAGCTTCTAGTAACCCTGCCACTTCATCTACAACAAGTCCAACAAATGAATCTTACGCCGATCCTGTGATTGTGCGGCCTGTGATTGACCTGCCCCATATTAAAGAAGCTGCCGCAGCGGCGGCTCGTGCTCAATCGGGTCTAACAGGAAGCGCCTCCAAAGCGGCAGCTGCACCAGTCAAACCTATTCAGGGTCAGGCCCAAGCCACTACCACAAAGCTCTACGGTCGCATTGAGCAAATCACAAGCGGCAACGGTGCCAACTTCCCTATTATCCTTAAGGCAATGACGCCGCAGATGGACAATTCACTGGTGAAGAAACCGCTCAGTGGCGCGGCTACCGATGTAAGTATGTTCTCCGGCACGATTGCTAAAAGCTTCCCCTCTGATTATCGCGGAAACTGGGGCGGTGACTTGACAGTATGGCGAGTCGAGCAAGATCCAGTCTGCTACAAAATTGATCCAGAAGAAGCTTCGAAAGTTTTGAAAATCTTCAAGTCGGGCGCCAAGGGTTCGACCAATTTTATGTTTGCTCAAGACACGCGGGGGGGCATTGTCTTGGCACCAGCCAAAGTAATGTTCTCGGTACCGGGCAAAGATATTGGTGCTGACCAACAAATGGCCCAGATGATGGGCGGGCAAAGCTTTGCCAATATGGGGCCCATGGGGCAGATGATGCAGCAAATGGCACAGAGCATGCCCGTTCCTGTAATTTTCTCGTTTGGCGATATTCAATCAAGTCAATATGCTAAAGGTTTGTCAGGCAATGAGTTTGTCCAACGTACCCTTAAAAACCAAGTGCGGCAGCTTGCACCTAATGTACTTGAACAGCAAATTGTGGCTGAGTGCAATGAGATTATGCGCTCTACAGGCCAGCCAAGAAAACGCTATGAAGAATCGGTTTTGCGATTCACTAAGGTGAATAGTCAGCAAATGTATGTGCAGGCTGCCCAGGTTGTTTTTGGCCAAGATCGCAAGTTCCAGCAGAAAATTGTTATGTACGGATATGTGACAAAGGGCCAGGTGGCTAATACCAATCCTTACTCTGGTATGATGCAGATGATGCAACCGGGCCAATCTGGCCAAAGCCAATTCCCCAGCTTGCAACCAGGCCAAAATCCCTTTGGTGGCGGTGGAAATCCCTTTGGTGGAGGCATGCCGCAGTTCCCGCCAGGGTCTAATCCGTTTCAGGGCTTATTTGGCCAGTAGAAACCGATTTGAAATAAAAAGAGAATTCCTACGGACACGATCAGATGAACACTTCTTCCGCCAGCGACCTCGATACACTAGCTGACTTTGTCACTAATATGATTATTCAGCATGACTATCCTGGTTTTGAACCGCGTTCCTTCCGCATTGGTCTCACTGAGCAATTGCTAAAAACCAGTGCTCGGCTATATGCAGATGCTTTGGGTCATTCTAGTGTCTATGTTCGTTTGACGGCGTTACGCTGGTTTCAAGAAAAACCGGGCGCGATTAAACCCTATTTGAAAGCAATTATGGGTTTGCTCTCAAACTCTGACGAGTGGGTACGCATGGAAGCCACAATTACTTTAGAGCGTTATCAACATCCGTCATTGCCAATTGCTCTTGCTGTGGTTGTGCAATTAGAAGACCAGTATCCATTGGTGCGTAGAGAAGCCGCCAAGGCTCTTGGCAAGATGCTTGCCAAAATCAAAGAGAGTACCAATTCAAAAAATGCAGCCAAAAATGCTGAGCGTGATCTTGAATTAGCACCAATTGTCGAAAGCCTTAAAAATGCTTTGCGCGATGATGAAGATGCTCAAGTGCGGCAGAAAGCAGAGAAGGCTTTGCGCAAGTCAGGAGCCTACGCTGGTTAAGTCAGCTTTAGGTTGTTGATAGACTGCAGAAGTTCTTTGGATTGCGAAACGAAGTCGCACTCATTGGTTAGTTTGGTGTAAAGACCATACTCATAATATTGCTCAAGAAAATTCAAGTCATATCTCAAGATCTTAAGTAAGTCATCAACTATTACTTCAGAGGCCGCTAGAAGCTCTTCTAAAGCATTAGCGAGTGCTCGTAGCTCTCCAGCTAGGGAAACAACTGCTTGAGTCTTCTGTTCGAGCCTCGTGGTGCCGTCACCATAGGCATTGGCAAGGCACTGGTGCATTGAGGCGGCGCAACTAACTAAATTGGCTGCTAACTGATGAAAATAGGTACGGATCATCTTTTCTTCAAGAGTGACCCGCTTTTCAGTCATGCGAGAAACGATTTCATTGATTTTCGTGGCTAAGGCAAAGCAGTGATCTAGCACTGAAAGGATGCCCTTGACGCGTTCTTCTTCTTCGAGATTATGCAGCATAATTTGATCTTCTTTTGCAGCCCCATTTTGTTAATACTTAAGTGTACATGCTGCAATAGTAAAAGAGACCGCCTCAATCTGGGGCGGTCTCTTCTACTTGAATTTGAAACTGACTAGCAGTGTTTATGTAGATGAAGAAGGGGTTGAAGCGGCTCCGATGGCGGAGTAGTTTTCAGATACTTCCATGGTGCTGACTGAAAGGTGGGCCCCACCTTGCTGCCTTCTGAAATTATCGAGATACCGGCGAAGAGCTTCTCTTATCAGATCTGATCTAGTGCGGTGTTCACACTGAGCGATGAAATCTACTTGCTCTAGCATGGCAGGAGGCAGTGCAATTAGGACCTTTTTGGGCATATTCGGTTCCTCTGGTATGGCTGTCGGGTGACAAGGGGGTGCGTAATGGGGCGCGAAGGTACACCTCAAGCAAACTGCACTCTGGCGCAGATGTCTTGAGACGAAGTCGTTCCTACAGTTCCAAGTCCGTTTTTTTTGTCTACGGTCTTAACAATAGGTAACTGCTTTTGGGTGGTGAATTGGATTTATCAACCACCTTCAACATGTATTCAATTTACACATGAAAGTCGATATCGTAAAGGTCTAAAAGGGGCATAAATACCCAATTTCCTAGAAGTCCACATAAAAGGATTTTCCGAAAGGCGCAATCGCAAGCACGGTAACACTCTTCGCGGATCGGGCTAGAAACGGTATAGATACTAGGATCCACAAGGACATATACAGCTATTGCATTGCTAAAAAATTGTGCTAGGTACTTTCTCGTTTTTGGCCTAAAACGAGTCAAACATACTATTCATGCGGGTTAGAACTAGTTCGGCTTTGGGTTTATCTGGCCTGTTTTGGTAGGGCTTAGTGTCTTGCTCACTATTGATATTTGTACTATGTCTAGAAGGTAAGCCAGATGGCATCTAGTTATCATTAAATGGTATCGCTAATGGTATCAGTAGTGTATATGCGTGCCCGGGGACCCTGACCGGTATATTCGTTTGCATATTGAAGCAAGTGTTCAAGCCGTTTTTGGCGACCATAGACTGACAGTGGGGTACTACTTGCTGGGTTATCTACAGCTTTTGCACCGATCGCATATATTTCGGTGCTACAAAAAAGTCAAATTTTTTTTCGCCCCTTAATCACAAAGAGCAATGTTTGGCAAAAGGCGCAGAGAGACTAGATTTTTACGGGCAAAATCGAGTTAGATATAAGACTTCCTTTCGTTTTTGCCGTACTTTTGTCGTACTTTTACCGGATACCGTTAACAAATTTAGATTCAATTAGGGAGAGCCATGCTCATTGCAAGTTGGAATGTCAACTCCATAAACGTTAGATTGCCTCATCTTTTAGATTGGCTCAAAAGTGCTTCACCAGATCATGTCTGTTTGCAAGAGCTAAAAACCGTTGAAGAAAAGTTTCCTTTTGATCAGCTTGCCGAAATAGGCTATAGCGCTCATGTTGTTGGTGAGAAAACCTACAACGGTGTGGCCATAATTTCAAAGAGTTCCGTGGAATGTGTAAGCAAACTTTTGCCGGGCTCACCAGAGCCCCTTCAAAGTCGTTTGATAGAGGTTTGTGTCGATGGTGTGTACATTCTCAACTTATATGTACCAAACGGCTCGGAAGTCGGCTCAGCCAAATACGAATACAAGTTGGCCTGGTTTAAGGCACTCATCTCTTATATAGAAGAACGTCATGTCAAAAATGGAGTGGTTTGCGACAAACTAGTTATCTGTGGCGATTTCAACATCGCCCCAGACGATCGCGACGTTCATGATCCAGCCGAGTGGGTGGGCCAGGTTCTAGTAAGCGAGGCAGAGCGTGACTGCTTCCGTCAATTAATCAATTTAGGAATGATTGATAGTTTTCGCGAATTTGAGCAGGGCGCAGGTCATTTCTCATGGTGGGATTACCGCATGATGGCATTTCGCCGCAAGCGCGGCATGCGTATTGACCATATTCTCGTTTCGCCGCCATTGAGAGAGGCGCTGAAACGCTCATGGATAGACATTGAGCCGCGCAAGCTTGAAAAGCCGTCGGATCATGCACCGGTAATTGCCGAATTTGAAATATAGACGAAAAAGTCTAAGCTTTCTCTTTGACAGGCTTGTCGTACTTGAAGAGAATGTCTTGCACTGCCACTTCTGACAATCCTGGGAATTTGCCATCAATAATTTGATCGGCTAATTTGCTGGCTGCCTTGAAATAGCTGTCAGATGGTCTTTCACCAGTGAGCTTACAGCGCAAATCTTGACAGAGAATGTCAGCAGCAGACTCAACAACAGCGTTCTTCTCGTTGTGGGCCCACAATGCTGTCACCAAAATGATAATGGCGTCCTGTGCCCGTTGCGACATCTCGGCGATGCGACATTGTCTATCTGCCAGCTTAAGTTGGTGCTTGACCATTGCCTGACTTAGTTCGAGTGGTGTATCTGAGAGAAACTCTAGAGCGAAATCTACATGGGCTTTGAGTTCTTGCGACATTCCAGGAATTTCATGAGAATCTACGCCTTCGAGCTGCTTGCCCATCCACCAGAAAGCATAGGGCACCAATTCATTGCGCAAAGCAAAACCATGAATTGGGTTCATTGGGTTGAATTTCTTCAAGCCGGCGCGAGGAATGGCTTTGCCGATTGGCTCAAAATAAGTGACGCCATGCTGTTTTGCTAGCGATTTAAAGAAGGCCATACCAAGCATTTCGCCTTCGCCTTCGTAGATGCACGGAGCAAGGAAGTCGTGAATGTTATCGCCCAGTAAATGACCAGCTAAAAATGAGCGGCCACCATGAGTTTTCATAAATAGCTCAATGGCGCATTCTTTTTCGGCCTCGGAGCCGAAGATTTTAGCGATGATACATTCCAGCTCACCACGGTAACCCTGGTCTAAAAGCCATGAACCCCATGCCACCAGAGCGTCAGCGCCGCAGATCAATGCGGCTGCCCGTGCAATTCTGCGCTTGACCAGTTCTCTGGTTTCAATAGCGTTTCCATAGGTATCGCGGAACTTGGCCCAAGGCAACATATTGGCTAGCATGATGCGCATGACGCCAGAGGCAGTAGCACAAAGGGCAAGACGGCCCATGTTCAAACCGTGATAGGCAACAGTTAGACCATCACCAGTTGTCGGCACTAAGAGATTTTCTTTCGGTACTTTGAAGTCTTTGAATTTCAGGCCATTGTTAAAGGCATGCTTAAGAGCGTGCAATTTGTAGGGAATGATTTGGAATTGATCATTTTCTTCTTTCGGTAAATCAGCAATGAGAGCAGCTGGTTTGCCGTTAACCAGGCAAACTAGGCCGATGGTGCGACCGGCAATGGCATTTGTGATGAAGAGTTTTTCGCCATTGACTACATAGTGGTCGCCCACTAGTTCTGCTGTGGTTTTAAGGGCAGTCAAGTCAGAACCAGCTTGTGGTTCTGTTAGGGCGAAGGCAGAAAGAGCATCGCCGCTGGCTAGCTTGGGTAAGAGACGCTGTCTTTGTTCTTCGCTACCGAAGTAACGCACGGGGTCAACAGCGCCAATGCAACCGTGTACTGAGGCCAATCCTGCCGCGGTCGGTTCAATAGAGGCAACTTGAGTGAGGAACGTCATAAATTGGCGAGCTGTACCGCCCTGACCGCCATACTTTTGTTCAATCAGCATGCCCCAGTAACCAGCTGTCGCTAGTTCTTCTAAAACGGCTTTGGCAATCTTGCCTTGCTCATCAAGCATGGTGCCATTTTTCTTATGGCGTGCTAAAACTTCTAGCGATTTTTTCATCGCAGGCAAATTCATCGATTCGGCGTTCAGCTTAGGAGTCGAGAATAACTCGACTGGTACTTTGGCTTCCCATATAGCCCGGTGCACAGGGCTATTAGACGTTTTGTATTGCTCGGCGAAGAATGAATCTACTTCGTCGTCGGTGCGGTCAACGGCACCGGTACGTTTAGCTTCTTCTTCTGTTTTTCCGGCCAACTGCATGGCTGTCTCGGCAAAACTAGCGTCTTTTGAGTCGTCTTTAACTGATGTCATGGTTCAATTCCAGTAGTAAAGCAATATTATAAATCATTCAGATCTTAGCCCATATAAGGGCCTCAGTGGCCATCGCAAAGATTAATCGCGATGGGATTTGTGCTGCTCTCCGAAATTGTCACCTTAATTGGTGTACCGCGCAGCACTTTAATTAGTTCGTTTCCGGCTAGTCTTCGCCGCCAGCCGAAGGTCAGGGCGTTTTGTCCCTCATCGCCAGCCATGTTGTCACTTTGCAAATGATTTGCTTCGGGGATGTCACGACCGATTTTGACAAGTCCTTGCAGTTCATCTCGAGTAGCAATTAGCTCTGGGGCTATTTCTAGGTCAAGGGCTCTGATTTTTAACACTGTATAAAGCACATCGGCAATCAGTACGTCGGCCTTGGAAGGGGCCCGCCCTGATGGCCACTGGGGGCAATCTTTGTCGGCTATTTGGTTAGCTTCTTCGATTACTTTTACAACTTTCCTGCCCCAGTGCGAGAGTTGATCAGAGCGAATGCCGCGAATTCGCTGAATATCTTCTATAGACGAAGGCGGCTTTTTGGCTAGCTCGAGCATGATGTTGTCGTTGATCACTGAACGAGCTGGTCTATCTGTGCGTTTAGCTTCAGCCTCACGCCACAAGCAAACTGCTTGTAATACCGCTAGTTTGCGGCGATTTAAACCTTGGGCTCCCTTTACTCTTAAAAATTCACGACCGCTTTCTTTAATGTAATAGCTGTCTTGCTCGTAGTGTTTACACTCCTCAACAACCCAGTCAAGGCGCTTGCGGGTCTCGAGTTCGCTTTGCAGGCGCTCGTAAAGTGGAATCAAGTGCAAGGCGTCATCGATGGCATATTCAATTTGTGAACGGCTCAGTGGCCTGGCCTGCCAGTCAGTAAACGACTCTGTCTTAGAGAGGTTGAGGTCAAATAGTGCTGCTAGAAGTTTGCCATAACCAGCGGGGTAGCCGAGGCCAAGAAAACCAGCGGCAATTTGGGTGTCAAAAATATTTTTCGGTATTAGACCAGAGCGCTGAAAAATGATCATCAAATCTTGGGAGGCGGCATGTAAGACTTTGACAATGCGGCTGTCGGCAACGGTTTTCCAGAGAATCTGCAGGTCTTTTAGTTCGATGGGATCAACGAGAAAGACTTTGTCTTGAACCGCTATTTGCACAAGGCAAATAATAGGAAAGTAGGTGCGCTCGGGGATGAACTCAAGGTCGAGCCCGAATACGCCTGCTTCTTCTATTAAAGCGACAACTTCTTCTAAGTCTTTGGGGTCAGTAATCAAGGCTGTATTTCTTTTAGAAGAATCTGATTTGGGGCTTTCCATTACTTACAATTTCCTTCTGAGATGATTGCGGCACCAGGCCAATGAACCAGGGCGCCCCATTATTATGCTGGTGTTGTGAAGCAAGTCGGGCAGAGTGAATAGCAGTTGGTCAAAGTCCATACCACCTACTTCTAGTCCTGCTCCTAGTGCAATTGCAGCGGGGCCCGCCGTATCCCAGGTTTTTAGCTTACAGGAGAGATGGGCGAAGACGTCTGCTTCTCTTTCCAGTATTCGTGCCACTTTAAGCCCGATACTACCTACCTTTACTAGGTCGACTACAGCGAGCTTGTCGATCCAATAATGCTTCTTTCGATCGCGAGAGCCCATGGCTAGGCGCGCTTTGGCGGTGGGATCTAGAGCTTCTAAGTTTTCAATACGCTCCACTTTGTTGCCACTGCGTCTGTAAGCTCCGAAGTTTGGACCACCAAAATAAAGAATGTTTGTGTGGGGCTCGTAGACCCATCCAAACACTGGATGCATATCGATTACTAGGCCAATCATGACACAGTATTGGCCGTCACCCAAAATATAGTTTTGCGTGCCATCAATAGGATCAATCAACCACACCCGAGTGTGAGAGGCTGATTGCTTGAGCGAGTGTATATGCTCGTCGTCTTCCTCCGAGATTACGCAATCAGAAGGAAAGCGCTTTTTAATAGCCGTGGTGATTAGTGTAGACAAGGCCCGATCGGCGCTAGTTACTTTGTCGTCTAAAGTCTCTTTGTGTGAAATGTCGACGCCTTCACGCATAGAAATTGCTAGCTCACCAGCTTGTTCAGCTAGACGACCTATGATTTCGATATCTTCATTGGAGAGGGGCGAAAGGGTCAAAATTTATCAATCATTTAGCCGGTTAGCCGGTTAGCCGGTTAGCCGGTGTACATTTGGCACCCAAACTCTTCGGCTAACTTGTTGTCGAGCAAATCAGCCACATAAGCGACATGCCAGACTAGATCGTCGAGTTCCTCTTGAACGAGACCAAAGGTCGGTCTTTGTGCCACGACTAAGGCGAGATCTTCATGGGTCGAGATGGCGCAACTGGAAAGCGTGCCGTTGAGATCAAGGAGCCGACGATAGAACTGCTCTAAATTTTGTTTGGGCAAATGTACCAAGGGTGACGTTAGTCGCAAAATAGCTCCTTGGGGACCGTCTTGGACAAATATGAAAACCTTGGCACTGCCTTCCATTAACCACCAGCCAAGGCCGCTGGCATCACTAAGCATATGATCGCTGGGGTTGAGCCCGCGTCTTTGAAAATAGGCTTCGACCATCGCCTTAGCTTCCAGCGAAAGTCCATGGCTGACTTTTTGTGCGCCAAATATTCCCATCAGTTCTTCTCCATGACCTTACTTATGCAAGTTGCAGTTTGTTGCGAGGGTTTTTCCATCACAAGTCACTCAGTATACAAAACAGAGCCTTTCTTCGGCATTATTAAATGCGGTTAAGGGCAAAACATGAGGCTCTCAGGGCTGCTCGGGGTTGAAGATGTTGGGTCATGCTAGTATTGTTATCTAGACAGCCGGTCAGGTACTACCTACTTTCCCGAGTAGCGCAGCGGTAGCGCAGTTGACTGTTAATCAATTGGTCGCTGGTTCGAATCCAGCCTCGGGAGTATTAATAAAAGCGGCCCTCATTGAGGGCCGCTTTTGATTTATATACTTCGTGAAACTTGAGTAGGTGAATACTTCTTCTCTGACTCTTATTTTTCTGCTGCTGCTGCTGCTTTCTTTTCTTTGAGCACTTTCATTGCTTTGGCTAGTTTGATAATTACCAAAGGCATCACGATAATTCCCGCAAATACAATACCCATCAAAACAAAATTGTCATCCATGTCGCACTCCTTAGTTTTTAGCGCTTGGTTAAAGTTGAAGGATTACCAAGATACTTCAGACTTATTATAGTATTGCCCAATGGCTGAGATGAAATAAATCCTTAATTTGTAAGAAGAAAAGCGATTATCAGATGTCAATCAGGCAGGGTCGACTTCCACAAGTCTTCTTTGCATGGCTCCAATGAGTCTACTTTCCACTGGTGGTCTTCCGAAACCATCTTAGCCAGATAGATTTCAGGTTTGTCGAAGAGATACTTACCGTTCAGATAGAAAGTAATCTCCGAGCTCTTTATCAATCCCACTTTAAAAGCCGATGGTTCGATGGCGTCTGGTTTGAAGCCCTCAATAAAATGTGGATCGGTTCCGTATTTCTCCTTAAAGCGCTCTGGATCTTCACGCTTTTGGGCGGCGATACTGAGACTTTTGTAGGCTAGTTCCAGATTTATGCTGCCCGGTGTGCGGGAGCGGAAGAGATTGCTCAGGAAATCTTCTAATTTCTGCCTGGCAGGAGCGACACTATTGTCACTGTGCTCAGAAAAGTCCCCTTCTTCTATTTGTAGTGAATTGTTGGGACCTCTGTGGCCAGAAATACGCCAAATAGCCCCTGGCTTTTGATCTGACCGATCTGCTTGACCAAGGTGTCCTTCGAGGTTGAAGTCACCAAGCAATACTTTCAGCGGTTCTTTTGCTTTGTTGGGCATCAGGTACATTAAGCCCGGCAATTCTTGACCGCTTTCGCTGTCATGAGTCGGAGCTCGCAGATAAAGTAATACACCTTCATAATTCTTGGTCAGAGAGAAGGGGTTATCGTTGCCCATCTTATTTGCGGCAATGACAATGCCTGTGATCAGCCCAGGTATTATGACAAGACCAACCACCGAGAAAATCACTTTCTTGTTTAGGTATTTGGCAAAGTCTATATTGAGTTTGGCTTTCTTTTTCTTCTCAACTACGGCGGGCTTGCGCACACCAGTGCTGCGACCAGTGGAGCGGCCCGAAGCAACATTGTCTAGGTCAGTGCTTCTGCCAGTACTTCTGCCTGTACTTCTTCCAGTACTTCTGCCTGTGCTTCTACCTGTGGAGGTCCCGGCACTATGATTGTCGTCTCGGGTAGAGGGCGAACTGGTTTTTCGTCCGCTTCTTGTGGTGGCGCCAGGCTTCTTCTGCTGGTCAGGTCCAGACACATATGGTGCGCTGCTGCGATCTTTGCGTTCCGGTGAAACTGTTGGTGAGGGGTCGTTACCAAATAGTCCACCAGAGAGATCAAAATCTTCTAGTTCAACTTGTGATGTGTCGCTCTGCGGATTTGGATTAAAGCCCATGGAGGGCGGCGCGCTAATTAGGCTGGGAATACTACCGGTTTCAAATTGGGTGCTAACGCATTGCTCAAGGGCGTCTCGCATCTCTTGCATGGTTTGATAGCGTTGCTCAGGCTTCTTCGCTAGAGCTTTAAAAGTAATTCGCTCAAGCTGCTCCGGAATGCGCAAATCTGGCCGAACTTTATTGAATGGTTCAGGCATTTGCGAGACGTGCATTTTCATGGTGGCATATATGGTGTCGCCCATCAGGGGGGGGAAACCTGTTAGCGTTTCGTATAAGACGGCACCCATAGAATAAATGTCTGAGCGGCTATCCAGATTGAGACCAAGACATTGCTCTGGGCTCATATAGATTGGACTGCCAAAAATCTCACCGGTCTGAGTCAGGTTTTGTGGTGTTTTACCCGATGCAGTTGTTAATTTGGCAATGCCAAAGTCAACTACTTTGACAAAGTCTCGACGGCCTTCAACTTCCACTAGCATGATATTTGAAGACTTGAGATCGCGGTGAATTACACCCTTTTGGTGGGCATGCTCTAAGGCCTCTGTGGCCGAAATGAAAATGGGAATGGCCCTTTGATAGGCAATGTAGTTCTCGGCCTTGACCACATCAGAGAGGCTTTGTCCTTCCAGAAAGTCCATGACTATGTAGGGTTGGCCAGTTGCTACAACTCCGCAGTCGTAAACTGTAATTACGTGCGGGTGCTGCAGGTGCGAAGCAGCTTGAGCCTCTTGCTGAAAGCGTTTGATACTTAGTTGGTCGGTAACGTGCTGGGTCTGTAGCATTTTGATGGCGACGGTGCGGTCCATCATCTCGTGCAAGCCCTTGTAGACAATACTCATGCCGCCGCGACCAACTTCTGACAAGACACGGTAGCGGTCGTTGAGAATGGTGCCTATTAGCTCGTCCTTTTGCACAAACATGAGCATGCTCTTGTCATGCGGGCAAACAGCTTGAGTGGGCGGAAATTCGCGCTTGCAAACAGTGCAGACTTTCTTCTTAGTTGGTTGAATGGGATCTTCGAAAGTCATGGTGCTTTTTTGGCAAAAGTGATATCAGGAAAAGTAATTAGGACTTACTCATCCCAATAATAGCAAGGAAGAAATTATCTGGGGCTTATTCTCACTTGCAGGTTGCCAGTTTCAAATCTGAAACCAGAGCTTCTGCTGCTTTTCTCCCTGAAACTAAAGCGCCATTGATAGAGGCATTTTCACGGAAGTCGCCACAAACATAAAGGCCGTCAACAAGGCGAACTGGGCGTTTCTCCAGCCAGGGTGGTGATTGATTGGGTAGGGCATTGGCAATTTGATAGCTCTTTAGGTGTTGCCAGCTATCGACTTGGTCGCCAAACCAAGCTTTAGCTTGGCTCATTACATCTTTTATTAATTGATCATCGAGTGAGACTTGACCGAGCACGGTAACTGAAATTAGATGTTTACCAGCCGGAGCGTATTCTTTAGCCACGTTTGTTAGTACTGCCAAGTTATTGATTGGCCCCTTATCGGTACCGTTCAATACCAGCAGGGGATCGTTTATAGGGGCTTGATCTGCTGAAAAGTAGAGGCAATTGGCAATATTGGAAGGCGGCGCCTCTATGGCACTACTTAGCTTGCTAGCGTTTGCTCCGTCAGTGGCGATGACAATTGCCCGGGCAAGGAGAGTCTCTCCACTAGCCAGAGTTACTTGTGATTTGTTCTTGTCGATACTGGCAACTTGGCAATTAAGTCTAATTGAGTCTTTCGGCAGTGCCGAAGCTAATTGCTCAGCTATTTTGCCCATGCCGCCACTAGGAATAGTCACCTGGCCTTCGGCCATCATTTTATAAACGAATTCAAACATGCGACTGGACCCAGACAAGCTATTGTCAAGAGTGATGCCTCCGAAAAATGGCCTAAAGAAGCGATTGATCATGTTGGCACTGAAACCAGCATCTTTTAGAGACTGCAGAATAGTTTTGTCCGGTTGGGAAAAGATCTCCTCAACAGTCGATGCCATAACTTTCTGCCGCAAATAGGCCACTTTCAGCTTGTCGGCGAGTGAAGCTATATTTGATACCATCATCGATAGCAAGCTTGATGGATCTTTAAAAGGATCGCTTAGACGAATGAAATATTTACCGTCATTTATTAATGCACCCGCTAAAAACGGTTTTAGATTTAGGCTCTCGTAATCGAGCGTGCTGGCTGCTTCTGGATAGGCTGTGAGAAGAACTTGGAAGCCCCGGTCAAGGGTGTAGCCATCTATATAGTCACTGCGCACTCTGCCGCCAAAAGAGTCTGAAGCTTCAACAAGCAAAAATGAGAATCCCCGACTAGCCAATTGCTTAGCGCATGAAAGTCCGGCTAGGCCAGCACCAATAATAATGGCATCGTAAATTGGCTCCACTGCTTTCCTATTCCTCTTTCTCTAATTCTCAGCCATTATTTCAATTGTGTTGCCTGCAGGATCATCAATATAGACTGAGCGTGTGCCATCGCGGTGGGTCTTCAATGTGCCGAAATCTTCGGCTCTAGCACTAACGAAAGCTAGATGAGGCGGATGTTGCTCTGGTATGACGAAGGCGAGTTTTACATTGCCAAAACGGAGAAAGGCCCAAGTGTCATCTTGATACTCAACCTCGCACTTGAACGTGCTGAGATACCAGTCAACAGTGGCTTTGAGCGAGCCTTTGTCTTTTACTGGAATGGCGATATGATCGATCGGGTCTAACATTTTTTTGCCTTAAGTAAGAGCAGTGCGAACACTCCACAGGTCTTGGAAGCAGCGCTTGACGAGAGTCGAGCGCAGATAGGCAACGCCCTCACTTCCGCCAGTGCCACGCTTGAAGCCAATGATGCGCTCAACCACTGTGACATGGTGCGTACGCCAGAGTGCAATCAACTCATCTATGTCTATTAGGGTCTCCGCTAGGTCATGCAATTCTCCTAGTTCTTCTTCTTGATAGAGGCGGCAAAGCTCGAGAACTCTTTTTTCAGCAAACTTACCATCTTCATCTTGGTCTCCAGCAGGAGGCATGGTCAGGGTAAAACCGTGTTGGCGCAGCAGGGCGTAAAAACAATCTTTGAGGCTTGGTGCCTCAAATCGCTTGGTCAACTCAGCAAAGGCAACACTGTCGGCTTTGAAGTGCATAAGCATTCTTTCTTCTTTCAGCCCAGCCATAAATTCGATTTCGCGAAATTGCGATGACTGAAAGCCAGAGGCAGGGTTGAGCTTGTGCCGGAAACCAAGAAAGTCAACGGGTGACATAGTTTCAAGAATGTGAATCTGCTGCACTAGTAAGCGCATAATGGCCACAGCTCGGCGCATAAAGTGAGTCGCTCTGCGCACTCGGCCTTCGGCCATTAGCTCAACCACTAGGTCTAGTTCGTGAATCACAAGTTTGAACCAGAGTTCATAAGTTTGGTGGATGATGATAAAGAGCGGCTCGTCATGGTGGGCAGGCTCTGACTGGCAAACCTGTAGGGTCTTCAGCTGTTCGACCATTAAATAGCTATTGTAGTCAAGCGAACTGTGGCCACCGCTGGTAATGCCGCCATATTGGGCTGTCTTTTTGCTGTCCATTCTTACTTTTGCTCTCCACTTTCATTTTGTTCGGAATTTTTAGGCTGGAGCGAATCTTGCCTTTCAGGCACTAAATCGTGGGTTTCAGTTTTCGGCTGTTCGTTCTTAGGCTCTTCGGGCATCTCTTTTGTCTTTTCGCTTGCTTTTTCGTTGATTTTCTCGTCGACCTTCGCTTTGGTTTTTTCTTTCGATTCCTTTGGCTTGTCGACTTTCTTCGTACTTTCCTTGTTCTTCGCCTTATTCTTAGCTTTGCCCTTGCCTTTGACGCTCTTACCTAATCGTTGTGCTACTGCCCCTGGTGCTAGGCCTAAGTAGGCAGCGCGATCTAGCTCATTGCCTTCAGCAAGTTTCAAGAATGTATCTGGCTTGTGATTTGAGTATTGAAAGGCTAGGCGAGAATTGATCATTATCTTCTTAGCCTTTTTCACCAGCGCTTCATATCGCACTCCAAGGGTCTCGACAGTTATGCCCTGCTGGTCTACGTGAAACAATTTGTATTCGCAAGGATATATATCAACTGGGGGGCATGAGACATACCAAATGCTGCGCTCTCTTTGAATTTTGTTAATTGGCACGTGTCCACTTATAGCCAACCGAACATCTAGACAAGCACCAAGAATTTCTCGCGCTGATGCTCCTTGCACCAAAGTATATTCTTCAAAGGGTGGCCCACCATCATAAGGTGGTGGCGCAAGCAAGGGATGATGACTAACGATGATGGTCATTTTACCTTTGTTGCTATTCAAATCTTGCTTGAGCCAATTCATCTGAGCATTGCTTAACTCGCCAGTTTCGCTGTTGGCTTTGGCTGTATCTAGACCTACCAAATGTACACCGGGGACTGGATCTGTTGACCAGTAAGAGGTGCCATTAGTGAGACCCTTGCCTTTGAAGTCCGGTCCATAGGTGACCATCCGTTCAACGGCGGGCGGTCCGCTTACGTCCCATTCTCCAAGCACAAAGTACCAAGGGCAATTGAGCACTGCCACTATGTCAATGAAAAGTTGCCAGAAGGTTTCGTCGCGTCCAGGGCTTTCTACTTGATCTCCGCAAAAAATGACAAAGTCTACTTTTTGTTCGTTGATTGACTTGACTACATCTTGCAAGAAAAGCTGACTTTCTTGGAGCAACTTAAGGCTATCTGGTAAACCGTGCGAAAGATGGCTGTCTGAAACCACAGCAAAAGAAAATGGGGCAAAGTCAAAGCCCGCAGCTTGCACTGGCAAGAGTAAACCGCTCAGTTGACCAAAACAGGTTAGCGCGCCAAGCCCAGCGAGAAAATGTCGTCTGCTTAGTAACTCGGTAGCGTCCTCAACCATAGATCAACTGCTCCTAAAGGATAACAAGAGCATACTCATATACCGTGCTGCTCAATTCATCGTTTAGTTTACCTAAAATCAGGCCGTCTATTTTTCTTTCTACTGCTTGATCAGGGTGAGAAGTTCTGCGCGCAAAGTTGCGTCTTCCTTATATACACCACGAGCATCAGTTGTAATTGTTTTACTACCGGGTTTCTTGATGCCACGAAGGCTCATGCAAGAATGCTCAGCTTCAATGATGACGAAAACTCCTAGTGGGTCGAGCCTATCTTCTATGGCTTGAGCCACCTGAGCAGTGAGACGCTCTTGTACTTGTAGGCGCCTAGAAGCTATTTCTACCACTCTTGCTAGCTTCGACAAACCAGTAATACGACCATCTCTGGGCAGATAGGCCACATGTACCAGACCGTGGAAAGGCAATAGGTGGTGCTCACAAGTGCTGTTAAAATCGATGTCTTTGACCAGAACTAGCCCGGCTGATTCTTCAAAAAATTCGCAGGTAATTTGGTCAGCGGGGTCGAGATTTGTAGCCGATGCCAGTTCGGTCATCATCCTGGCAACTCGGCTGGGCGTCTCTTGCAGTCCTTCACGATCTAAATCTTCACCGATAGCGCGCAAAATCATCTTCACGCCTTGTTCAAGCAAATCAAGATTGACTTGAGGTGGCACCCTGGTAGGTGTCGGCTGAAAATTACCTTTACAAATCGCTTCAGAATTCATGGGTTACTCAGATATAAAAAGGACAAAAATCATCGTGTATAGCTAAATGAAGAGCAATTTAGGGCACCAGAGCACAGACAGTTCTTTTGACAACCGCCAAGCCTAAGTATATCGCTTATACTCTAAATCTTTCAATTTTCAGCGATTTTATGAAGGAGAGCCGATGACCGCCGCAACCGTGATGCAACTGGATGTCCGTCAAATTAGAGAGTTGATTCCCCATCGCTATCCCTTCCTCTTAATAGATCGTGTTACTGAAGTTGAACCAGGAGTGCGTGCCAAGGGCTTTAAAAACTTGACAGTCAACGAAGAGTTCTTTCAAGGTCACTTCCCCGACAGACCAATTATGCCTGGCGTTTTGATGGTTGAAGCCCTGGCCCAATTGGGCTGCCTAACCATGCTCTTGAAGCCAGAGATGAAAGGCAATCTTGGCGTCTTTACCGGTATCGACGGAGTAAAATTCCGCACAATGGTTGTACCAGGTGACAAATTAGAGCTTGAAGTCGAGCTTCTCAAGATGAAAGGGCCAGTAGGCAAAATGAGAGGAATCGCTCGTGTTGGCGACAAAATTGCCTGTGAAGGCGAAATTGGTTTCGCTATGGTCAAGCCGTAATTTTGTTTATATTTTTGCTTATATATAGGTAGGGAAACAATGTCTATTCATCCCACTGCCATTATCGGCGATGGCGCAAAAATCGACGATACGGTCGATATTGCACCATATGCGGTTATTGGGCCAAATGTGGTAATTAAGGCAGGCACCAAAATTGGTGCTCATGCCATCATTGACGGTCACACCACCATTGGTGAGAACTGCAATATCTTCCCTGGTGCATCAATCGGTCTGCAGCCACAAGACTTGAGCTATAAAGATGAGCCAACTGGTGTGATTATGGGCGATCGCGTCACGGTGCGCGAGTATGCCACCATCCATAGAGGAACGGCCGATCGTTTTACCAGGGTTGGTGATGATTGCTTCCTTATGAACTATTCGCACATTGCCCATGATTGTCAGATTGGCAATGGTGCAATTTTTGCCAATGGTGCCACACTTGCTGGCCATGTTGTGGTTGGTGAGCGCGTGGTCATAGCCGGCTCAGTGGTGGTGCACCAGTTTGTTCGCATCGGTCGCTACGCCATGATTTCTGGTGCCACCGGCACGCGCATGGATATTCCGCCGTTCACTATGTGCGACAAGCGGCCTCTGGCAGTTACCGGTCTCAATCTCGTGGGCTTGAGAAGAGGAAAAGTTGGTCCGGAGATACGCAATACCATCAAGCAGGCCTACAAATTAATATATCGCTCTGGTCTAAATACCACTCAAGCATTGGCCAAAATTGAAGAAGAAATTGTACAGTCTCCTGAAATCAAAGAGATAGTTGAATTCTTCCGTAGCACTAAGCGCGGTGTGATTCGCGGGGCCTTTACTGCCGATGGTGGCATTGCTTCTGTTGTGGACGATGAGTAAATGCATGAAGGCACCCCGTGACTGAAAAATTGACTGAAAAGGTCACCAAAGAATCTAAATCTGGATACCGAAGTCTATTCGCCAATCGGCAATTCATGAGCTTATGGATTGCCCAAGTCTTCTCACAATTTGCCGATCGTGTTGTCTTTGTCTTATTCGTTGCCGTACTCACAGCAAACGAGCACGCTACTATTGGTGGCAAGCATTTCGAGTCGGCTCAGCTCACCAGTCTTCTCTATGTTGCTTTTACTATACCGGCTGTATTACTCAGCCCTATGGCCGGAGTATATGTCGACCGCTGGTCAAACAAAGCAGTACTTGTACTATCAAACCTTTTTCGTGCCGCTTGCATTTGCCTAGTGGCTACGCCCTACGCTAAAGCCTCTCCGGTTGCTGCTTTTTCATTGGCATTTGTAGTATCAATCGGTTCACAGTTCTTTGCCCCAGCTGAAGCTTCTTCGATACCACGGCTGGTGAAGAAAGATGAGTTGTTTCAAGCCAATTCTCTATTTTTCACCACGATGATGATTGCCCTTGGTTTTGGCTTTGCTATTGGTGAGCCGATTCTTGCTCACACTGGTATCGGCAAGGCACCATTTGCCGTAGCTGGAGCCTTTATATTGGCCGCTATTTTTTGCTGCCAGATCACTGACAACAAACCGGCTGCCAAATCAAACGAGGTTTGGTGGGAAGAGCTGCGTTTCGGCATCGCCTATATTGCCAACAACAAGATGGTCTTTAGGGCGATCGTAAAGCTCACCTTCTTGTTTTCGACCATTATTGCCCTCACTCCGATTTCGGTCGGACTGACCGAGCAGTTGCTTAACCTTCAGGCTGTGCAGTTTGGCTATGTCATTGCTGCCGCTGGTATTGGTATGGGCATCGGTAACTTCGTAGTCGGTCATTACTTTTCTAAAGTTTCGGCAGCGCTTCTGGCCTACAAGGGCTTTATATTGCTTGGCCTTTTTCTCACCATGTTAGGCTCCCTCGGCTTTCTACAAGATTCAGTCTTTCCTTCGATAGGAATGTCTTCAGTTAATTTCCACGGCTCCCTAATAGCCGTTCCCCTCCTCATTGTCGCTCTGGTCGGCGCCTCTTGCGCTTTTATTGCCGTGCCTACCCAATCTCTGCTTCAGGCCTCTGTGCCGGAAGAGCTCAGAGGCAAGGTCTTTGCCGCTCAGAACACTGCTATGTCGGCTGCTTCTACCATTCCAGCCGTCTTAATTGGCGTTTCAGCGGACAAATTGCCAGGAGGTGTGTTCACCACCCTTCTAATTATTGGTCTGCCGACCCTCCTGGTCGGTTTGCATCATCACAGTCAAACCAGTAAAGAAATCGCTTCGGGTGCAAAGCTAGATGAAGCGGGCAATACCCTAGAGTAAAGATGCAAAGGGTACCCAGGCTGGCCTTGACGACCTTTCTTGTGGTTTTAGGCTGTCAGGCTAATCTAAACATTTGATTAGGTGAGCGGTGGCTGGTTGCCATGTGGCTGCATTCTTATAGAATGTTAGTTACAACCGTTATCAGTAGGAAGCATGCGTAACCGAATAGTTTTAGTTTTGCTTGTTGTCGGCGTCTGGATGGCCCTAAAGGCTATTGACAAGTTCTTTACCGGTCCAGAAGTACTCTTCATCTTATGTGGAGTGCTGAGCATGATGATTGCTCACACTATCTGGCTATTTTCCGCTCAGCAAAGACATCACAAAAAAGTATTGGCTCGTCGCTCCCTAGGACTGACAAGTCCAGAAGCCGCCAAGGTCTGGCATCCTTACGTTGATGTTGTCATTTCTGCCAAAAACGAATCAAGAGTGATTGAAACCACGGTTCGCAATCTCTTTCAAATAAACTATGACGCCTACTCTGTTTGGGTTATAGACGATTGCTCCAGCGACAAGATGCCTGAAATTCTCAAGAATCTCCAGGTCGAATTCCCCCGTCTTCAGGTATTAAACCGTGTTCCTGGTTCTTGTCCCGGTAAGTCAGCAGCTCTAAATGAATTCTTGCCTCTTTGCAAGGGTGAGGTTATTGCTGTCTTCGACGCTGACGCTAACGTCGATCCTGAGTTTCTCAATATCATTCTTCCTTCGCTTGAACCATCCAATGTCGGCGCTGTTCAAGCTCAGAAAAAGATGTATGAGAATCAAAAAGGCCTTTTAGTCGAATGTCAGGCTTCTGAGTATGCTGTGGATACTTATTTCCAAGTATCTCGTGACCTTATCGGTGGTGCTGTTGAGTTGCGTGGTGACGGTCAATTGGTTAAGCGCCAGGCCCTA
>CALROJ020000073.1:0-31058 GCA_943369735.1 bacterium Ga0077546
ACTTTCCCGCCGTTATCGCCGGCCCAAAACTGTGCTGAAATACACTTCTTTTGGGCAGCGGTAGCTAATACTGAATAATTGGAAGAGAGGAAATCAGTGCGAATAATGGTGTTCCATTCGATGCCTGATTGGTCTAAATATTCAAACACTTCTGAAGTGTTGCCTTCGTCGGTGGTCTCTATCACACGACCATGGCTTAGAGCACTCATTTGTCTGCTGCCTGTGCCGTCTGGGCTCTTGCTAGCGGGGGCATAGACTGATAGCCAGTCATAGTTGTCGACTGAAATACTGGGGCCGGCTAAGACAAATGGTCTACATAAGAAGTAGATTAATAGGCCTCCCTGAGACAGGAAAGGAATTAATTCTTCCAAGCGGGAATCAGACTCATTTATTAGTTCTTGGATTAAAGCGTCATCGGGAACGTTAAGTTGGTTTACACCTTCTTCAAGAAGTTGGTTTATTCTTCGCGTTGGTTCTGGACCCTTGTCAAATAGATGAAGCAGGCTGACAGGATTGGCAATGATTACTTGGTAATTGTCGAGAGATTTAGCCCGGCCCAAATTGAGGTACGATTCTTCCCCAAAGCCAGGGCAGTTAAGCCTTAGAACCTTCTCCCTCTCGATACTTTTCATCATCCTCACCTTTCCTAGCCAAGTTTTTGCCGATTCGCGTGAAATCGGGGTTACTCAGACTAACTCCCAGATTCATATACCCACAATTACTATGCCAAACCTTTGCCTAAATCAAAACAGGGGTGCGGTTGTCAAGTTTACGTTGCTGATAAACAGTGAAAAAAAGAGACACTGTTAAGCAGTGTCTCTTCGCTCTTGAATTGGCTTTTAATTTATTCGAGTTCAGTATCTAGGCTGAAGGAAGCTTTGCTGAAAGGTTTTTCAACACAGTTGCTGAAGGCGTTTTTGCCGCCGTAGTAGCAGCCTTCGCCAGTTCCGACAATCAAGCCGAAAGGCATGCCTAGAACTGCGCCCATCATCATAGGAGGAATGTGCTCTTTGCCACCGATGTTGTCAGCGAAGCTGCCGCTGAATTCGATACAACGATTGGAAGCGCGACGAACGATTGCAACAGGAATGCCAACAGCAAGGCCTGAGGCAACACTGGCTGCTCTTACTGGGAGCAGTACAGCAGCTTTGGCCATTGATTTGGCCTCATCAGCCATGGCAGGATTGGCACCACAAACGCTAGCGAACACAGCTAAAAGTGCTAGTTTGGCAGCGCGTACTTTAAAACTCTTCACTTACTTTCCTCCACTCCAGAATTGGTTACATTCGTCATTCAACTCAGACTTTCAACTGATATTTTCATTTGAGACCATCAACTGATACTTTCAATTGAGACCATCAACCGAAACTTTCTATCGACAATAGTGGCTCATAATAGCATTGCAACTGTTTAAAGAATGGCCAGTCCTGTAAGATCCTTGTAGTCTCTGGGTAGGCTCTTGGTATTCTCCGAGTAGATCTTGCTGCCAAGCGAAACTTTCTATATCTAATGTATGCCTTTTGTGATCAAAATAAGAGTATGACCAAGAACGACGAATCAACTAATTATTCTAATGACGAGTCTAATAATCAGGCTACTAACCAGCCTGTTACTCATTATCATCGTAAAGGCTTCGGCTTAAAAGATGTGGTGGAAGTTGAACTGAAAAAGGTTTACGAGTCAGATCTAATCGCTAAGCTAAGAGCCAGTGGCAACGTTATGACCGTTAACGATGTCACCATAAAATTAGCCGAAGCTTTTGGTTTCTGCTGGGGTGTGGACCGGGCCGTTTCAATGGCTTACGAGGCTAGGCAACATTTTCCTGATAGAAGAATCTGGATTACCAATGAGATTATTCATAATCCTATTGTTAATCAAAATTTGCGCCAAATGGGCATTGAGTTTTTACAGACGGCTGATGATGGTACTAAAGACATCGATAAAATCGCTCAGGGCGATGTCGTGATCTTGCCAGCCTTTGGGGCTTCTGTTGAAGAATTGAAATCCCTGGAAGAGCGTCAGTGTGAAATAGTTGATACCACCTGTCCGTGGGTTTCACGGGTGTGGAATCGGGTGGTCAACTATGACAAAAAAGATTTTACTGCAATTATTCATGGTAAGCCTAATCATGAAGAGACCGTTGCCACTGCTTCGCGCGCTGGCACTTACTTAATTGTGCAAAATTTAGCGCAGGCGGAATGGCTGAGTAATTACATTCTCAATGGTGGCAGTAAAGACGAATTCTTTGCTCGTTTCGACAAGGCTCTATCTCACGATTTTGACCCTGATGTCAATTTAGTGAAAATTGGGGTGGCTAATCAGACCACTATGTTTAAGGGCGAAACTGAGCAAATAGGCAAGCTATTTGAAAAAACTATTCTTGCTAAGTATGGTCCCAAGGAGCTTGATCAGCATTTTCTTAGCCCTGGTGACACGATTTGTGATGCTACTCAAGAGCGCCAAGACGCTATGCTCAAGCTAGTCGAAGAGAAATTAGACTTGATGCTCGTGATTGGTGGATTCAATTCATCAAACACCGGCCATTTGCAAGAAATAGCTCACAAGAGAGGCTTGCCTTCATACCATATCGATGGCCCCGGCTGTGTTGGTCCGGGCAATGTTATTAGGTATAAGACTGAGAATGGCGAACAAGAAACCAAAGAAATGTTTTTCCCACTAACTGGAGCGGTGACAGTTGGTGTCACTTCTGGTGCTTCTACTCCCGATCAAGTCGTCGCTGACGTGTTAGAGCGTTTGTTTGCTCTTCGGGCCCAGTAAATAGCAGATGTTAGATATTAAATCTATTAATGATACTATTTAGTCTATTACTATCAGCTGTGAAGTGAAGTGAACCTCGAAAACAATATCTTCATGCGTGCGCTGCGGCGAGAGCAAGTTGAGCGCACTCCGGTTTGGCTTATGCGCCAGGCTGGTCGTTATCAACCTGAGTACCGAGCGATTCGCGCAAAAATGAGCTTCCTTGAGCTTTGTCACAATTCTCAAGTGGCAGCTGAAGTGACGGCAATGGCTGTAGATATGCTGCAAGTCGATGCCGCTATCATTTTTGCCGATATTCTCTTGCCTCTCCAATGCCTCAATGCCGGTCTGCGCTTCGCTCAAGGCGATGGCCCCGTGATAGATAATCCTATTAGAGTGGCGGCAGATGTAGATAAGCTTACGAGCTTTGATATTGAAGAAGGGCTAGGCTATGTTTTTCAGTCCATCAAACTATTTGTGAAAGAACGGCCGCAGGTGCCTCTTATTGGCTTTGCTGGTGCTCCCTTTACACTTGCTTCTTATCTTATAGAAGGGGGTTCGTCCCGCAATTTTGAGCGTACCAAAGCCTTTATGTATTGTGAACCAAAGGCCTTTGCCAGCCTTATGTCAATTTTGACTGAGGTGACTATCTCTTACTTACTGGCTCAGGTTGCCGCTGGTGCTCATTGCTTGATGCTGTTTGATAGTTGGGTCGGAACACTCAGTCGTGAAGATTACGAAAGCTTTGTGTTGCCCTATTCAAAAAAAATATTTGCTGCTCTAGAAAATGCTGCTCCTAGCATTCACTTTGGTACTGCTACTGGTGGCATGCTCGATTTAATTGCTTCTGCCGGTTCTACAGTTGTTGGTGTGGATTGGCGCATGGACTTGGCTGCAGCCTGGCAAATGATTGGCGATAAGGCCGTACAAGGCAATCTAGACCCGACAGTGTTATTGGCTGATCGATCCTTGATTAGAGAACGCACTCAGCTAGTCTTGAATAAAGCTGGAGGGCGCCCTGGGCACATTTTTAATTTGGGCCACGGGATTGGTAAAGATACACCGGTTGATAATGTTAAGTATCTAGTTGAATTGGTACGTGAGCTCTCCTCTAGAGCATTAGTCTAAGAGTAAATACTGATGGGGCAACCAGACAATATACAAGGCGCACAAAAGCTGACAAAAATTGTCATTGTTGGTGGTGGCATTAGCGGTCTTACCTGTGCTTTCAAGCTTTCTCAGTCGGAGTTATTCACTCGTGGTCTTTTGCACATTACTGTGCTTGAAAATAGGTCGCGCTGGGGCGGAATAATCGAAACTAAGATTGTGGACAATTGTATCGTTGATAGTGGACCTGATTCGTTTATTACCAATAAACCAGGAATGCTTACTCTTTCGCGGGAGCTAGGAATTGAATCTCGCATCATTACCGTTAACCAACAAAATCGTGGTGCTTTAGTTGTTAGCAAGGGCAAGCTTGTTCCTCTTCCGGCCGGATTTATCATGCTTGCACCCAGTACATTGACGAGCTTCTTCCAAAGCTCTGTCCTCAGCTGGTCTGGGAAATTTCGAAGTGCATTAGATCTTGTGCTGCCGCCGAGAAAAGATCTTGCTGATGAGAGTTTAGCTGCTTTTGTGCGCAGACGATTTGGTCAAGAGCTTCTTGATAAATTGGCACAACCTATGGTGGCAGGTGTATACGTCGGCGACGCAGAGAAACTGTCTGCTGCTCATGTTGCTGCTCGATTTGTGGCAATGGAGCGCACTACCGGTAGTGTAATTCGAGGCCTTTGGGCTGAGCGAAAGGCTTCGGCGGCAGAGTCTAATTGCCAGGTAGATGCAAGCGGCGCCAGGTACAGCTTATTTGCTGGCTATGATCAGGGTATGGCTGTTGTAGTAGATACTCTGGTAGAAGCTTTGAGCAAGAAAAATATTGATTTGCAGTTGAACACCAGTGTAAATGCAATAACCCAAAGCGTCGATCCATCTTCTAGCTTTACTGTTTCTTCTTCTTCTTCTGGGGTCTGGCAATGCGATCAGGTTGTATTGGCTACGGCCCCAAAAGTCTCCAGTGTCCTTCTGGCGGATTTAAACGCTCCTTTGAGCAAGCAACTAGGTGAAATTTCATCCGCTTCTTCTGCTGTTTGCAATTTCGTTTTCCAACGCAAAGATATTGCTCATCCGCTCAAAGCTTTTGGCGCTGTGGTGCCTGAAGTTGAAATGGTTGAGCATAGTTTGTCTCTTGTCGCTTTTAGTTTCGCTAGCATCAAATTCGTTCGTGCTCCTGAAGACAAAGTAATTGTCAGAGCTTTTCTGGGCGGTGTGAAGGGCTTTGCCGTGCTTGAAAATAACGATGAACATTTAATTCAGCTGGCCCTGGCTGATTTGACTAGATTAATTGGCTTGACTGGTAAGCCTCTGTACCAAGCCGTCCACCGCTGGGCCGATTCTATGCCGCAGTGCGAAGTTGGTCACGATAAATTGATTGCTGAAATTGAAAATAACTCATCAACCCCCGCTTTACACTTAACTGGTGCTTATTTGCATGGCGTGGGTCTGCCAGATTGCGTTGAAAGTGGTTATAAATGTGCTGAAAATGTCCTTAAAATCGTGGCCGATCGCTGCTTTGACAATTCACAAGTTGCAACTTAGAAAATTGCGTGTATAACTAATCTATGACTGTGCAGCCAAACTCTTCAAAGACCGGTGCGGGGCGCGATGCTTCTAGCTCAGATCGGCAAGTTGAACGCAAGAATTCTTGGGTAACTGTTAAAGGCGGCCCTGTTATCGCCGTTATTGATATGGGTACCAATTCTTTTCATATGATTGTCTGTCAGGCCAGCCCTGATAAAGACCACTTTGAAGTTTTAGCTAAAGTCAAAGAAGCCGTTCCCTTTTTCCGTCGTTCCTTAACTGCCCATTACATTGATGAGCCGGCAATGAGAGCTGCCGCCCGCATTTTGCGTGATATGAGCAAGAAAGCAAAAGAAAGGGGGGCCAGCACGATTGTTGCGGTTGCCACCTCAGCCGTGCGTGAGTCAAAAAATGGAGAAGAGTGTCTGCGGCGCATTCGCCAGGAGCTCAAAATTGATGCCCGCATGGTCTCTGGTAAAGAAGAGGCAAGGCTAATATATTTAGGTGTGCTTTCTAGTCTTAGTTCTGTTCGTTCTAAGTTAAAAGGTCGATTTTGCATTGTCGATATTGGTGGTGGCAGCACTGAGCTGATTGTTGGTGATCGCGGCCAAATTTATTTTGCCGAGTCTTACAAGCTCGGTGCAGCAAGGCTCTCACAGCGCTTCTTTAAGCGGGGTGTCGTCACTCGTGAATATATCCGCGAATTGCATGATGAAGTTCGCGGTGTGCTCCGTCCATCTGCTAATGGTATTGCCAATAGTGGAGGGTTTGAAACACTAATTGGTACTTCCGGTACGATCCAAGCCTTGGCCAAGCTAGATAGAGTGACTTGCGGCGCTCCCCATGCCGAGTTGAATGGCTGGACTATAGCCATAGACCGCTTGAAAGAGCTTGTGGCTTACCTTGAGACTGCTGCCTTGAGGGGTGAGAAGCCTAAGGGCGTCAGTAGCGATCGTAATGAGACTGTGCTGGCTGGTTCTATTGTTTTGCTTGAATCTATGATTTCTCTTGGTGTCAAGGAAGTCTCTGTTTGCACGGCGGCCCTAAGAGAAGGGGTTGTGGTTGATCGTTTCTTGCAGACTGGTTGGCTTGAAGCTGGCCTTACTGTTCATCGCGATCCGCGCTCCAAGAGTGTGCATAACCTTCTAGAGAAGTATCACGGCACACTTGAGCATGCTCAGCAGGTAGCCTATTTATCACAGCTACTTTTCACTCAGACCCGCGGAATATTACACAATTATCCTGAAGATATTGGCCACCTGCTTTGGTCTGCCGCAATGTTGCACGATGTCGGTATGTTTATTGGTCGCAATGGTCACCACAAGCATTCCTACTATCTAATTAAAAATGCTGGGCTGCTTGGACACTCTGAAGAAGAAGTTGCATTGATTGCCAGTATTGCGCGTTACCACCGTGGTTCAGAGCCGAAAGTCACCCACGAAGCTTGGTATAGCCATGATCTTGAAGGGCGAAAGATTGTCTACGACTTAGCATCTTTTCTTCGCATAGCCGAGGCTCTAGACCGCAGTCATAAGCAAGTCGTTAAAGACCTACGAGTCATTGTTAGTGCTTCCAGCAAAGAAGGACAAAGCGGCAGCCTCAGTCTCTTCCTCAATCTACATGAGAATAGTCATTGTCAGTCTGAGATTTGGGCCTTGAATGAAAAGAGATCGTTCTTTGAGAATCATTTTCAGACAAAACTCGAAGTTCTAGTAGATGCCGGCGTAGCCTTGGCACAGGCTGATTGACACCCTCAGATATACTGACAATAGGTCGTTAGTGTGAGGCTGCTTTCTTGCTCTGCGCCAGTTTGATGTTTAAGGTCTCAGCGCTTTCTTTTACGTGTTGGAGACGGCGCTGAAGTTTCTTTGCCGTCAAGCTGTTAATGACAGATTTAGGTACTGGCATGCCGAGATCAAGGCTGGTTGAAAGTTCAAGAGTGGTTTTGCCTTCGCTGATTGGCGTAAGCACCCAACTGCCTTCCATGTGTTTGAAGCGGTCTGATTTGATCAGCTTGTAGTCGATGCGCTCAAGTGGCACTTCTTTGTTTTGCATTTCGCAGACTGCAGAACCAAAAACTGGTATTAGCACCATTTTTTGCTCAAGCACATATTCGTGTTCGCCCGGCACAATAATCTTGCTATAGGCTAGGTCAGGATCATGCTTGCGCTCATCATGAACCGCCTGCCATACGACTTCTCTGGGAGCATCAATGCAGATAGAGGCCTTGATTTTCTCAGGCTTATTCGCCTCAGGCTTGGCTAAGCTTGACTGAGGAAGGGCAGCAAGGATGCCGCCACAAGCAAAAGCCAGTGCGATTTTTGTAATTTTTTTACTACTCACAGTATTCCTGCTCACAATACTCTTTTTGTCGGTTGCAAAGAGTATAACACCTAGACGCCAATGGGGAAGAATTTTGGCACTAGGCGACGCCATTTGAGTTTGGCAGCATAATCTTTGTACTTGTCACCAAAGGTTTTCACTAATAGTTCTTCTTCATACTTGGCTCGGCGCAGCCAGAGTGGTGCGACCACAAACAAAGCAAAGCCAAGACTGAGGGGCGAGAGGCCTGCTATTGATGCACCAACTAGTGATTGAATTATGCCTGAATAGGCTGGATGCATAACAAAGCCCAGCAAACCAGAATCTTTAACTTCCTGTCCTTCTAGCAGTTCAGCGTCGGTGGAGAAGGCTTCACCCAGTGAATACCAGCCGCCAATCATAAAGACAAAGCCGGTCAGCATTTCTACAATCCCAAGCCAGGAGATTATCTGTAGAGCTCCGCTGGGCTCAGTTTGGGTTAGTGAGAGAATTGGAGAGAGTCCAGGCAGGCCGGTAATGACACCATTGAAGACGCCAAAGCTGATTACTAATAAGGCAACGTTGACGCCGGATAGCAGCTGGGGAGCCCGCTGAATCATAAAGTTAGATTCGTATACAACGCCCTTGCCTCGGCGGGAGAAGCCTTTATATAAAACTGGAAAAGAGAGCGCACAGCCAATTGCTAGAAGACCAAGCACGGTCATCGTCGGCAGGTTGAAGGTCATATTGTTTTTGCTCCCTTGATTGTAAATACATCGTCGGCGAGGCCAACGTTTCCTTTGAAATTGTTCCAGATAGAGTGCGAGCTTAGTTTACCGCCAATGTAGTCCCACCATTCAACTGGCAACATACTCTTGGGGTCAATGGCAACCCTTTTAAAGATTTCACCCTCAAAGTTTGAGCCGTGATATACCTCAAGCATATATACCTGGGAGGGTGCGTTGCTGGTCGATTGAACTGTAGTCTCGGTGACGCGAGCTACGCAAGAATCTTTTTCAATAAAGGTCTTGAGGGCCTGCGCCAGTGAAGTCAAATCAGAATCGACCATGGGATAACCGTTGGCTGAGCGCAAATAGTCTGAGGATGGAGCTAGATCTACAGTCATGAAACTGAGCGCACCACCTGGTTTAGCCCTAATTTTGCCGCCACTTCCCATTACTGCTATTGAGCCTTTACGAAAGCTGCCGACTTCTTCAAGGCGCATCATTCGCGGCTTCTTGAAGTAAAATTTGCCTTTTTCGATCAGCTTCTTGCCTTTGTAATTGGTCATTTCGTACTCAAAGACATAGTCTTTATAACTATCAGCTGCTTTGAGCATGCGATCAATGAAAGGAGCCGCGTTTGTGAAATTGGCGTTCTCTGCTTTCGGCACGGAAGCGGACTCAGAAGCTGACTTTGAAGCTTTGTTAGTCTTTTGCCGACTAGCAATTTTGATATTAGTAGAACTTGAAGTGGTATTAGAGGTAGTATCAGGGGCGGCGCTGCTGTCTAGGGCAGTGCCAATAGTCAGGCCAAGAGATAAGCTCATGGCTGTGACTGTAATTAAGAGCGTTTTAGAAAGAAGGCTTTTATGTCTGCACATAGTTATTTATCGATTTCCACTGTCTAATTTAAAGGTTTCCTGTTTTGAAAATATCCAATTTCAAAGGTGTCTACAGAGTGAAGGAGATTTTTAGAGGTGAGAGCTTCGTTTCTTTTGTTCTCTCGGTCATCTAACATTCGTCTTATCCAGTTCTAGTTCTTGCTTGAAGACTCCTTCACCGGAGTAAACGTTCCATTGAATGAGGTATTTCTAAAGTTCCTCGTGATGGACGCCTGCGTGCTTCCGGGGTCCGCTTGGCAAGCAAGGCCGTACTTCTACCCAATTTACTCTGGCAAGACTTTGCTATACCGAGACTTTACTACACCAAGACCTTGCAGTAGAACCGGGCAGGCAGGGATGTTAAACTTTTCATTCATTGCTACTTTTCAGATTAGGCCTTTGACCGACGATTGAAAGATTTAAACACTAGCTCGTCCCCCCTGCCACCAATCGCTGGTGTCAGTCACACTGCGCCTACAATCGAGTGGCATCGCACCTCTGATGACCTGCAGCTGGCCTGCCGCACTTGGAAGGGCAAAGTTGGTTTTCCCGTAATCGTATATTTGCATGGCATCGAAGGTCACAGTCAGTGGTTTGAAAATACAGCCTCGGCCTTGAATCATCTCGGCATGACTGTTTATGCCCCTGATCGGCGAGGGTCAGGGTTGAATCCTCGTGATCGAGGCAATCTTTCTAGCTATAAGACCTATTTAGCTGATATTGAAGTTTTCTTGCGTAAAGTAAGTTTTGATCATCTTGGGCATTCGCTGATCGTCTTGGGAAACTGCTGGGGCGCCAAAGCTGCTTCGTTAATATGTCAAAGCGATTACAAACCGACTTCAGGGCAAGAAATGAATTTGCCTATTGCGGGTTTGGTTTTAACTAGTCCTGGTATCTTCACCAAAGTCGATTATGGCATGAGCACGAAGTTTCAAATTGCCTATTCATCGTTCATCGACTCTGGCCGCAACCGCAAGTGGCCTATCCCGCTTGAAGTTGAGATGCTGACCAATAATCCCACCTTCCAGGGCTATCTTAAGCGTGATAATTTGCGCTTAACTGAGGCCACCGCCAGTTTCTTTGTTGAAAGTTACAAATTGGGTAAGCTTGCAGAAAAGGCTTCTGCTGCAATCGAAATGCCTCTACTTGTTCTGCAAGCAGGCTCTGACTCTATCGTTGATGTCGATAAGCTTAAAGGCTGGTATGCCAAAGCTAAGTCCACAACTAAAGACTTGCGCATTTTTCCTGATGCCTCCCACACACTTGATTTTGATTCGACCTGGTTTAAAGAATACGCCCATGTACTTAGCGAGTGGATACTGGCGCAGTGCCCGGTAGTGACATAATTTTGAGACTAATGTTACTTGACGTACTATTGGAACAATTGCCGTTATGTTGATTCGCTCAATCAAGTCGCACGCCGTGAAGCTGCCCTTTCGATTTTCTTTTGGTCACGCTCTGGCTAGCCGGAACTTTTCACTCAATGTACTTGTCAAAGTGCAAGTTGTACTTGAGGATGGGCGCGAAGTGATTGGTTGGGGTGAGTCTGTTCCGAGGCAATATGTAACCGGCGAGACTGTTGCCAGTGCATTGGCAGCTATCGACTATTCATATGCCCCTGCTCTCAGTGGTCAATTTTTTGCCGATGCTCCGGCTTTGCTGGCCGGTTTGGCTCAGGTGTTTGCTGCTAATAATCTTGAAGAAAAATCAGGTGGTGCTTCGTTTTGTGCTTTGGAGTTGGCCGTCCTTGATGCCTTGGCTAAAGCTCAAGCCCTTAAATTCTGTCAGCTGCCCGCACTCATTTCACCTTCCGATTTGTGGCAACCGACTGATGTTATGCAGTATGGTGGCGTCATTCCTTTTGGTAAGAAAGCGATATTGAAGCTCATTCTTGCTGGCTATAAGAAGTATGGCTTTAAGACAGTAAAGCTGAAAGTTGGCGGCTCACTAAATGAAGATGTTGCCAGAGTAAAGTTGGCTCGTGAGATCTTAGGTGAAGAGGCGATTTTGCGTGTTGATGCCAACTGTGCCTGGACTTTGGAACAAGCAAAATGGAGTTTGGCGGCTTTTAGACCGTATGGCATTGCGTCTTGCGAGCAGCCACTTGTCGCGACCGATTTGTCTGGCTTAAGTGAACTAACTGCCACTGTGCCTGAGATCATTATGGTGGACGAGTCGCTGACGACCTTGGCTCAGGCCAAAGAGCTAATTGAGCGAAAGGCCTGCAATGCTTTCAATATTCGCTTGTCTAAGGTGGGTGGATTAGTTAGCGCTATAAATATGGTGGAATTGGCAAACCAAAATCAAATTGAGTGTCATCTGGGCGCTCAGGTGGGCGAATCGGGAATATTAGTAGCTGCTCAAAGACACTTTGCCCTTGCTTATAACGGTTTTGCTAACGTCGAAGGGGCGATGAATCTATTTTTGCTCAAAGGCGATCTTGTCAAAGAAGCAATGACGGTTCCTTATGGTGCCAAGGCGAAAGCACCTGTAGCAGACGGCTTGGGCGTGAGCGTGAACGAGCAAGCGGTTGCTCGGCATCTTTATGACTACAAAAATCATTACAACTTAAATGTCTCAGCTAGCGAGAAAAGTGAGTCTAATGCAACTCGGTAATTTGGACATTTTGGCTGGTCAGGCACTGCGAAGATTGACTCATATTAGGCGTTTTTACAAAGGTCTTAAAGAGCCAAAACAAACGCAGTTGGCTAAACTCAAAAGTATAATTGAAGCAAACAAGAATACGGCCTTTGGCCGGGCTCATCATTTTGATCGCATCAATAGCTATGACGATTTTAAAAATTATGTTCCGCCTAGTCGGTACGAAGATTTAGAGCCATACATAGAGAAGTTGCGCCATGGCGAAGGTAATCAGTTAACGGCAGAAGAGCCATTTATGTTTGCCACTACTAGTGGTACTACGGCTAGACCTAAGTTTATTCCTGTTACTGAGGGACACCTGCGCGATTATACCCATGCTTTTCAGGTGCATAACTATCATTTAGTGGTTGATTATCCCAACGCTGCCGCTGGTAAGATTTTGATTATCTCTAGTAACGACGAGGAGGGCAGAACCCCGTCTGGGCTTCCCTATGGGGCCATATCTGGTGTGCTCAATCGGCGCCAGCCGAGTATTATTCGGCGTCACTTTGCTCTTCCCTATGAATTGTGCAAGGTGAAAAACGTTGATGCTAAATACTATTTGCTCTTGCGTGCTGCCGTGGCTCAAGATGTTACTGCTCTACTGGGCTGCAATCCGTCGAGCTTCATTCTTTTGGCAGAGCAATTGAAGCTGCGAACTGATGAGCTAATCGAAGATATTGCTAAGGGTACTCTCAATCAGATTGTTGATCAGATTGAACCAATTGAGGGCGATGTGCGCCAAGCCTTTAATCGTTATCTTAAGCCTGATTTGGCAAGAGCTCGGGAGCTAAGCGCTCTGGTCAAACAGCACGGCACGCTGCTTCCTAAGCATGTTTGGCCGCGGCTGAATATTATGTCTCTCTGGAAAGGCGGCCCCATGTCTTTCTACCTTGAGAAATTACCTGAATTGTTTGGGCCGGTGCCCCAGCGAGATTTTGGTTATATGGCTTCTGAAGGACGCGGTACGGTGCCGATTGCCAATAATGGCTCAGGTGGTCCCCTGGCTGTCACTTCTCACTTCTTCGAATTTGTTGCTGAAGATCAAATTGATTCTAGTAATCCGACTTTCTTGATGGCTGAGCAGTTGCTTGTCGGTGGTCGCTACTATATTCATTTCACGACAAATGCTGGTCTTTATCGCTACAACATAAACGATTTGATGGAAGTGGATAGCATTATTGGTGCTACTCCTGTTTTGAAATTCGTGCGCAAAGGTGGTGGCGTTAGTTCGGTTACCGGCGAGAAATTGACAGAAGAGCAAGTGTTGACAGCATTAGGACAAGCCGTCAACCAGCTGGGTTTGCTCGAACTTAAGCACTTCACTGCGGAAGTAGCTCTAGATATGCCACCATATTATCTCTGTTACGCTGAGACCGATCGCGAATTGCCCCAAGCAGTAGTTGATAGTTTTCTCCTTGCTTTTGATCAGTCACTTCAGGCTCAAAATCCTGAATATGCTGATAAGCGAGTAACAAGGAGACTGGGTAAGCCCCAGCTAAAATATCTTCCAGCTGGTACTTATACAAGACTGAGGCAACAGAGAGTTCATCAAGGGGCACCGGAAGCCCAGGTGAAAATACCGCTATTGAGTGCCCAAGGCAATTTCTCTCACAGTTTGGAGATGCTGGTAAATCTATGAGTACTGAGAGCACAGAGCTTATGACTGTTGGTATTACTGGTGCAACTGGCCTGGTGGGGCGAGCTTTAGTAGCCGAATTAAGTAAGACATTTGCTGTGGTGGCAATTGCCCGAGACAGCTCAGCACTAGCAAAATTGGTTGCTTCGGCCGAGGCAGTGGCGGTTAGTAAACCAGTAGCTCGTGTGGCCGATGTCTGTGACCTAGCTGCTTTAGAGCAGGCCTTTGTCGGGTTAGATATAGTCGTTCATGCTGCTGGCTTTGTTGACCCGATGGCCGATCGCCAGTTGATTTTGTCTATCAATACTGGTGGCACCGCCAACGCTTTGAAAGCCGCCGATAAGGCTGGCGTTAAACAGTTCATTCAAATCAGTTCACTGTCTGTAATTACAGGTCAGGGCGACCAGTTCAATCTTGATGAATCGGCACCACTGCAACTGTGCGGTGAAGCTTACGCCGATTCAAAAGTTGAAGCTGAGAAATTGTTCGACAGCGCCAATTTTCACTATAAGTTTGCCTATACAATTTTGAGGCCTGGTTTTATTTATGGCCCCGGTGAACGTTCTTGGTTGCCTCGTGTCAGTAAAGCCATAGCTTCTGGTCAAGCGATGTTGGTCGATGGTGGCAGTCGAGAAACTAATGTGGTGTATGTCGGTAATTTAGTGCAAGCCGTGCGCGCTGCCATTCTTAACGAAAAGGCCTATGGCCAGGTTTTCAATATAACTGATGGTGAGAAAGTCAGCAAAAAGCAACTTTTCGATGCCATCGCCGACGGCATCGGCATGCCAAGAGTCAAAAAGGATTTGCCTCGTTGGCTAGTCAAGCCTGTCTGTCAGCTAGTAAATGCTGCCACTGCCAATAAGAAAATGACCCCTGAAAGCCAAGCTAAGCTTGCCCGTTTCTCACCAGCGGCCTTTCGCTTGGCTGCCGTAAATCAGGGCTTTAGTATTGCCAAAGCGGAGCGCATTCTAGACTATAATTCTAGCAAGCGCATATCTTTTAAAGATGGTATGGACATCACTATGAAGTCTATCAAGGCAGAAGCTCAGGTTGAGAAACACAATAAAGAAGAATAGAACCTATGAAAAATAGAACCGGAATTCGCAGGGTAAGTAAGGCTATTTCGCGATTTACTGTCGACTATATGCGCCGCCATCGCCATCCTGTCAATGCTGCTTTGCATATTGTTGGTGTGCCTGCTGCCTTTTACGGTTTTTGGTTGATACTCAAGTCGTTTTTGGGGTCGCGCTCCCAAAGTTCTACTTTGACTTCGAATCTTGGACTAGGATTAGTCTGCGTCTTCTTCGGCTATCTATTGCAATATCTTGGCCACCGTAGTCAAGGCAATGAAGTGGGTGAAATAATCTTGATTAAGAAGGTAAGTGGCAGGCTTAAATCAAATATTAATGGCTCCGCTCTCTGGCAAATGCTTGGCGGTAGTCTGCCAAGCACAGTTGGTGACAAAAGGCATAACAAAAGTGCCTCATCTAGTAGCTCGCACAAGCGCCACCCCAATGGTAATGGCAACGGTCATAAGCAACCTTTACTCACCAGTCACTCATTGGTGTGGTGGAGAAAGGCTTAGCTGTGAACTCTCATAGTGATGGGCATGCGCGGGTTTTAGTCGATGGTGCCTCTGGTTATTTGGGCAATCATGTAGTTGCTGCTTTGCTCAATCGTGGCCTTGTTGTGCATGCTTTGGTCAGGCCACAAGTGGCTGACTCTGATCGTGAATTTCTGCAAGCGTCTGGGGCTCAAGTTTTTGCCGTTGATTTAGCGCCGTTTCAGGCCGAAATGGCCACAGGCCAAAGGCGCAAGTTAGAAGAGGCTTTTGCTGGTGTTACCCACGCGGTGCACCTGATCGGCTCTATTGCTCCTGCTAAAGCAGAGAACTTCAGTCAGTTGCATCAAGAGCAAAGCAGAGCATTCGCTAGCTGGTGTGTGCGGGCCAAAGATGTTGGTGGTTTTGCTCGGGCTGCCATGGTTACTGCTCTCGGTGCTGAGCAAAATGCTGCTAGTGAGTATTTACGCAGTAAGAGAGAAGGCGAGCTAGCTTTGCTTTCAGAGTTAGAGCCAGCCAATATTCCCTCAAGTATCTTTAGACCGTCTTTAATAGTGGGAAGAGCTGTGGGGAGGCGTGATAGCAAGCTCGTCAAGCGCTATCGGCAGCTGGCTAGAACCAGGCCCTTTGTCCCTCTAATCAATGGTGGCCGCAATTTAGTACAGCCGGTCTTTGTTGCCGATCTAGCTGAAGCTATTGTTGAGCGGCTTTGTCATCAATCTATTTCTGATTTTACTAGTGAGACTTTTGAGATCGGTGGTGCTCAGCCGCTTACCATGAGAGAATTTGTCGAAGCGCTCATGGCTGCTATCGATATCAAAAAGTCGTTTGTTGAAATCCCTGGGCCAATAGCATTGGCGGCGGCCAATCTGATGCAGCGCTTTCAAGACGTTCCTCTGCTTAGTGCAGATCAAGTGCGCATGACTAGCTTCGATAATATCTGTAGCGACAATGCTCTTAGTAAGATAATTGACCGCACTCCAACCAGTTTAGTTGACGCCCTCGCTACTTATCATAATTGGGACGGAGACTAGTTGTGGATGATTCTATACCTACAGATAGACCTTCAGAAACAGGTTCTGGCAAGAGGGTTTTAGTCACCGGTGCTAGTGGCTTTATTGGTACTCATTTAGTACCGAGGCTAGCTGCTTTGGGCTTTGAAGTTAGTACTTTCGGCCGCAGCAGCGGCAAGCCTCATTTTGAGTCGTTAGGTGTGGCGCATATTTGCGGTGACGTGACGAACTACGAGCAGGTTTTAGCAGCCACGGCTAACCAAGACATAGTTTTTCATCTGGCTGGTTTAGTCTCTTATCGCAGTGTCGATTTAACTAGGCAAAGGGTCGTAAACGTAGAAGGCACGCGCAACGTCATGCAAGCTGCCCTAGAGAGCGGTGTTAAGCGTGTCATCCATACAAGTTCTATTGCTGCCTTTGGCATTCCACCGCAGGGCACCATTGGTGATGAGACTATCAAATACAATTTAGACGGTCTCAATCTGAGCTATTGCGATACCAAACATGAAGCAGAGCTTGTAGTAGAGCAGTATTTCAATAAGGGCTTGAACGTAGTAATCCTCTGCCCTGGTATCATATTTGGTGAGGGTGATACCCACCCGCATCATCATTTCATTTTCAGGGCTCTGTCAAAGGGCTTTATGCTAGGTGTTCCTGCTGGTGGTACTCCTTATTCAGACATTGTTGATGTCGTCGAGGCACACCTAAATGCCATCCAATCAGGCGGCGCCGGAGAGCGCTATAGCTTGGTTTCGGCCAACCTCTCATATAAAGAGGCAGGAGAGCTTTTTGCTAGCATTTATTCTTGTCGCCCGCCTCTAGTGATTCTGCCGCCGGCTTTTGTAACATTTGCTGGTCAATTCGCCGAAGAAATTCTCCCTATTTTTGGTATTAAGACTGCCCTCACTAGGCAAGTTGCCTACCTCTCCAATCACAAGATCTTCTTTGACTGTAAAAAAGCGGCTGTCGAGCTAAACTTTAAGCCCACGCCCTTTGCTGACACAATTCGCCGCACGGCTAGCTACTATTTACAGAGTTAAGGGCGGCAAAAATTTGAAAGTTAATATGAAGTTGGCGTGAACTAACCGTGAAGTATTCGTGAAGTATTTTTGGGGTAGTAATAAACTGCAAAAGGTTTGTTAGACTCGGCTTTGTGAGGGTAGAATAAAGGAAGGATTTTGTTGCAATTTTAAGCTAAATTGCAAGAAAAAACAGAATTGCCAAGCGTGGGCGCTCAATCTACAACTTAGAAGTCGAGGTATTTCGTTTTGGTCAGCAGTAGTATTGCTAGTTCTGGAGCCGTTGGCCAACCCGAAGGTGGCCAGAGTGAAGCTGTTCAGGCTGCCCATAGTGGGCCGTACCCCTGGATTATTTCTCCAATCTTCGATTTCTTCTTTGTCTTCGGGGGTGGAGCGATTGCCCTTCTAGTTCTCAACTATCTATATCTAGGATGGAGAGTTCCAGATGGGGTGATGACCAGTCCCGCTGCTTGGTGGTTGATGACCGTTGGTTTCCTTTCGCAGCATATTTTTGCCGATTCGCATAATTCGGCAACTTATTTGCGAATTTGGGGCAGCGATGAAGACCGTGCCAGGTTTAAATTTCACCGTACCTGGCTGGCCTATTCCACTATTCCAATGTTCATCATGGGTCTCACCCTACCGGGTCTAGTTGGTGCTTTCGTTTATATCTATTTGATTACTGTTTACTGGCACTATGTTGCTCAAGCCTTTGGTATCGCTCTCATATACTGTTACAAACGCGGCTATATGTTGAACAACATTGAGAAAGAAATTTTCCGCTGGTTCTTGTTCTCTATTGTGGGCTACACCACCATTCGCTTTCTTACCTATAGAGACCTTAGCCCACGCAATTGGTTTGGCGTAGATTTGCCTTTCTGGGGACCGCTGCCAGAGGTGCTATTTTTTATTGCCCGGTTTGCCTGTGTCGGCATGACCATTGCCTTTGTAGTACTTCTTGCTCGCAAGTATTTTAAAGAAAACAAGCTTATGCCTTGGCCTTCTCTGATGATTGTCGCTACAGTGGCTGGTCTTGGTCTCAGTCAAGAAGCTGCCAATTCAATGTTTTGGTTCTATGTGCCTGGTTTCTTCCATGGCAGTCAGTATCTAGCTGTCTGTATGGCCTATTACCTTAAAGAGAGAGGCATGCCGCAAGGTATGGACACATGGAGTATCACCAAGTCTGCTCTTGGCTCTCCTGGCATGAAGTATCTTGGTCTCGTGGTTCTCTCTGGTTGCTTCTTCTATATTGGTATTCCTCATTTCTTTATGCAGATTGGCTTCAGCTATTCGCTAGTAGCTGGTCTGGTACTTGCTTGTGTTAACTACCATCACTTTGTTACTGATGCAGCCATTTGGCGATTGCGCGATCCTCGCTGCCGCAAGATTCTCTTGGCTTAAAGCCTGTGTTATGTCTGGTGAGTCCTTGACGGAGGCTTTTTGACTTGGTAAGCACTACATTTCAATTTGATGGTGACGCTAGGCCAGCTCCAGAGAGGGCCGAAGAAAAAGTGGCGTCTCGCTGGATAGTCAATCCAGTCTTTGACACTGTATTTGTTTTCGGTGGTGCTCTCTGGCTCATTTTTGCCCTACAGATATACTGGTTTCACTGGGATACTATTGACCCTGCAGCTGGTGGTATGGCTGGTTCTACAGCCTATTTCTTGCTCTTTCTCAGCACCTTTGGTTCTTATCTGTTTGCTGATTCGCATACGATTGCCACATATGTGCGCATTTATTCGACAGAAGAAAATAGGCAGCGCTTTAAGCTCTATGCCTACTACCTGCCCTGGCTGTCGCTTCTGATGTTTTCTCTTTGTCTTATTTATCCAAAAGCTGCAGGTTTTTGCGTCTATCTGCATCTGATGTGGGTATTCCAGCACTATGTTGGCCAGACTTTTGGCATTTCTCTTATCTATTGCTACAAACGCGGATACTTCTTCAAACCTTGGGAACGCGAGACCTATCGCTGGTTTATGCATTCATTTTCGGCCTATGTAATCAGTCGAATTTTATGTTATCGCGAGCTTTCACCTGACGATCTCTACGGTGTGAAGTTGCCCTTTTACGGTTTACCCTATCAGCTCGTCAGCGTCACCAAATTTGTCTTTATAGTTATGGCCTTGGCCTTTGTCACCATGGTTGTGCGCAAATACATTCTTGAGAAGAAGCTTATTCCCCTGCCGACTCTCTGTTTGATTTTTTCGATATTAGGAATTGGCTTGTCAACGGGTATGGCTAATTCGATAGTTTGGGTTTATGGCCCGCCGTTCTTCCACGGTAGTCAATATTTGGCTGTCTCTCTTGGTTTCTACTTGAAAGAGAAAGGCCTGGAAGAGAGTCGCGGACGAATGGCTGAAGTTGGTCGACATATGTTGAGCGAGTTCGTCAGCCCAGCTGCCATGAAATATTGGGGCATAGTGATAATGGCTGGAATCTTTGTCTACGTAGGGATTCCCAATCTTTTGCAAAACTACGGCTACGGTTTTGTCTGGACAGCCACAGTCATTCAAGCCTGTATTAATTTCCACCACTTTGTCACTGATGGCGCTATTTGGCGCTTGCGAGATTCAAAGTGCCGGGAAATCTTGCTTGCTTGAAGTGCAGTTCGGCAATAGCTGCTAAACTTTTATAGCTACTAACTTACACTGTTTGTAAGCATTCTTCGCCTTGGGCGCAGTTGCGAGCCTTGATGAAACAGCCGAAGTGGCTAGTGGCAATCATGTAATTTCCTGTATTAAGTGAGGAATCATCTGGTGTCTCCTAAGAAATCGATTCTTTTCATTGCTGCTTTAGTTTTGGCAGTTGCAGGAATGGCCTTCTACACCAAGGGCGTCATTGAAGAAAAAATGAAGTTCTACCCTGAGAAGGTATTCACTGCTGCTTTTGATGAGCCTTTCAATCGCGCTACTGAATTTGATGGCCAGCGTGTCGATGGTACTCAATATGAGGCCTATTTGCGTTTTAAATATCCTCACGAAGCTAAACCGCTGAATGAGTCGCAATGGAAGACTGCTTGGGTTGGTGAGGCGCAAGCTTGGTTCGAGAACAAGTATCATGGACATCCAGGTTTGCAAGAAATAAACAGGCTAAAGTTTCGCAAGCGCATCGTCAACGATAGAGTAACGGTGACAAATGAGTGGTTGATTTATAATCCCCGTACAGACGATCACTACTATCGTATTTGGGGCACAGCTCGCTAATTTCTATGTTCTTTCTTTGGAGGGCTAATGCCTAAAGTTCTCTCTGCTCTCTCGCTTATGCCTGTTAGGCTGGTACTTTTGCTTGGGCTTTGCCTTCTACCAATTAGCAGTGCTGAAGCTGGTGACAATAGTGCTTTTGAATGTGGACGCAATCTGTACAAGTCTAAGATGTACAAAGATGCTTTGCCCTATCTTAAAAGTTCACAGGCTTTGTATTCTTACGATAACCGCGCTTTCTACTATGAAGCCTTGTGCTATCACCGTATGGGGCAAATCAATGCGGCAATGTCAGCCTATCAAAATGTCATTGCAAAATTTCCTGATAGTGATGCTGCCGAACTTTCAAAAAAAGCGATTGCCTCAATTCGCGGCGTTAGTCCTAGTAGCAGTAACAGATCTAGCACATTGCCTGGTGGCAGCTTAACTAAGCTCAAGAGCATAAGTGTAGATCAACTGCCAGCGGAGTTGGTGCTTAGCGCGACAGACCAGGAAGGCAAGCCAGTTGTTGAAGCTCTTGTCTCCGGCGTTAAAGTGAAGTTCTTGGTTGATACCACTGTGGCTAATAGTGTCATCGGTAGCGATGTTGCTAAACAAAGTAAGCTTCCTGAAGCCGCAGTAAAGTCAAAAGACGACTACTATCTGCATGATATTAAGCTTGGCACCATGACTCGGGCTGCTTTTCCTATCCAGATTTCTAGTAAACAACCAACTTTGGCAGTTCTTGGCGCTGATTATTTTGAGTTTTCCTCTGTTTCATATGATGCTCCAAAAGCGACTCTAGCCCCGACAAAAGAACCCGCCAAAGAACCAACGAAAGAACCAACGAAAGAACCAACAAAAGAACCAACAAAAGAACCAACGAAAGAACCCGCGCAAGACCCAACAAAAGACCCAGCAAAAGAACCTGCGGCAGAAGCGGCAAAAGAAGCCGTAAGAAACGGCACTTTGACTATCAAGCGCATGGTTGGCTACAAAAATCCGTTTGATGCAGGCTTGAGATTTTTCAACGCTGGTCAATTTAAACAAGCCTATCCTCTGCTTAAGATCTCGGCAGTCAATCGCCCCCGTGATCCCCGAGCGCTATATGTTCTAGCCGTCTGCAGTCACCGCCTTAATAAGATAGACGAGGCTCGTTCAGGCTACCGCAATGTCTTGCAGCGCTTCCCTGGTAGCGAGGCTAGCCAGCTTTCTGCTGCCGCTCTGATGGCGATAGACCCATCTTATGCTGCCAGTGTTCGAGCAAAAAGTGATCAATACACTTTGTTAGGCCCTACACCTAAAGAGCACAAACGACAAGAATTTGAGATTCCGTATATCGCTGAGAATGGCTATTTCAAAGTAACTGCACTGATAGACGGTCATAATGTTGAAATGTATATGAACAGTAGCCTGAGCAATAGTGTATTTTCTACTGCGCAAATCAACCAAATTGATTCTACTTATTTAGACAACGCTAGCGATATTTCAAGTAAGCCTCTCGATCCCAATAACAGCAATAACCTCTCCGAGACGGTCACTCGAAACATCCGCCTGAAGCGGGTGAAATTAGGCAAGATAGAGGCTACAAACGTGCCTGCTCAGATTGTTGATACTGCCACTCGCTTCGGCTATGTCTCGGGCAGTTATGATAAGCCTTTGCTAGGCAACAGTGTTATATCTGGTTGGCGCTGGGAAATTTTGATCAATAGGCGGATGTTGCGCTTTACTCAAATGCAGTAAAAAGAAAGTGAAAGGGCTGAATTCTTTTTCAACGATCTGTGCTGCAATTTTAATTGTCACATTATCTTTGCGCATGCTTGTGTCAATTTTGTTGCACCCGTTGCGCATTGGTTGGGACCCAGCCTTGCACTTGCAGTGCGCTCAACTTATTGCTGGCGGTGGTCTACCTTACGTTGATATGTTCGACGTCAACCCGCCTTTGATTTGGTACCTAGATATCTTGCCATCGCTTCTTTCGACGGCCAGCAATGTTCCTGTTACTTTGGCATTTAACTTGTTCATGTTGCTTCTCATGGTGATTTGTTCTTCACTCTGTGCCTATATTGCTTTGACTAAGCTCAAGCAAGAGGGCAGTATGCTCGTCAATATGGGTTTGATCTTTGGTCTTTTGTATTTCAATTTCTTTTTGACCTTTGATTTTGGTCAGCGTGAGCAAATTTTTGTTTTACTGTATTTTCCCTTTCTCTTTTTGCGTTATGCGCGCTATCAAGGGGCGCCTATCGCCAGAAATGAAGCCATCTTGATCGGCGTGCTAGCCAGTATTGGCATATGTCTTAAACACTATTTTCTTTTCAATGTTGTGTGCGTAGAGCTATTCTTGTTTCTATCAGCAGCTAAGAGTATTCGCTGGCGAAATTTTTTAGTACCTGAAAATTTTGCCGCCGTAGCTTTCGCCCTGCTTTATCTAGCGCACTTCTTGTTCTTGCCACAAATTGTAAAAGACAACTATTTTGGTTTTCTTGTGCCTGCCTTTGCCGGCGGTTATCAGTTTTGGGATACTTCTTTGGCTAGCAGCCTTGGTGCTCCAGATAAACGCGGTGTTTTCTTCTTGCTTTGCTTGGGCGGGCTGCTTGCCCTAGCATTCTGTCGGCGCTATTCCTTACTGGCCTGTTGTGCTGCTTTTGCCTTCTCGGGGGTGGTGCCCTATTTGTTGCAGTTCAAAGGATGGGCGTATCAGGACATACCAGCCTTTGCTGGTGCTGTAATTGTAATTTGTGGTGGCATAGCAGCACTGCTCAGCGCCTTAGTTGAAGTGTTGAGCAGAGCCAAGCCAGCTAGCAAGAAATATTCTTCAGACTTTTCGCTACCTAGTTTGATTCTCTTAGTTTTGATTGTTGGTGTTTCAATCGTCAACGCTTCAGAAGAGTACGAGAAGGTAAAGGCCGAGCCGAATTTTCCTCTGAGCACAATTGGTTACTCAGGAGACTCACCATATTCTGATATTGATTCTCCTTTTTCCACCATCATTCTGGCTCATGCCAAGCCCCATGATGGGGTAATCTTTATTGGCAATGCCGTGGCTCCTGGCTTCCCGCCTACTACTCAGCTGCGAGTCAAACCAGGTTCAAGACATTTGCACTGTTGCATTCTCTCTGTGTTGGCGTATATCAAGGATGTTAGAGATGTCACTCCTGAGAATACTAGGCTGCTCTCTTTTAGAGACCGCATAGTCAAAGAGTATGCCGAAGATATAAAGAAAAACAAACCGGTTTTGATATTCATTCAGAATGGCCCTGCTGCTGAATATTTGGCTCCTTATAATTTCGATCAATACCTCAGGAACTACAAAAAAATAGATGATGTAGCTGGTTTTACTGTCTATAAATTGCAGGTCTAGGTGAACATATAGATGAACAAACTTAGCTTCAATCTCATAGTCAGTGGTTTTCTCGCTCTTGCTCTAGCGGCTCTTCTTGCTGGCTATTTTTCAGTACATCAATTGGCGATACCGGCTGACGCCGCTATGCGCCTCTCTTGCGGCGTTCAGATTGCTGATGGTGCTAGGCCATACTTAGATTTTTTAGATAACTCATCACCTTTTGCCTTATATCTAGCCAGTTTGCCAGCCTTAGTTTCGAAGATAGTATTTGTTCATCCGGTTTCAATTTTTAATTTTATGGTGCTGCTGCTCACCCTTGGATCACTTTTGCTAGTGATCAAATGTGGGCGAGGCCCAAGTCCTAGGCTAATATTGCTGCAATTCTGTCTGCCTGCAATTGTACTTAGTGTGGCTCTCTTTCAATTTTATTTCCTCAATCATTTCGGTCAAGAGGGTGTGCTTTTCTTCCTCCTCTTTCTTCCCTACTTAACTCAGCGCTATCTTTCTTTGAGCGGGCTACACCGCCATAAACAGCGGTGGGTGCCTCTACTTATTGGTTTCTTGGCGGCTTTGGCCTTGCTCCTTAACCCAATTTTTCCATTGGCCTTGATTGCCGTTGAGTTTACTTGTCTGTTTTCTCTTGGCGAGATTTCAGGGCTTAAACTCAAGAGCCGTTACTTTACTGCCGAGCTTACGGCTTGTCTTTTGAGTTTGCTTGTCTTGTGTCTTGGGCTTTTCGCTCTGGTACCGTCGGTGGTGCTGGAGTACTTAGGGCCGATTTCGCATATTAATCAGTTGACATTCGAGTATTTCAATGAAGATCTCTCTTATGTTGGCAAGTCGCCTGATCGCCGCGATTTGGTCTATGCCTTTGTCGTATTCTTTGTTCTATCCTTGCCGGTGGCTGGTCGCTGTCTATTGACACGCTTGATGTGTTTGATGTCGGCCTTCGGTTTCGCCTGCCTTGTATTTTCAGGAACTCTATTTAGCCATCAAGGTATCTTGATGATTGCCTATTCACTAGTTGCTCTTTGTCTTTCGCTTAACCGCTACCTTCGCTCTTTTCGTCCGGCCAAGGTTTTGTCTGGTCGAGCGGCCGTTTGGTGTTCAGCTCGGCTAAATAAGAAAGTAATAGTATTGTTGCCTGCCCTGGTTGTGATTTGCTTTGTCGCTGCTAACTTTACTGCTTTGAAGCTGAGCAACAGTAAGGCTTTTTCACTCAGCGAGTTAGGTTATTATGGCTTTGGTTTAGAGCGAGACCTTTCGTTCTTTAGTAAAACTGTGCGCCAATCAAGTTCGCCCCGTGATCGCGTTTGGATTTATTCGGGACAGATTAGCCCTGCTTTTCCTCTGCTGACGCAGCTGCGCCGCAAGCCAGGCTACCTTGTTTGGGGCTTTCCCCTTCATACTCTGAAGATTTTGCACGAGAGAGGCACGCCTGATCAGATCGCTCAGCTGGCCCATTTTGAGGCGACAATGTATGACCGACTGCGCGTTGAAGCTCTTTCTCCGCAGCCACCAACTCTGGTATTAGTTGAAGATGGAGAAGTGCATGACTTGTTCAAAGACCATGGTCTTGTCTCTATCATTGAGCAGTTTTATAGCCCGCTTGATAGCTGTTCACCATTGAATGGGGACGAGATTGATAACCATGCTCCTTATGAGTACTTGGGCTATCGAGTATGTTTTTCAGCGGACAAATTACGTAAGTAATTTTGCTCAAATAGTTTTACACCAGAAGTTCTCTTACGCCTTGATCACGAATGCGCCATATCAAGGCATCGGCCAAATAATGATGCATGTTCAAGCAGGCCCAGATTGCTGTAAGGCAAAGTGGCTCAGAGACACCATTTTTGATTAAACCCTGGGGTACGCCAGTGGTCAATAAAAAACCAACCAGTGCTAAAGCAGCGATATAGCCTAGTGAATGTGCTTTGCAGAACTCTTTAACCAGACTACCTTTTAATTCGTGACCAGCTTCTTTGGCCCGCTCTCTGACAAAATAAGAATAGGTTACGGCTAAATACTGACTAGAGTGGTAAAAGGTCAAGCCGAGCAGGAAAAATGCGTCTCGTTGCGACATCGTTAGTGCGGCCACTGAAACTATTGTCAGAACAGCCGGCATGGGGAAAATTTGTTTGGTGCGGCAGTAGCGCCATACAAGCGCTGCTACCAAGCCAATTGTGCAGAAAACAAAACCTACCAGTGCTAGATACATGGGCCAGAATGGCAGTGGTCCCCAGAAAGGCACTTCTAGACCAATAAATTTTGGCATGTAACCGAAGGCTGGCAATGTAAACATGCGTAAGATAACAAAGAACATAAGCAGGCGAAGCTGCCACTGTAAGAGCCCACGTTCCAGCTTGCTTAAGCTGAAATGGCGCTTCATACAATAAATCAAAATGATGCCGAAGGTCTGGGCAACATAGTGCTGTATCACCCAAACCATCGTAATTTTAGTGAGAACTTGGGCAAAGGCAAGGTTTTGCATGGCGAAGAAAGCGGCTACTATTAGTACTAGGCCCCAGACTATTACTATTGCTCGCACAAGCTTAGGTGTGGTGCGGCTTCTGAATACCCGCACTAGTGTTGCTGGCCCATGTGCTTCGCCTATAAGCAGTGTGCCCCAGAACAGAATTCCGGCCAAGATAATCGATGGGTATGATTGCCCTTCAGGTTTAACCCCGAGCGCTTCCACTCCGGCCAAAAGCCACATCAAGCCGCCGCAGCAAAACAAATAGTCTAGGGCTGGTGTAAGTATCCAGGGATGTGGGCCATCAGCTAAATCGGCAGTTGTTTTTGGCCTCTTCTGCTCAGCAGAGTTAAAGTCGGCAGTTCCTTGCATAACTACCTATCCATTACTATGGCTCACGGCAGACGCGATTGAGCGACTTGTCGATGGTTTGAGCGCGCACTTTATATTGATTAGCGGCAGCGTTGTCATCGAGATCACGGCAGGTAAGATAGAGATTCCATAGGGTTGCTGATGCTTTTGCCGTATTGCCCTGGTTGTTTTTATCGAGGAGTGAGAGCGCCTGCTCAAGGTAATCTCGTGAGACCTTAAATTCATTTTTTCGATCTAACGCTTCACTTTTGCCCATGCCTATTAGGTAGTGCATCAATCCGATATTGTTTAAGTCGCGCACGATACGGGGGTCGTTGGCCTCTAGAAATTGCTGGTCGTGTTTTAGCACGCTGTCATAACAAACCAGTGCTGCTGGTTGGTTGTCTAAATTACGATGGGCACCAGCTAAATGCATGCTGGCGGTTGCCCATTTTTCGTTGTAGGCATTGTTGACCAAGCCCCAAGTTAGGGCCAGTTGGTCTTGATAGATTTTGGCTGCTTCTTCGAATCTTTGTTGGCTAGTAAGAGCTGCAGCATAGGCGTTGCCAGTGGCAAGGCGTTCATCTGTGTTCTCAGTGGTACTTTTTAGTGCCGCTTCATATTTTGCTTGGGCCCGCATTGAATCGTGTACTAGGGTGTTGTCGTAGTTGGTTGCCTGCTCTTCTTGAATAGCCGCTCTCTGCTTGGGGTAGGTCGCGCCGAGAACCGCAACAAAAATTGCCAGCAAAAGTAGTATTTTTAAAATCGTGGCAGTCATGACGACACCTTAATAGACGACATGTTACTAGACGAGCCCAGTATGAGCTTGCGATTGGCGGCAATAGCTTTGTATATTAGTTCAGCAAAGAAACTAATTATTGGAATAAAGAGAACCGGGGTCAGAGGCCAGAGTAAGGGCGCGCGCAGGCTGATGAAGCGAAATGCCTTAAAGCCGCCTAGCCAATCGCCATTTCGCTTTTGTAGCAGTATTTCTTTTTGGGCACGCTCTCTGTCTAGCTTCACTTCGGCTAGCTCGGCGTCATTGTCTTTATCGGTAAAGTCGATGGGCTTAATGCGACCAAAGATGTCGAGGCGATGGATGAGCCCAATGGTTCTGATGCAGAGAATGCACGAGCCATCAAAAGCTAGTCGATAGGGCTCACCGAAGCGCTCTCTGATTTTTGCCTTGACCCAGTTCCAAGATCTAGTCAAATCTTCTGGATAAATAAAGAGCAAGTAAGTGAGCATGAAAGACCACTCAAACATTGGCAAATTCATACAATATTCAATACCAAGGTGCAGGGCGATTCCTGTTGCCATCACCCAGTAACGAGCTGGTCTCCACCAGATAAAGGTGAACAGGGCAAACTCAATTGCCAAAGTGCCCCAAGTTAACATATTGTAGACAGGCAGTTGATCAAAAAAGTGCGGTACAGGAAAACGCATCAAGTCGTCGTAGCGAACGGCATAATAGACAGCGGTGCCGTCGTTCCACATCTTGCCTTCCATCTTGCTGTACCAAGTGTGGCCGTAGGCAATGCATATTTGTATTTGCAGTAGTCTTTGTGCCCAAGGAGCTGATAGTCGAGCGCCAAAGCCAGTTTTGCGCCAATCTTGACGTGTCGCTCTAAAAAGATTATCGAGTGAGAAGGCGTCACCAGCATTGGACAGGGCCAAGCACATAGTGGCAAGTCTTAAGTAATTATCGCCAGCATTTTGATTGAGTTGGAAGTGGGCACCGAAAGACATCAGCAATAAGAATGTTACCCATGAGCTCACTCGGGTGTAGAGACCCAGAGTCATCATCACTGTGGCTGCTACCATTACCCAAAATAAGCCATAGATGTACTTATCATTGTCAGGCAGGGCTGCCATCAAGTCAAAATAGTAACTGCTGTGCCAGTAGAGACTCATCATATCGTTTATTGGTATGAGTGAATGCTTGCCGTAATAAAGGTCAAAATCTGGCAGCAAATGTATGAGCATATTTTCGAGAAGTATTATGCCGAAGAATATGCGAAAGAGTGCCATCGCCACTGGTGTAGTTGGTTCAAACCAAAATCTATTCCAATTTTCAAGCCATCTATCGATGCGTTTGCCTCTCACCGCAGCTGTTTGAGGCAGTTGTGTAGGCGCTTCGGCTGGAGCTGATTGAGGAGGAACAGTCATTACTTACTCTATTTAAGATCGTCTGGGTTGACTTTGTAACTGGACAATATTGCCTTTCGTGTGTGAGGTGGTAACTCGTCGCGATAACAAAATTGTCCTTCATCAGGTGGCGGAGTATCGGCGGAGTTCAAAAACATTGTTACACGCAGTGGTGGATTAGTAGGATCGTTGTTGGCCCGAGCGAGATAGCGGGAGATACTAGGCCTAAACTGAGCGTAGTTTGGCCAAGAAATATTGTCACCAAATAACTTACGTAGTTTCTCTTTGCGGAATTTTGTCACTAGGTCCATTTTTTCCATGCGTGGAAATTCGTAGCACTTGATGGTGCCATCCGTAAATTCAACTAGAGCCGACAGGTGATAATTGACGTTGCGTACGTCTGGACAAAATAGGCTCCAATACTGAGTCCAGCCAGTAAGAAACATGATCGGCCCGGTATAAGCAGTGATTCTATCTTTTCCAGGTGTCCATTCTGGTAAGAGCCAGCTGCCCACCACCAAAAAGAATGTCAAAAGAAAACTTGAGACCAAGGCCTTGTGGGCTGGTGTGAGCGCCGCTGCTGAGGGTGAGTAATTGCATGCTTCACGAAAGGAAAATTTTCGTGTGCTTGGAGATGTTGATTGCACGGTCCCCTCCAGCGTTGCAGAGATTCAACTACCTGAATACATAGAACTTACCCAGAATTTGCCCCAAACTAGACAGTTGCTAATGATCTGTGTGCAAGTTTATCATTGAGTCTATGAACCAAGTTGTTTTAGCACTCAACGATTTCTATGTCGGATAATAATCTGACACCGCTATCGTCTTTAATTTCGACTGACGAGCAGCTCACTTATGAGCAGGCTTTAGAACGCGCTCCCGTAGACGATCTTCGCCCAACTTCACTGGCGCCAAAACGAACTTTTGAGCTCATTGGGTGCAATTTGGTAATTATTGCTTTTCTATCTTTAGCCACTATCGTTGGTGTGGCGGAGCTACCTGTGGTGCCCGAAAAATACAAAGGAAATTTAATATCTGCTGGTGCTCCTATTGGCATGAGGCAGGGCTGGAGAGTGTTTTCTCCTGAGTTGCGCACAGTTAATTGGCATACTCTTTGTCTAATTGAGTTTAAAGACGGCACTCTTAAGGCAGTGGAATTTCCTCGTATGGAAAAGTTGTCGCTGCTTGAGCGCTTCATTCATGAAAAGAAGCGAAACATACTGGGAGACCGCATTACCAACCCAATTTATAAGCGCTTTCGGCCGATGATAGCGAGATATTACGCTCGTGCTAATGCCAGCAATAATTTAGAGCGTGATAATCCGCCGGTGCGAGTATCTTTTGTTTTTGCCTCAGCACCAATGCCTGACATTGATTCATCTCATTGGATCTATCGCGATCAGCTGCCTGAGCATACTTTCAAGCAAGTTTATTTTTCGTATCAGGTCAAGGCTGAAGACTTAACTAACTAACCGACTATCTTTCTTTTTTATTTTGCAAAAACGAAAACCCTGGCGAGCATTGCCAGGGTTTTCAGTTATTGCTCCATTTTTTCCTAGCCCTTGATCAGTCTAGGGCTAGATTCAGATCCTAACCGGGCGGTGTGTACGAACCAGTTGGACCGGAAGGACCACCAGGGCCAGCAGGACCGCCTGGTCCAGCAGGGCCACCAGGACCTCCAGCACCACCAGGACCAGCAGGACCACCAGGGCCACCAGGGCCGAATGGACCACCAGGACCAGCTGCGCCGGCAGGACCACCAGGGCCGGAAGGACCACCAGGGCCGGAAGGACCGCCAGGGCCGGAAGGACCACCAGGACCACCAGGGCCGGAAGGACCACCAGGGCCGGAAGGACCACCAGGGCCGGAAGGACCGCCAGGACCGGAAGGACCACCAGGACCACCAGGACCTTTAGGACCACCAGGGCCGGAAGGACCACCAGGGCCGGAAGGACCACCAGGACCGGAAGGACCACCAGGACCAGAAGGACCACCAGGGCCGGAAGGACCACCAGGACCAGCAGGGCCGGAAGGACCACCAGGGCCGGAAGGACCGCCAGGGCCGGAAGGACCGCCAGGGCCGGAAGGACCACCAGGGCCTTTAGGACCACCAGGACCGGAAGGACCACCAGGACCAGCAGGGCCAGAAGGACCGCCAGGGCCGGAAGGACCACCAGGACCAGAAGGACCACCAGGGCCGGAAGGACCACCAGGGCCGGAAGGACCACCAGGGCCGGAAGGACCACCAGGACCGGAAGGACCTTTAGGACCACCAGGGCCGGAAGGACCACCAGGGCCGGAAGGACCGCCAGGGCCAGAAGGACCACCAGGACCAGCAGGACCTTTAGGACCACCAGGGCCTTTAGGACCACCAGGACCGGAAGGACCACCAGGGCC
>CALROJ020000074.1:0-30819 GCA_943369735.1 bacterium Ga0077546
TCTAAACCTTGCTGGTACCAAAGACTTTACTGATGTCTCCATCGACAAATTTAGAAAAATGGCCAGACAAGCAAAGGCTTCAGAACGACTAACGGCAATCATCGCAACTGAGACGGTCGAGAGAATTATTGATACCTGGAAGAGTGATAGCTTGGAGCTAATACTCACAAATGACACTCGAAAAGCGATAGACAAGCATATGAAAAGCCTTCCGCTACTCAAGGCCTCCTAAAGAATCGAGCGAACCACACCACCATCTACCCTAAGGGCGGCTCCGTTTGTTGCAGCAGCTAGTGGGCTGCAAACATAAACCACCATGTTGGCGACTTCTTCAGTAGTGGCCAGCCTTTTGAGCAAAGAAGTCGGTCTCATTTTCTCAAACATTTCATTCTCAACTGTTTTGGCATCGCACTTGTTCTGCTTCGCCATATCAACAATGAACTGCTCAACTCCTTCTGAATTAGTCGGGCCTGGGAGAACAGAATTGACAGTAATCTTCGTACCCACAGTGGTCTCAGCTAGGCCTCTGGCAACGGCAATCTGGGCAGTTTTAGTGACACCGTAGTGAATCATCTCACTAGGAATATTTACGCCAGATTCACTAGAGATAAAAACAATCCTGCCCCAATCGCGCTTGCGCATACCTTCAATGTAATGCCTGCTCAAGCGGATGCCGCTCATGACATTAACCTGGAAGGTACGAATCCAATCATCATCAGTTATTTGAGCGAACTCTTTTGGCTCGAAGATGCCAACATTATTGATTAAGATATCAACTTCGGGAAGTTCAGAAATTAGCTTATTTGCCCCTGCGGCTGTAGCGAGATCGGAGACTAAGCCATAAGCTGTGCCGCTAGTGCCTGCAGTGGCATGTAGTCGCTTCAGCGCCTCATCAACGCGCCCCTGACTACGACCGTTCAGATAGACCGTCGCGCCCTCTTCGTATAACAACTCAGCAATGGCATAACCAATTCCAGCTGATGACCCAGTAACTAGCGCTCTCAGGCCCTTGAGTTGCAAATCCATTGTTGTCTTCTCCATGATTTTGGATAAAGCCTAGCATTTTTGCCAATTCTTATGAGCCAGGCTAAACAACTATGTCAGAATGAGACCCAGAGAACTGGAGCGCGCGCATGGCAGATGAAGACGACCCCAAAATTCCAGTAAGACTCACTGCTCAGGAAATCAAAGGTCAGATTGCGGCCTGGGCTAATCGAATGGCTATGGCAAAACAGCAAGGGAATGACGAATTGATTGAGCAAGCACTTAACCGCAAGCAGTCATACGAAAATCAGCTCGCTCGGCTTCAAGAATTTGAACTTGATGAAAAGTAGACTGTGGACGGTGATAGCCTCATTCATTCGCAGCCTTTTGCAAGAACTCACCGCCGCCTTTAGGCCGGGCGAGTGGAATGCCATGGCCAAAAGGCTGCAACAAACTGATAGGCGAACTTTCCTATTGACGATCCGCAACCTAATACCGCAGTTGCTAATTTACTACATTCTTTTGTCACCGATTGTGGCAGCTCCGCTATACAACATGATGTTGTTTCATCCCAGTATGGCTGGAACCTACAACGCCCACAGTATCATCGGCACAAAGATTGAAAATGTCTATCTCAATACTCGAAATGGCTCGAAGATTCATGGCTGGTATTTGCCAGCGGCAAAAGCCAAACAGGTAGTTCTAATTAGCCACGGCAATGGTGGCAATTTGACCAATCGAATGCCTCTCATAGCAATGTTTCTGCGTCAGGGGATGTCGGTTTTCATCTATGACTATCAAGGTTATGGCCTAAGTAACGGAACGCCTTCTATCATAAAAATGAAAGAAGACGGCACTGTAGCATTTGACTGGCTGCTTTCAAACAAGCACTACAGCGAACAAGACGTAGTATTGTTTGGTGAATCACTAGGGACAGGCATTGCCTGCCAGCTAGCGGCTCAAAAGCATGTTGCTGGAATCATCCTGCAATCTCCCTACATATCACTGCGCGATCTTGCTCGTCTCAAACTCTTCTGGCTTAGGCTCTATCCAGATGCACTGTTCTCCACCGACGAGCAACTCGATAATGCAAAGATACTGCAGCAGCCCCATGCACCACTTTTGCTTGTGCACGGAGCTCACGACAAAGTAATACCAATTACTTGCTCAGAGAAACTCTTCTCATTGGCTCAGCCTCAAAAGACTTTTGCTAGGCTCGAAAATGCCTCACACAATGACATATACGACGTTGATGTCGAGCAATACACGGCTTCAGTGCGTGAGTTCCTAAGAAGTCTATTATATATAGAGACCCGCTACTGAACTTCTTGCTTGAGTACTTTTACACCGAGTCGTTGCTCAAGAGTTGCCATTGTATTTGGTGTTCGTTGCAATGCCTTGAGCTCTTCGCTAGAAATCATTTTTCTACCCTGCCGCAAAATTTCGGTATCAACATAAAGGACACCGTCTTTTATTTCGCGATGGCGAGCTAAATTTACTAGAGTGCGCAAATGTTCAACGTTGTATCCCGTACTGGTTGGTGCAGAGTGACTTCCCGCCTCTACTCCGTTTGTTAATACAGCCAAAACCGAGCCATCACGACCGACTATTGGTCCACCAGAATTGCCGTGATAGGTCTTCATAGTAAAGCCGAGCCGAGATTGGCCAGTGTAGGCAAGATAGTTTAAGCTGCCAGGAGAGATTACAGGCAGTTCTGCATTTTTCGGATAACCAATGGCTGCCGCTCTTTTAGATTCAGCGTAGAGCGGATTGCCCAACTTCAGTGCATCGAACCTAAAGGCCGGGTTGCCAGCAATTTTGAGAAGTGCCAGGTCTGCGCCCTCGTCAATTGCAATGACACTGGCTTCGTATGACCGTCCACCGAAAAGTCTCACCACTTGCTTGTTTTGCTCTAGACGAGCGACGACGTGATAGCTAGTGGCTAGTAAGCGTTTTTCGCTATCGACAAAGAAGCCAGAACCTAAGGCTGAACCGTCGTCTGAATGCAAGCGCACGACACTACTTTTGGACGAGTCATAGATACGGGCCAGCCAACTGTCGCTTGCTACTTTGACCAAACCAGGTATGTTTTCGCCCACCTTGGCGCTATCGGCTAGTGGCTTGACTGAGCTAAAGGCTGGTATCTCAACTTTAGCCACGCTTTCAATGGCATTGACCGCAGCCTTGCCCGCCTTCGGACCAAATTTTACAGCTAGCCCGAGAGCCAGTATGCCAGTACCGGCCATTGCCACTTGCTCTTTGGCTGAGTTTGGGGCACTATTGGCGAAACTCTCCCACCAGTCAATCAAATGACCAGCGTTGGTATCCTTATTCTCTTTGCCTTCCGCCGCTTGCTTATCAGGGCGGGCATCTCCGGGTATTGGCATGGCTAAAATGTTCCCGCAATGACCCCATTTGAATCACTTTCACGCCCTTAATCAAGAGTCTTTTTGTGCCATCTAAATCACGCTCGGAACTACACTTGCAGCTTTCTAGCCACCTCGCCGGCTACAGCGATAGTGCTCTATCGGCATTGCTTCAGAAAGCCACGCCCATGCACGAAGGGGTGGGAGGCAGTTCTTCGCTTTTTGAAATCGACGGTCATAAGGTCTTCGCAAAGAAGATTCCACTAACTGACCTTGAGAGAAGCTCCGAAAACTTCTTGTCGACAGCTAATCTCTTCCATCTACCAATGTTTTATCAATACCGATTAGGCTCTGCTGGTTTTGGCGCCTGGCGAGAGTTAGCAGCTCATAAGCTAACTACAGAGTGGGCCCTATCTGGGAAATGCTCTAACTTTCCCCTTCTATTTCATTGGCGCGTTGTAGAGTGCGACAAGCCTCATACAATGACCGCCCGCGAAGTCGAAGATTTAAATATTGCTGTTGAGTATTGGGATGATTCGCAGGCAGTCCGACAGCGACTGGAAGGATTGCATGGTGCCTCTGCACATCTAGTTCTGTTTCTTCAGTATATTCCGCTAACACTGCATGACTGGCTTAGTTTCGAGCTAAATAAAGATAGTGCGAGCGCTGATGCCGCCGTCACTCATGTTGAAAGTCAGTTCGCATTAGTCTCGTCGTTTTTTAGAGACAATGGATTTGTCCACTTTGACGCCCACTTCAAAAATATTCTCTGCGACGGCAATCTTTACTATGGTGATTTCGGACTAGCCCTATCAAGCCAATTTGATTTAGGACAAGAAGAAAAAGATTTTTTACAACGCCACCACTCTTACGATCGTGCTGTCTGTATCGTCAGCTTAATTCAGTCTTTGATGCTGTGTTTTTACGGCAAAGGTCGATGGGTAGAGCATCTAACAGCAATCTGCGCTAACGATCAGTTAATGACGGAGAAACTGACGCCACTAATTGAGTCAACAATTAGACGCAACGCACCAATAGCATTTGTTCTATCCGATTTCTACCAACAACTTCAAAACGAGACCAAGTCAGCTGTTTATCCGGCAAAAGAGATAGAGCAGTTGCTTAAAGAAATTGATGATGGCAATAACTAAATCGAAACAAATCAACTAAAGATCAAATCTCTCATTTGCAATATTCAATTTGTGTGATACAGTCGTTATAGTTGAGACATAAAACAGCGGGCCTCGCGGCCCTTTTCATTCAGGTATTAAATCGTGAACTTCTGGACAGAGCGAAAGACAAGCGAGAAACGGTCATAAAGACTGTTCGGTTTTGTGTGCTTTTCCACTGAAGGTTCTCTGTAATGCCAGCTCTAATTCAACCATCTATTCTATTATTCATTATCTCGTCAAGGCTTGCCCTGGCTTCGTTTCAGCATGCCCCGCAAGAGCTAGAGCTAGAGCTAGAACTAGAGCGAAAGCGAGAACGAAAACGCGAGCGAGAGAAGCGACGTCGGCGCTTGAATTAGATCAAGCGAAAATATGAATCATGATAGTTTCAGGAGGCACCAATGGCGGTGCCTATCTTTGACTCGCACAAATACATGGTCGCGCAGATTCTTTCACTAGTTCATTCATTCGTTATTTCATCAGTTCATTCACTCATAAGCCCTGGTAGCTCAGTGGACAGAGCAGCACACTACGGATGTGCGTTGTCGGGAGTTCGAATCTCTCCCAGGGTGTATCTCTCAGTAACTCAGAGGCCAGAGTAGCCGACTTTTAATCGGTTAGTCGCAGGTTCGACTCCTGCCTGGGAGAATTTGGCGCCATCTTCTAATGGTTAGGAAGCCGGTTTTTCACACCGGAGATACGGGTTCGATTCCCGTTGGCGCTAATAATAATATGGAGTCTTCACTGTCCAAGGGCTACCCTTAAAGTTTTGGTGGAGAATTTGGAATGCTTGTTTGGAAATGGCGCTAGTCTTGTCGTCAGTGGCACCTAATTTGGTGGCTTTGACAATCAAGTGCAGGGCCTCTGGCACTCTCGCGTCATTTTTATGCTTACCTGCATAATCAATCACGACCTTGCCCAAATAATCAGGCCCAGTGCCGTATGCATTGATTGTCGCCACTTCCGCTTTGGCCTTTGCTAAGTCTGCTGACTTGAGAAATACTTGACCGGCAAATTTCGCAGCCTTGTCGGCTTGAATAGGGCTCCACCAATTGTCTTGGTAGTCGTCCAGTTTGCCAAACTCAGTTGTTCTGGCTACTCCGCCTGTAACATAAGGTCTAGAGCCTGGGTTCTTCAGCATCAAATAGGCCGCTGAAAATTCTTTGCTATCGGCCGCAGCCGAGTCATAACGAGAGAGCAATGTCACTAAGGCTGGCATATATTGCTTGAGGAGAGCACTAGCTTTAGTAGAGCCCGCTTGATCATGAAGCAATACAGAACGGCAGAATACTGCTTGGGCAATGTCTTTACGCAGAGCAGCTGGCACTTGTTGAGATTGAGCGGCTTGAAGGAAGAGACTTAGAGGTAAGCGTTGATTGATTGCTACTGCCCCTTCTGGGCGCAGCATCGCTGCCAGGGTTGGATAGGACTTTCCGTCAGTCTTTTTCTGGCTCTGGTTCTGGTCAAGCTTTTGCCATTCAGAAGAGAGTGTCTGAGACTCGGCGTCACCAACTATAAGAGCTGGCGAACGGTATGACAGAGTGATCATTTGCTCAAGTGATTTAGACAACATTAGCTTCTGTAGATTAAGGGCATTCATTGCCGATGGTGCTTTGGCGACACTGAGAGCGTTATCTATTGCAGAAACAGCTTGGTCATTCTGGCCTTGCGCTGTCAAAACGCGGGCCCGCTGAGACATGGCTGTGACATAAGCTGGGCTGGCCTTGTCAATCTTGGCCAAAGCCTCCAGAATCTCTCCAGCGTATGCTTCCTTTCCAGTCAGCTTGGAACCGACACAAAGTAGCCAGCCATCATTCTTCTTTTCTCTGTAGCGGCTCAGTGCATGCTCTAGGCTTGCCTTGTCATTGGTTGAGAAGGTCCAGATCCAGTCGGTCATATCATCGCCATGCATTGCCGCAGCCAGCTTGGCGTCATCTACAGTGTGAGTAGTGCTGGGCTCTTCGGAATCTTCCTTGAAGGCACTATCAAGTATGTAAATGTAGCCATCCATATCTTGATACAAGCTGCTATCACCAGCAGCTATCTTCTTGCTCAATTGCTGCAATGTAACTGCTGGGTCTAGCCTTAAGCCAACAAAGTTGAGCAGTCCTTCTATGCCTTCCTTCATTGAAACCATTGCTGGATCTGCTTGCAGTTCAAGCAGCTTGTTGTGAGCGGCGAGCAATGCCACTTGGTCAATACCCTTATTGGTGCTGACTGTGGCTTTGCGAATCAAACAGCGGGCCACAAGATATGCTGAAATTTTCTGATAAGGAGAGGCGCTATCTAAAGCAATGGCACCAAATTGCTTGGCTGCTTCGTCGAAGTTTTTAGCATAGAAATTGGCCGAAGCGATCTGATAGGCACGCTCTCTTTTTACTTCTTCACTGGCGTCAGCAGCCGCAGGGCTCGGTAGCGGTGGTTCTTTACCTTGAGCTTTTGTCTTGTAATCATATTGTGGTGCAGAGCAATGACAAAAGACACTGTCTTGGGCGGAGAGCCATTCTTTTACGGCGGCACTGCCAGCTCCATACTTAGCGACTTTCTCTTGTAGAGTTTTCACCGCTTGCTTAAAAGCGTCATCGTTGCAATTTAAATAAGGGTTATAGTCATCATTCGTACCTGCTGAACGATAGGGATAGAGCCTATCCGACGAGTCAGCAGGTTTAACGCCTAAGGCCTTATTGCGAGTTGTAAGCCACAAATCAACGGCATTATCACTGTCAGAACTACTAGCATCGCCGAGGCGGAAGCGCCAAAAATTTAGGATCTGTTCTCGTTCTGAAGAACTCAATGGCTTGCCATTCAAATAGCGATATGCCACCACTAAGTATGAGCGGGCAAAAGTCGGTTCAACTAGAGCCAGGTTGCCCTCGGCGTAGAGTCGAAATGGTAGATCCGGGTGCACGGTGGCTGAAAACACAGCTTCATCATAGAAGGGGCCGCAGGCTAGTACTGGCTGAAAACTAGAACTCAAAGAGCAGGCAAGCAATGTCAAAACTGTACTCTTGAGAAGCCCTGTGCGCTTCGCCTTAAATGCCATTGTCTTTCTCCTTAAGTAGGGTTTGGTCGATGAGGTTTCCGGCGGTTTTTATTCGGTCTCTTTGCCAGCCTGGCGAGCAAAATAAATAGATGCGATCTAGACTTTTGAGCTTGGTTGATATCAGCGAAATTGTAGAGGCTTCACTGAGCGAAAAGCCTAGGGCGCAATGACCATTGAATGGCCCCGGCAAATTGTCTTGTAACAAGCGCAGGGCTTGCTCTTTGCCCACACCCATGGTGAAGAACATGGGCACGACATAGTCTACCGGTAACTGGTCATGGGCAATAGATTGCCTGAGCCACGGATCTCCTTGGCTCCACGAAGCCAGAGCTGTCATTGATAAAGTTAGATTCGGTGGCAATTGCTGACGCAAATGCTTGAGAAGTTGCACATAAAATGGTCGCTCCAATTGTTTGGCATCAAAGTCAATCTGCACACCATCAAAACGGCCGTGGGAACAAACGAGATTGACAATAGACCTAGCCAGCTGAGCGCTGACACTATTAATTTCGCTCTCGGCTGGCATCTGCTTCATTTCAACTCTGGCCACAGCTTCGCGATAGCAATCAGGCGGCAACTGCAAATGAGAAAGACGCGGCTCAAGAGCAATTTTGTTTTGCTCTATGCTAAAGCGACCAATTAGAAGAGCTACGCCAGCTTTACTTGGGTCAAGCGCACGCAAATCTTCAATTTTCTGCCACGACCAGAGCATTATGCGGGGTGGTTGTTTTTCACTCCGAGGTAACTGAGCAGCGTCAGCTCGGCTGCTGCAAAAAACAGAAGCCAGTGAGACCAAAACGAGAAGAAGAGAAATTACTCTAGGCACTATTTACCAGCAAAAAACTGAGCGAGACTAGCACTTTGTTTGGCTTTGAAATTGGTGCCAATGGTGGCAAATTCTATTGTCTTAGCGGCACTTCTGCGGCCAGAGGGCATAGGATGCGCGGCGATGAAGGCTTTCAAAGTTTCAAGTTGGCCTGGTTTGTTGAAATTGCGACAGGCTTCAACAATATCGGGCATTTTGCGCTCGCCGACTTTGTCGTAAATCTCTTGCCAATGATCGCCAAGAAACTTAAATGCCGCTGCTTGGCTATCACTGCTTCCAATTGAACGAGCTAGCAAATGCGGCACGTCTTGGGCCTTAACTTCTTTGTTGAAGCACAAGTTAAGAGCTTTCTCGACACACTCGTTATCTCGAAAAGCAGCCAAAGCAAACAAATTGCGATTACGGGCTTCAGGAGTTGTGGAATTTCTCCAGGCTTCCTCAATGCGCACAAACTCATCGCTGTCGCCGTTATAAGCCATGACTTGCACAATTGGAGAAAGCAAATCGCCGTCTAAAGTTTTGTCATCAGCGAGATACGCTTCAAACTTCTCGCGACAGAAAGCAATGACTTGTTTGTCATTACCAATGGTGCCGAGGGTCTTTATTAGACGTGCTCTCAGTTCCGCCGTCAGATCATCATCGGTAGCTTTACGGGTGTAGCCAAGGCGTTCTAGTTGAGGCTTAAGGCATTTGACGACAAAGCCCTGGTAGCCACTTTTGCTGGATGGTTCAAGCAACTGCTCCAGTTCACTAATTTGCGATATAGTCAGCCCGAGCACATAAGGATCTTGATCTTTTGCGAAATTTTCAAGGCTATGTAGGTAGCGATCGATTGGTGATAATCCGGCCACTGATGTGGCAAAAATGTCACTCAATACAGAGACTCGTTCACTGACAGTAAGTACATCGGGCAGCTTCTCTTCTTGCAGACGAGACAATTGCAATGAACTATAGTTGGTACGGAAGTAGCCATTGCCGGTGGCATTGGCCATAAGCGGATCTATCGCACCGTTAAGAGTCACTTGCCCTTTGAATGACGTGAGCAACTCGGCCTGGTTTGTAGAAGATTTACCAGAGCTTGCCCCTTGTTGCTTGAAAGAAAGTGGAATCTGCCAGGGAACGAGACCCTTTGACTTTGACACTGCGGTCATACCTGGGTCCTGCGCACTATCAAGAAAGAAGCGCCTTTGGCTAAGTTCTAACTTCAGTGAACCTTTCTTCTTCGCCGCTGGTTCTGAAACAAGGCCATATGAAACGATTGGGCAGCCGGGCTGATGCACCCAGGCATCCATTAGTTTGGCCACATCAACTTGGCTCTTCTTATTGGCTTTGGTGCTCTTACTGTTGGAACCACTACTCGAACTACCACTGGCACTCGCACTTGAAAGAGCGTCCCAAAGGTCGTTTGTAGAAGCATTATTAAAGGCATGGGCTTTCATATAAGCCTGAATGCCTTTCTGGAATTTATCTTCGCCAAGATAAGTCTCAAGCATGCGCAGCAGTGCCGCACCTTTGCTGTAAGTGATTTCGTCAAACATCTCTAGTGCATCATTAGGCGAATTGACAGGAGACTGCACAGATCTGGTGGCAACAATGGCATCCGCATCAAGGGTGCCAACACGCTCCACAGCAAAGTCATCCCAAATGCGCCAGTCAGGCTTCAAAACATCTTCGGCTTTGTCTGCCATCCAAGTAGCAAAGGCTTCGTTCAACCAAAGGTCATCCCACCATTTCATGGTGACTAAGTCACCAAACCAGAGGTGTGCCATTTCGTGAGCGACGATATTAACCACTCTAGTGCGTGAGCTAAGGGCTGAGTTTTTCTCGTCTACAAGCAGTGCATTCTCACGAAAAGTTATGGCACCAAGATTCTCCATGGCACCAGCGGAGAAATCGGGAATGCCTATCAAGTCGAGCTTGTCGAGAGGGTAGGGCTGACCAAAGTAGTTTTCGTAGTAGGGGAGGAGCTTAGCTGCAGCATCTAATGCATAAGTAGCTAGCTGGCCTTTGCCTTCAGTAAACCAAACTCTGATTTTCTTACCATTCACAACAACGGGCTCTGTACTTTGCAATGGCCCGACAATCAGAGCAAATAGATATGTCGACATTTTCGGAGTGGCCTTAAACGTCACTATCTTCTTGTTCTTGCGCTGGTCTAGCTTTTCAAACTCGATTCCAGCGTTAGATATGGCAACCAATGCTGGGTCGATAGCAACGGTGACTTTGAAGACAGCCTTAGAGGCAGGTTCGTCAAAGCAGGGGAACATGCGCCTAGCGTCTGTTGGCTCCATTTGAGTGGTAGCAATCTTATGCTCTTTACCGTCTTTGCCTTTGAAGGTCGAGAGATAGAACCCTTCCATTTTGCTCGACAGTTTGCCGTTAAACTTGAGCGCTAACTCGTATTGGCCGGGCTTTAGAGCTTTGGCCAGCTTCAAAGTAAGCTTCTCGCCTTCTTTATCTCGCACAATGTCGGCTTTGACCCAATCGCCATGGGTGGGCTTGGTCTGAGCCACTGTGGCTTCAAATACACTCAAGTCGACAGCGTTCAAGACTATTTCGCTTGTGCTCTGGCTGACCGTAAAGAAGAGGGTTTCAGTGCCTTCAAATTCGCCATTTTCGAGGTCTGGCTCAAAATAGAGGTCATAGCGCTCTGGTTGACAATTGACTGGCAGCCTCTTGTATTCAAGTGTTTTCTCTTTTTTAGCATTATTTTTTATAGCTTCATCGGCCTGAACTGGCCCAGCAGTGGCAGCCCCAGACAACAGCGCCAGATTCAAAGTGAGCGAAAAAGCAAGCAGTTTATTCAAGCGGAAATTCCAAGCCATTTGTGGCTCCCAAAAGAAAGTAAGGCTCTATTTTACTTTCTTGAAAAGCGGTAAGATCCGATCACTGATAAATAATGGAGATAATCGTGTTTTTCAAACAGTTCTATCTTGCCTGTCTAGCCCACGCCTCTTACCTGATTGGCTCTAATGGTGAAGCTTGTGTTGTTGACCCACAACGAGACATTGATGAATATTTGAAGGAAGCGAAAAGCAACGGCCTGACTATCAAGTACATTTTTGAAACTCATTTACATGCCGATTTTGTCAGCGGCCACAAAGAATTAGCTGAAGCCACCGGCGCCAAAATTGTCTTCAGCGATCAAGCCAAGGCCCGCTTTGAGCACGAAGCTGTAGCCGATGGTACAGAGTTTTCGCTGGGTGACCTAACTATCACAACTCTGGCCACTCCCGGTCATACACCAGAAAGTATCTGCTTGCTCGTTAAAGAAAAAAATAGTAGTGAGCCAGCTAAGCTGCTCACCGGCGACACCCTCTTTATTGGTGATGTCGGCCGCCCCGATCTTGTGGGCAAATATGGCTTTAGTTCAGAGCAAATGGCCGGCATGCTCTACGACAGCCTTCACAACAAGCTCATGACTTTGCCCGATGAAACAGAAGTGTATCCAGCTCACGGGGCAGGCTCACTCTGTGGTAAAAATATTTCAAAAGATAGCTCGTCAACTATTGGCAATCAGCGCAAATTCAACTATGCCTTGCAGCCAATGACAAAAGAGCAATTCGTGACCATGCTGACGGCCCAACTGCCCGAAGTACCAGCATACTTTCCCCTTGCTGTTGAAGCCAACCGCAGCGGTGCTGCTTCATTGAACGATCTCAAAAAAGCTGCAGCGATGCAACCTAAAGAAGTTGAAGCTGCCATTGCCGCAAGCAGCACGCCCAGCACAATAATATTAGATACCCGCTCACCAGCGGAATTTGGTCAGGGTCACATACCTGGAGCTTATAGCGTTGGCCTAGGTGGACAGTTTGCTTCTTGGTGCGGCACCGTCATTGATGCCCAAAGTAACATTATTTTGGTGCTGACAGAAGATGCCCAAGTAGATGAAGCCGTGCTTCGACTAGCCAGAGCTGGCCTAGAAAATGTCATTGCCTACCTGGCTGGTGGCATGGCCGCCTGGCAAAAAGCTGGGTTGAAAATCGAAACAGTTGATCAGATTAGCGTAGAGGAATTAGCAAAGCAGCTGCAGGCAAATCCTGAATTGCGCGTTCTTGATGTGCGCAGACCAGGCGAGTATGCCTCTGGTCACGTGCCGCAAGCAAAGAATATTTCGCTGTCAGAATTAGAACAGCAATTAGAGGCCGTTGAGCGGGGCGTAAAGACTGCTGTAATCTGTGCTGGCGGTTACCGCTCTAGTATGGCTGTTAGCTTGCTTAAAAGGCACGGTATCGGTGAGCTAATCAATGTTGTTGGTGGCACCGCAGCTTGGCAAAAAGCAAACTTGCCTGTACAAACCGAAGCAGCTACAGCCTGCTCGGCTACGGCAAATAAGCCCTAACTTTAGGTGCACTAGTGAAATTCAAAATTGTCTATTTTGCTGACAATAGAGATTTCGTATCCACTTGTGCCTCGTGGGCTTTTGATACCTGGTGCCGGTACAACACGTCTTACTCTCTCGAAAAGCGTATAGAGAGTTTTACTCAGCATTGCCACCGCGATCAAATTCCATTAACAGTTATGGCCTTAGATGATCAGGGCAAGCCAATTGGAATGTCTTCGTTGCGTGCCAATGACGGCATAAGAGACGACCTCACACCTTGGCTGGGAAGTGTTTACGTAGCACCAACCTATCGGGGGCAGGGCTTAGGCCAAGCTTTGGTTGAACACGTACAGTCAATTGCTAGCAATTTGGGATATAAGAGAATCTATCTCCTCACCTATGAAGAGTCACTTCCTAACTGGTATCAGACTTTCGGCTGGCAAGAAATAGGCAAAAATAGCTCGCACGGCAATGCGGTTACTGTCATGGAACTAGAGCTAGATAGGCATACTATCAATCACAAATAGTTTGGCCAGCTTATCCAGAAGGCCCAGATCGGCAAGTACGTTCTCTGGGAGATCAGGTTCAAGATCAAAGCTACAAGGACTGCCTCCGAACCCTTTGCAAAGCGGCCGAGCATCTCCTTGATTCACACTGAGATCGCAACCAGAACATCTTGTTGAGAGATGCAAATCGTCTTTATGTTCGCCGAAGAACTTGAGATTAAGATGACGCAGTGTGCCAACTTTACAGATCAGAATTCCTTTGGGCCAACTAGTTCGCCAGGCAGCTTTGGCTAAGTGTTTTGCTTCAACTCGCCACAACGAAATACCTGACATTGTGCTCATCCGACGAGCAAAGTCACTATGATGAACTTTAACTGGCTTACTTAGGTCAGTCTTCCGTCTGGCAAAGACACGCACTATTTCGTCTTCATCAGATAGCTTAATTTCAATCACAGCTAACTAGTTAAGCCGCATTACGAGGTGGATTAGCCAAGGCTTTCAGAACTTTGGGAGCATTACTCAATGCGACGCGAGCCTGTTCCTCATCATCGTAAACCCGCACTAGTATCTTGGAGCCGAACATCAGTTCAAACTTGTTTTCGCCAAAGGACCAAGTGAAACCCAATTGACCATCCGGACCAACCCAGATATCGGCTTCAGGCAAAGGTGGAAATTCCGCCAACCTATGCAGTTTTTCAATTTCAAATTTAGCCTGCTCAAAAACAGCATCCGACGGAACACTACTTTTATCCTCTACCAGCTGGCAATCCGAGCGCAAAGCATCCAACTGAAGCTTGACGGAGTCAAACCAATCAATCTGCGTTCGCTCTAGTATTGGGGTCGAAGACATTGTACTTACTCGGTAAATCGGGGTTTAAGCCATTTGGCTACAGTTGAAAAGTGCCCATTTTGGGGTGCTGTTAAACAATCTAGCCTATATTGTAAAGATGTCAATGAAGAAAGTACGAGGCGTCCAGCTATTTTGGGGTTCTTAAGTCCGATTTACCCAGCTAACCGCTCCTTTTGAGCCCTCGCATCTTCTCAGCCCATTCCTGGCGCTAGACTCCAAAAATTACTTTACGTCGGTGCCAAAGAAAACAAACAGAGCACATCCTCCCTGATTGAGAGCAGGTTCTTTTCGAGTTCTTCTGTCAGACGTAAATGCTCGATACTCTTAATCTGGATTTTCTCGTCATCCAGACTGCCGCGGTACCAATGAAGAAGAATGCCCAGCGATTTGCCTTCACTAGAAGTTAGAAAGGCCTTTATGAATTGGCACCAGCTGTTGAGATCAGCACCGCTGGAATTTGCTCTCTGCAAGCTACTACGCTCAGCTGCTGTTTCTTTTTCGGCTTGCCAGCGGTCAATCTTGGCCTGGCTCCAGCCTTTTTTCTTCAGTTTCGCAACGGCAACGGCATGAACACTTTCGCCATCAGCAAGACTTTTTTGGTTATCTTTGGCTGACAATGAGCCCAAGGGTGTACCGCAATCGCATACCGAACTAGTAGCCCGAACGTACTGACCTGGCGGTAGCTGTGCGCAGACAAATGGATTATCAATCGGTTTAAATAGCATGCCATATTTACTACAGAGTGGCTGCAGTTCGAGGAGTGATACCCCTGGCGCCACCAAACAAGTTATGAAATGACACATCGGAATTACCTAAAGAAAGAGGATGCCATCTTTCTCTAGCATCCTCTTTTGAAATTAACATATTGTGGACCAATTCAGTACGAGCTAGAGGTTAATACCGCCAGTTAAATAGCTTCTTGTACCAAGGGCGCTTAAGCAATGTATTCTCAGCTTGAGCGGCTTCTAGCCATGTTTCAAGTTCAATAATTTTCGCTTCTAAATCTTTCATGCGCTCAAGGCGAAGGTCTTGCTCAAATGAAGCCTTTTCCATCACAAGTATTTTTTCATGGGCACGCTGGAGCTTAAAGCTTGTTTCCATAATTAAGTCATTGACTAATTCTACTTGAGTCATTAAATCAAGTATTAGTCTTGTTTCTGATACCGGAGCACTGACAATATCGCTGGTAGCGCCAACTGGCACCACTTCAACATGAGCCTGTTCCAGAAGCGGCTCAAGACCCTCTAGGTCGAGTGGATCACCAAGTAAATTTAATTGTCTAACTGATTCAGCCATATACTGCTCCTCATTCGGATATAGACATTATGGGTAGTATCAATACTAAGGGCAACTCTTGACTTCAAGAATTGCCCTTAAAAGCCTGTATTTAACGAATTATCAGTCAGACTTACTGTTCTCAGGCTTAGTTCTATTGGCTGGCTGATCGCCCTTATAGAGATACCAGATAAAGCCACCGAATATAGTGAGTGATAAAAAGACTAAAAGCGAAATGCAACCAATCATCAAAAAGAAAGCTTGCGGGTCTTTAGTCTGTAGCTCCAAGAACTCACGAAACCAATCGTTCATGGTTTTTCCTCTGGAAGATTGAGCTCACGCCAACCTCGCATGCCGCCAGCCATCGAAAAAATTTTGGTATAGCCCATTTTCTGCAAGTTCTCGGCCGACATGGCCGAACGATAACCGCCGCCGCAATAGAGAACAATTTCACGGGCCTTATTAGGCTCAAAATCGATTATGTCTCGCTCTATGATGCCGCGACCAAGATGCACCGCCCCAGGTGCGTGGCCTTGCTGCCACTCATGATCTTCACGCACATCAATTAGAAGAAAGTCTTTCCCTTCTTTCTGAAAGCCCACGACTTGCTCAATCGTCACTTCCTTTATGCCAGGTTTGATTTGAGCTACCAAATCTTCGAACTCTTGCGAATGCTTCATCACTAAAACCTACAGAAATTGCCACTGCATAAGTTTACTCGCTGCCGCCCCAAGCTCGTCAAATATGGTCATTTGTCTAATCTTTGCCAATCGGCCGCCAAACTTAGCCAGCCAGAGCCAGCGGGGAGCCAACAGAGAACTAGTCAAAGAACTTATTTCCGAGCTTGTCTTGACAGCCGTTTATAAGGGCAAAGTTGAGATTTGGCCTGCCTAGGTGAGAGCGTGCCATAATCGCCATTGGCTAAGTACAAACCAGCACAATTCAGTACAATCGCGACTCGAGAAAAGAGGAACAGTGGCATGCTCTACAAGAATTCAGAAAATACAGTCGAATTATTTGGCGTCAAAGTACCTGAACCAAGAGTATTGCTAGATTTTCTCGGTTTCGAGACTCATATTAGACAAATTCGCGCCAAGCGCGGAGTGGCAGTTTCACCAGTCTGGTACGACCACGCAGCCTATTATGTAGTTGACATGCCAGCTGACAAAGTCTTCGCCACTGGCGAAGAGGTAAATTTTCCAGCTGTAGTTAAGGCCCCTGACTATGAGTTTGAGATTGGCTGCCTGACAACAAAAGGCGCTTTGCTCACCACCGAAGCAGAAGCTTTGCAGTTCATCAAAGATCACTGCTATTTCACCATCCTTAATGACTGGTCGGCTCGTGACATTCAGAAGAAAGACATGGAAGGCTTGGGGCCGACAAATAGTAAGTTTGTCGTCGGCAAAAGTATTGGACCAAAGTTAGTTAAAGCCTCTGAATTAAAAATGGACGAGAACGGTGTCTTCGATATGGAGATGATTCTTACTGTAAATGGCGAAGAGAGAACACGCAGCAACTATCAATCTCTCTATCACACACACCCTGTTAGCGGCGAGAAGAAAGCCTGGAGCTTCGCTAGAATTTTCGCCTGGTTAGGTAGTCAAAATATTGCCATACAGCCTGGTTATTTCTTCGGCTCGGGCACCGTGGGCAATGGCTGTATTGCTGAATTTATGGCCACCTATGATGCCAATGGAGTTGAGCTTACACCTGCTGTTTATCCATGGCTTAAAGATGGTGATGTCGTAAGAATGGAAGTAGCTGGCATCGGCGTCTTAGAGAACAAAGTACGCATCAAAGAACTAGCCCAGGTCAAATAGACTTCAACTCGAAGCAATAGAATCAGCAAAACGGGATAGCTTAAAGGCTGAGAGATCAAGGCGAGAATGACCTGCAGTAGTCATCTCAGCAATGCTTTCGCCTATGGCTGCGGCATGCTTAAAACCGTGACCGGAGCATGGCGAACACAAAATAACGCGCTTAGAAGAAGAAGAAGAAGAAGAAGAAGACGGCAGCCAATCAATGACGAAAGCGCTATCAGGAGTCACTGTATAGAGACAAACGGCTGTCTTTATGCAGTTCTTGCTGGCCAATGGGAAGCAACGCGATACTTTACTGTCGAACATTTCGTTAATTTCTTCAGGAGCAACTGTACGTTTTACTGAGTCAGGAGTGACAGGCTCAGTAAGATAGTTAGAGCTACCAATCTTGAAACCACCTGCCGCGCCATCTAATGCTGGTAGGCCATAAACACCAGTGTCAGAGTCTTTTAACTGCCAGATAAAGAGTGGAAATTGCGGAGGCGCAAACTGTGCATACTGATCGGCAATATCAAACCAGTACAGTACTTGCCTATAAACTTTGAAGACAGCTTGCAGCTCTGGCAAGAGTTGCGTCAACCAAGGCCCTACCGACAAGACCAGGTGGTCGCAGGTATACGTGCCTTGATTGGTGCGGATCTCTACACCCTTTTCGCTTTCTTCAAAGCTAATTACTGTTTCATTGGTATGAATTGTGGCACCTAGCTCTGCGGCGAGTTTCAGTTGAACAGCAATAATTGCTTCAGGCCGCAAGAAAGCAGCATCATATTCAAAATAGCCCAGCTCATCGTTTTCTACGTTGAACTGGGGAAAGCGCGAGTGCATTTCTTGAGCATTCAAAATATCGTGTTTGATACCAAATCTTTTAGCGGCGGCCACAGTATTTTCAAAAAACCGCTCTACATGCACTACTGAAACCGGTTCAGTCAGGCTGGAAATCATGAGGCCACCGGTTACATCCAATAGCCGCGTTTGAGACTTAACCTCCATCTCACGAAATATTTCATACGAGCGCAGCGAAAGAGGCGTGTAGTGGTCACCCTCGCCAATTGCTTGGCGAGTTATTCGGGTGTCACCATGGGACGAGCCAAAACTATGGGGCGGCGATAAGAGGTCAATACCGAGAGCCTTTACGCCGCGCTGCGCCAGTTGATAGAGAGTGGCGCTACCCATGGCGCCGAGGCCAACTACAATCGTCTCGAATGAGTTAGTCACTGCTCTCGCCTAAGGTCTATGCTCTCAATTAAGAGCTAAGCCGCTAAGAAAAATTTGCCCTCGGAGGGAGTCGAACCCTCAATCCCTTACGGGCAACGCATTTTAAGTGCGTCTCGTATACCAGTTCCGACACAAGGGCAAGTTGAGTTATTTATTTTAGCACTAGTGTTTGGCGCCCAAGCCAGCCAACTTCTTGGTCACCTCTCTCGAGCTCTCAGTGCCACGTCTTGACAGTATTTTCAAGATGAAGACAAAGCTGGCCGACCAGGCAAGAGCAATTGCTGTTGATATCCAGCGCTTGGCCGTTAGCGGGTCATGAATGAAGTCGCCAGTGAATGCAGAAATCAATAGACTAATTGGGTCTGGCTCGGTCAAAACTCCCTGCTTAATCCAAGTCAACATTTGTATTGAAAGTACACTTAAGAAAAGCCAGGCTGAAATGACAATAGAGCGAGTAGTTATGGTTGAACGTAAGAACAAAACTTCGTCATTATCGACAAATACTTTGACCGGAAAAAGCACATAGAGCGCTGCGGCACCACAGACGATGGCAGCAATGGCAGAAGGTGCTGCAGTTGTCTCTACAACTAGAGCCTGGGCGGTGTAATAAACGCCTAAGGCCGAGACGAAGTAGGCGAAATAAGCCGCCGAAGAAATTGTGTTTCGGTATGAATTTTGATCATTGCCTAACATAAACGGTGCTCGCCAAAAGGCAGCAGCACGCCGAAATGGCCTGACTAAAAGGGGAGAGAGGAATGCAGTTAGCAGCCAGAGCAGCACCGACAGAAGTGGATTAATGGCAGTGCGTGCACGATCTGATTGATAACGCGCTAGCAAGGTAGCGGCTTCGGCGTCACCGCCAAACAACCCGGCAAAATCGTTTTTAAAGACGCGAAAAGACTCACTGTCGCAATAGCTGTCTACACGGCTACCAATCAAACCAGCGGCAGCTTGTGAGGCGAAATAATAAGGAGCAGCGAAAAGGCAATAGGCGGTGGAATTGATAAATGTGGAACTAGCTGTAGCCTTAGGCAAAATTACCGGATGGAGAAAACGCGGGTCGTTGTGAAATTGCTGAGCTGCCCAGCCTCTCAAAGCCTCAAGCGAGTTAGCATTGCCGCTAGAATATTCACTACGGCACAAGAACACTGCATAGCTCGAGCTATTCATGACCATTTCAGCAAATTTAGAATCGGTGCTGTTAGGTAAGCTAACAGCTGAAGACATGATTTTGTCAGGGCTGACAATTTGCAAGATTGGCTCTTTCGCCTTGACGAAATAAGCTAGCGAAAATACAAGTGCTGCCACAGCAACAAATATCGTGCTGAAACGCAATTTGCCCTCGACCATAACCACCTCGATGAATTCTCGACGATTATAGATGATCTCAAGAGCAGGTTTGGCCAGGATGCACTCTTAATCTTAATTAGGGTTCTAGATTAGGCTTCTGCATTAGGGTTAGTCACCCATGTACGAATCATCATCGCTCTCATCGGTGCCCTCTTTCGCCCGCACCCAGTCTTTTACAAGGTAAACGAGGTTGTCTTCAAGCATAAATAACATGGGAACGACCTTAAGCCCTCTGAAAAGATTGCTTAAGCGACGTGCTTCTTTTAGAGAGAAGTCAATAGCATCGTCAATTTCGCGACTAGACGCATGTTCGTCAAAGAAGCTCAATGCTTGGTCGTTACTCCAACCGTGTTTTCCGGTTAGGGCCGAAACAAAGGCACCGCGCTTCACGTGCGGGTCAGACATAACACAGTGGTTGTGTGCAATCAGCGCCATATATTCGATGCCCGTCGACAGAGCAAGGGCAAGTGAAAATTCAGAGCCGGCCATGTTGGCGCCCGTTCGTCTAATTACGTAAGCGCAGTTTTGCGGTAAAGACAGTGACTTACGATAGTCAATACACATACCAATGACAAGATCGGGATCTTCCGTCTGGTTAGCGTCAACCTCGCCCATGTTTTGGCACTTAAGCAAGGCTTCGATGGGCGTATCTCTTAAAAACACCGGTATATCTTCGGGCTTACTCACTCTCACCAAGCGCACAATATCTGGACTCAGCGCAGTAAAAGTGCCAGTTCTAATTTTCTGCGAACGATCCATCCGAGCTTTCAAAGTTTTGGTTAGACGACTGTTGTCCATCAACAAAGCGCTGCGCAATTTGCAGTCGCGAGGTGCAGCCAATTTGCCTTTAACCTCTGGATTCAAGCCAGCAGAGCAGCCCTGACAGACAGTCATAAGAAGTTTTTCGTTTACATCGAGCTGGGCTTCTTTGTAATCAGAGAAGCAGTTTTCAGTACCAATTTTTTCTAAGGCACCAGTCTTTTTCATTAGCTCAAGTGGCTGACCAGGCAGCTCAGCGATAACTAAGCGAACATTATTGCGCTTGAGCTGAGAGTGAATGGCTAAAAGAGTTTCAACACCTGTTATATCCATCATATTGAGCGAGCGCATGTGCAAAATTAGTGCCCGCAAGTCTTGAGTGAGCAGGATGTTCTCAGTAAAGCGCTCGGCAGCACCAAAGAAAAGAGGACCATCTACCAGGTATGTGCGAACAAATTTACAACTAGGAATCTGCTGCGTGGCCTCGATGCGATCATCATCCTCGCCAACTTCACTGACTAAGCTGAGAGAGCTCATTTTCTGTACAGTCAAAACACAAGTGAGAAGAAGGCCAGTCAAGATACCGGCGGTCAAGTCGACACAAACTGAAGCAATAGTAGTAGCAACAACTACCCAACCTTCAGTTCTAGAACCGCGCCAAATCTCTCGAATTTCATCCCACTCAATGAGGCGGAAGCCCGTTAAAACGAGCACTCCAGCTAGTGCAGCCAATGGAATCTGCTCAGCTGAGTGAGCAAAGGCAAGCACGAGCAGAAGTAGCACAATAGAGTGAATAATCGCCGCCAAGCGAGTACGTGCGCCAGAAGTTATGTTCACGGCAGTTCTAGCAATAACACCAGTAACTGGAATGGCGCCAAAGAAAGGCATGGCGAAATTGGCCAGACCTTGACCAATCAACTCTTGGTCCGGGCGATGTTTTGAGCGCAAAGACATGCCATCGGCAACAGTGGCAGAAAGCAGTGATTCAATGGAGCCCAGCATAAAGACAGTAATAGCGTAGAGCGTCAGAGCCTGATATTGCTGGAATGTTGTAATTCCGGTAGGTAAAGTGGGCCAATGGGGCATCAAATTGATGTTAGCCAGAGGAGCCAAATCAATCACACGGGGAATGTCAAAATGGAGAAGGTTTGCCGCAATTGAAGCCACTACAATAGCAACCAATGAACCTGGCACCAGTTTAGTAAAGCGCGGAACTATAACAGCCAAAGCAATAACGGCCAGACCAATAGTCACAGCTTGAAAGTTACATTCGTTGTGAATGAATATGCGCTGAATTAGTTCGTTTACGTCTTTCATAAACTCAGGAATGAAGGGCGAACCAACGACATTGGTGACATTGTGCAAATGTAATGGTCTGGTCATCAGGCCAAAGAAGTCATCAACGGTATTGAATATGATGAGAATCCCGATGGCATTGGCAAAGCCAACAATTACAGGCATCGGAAGAAAGGAGATGATTCGACCTAGTTTCAAGAGGCCAGCAACAATCTGAAGCAGGCCACCGACTAAGCCGACAAAAAAGATTCCGCCCATACCAAAGTTGTGCGCAACTTCAATTAAGACAACTGCCATGGCGGCTGCTGGACCGGTTATGGCGTAGCGTTGACCGCCAAAGAGCGCGGCAATAATGCCAGCGACGATACCAGAAACGATACCAAGTGCAGGTTCTACACCTGAGGCGACGGCAAGAGCGAGATTAAGTGGTAAAGCCACCATGGCGACAGTTATACCGGCAAGGAAATCACGACCAACTGTGGCCGGATTAAACATTGCGCCCCATTCTTTTATCAAGAACTTGATATCGAAGGCTTTAGTTCGGTTGCTGGGCTGGTTTAGAGGTGCTGATGTCATGGGTACCTTAAGCTAAGGACTCTAGTATTTGATATTTACGTATTTTAGTAAGTACGACTTTTCAGACTAACAACAATTAGAACATTAGACTATTCGAGAATTAATATTGATGTATTTACGATAATAAGTACTATCGACTAGTCGTATTGTCGACAAGCTGTGGATTACCATGTCTATAATATTAGACGAACCTTTCATTGAACCTTTCATCGAAATTTTCACAGAATCGTCGTCGAACTTTTCATCAGCTGGCAGAAAAAATTATGACCAATCATTTTCATGCACTCAGACTAAATAAAACAGCAGAAAAATCTAACGTGGACGAAATCACCTTAAGGTTGACTGAAAGGTTGTCACAACCATTCAAGTCAAACAAAGCAAGTGAGCAGGCGCTAGTAGCTCTTAAAGCAATTCGTATGGCACACGAAGAACTTAACGCTAATATTGACACCGCCCAGCAGTCAAGTGGTGACAGCAAGCAGTTTAATTCTAGGCTCCGTTTAGGCCAGCTTTGCTTAGCCTCGGGGATGATTACCCTTGAGCAGTTAAAAGAGGCCGTTCAGGAGCAACAGAACAGCGAGCGGCAGTTAGGTGAGATTCTGTTGGAAAAGCAATTTATTTCTCAAGAAGAATTGGATGGTCTTCTCATCGGTCAAGAATTAATTGCACCAGACGAAGAAGTTACTGATTCATTAGCACTTCAGTTAATGGCATTAGGACTTGTGGCAGAAGACTTGATGATCATTGCTCTACTTGAGCAGCGCTTTGCTACTGGTAGCATCGGCGATACCTTAGTGAGGCGTGGCTGGATTGAAGAAGAGATTCTTGCCGCCTTGAAAATCGATTAGGTCAGATTGCCCTGCCCAAATTCTTTTTTGGCCAGAAAAGCAATTAAAATTCGAGCCCCGAAACCTAATACTGGTAGCCGTTTGAGGGCAGTCGCTTGGTCGATGAAACATAATATACATTATCAGACCAGAAGACCGCGACTTAGACCAGCCAAATCTTCAATTAATCGCTCCATATTTGGTGCTTGGCTTAGGCAAAAACATATGCTCACTAGAAGGAAGAACTACAGATGGAAAATAGAGCTGACAAACCAGCAGATCAGTTTATGGAAGAAGCCATAAAGCAAGCTCAAAAAAGTTTTGCTGAGGGAGGCATACCTATAGGTTCTGTACTTGTACGAGCTGGACAAATTATTGGACGCGGTCACAACCGTCGCGTTCAGCAAGGTGACCCCACTGCCCATGGTGAAATTGACTGCCTGCGTAATGCTGGTAGACAAGCGAGCTATAAAGACACCACTATCTATTCCACCTTGATGCCATGTGCTATGTGTGCAGGAGCTGTGGTGCAATTTGGTATTAGCAAGGTAATTGCCGGTGAGAACCGCACCTTTAAAAGCTCTGCTCAATTTATGCGTGACAATGGTGTTGAGGTAATTGATTTAGATCTTGAACAATGCTTCGATTTGCTCAAGCAGTTCCAGCTCCAATATCCAAAAGTCTGGAACGAGGATATTGGCATTGAATAATTCAACCGCGAAACTTTCTGCGAGCGAGCGCCATATTGTCGATACATACTTTGAAGTGCTTCAGCCGCACTGCAGAACTGCTTCAGTTGCAGAATTCAGAAAAGCACGCGGACAGGAGTCTCCATTTGCATCAAAGATGGGTGGACAATTTGTCGGCCCGCCGGCTAGTGCCTGGCCACAGTCCGGCGACGAATACTTAGAGGGAGTGTTGCAAATCAACATCGCCGAGTTACCGTGGGTGCCTGAGCCTTTGCAGCAATTTAAGCTAATACAGTTTTTCGCGGCCTGGAAAGACTGGCATGGGACGGCGACATACGAGAATGGGCCCTGGTTTGTATCCGCGTACAAGAATCTGGATAGTCTGGTTCCAATGGAGAGACCGTTTGAGAGTTTGATGGAATCAAAGTACATTCAGTGGAAATTGGCTAAGCATGAGATTCCGAGCTATCCGGACAACCTAGGGATCGTTGATGAGGAGCTCGAAGAGGATTTTCATGCCCTAGATGATTGGTGGCTGCTGCTGGATGAAAAATACCCGACTTCTAACGGCACCAAAATTGGTGGCTGGCCGACATCACAGCAAGCTGGCATTCCAAACGGTGACACATACGTTATTCAAATTGATAGTATTTGCAACTGGCAATGGTTTGCCGACGGGGTCGGTTTCTTGTCCCTGGATGACAGCGGTGAGTGGGACTGTTTTTGCGACTTTCATTAGTCAGGCTGACAATTTTCCATTCACACGGTCTATCAGATGCGCCGAATTCAACAAATAGGCAGTCTGGAAATAACACAATTAGACAAGTCGTTAATTCGACAATACGACGTGAGGTAAAGACGTATAGAGGTATGGAAGAACAGTCGACGGGTGCAATGGTGCACAATACGATCGGTCAATTTAGTTCGTCCCCTGTTTTCCAAATTTCATATTTGTGAAATTGAGCTTCTAGAACAAGTTGCAGCCCACTAAGGGAATAATCTCTCAATGATCACACGCAGTACAGCAGACACTTACCGAAAGATTTTCGCAAGAGGCAAACAAGCTATCACGACTCTCTCTACCGAGAAAATTTCAAGCTTGAACATGATTGAAGAGAGCAAAAATGCATAAACTTCTCAGCATTCAGACTGCTTGCACTATAGCCCTGGCATCGGGGTTTATCCCTAATGCTTTCTCCAAATCTCTAGAGATGTCCGCCAACACGAGGCAAGCTGAGATTCTCACGAAAAGAGCAGTAGCTGCAAACTTAATCGTTGAAAGCGAAGAAGCTTTGAGCCTATGCCAAGCTGCTTTGAGTAAAGACAGTAGCTTTGCACCAGCTTATATAGCCAGAGCTGAGGCTTATAAATCGCTGGGTAAGACTGATGCCGCCCTGGCCGATTTAACGAAGGCCTCGCAGTCGGCTAACATCGGCCAGAGATGCAAAGCTCTGAGAGAGAGAGCCAGTCTCTACATAGTTCTAAAACGCTATCAGGAGGCTCTTGCTGATCTAAATATAGTGATCGAGAAGCAAGGCAGCGACGGTCAATATCGTATGCGGGCAAAATGTTTCGCAGCTCTGCAGAAACCTGACTTAGCGGCCCAAGATCTTACTGCCGCTCTTAGACGCAAGCCGCATCCTGACAGCCTTGTGCTAGAAGAGAGAGCAAGCTACTATCTTGCCGCCAACCAGCTCGATAAAGCTCTCACCGAATACACGGCCCTGATCAAAGCAGATGAAGCCGAAGGCGACGGTCTAGCTAACGACTCACTCTATAAGAATCGCGCTCGTGTTTATCAATTACTCGGTCAAACTAAATTAGCGAACTTAGACCTCAAAAAAGCTAGCGAAAGACAAAAGTCAACTTTTGAAAATTCACCCTTTCGCTCTAAGAATCGCCACTACTAGAGAATCGTTGCCGACCCACTAATGGTGCACAATGTGAACCGTCAAATATTGTATGACCGAAATTTTGCCATTATTTTGAGAAGACTTTTTTCGCAACGTACGGATTGATTAGTCCGACGTTATCCCGTTGTAGAGCAGTTTCAGGGTGGTGCCACCACTGGTTAGTAGAAGAATATTGCTCCCCGCATTGAAGCTCATAGAAAATGGTTCATTATTCAAGAACACAGTGCCACCGCTCTGCCGATAATTTCCCCGCATACCGGCACCCAATGAATAACGCACCGTGTCGTATGTGCCTTTTTTCGTAAATCGAATGAGCGGTACAACATTTACAGCTCGGTCGTAAAGCATCTTCCAGGCTGTGCCGGTAAGGTTGGGAACAGAACCATTCATGATCGGAGTTTTATAACTGGTGTTTGGTTTGACTGTATTGCCACCGACGGGAGCTGTTTGGGGCGGTGGTGTATATGGTGCCGTGTGCGGAGTATTGCCTGGTTTCGTTTGGGTATTGTTAGCTGATACAAGAGGAGGCGGCGCGCTTGAGTGCTGAACATCTTTCGCGCTGATTTCCGTTCCGTTAGGCTGAAGAAATTCTGCCAAATCATCGAGCTTGACACGAAGCACACGTCCACTCTTATCTAGATCATTTGGAAGCGTTGGTACAACAACGCCAGTCATCAGCTTGCCGCCCCACATAGCTGATACACGGTCTCCTGAACGGAAACCAGAGTTACCGATGCCGCCGCCATCGGCTCCATTTGACGGCACGCTCTGCGCAGCACCAGGTGTCCCGGCATTCGTGGTTCCAGGCGCCGAAGTCGCCGGTGCGCCTCCGGGTCGAACATCCTTGGCTGATACTTCTGAGCCGTTGGGCTGTAGAAACTCCGCCAAAAAATCAAGCTTTACCCGCATAACACGTCCGCTCTTGTCAAGATCGTTACTGAGCAGCGGCATGACCGTACCCGATTCCCATTTGCCTGCCCACAATGCTTGTACGCGATCACCGGGCTTATAGGATTGAGCTAATGCCATCGTGCATGCAAAGGCATTCGTCGCTAGCGTTACAACAAGAAGGGTTGTAGTCATCCTTAAATTCACAGAGCATGGCCCTCCGTCAGGAAAGGCTGAAATACTAGCACAGAAGTTTGGCTGAGTATCCCTCGCGCTCGTGGAATACAGAGCCTTAATTATGGCCGACGAATCCGAGAGCGACGGTCTAGCGAACGACGCACTCTACAAGAATCGCCACTACTAGCGCCTTCAGCAAGTCACTTCAATAGCTTGTCTAGTTCGTTTCGGTAGAGCGGCCAGCGACCTTATTTGTCAGGAATAAGACCAACAAGTAGATAGCAATTGCAATGTAGGTCAAGGCCTTAATGCCAAATACCATTGACAGGTATTCAAGGCAGACCCCCACTAAACCACCAACCAAATTAAAGGCCAGAGCCCTACTGATGTTCTTGGTCGACTTGAACATCAGACTAAATATAGCCGACGAAAAAATCAGAGGCAGCAAGAAAATCAGACAACCAAGGATACTGCCTACGACTGCTCCAAAACTGGCTAAAGCACTAGCTTTAACAAAAGAGGAGAGCAGTAAAACAACCAATAATACCGTGGTTAAAGCCGGCGTCAACTTGGCATTCAACCTAGAAGCAATGTAGTTCGAGAGCAAGATAAAGAGCATTACTGCAGCAATAATCACACTGTTGACTAGCCAGGTTGAGCCAAACAGAAGTGACAATTCAGACATTGAACGAACTTCTAGTAGCATGAAGCCCATGCCAAGACAGAACATGAGCCCGTCTAGAGTGGGGTCATCAGTTTTGCGCAGCTCCTTATAGAGCGGCAAGAAACCAACAAACATGATGAGAAAGATGGGCCAAATATATGTCATTGGCAGTTCGCGCCTAGGCAAGAAAAGAAATGGCCAGTCGTCTTCACTAGCCGCTATTTCTGGGCGAACACTGGCTTCTCGCGGAAAGAAACTTATCTGCGGGAAGTCTTTGTAGGTTTTTCCCTTCACGCCAGGGCCAGACATGAGAAATGCTGACGGTAGCTTATTCTCTTTATAAAATCCTAGCGGTAGCTCGCCTGTGGCAGCCTTAGCGATGGCGCAATGCTTATCCCAGAGCCAATCTGGTTTGTTAATGAACGAAACACAAAGTATGCCGGTGGGACTCAAAAGTTCACTGGCTTCTTTTATAGACTCTTTAGTGAAAATATAATTGTCGGTGCGTAGTGAAGAGAGCGAAGAAAAAGCCGTGTGACTATCGAGAAATGCGAAGACAATAACGTCATACTTTGTTTTGGTATTGCGCAAGAAAGTACGAGCATCCATAACATGAACGCTTACTTTCGGCGAGTCATAGGGCTTTTCTGGGTGCAAATCTTTGCCAATTTTATAGATGCTTTGATCAATTTCAACTGCATCAATATGCTCTGCTCCAGCTCTTAATGCCGCGGCAACATCTGAGCCAGAGCCAGCCCCCATAATCAAGACATTCTTTGCCGGCTTGCCATAACAAATGAATGGTCGCAAGTGAAATTCTGAGAGCTCATCGGCAATATTCTTAGAAAAGCGCGATAGTGAACTAGGTCGGTCGTCAACCATTGTCTGAAAACTGTCATAGTTGATGAACATATCTTGGCCCACAGACTGGCCCTTGAACTCTCCATCACTAATGCGCGACTCGCGCACATCAATGCGATAGTAAGGCGACCAGACCGTAGTAATGTAGTCGGGTTTATAAGCTTCTCTGGCAACAAACGGCCCAAGATAGACCATATAGAATATGCCAAAAAGCACTATGCAAGCCGGAACTAGCTTGCGCCCGAGGTACATGAACATCAGACCCGCAATGATCAGCCACACCCCAGGATCTGTGCAGAAAAAACTCAAGTACGAGAAGAGCAAGATGCCAGCCAAACCACCAGCCACGTTAATTGAATAGGCTGTTAGCGGCTTGAAGGCCTGAAAGAGGCGACCGGTCTCCTGACCTAGGCCAATAAAAAGCATTACCGAAAGGGCGTATATGCCAATCAAGACAAGAGAGACATAAAAGATGTGAATACCGGCGAAGTCTTCAAAGTTGCCAAACATCATGACGCTATTAGAAGCAGCCACAAACGACATATGGGTAAAGCCCAACACCAGGGCCGACACGAGGATGCCACCGAGATATAGCAAAATTAGAGGAGTGTGCTTGAAAAGATCGCGCTTACTGTTGCACCACAAGAAGCCTAGACTGAGACCAAGAAAGGCAGACATAAGGGCCATGTTCTTGAAATAGGCAAAGATTCTAACTTCAGTGGCTAACCAGCGAATAACAAATAGTTCCAAAAACAAGCTCAGGAGGCTGACTACAAACAGCCGATGCCACTCCTTACTAAGCAGAGCTGACCAAAGACCTTTGCCTGAATCGGACATTTGTTCCACCTATTGGATTTCTCAATGTCAGATCTTACAACACCATTGAGCCGTGAACAAAATACACTGAGCGCAATGAAAGAGGTAGTAAAGAACAGAGCCTGCTTTTCCGAATGTCAGCGCCCATTTTTCGTGCCCATTGGCTCACCGATACCAATACTATCAACGGTATCGTCCATCATTGAACTTACGCTTTTGAATAAAAATGTATGCTTAAAAACGCCGATGTCTTTGTAGCCGACCGGCGGGGAAAAGGCTTTTGCCGAGAGCGAAGTATTTTCTATAGAATGAGTCAATACCTGCCAATAACGCTTTCCATTGTCTAGAACTTCAGACATCTGATAAGGCAAACCGGGCAATTCAGGCAGGGAACTGGTAGCGCAAATAAGCTTAACCACGGGGCGGGGAAGTTTTATGTCAGCACAATCTATAAAATAGTTTTTCACAGTTTCTGTTGTCTTATCCGAGATGAAGAGATCGTGTCCACGCCTCTCACCGGCATAGATGAACTGCGTACCCCTTAGTCTAAATCGCGGTATAGCAATGGCATGGCTACTTACCACTTTTTCTAAGTTGCAAGAAGACGTAGTGTTTACAGCCTTTTTGCGCATTGCAAGGTACTGCAACAAGGTACAATGACAAATTTCCTTCGTATCATCACGCCAGATTGTTAAATTCCACAAGGGGGCAGTAGCCGAAAAGGAATATTTAAATGACTTACTGTCGACACGTATTGCCTTGTCTGTTACTGCTATGTCATAGCGACCGCCAATGGCCGTCTCCATGTGAATCTTCCAACCACTGATAGTGTCTTTTGCTGGGCTCTCTGCCGGCAAAACAAGAATGCACACAAACAAAGCTAGAAGTATTGCCCAAGACTTAAAAAGCAGGCTCATAAATTTTACTATGTCTTCGACATTACGGCATGAGCTTGAAGCTGCTCTAAGCTGACAATTTTCAACGTGGCCTGATGAGTGGCGGCTAGTACTACCTGCGGTGCCATACCGTCGTCCAGAGCTTCTTTCCAACGAGCGGCACACAAGCACCAGGTATCGCCGGCCTTCAGACCAGGAAAGCCATAGCGCGGATTAGCAGTAGAAAGATCATTGCCTTGAGCCTTAGAATATTCAAGAAACTCGTCAGTGATTAAAGCGCAAACAGTATGAACGCCGTGATCTTCTGGGCTTGTTGAACAATAACCATCGCGAAAGAAACCGGTAAGCGGATTATCGCAACAAGGTTCAAGATTTGTACCTAGAACATTCTTAACAACACTCATTCTTTCTTCTCTTCATCTTTAGTCTCTTCAACTTTATCCGGTTGGGGAGCAGCTGGTTCAGAAGCTTTAGTATCTGGGTCAGGAGCAGTTAGCCCTTGGCTAACTAGCAAGCTGCGCACAGGGTCTAAAACTAGGAGTGGCATGCGGAATTGATGAACACTTTGGTCTCGTGTAAGAATTGATACTGTGCCACCACCAACAGTGCTGAGATAATTAATACCTTCAATTTGCGGACGCTGAATACTGACTCTGGTAGCGCCAAACCAAGCAGAAAATGCTTCAGGCACAAAGACTATGCGAGTGTCAGTGACGACAAATCGACCTG
>CALROJ020000075.1:0-30155 GCA_943369735.1 bacterium Ga0077546
TAGAAACTACTCCAGCCTTGGCCAAACTGTGCATGATAAAGTGTTTTTATGAGCAGATATATTTTTGGTTCAATTTTGATTTGCGTAGTTGCCGCACTAATATTTTTCGTTTGGAGCGCCGAGCGAGAAAAAAGGCTCGACGAAATAAATAGAAAATTTCTTTCTCAAATAGATTACGGTACTGGAATAGCTGTGTATGCTCGCGATGAAATTCAAAAAGGCACGTTAATCACAAAAGAGCTTATAGAAGAGCGAAGAATTTCTGTTAACAAGATGCCTGACCATATAGCAACTAGCGCCTCTGAGGTGCTTGGATGCAAGGCAAGGTTTGGAGTGACTAAGAACTATATTGTAAGTCTCTATGACCTTGATCCATATCCTCCTAGCCTTGATGTTCCGGCTGTAATTTGCGTCAAGCGAATTCCCAGAGGTTCAGCAATTAGAGACGACGCAGTAGAAGTTACCTACCGTATGGATTCAAGTTTGCCTAAAAACAGATTTGAGAGTGTTTCTCTGGTCTTGGGGCGTTTGGCAAGGTCGGACATAGAGGTCGAACAAGTTCTCATCGACAATCAAGTTCAACCACGGTGGTTTGAGATGCAGAGAATTAGATAGATAGCGCGACAGTTAGGTTCACTGCTGCTTTAGTCGCTCGGCCTCTGTTCTCAGTTCAACGGCCTCAGCTATAAAACCATTTTGTTTCATAAATTCGCTGGCAAATTCTAGATTTGAAATACCTTCTGGAGCTTGCTTGCTTTCAAGCTCTCGCCAGAAAGTCATAAGTTCGCCAGTGATGTGCTTGGCGGCTTTATTGTCTCCTACTCGGAGAGAGGTCATTTGAATATAGACGTTGAATAGTTTTTGGTTGCGAAAGTTCCGCATTCGCTCTAGCCATGCGGCCGCTGTAGCTGGTTCGTGCATAGCCAAATAAGCTTCTGCGAGTAAAAACTCTGCTCCGACGCTCATTGGCTTGTTTATTAAAGCAGGTCGTAACGTCTCAATAGCTTGCTGATACTCATGCAGACCCAATAGTGCTGCCCCGTGTAAATAATGTCTATAGGCAAAAGACGCGTGATACTCTCTTTCGCTAGGAGCTTCCAGTACATTAGGCAAAGTCTCCAAAACATATTTGGCATCGCGATAGTTGCCTAAAGAGATAAGAGTTTCAGCTAGTTCATATTCATTCATCTCATCAGTGAAGGTTGCAACGTCAACTTTAGTTGACTTATTTTGATTGCTGAGTAATGAATCGCGAAGGCGCAAGGCATCGTGAGCAAGCATTCGGGCTTGTCGATAATGTCCCTCAGTGGCGGCAATACCAGCAGCCTGGATTTTTGAGCTGTATTGACTCTGGGTATCGAACAAATTTGTATTTTGAAGGCAGGCAAAGATAATCAAGACCGCAAAAGATACTGAAACAGCAAGCTGATTAAATCTAGGGTAGATACAAACGATCAACACTCTGGCCTCAGTTGCTCGCTGGCCGGTAGCTTAAGCTTGCCATCGATCCTAACGTAGCATGAACGTTGCTGATTGGGGATGGTAGGCCTACGGTGAGGCTGAGAAAAATAGGCAGGAACCTTCGCTAGTGCCCATGATTGATGGACTCTCTCTCTCTGTAAGCATGGTCACACATCCAACTGAATGGAAATCGATCTACAAGACACTTGATCAACTGTCGTTGCTCAGCAACCTCTAGTTTCCGATGCCCCTAACCACCAATGAGTTTCTTAATTCCCTCTGATCCTCGCGCGCAGAGAGTCAGAGATCATTTGGAAGAACTTAAGGCGTGTTAGTAAGTAAGTTAGTTAGAAACGCTCGCCTATTTAGTTCTCAGTCTTGCTCTCTGCGCTCAAACCGACAAGAGCGAGCCCATCGCTAAAAGAGCGAGCGTGTTCAAATGTAGTTTTAAAAGCGTACTGACCACTTTTGTTGATGTAGCCATATGGGCCACCTTTGGTCTCTTGTACAAGACCCATGCCGCTGTGGAAAGGGGCTGCATCATAAAATCTAAAGGCAGTGTTGTTCCAGATACCGTCGCCTTCTTCTGGCTTGCCACCTCGGTAGTCCATTTTGCCACTATTGGCGTCTGAGTAAGCGACAAAGTAGTTTTCAGATACAGGGAAAATATAGTCGTAAGACCCTTGAAATGCCCTGGCTGAAAACTGCTGGTCTATACTAAATTTATCCTTTACCTGACTGATTGATTTTGATTCGAAAAACCCCGGTGAAGCAAAAGGACTGAGCGGTCTGATCAAATTGTCAGCACCATTATTAGTATCACTATTACTCTTTACCCAGAGTGGTGGTTTGAGGTTCTTTAAAGTAATACCGTGAATCTGTTTGGTAAGAGAAAGATGGCCGGATTGGTCAAGGCAGTCGAGTGTCTGGTCTGGGTTTTGACCTGATAAGCCATCTCCTTGGGCTGCTACAACTTGTCCGCTATCAGCATTGTAGACAACATCATATTTAGCTGGTATGACCATATTGCCGTTACCATTGATGGCGCCAGCGTGACCCTCGTATTTGACTACGGCTAAGCCCTGAACAAATGGCTGAGCTTCCTCATAGGTCTCAGCAAAGACTTGTTTGCCACTCCTATCGATGTACACCCAACTCGCCGAATTTTTACCAGCTTTGCTATCTTTGCCATTCTTGCTGGCATTGCTTGCCTTTGCTAGCTTTACAGGAGCAAGTCCTTGACTAAAAGTTTTGGCCGCGTCAAATGTAGGTTTGATAACAGTTAGTCCGTTCTTGTCGATATAACCCCATTTTTCATTGGCACCAGAACCGATACTATATGCGGCTAGGCCTTCGCTATATGGAGAAATATGATTGCAAGGCAGAGTAAAAGCAAGCGCACCGTTTTTGTTGAGACAACCCCACTTATCGCTATATTTGACCGGCGCCAATCCCTCGTTAAAATCACCAACAGAGATCGGCTTTTCTGCCATCTTGTCAAGATCGATAACGATGTGCCCGCTCGTGTCGATAAATCCATTATGTTTGCTAGGTGTGGTGCAACCCGTGCAGCTCAAGGTGACAAGAGAAAGCACACTAAATACCGCCAAATACCACTTTCGCATTCTTACTCCCAGGTTCTCGGATATTTTAACTTACTTCTTTCCTTCCACCAATGAGCTTTTTGATTCCCTCTATCCAAGTATGAACGTCCGGTTTTTGCTTGTCGGCATAAGCACTGCGCGGCAGAGTCTTCCAGCAGCGTGTGTCGACTTGATGCTCTTCTGTAATTGGAGTCTTGTCTCTTAAGTGCTGAACATCTTTCTGAAGGTGCACAAGGTCTTGGTAGCGGCGAGAAGGATCTGACTGCAGGCACTTCTTCAAAATGCGCTCCAGCTCTCCGTCAGCGAGGTCAGGCCTGGCTTCAGAGAGGGGAAATAACTTATCTGCTGCCTTATTGTTGAAGACTTCAATAACCGAGTTGCCATCAAAGGGCAAGCGGCCTGCCACCATTTCATAAAGCACGATACCGAAGTTGTACACATCAGTACGCTTGTCGACCTTGTTTCCTTCTGCCTGCTCTGGGCTCATATAGTGAACGATAGCTCCCTCGGCAAGCAAGGTGCGCGAATGTAGATGCGGAGCACGAGGATGAACGACCGAGTCTAAATCTATAAGCTTCATCTTCGACAAGCGCTCACCATCGAGCACCATAATGTCTGACGGTTTGAAGCTAGCATGAACGATGCCGACATTGTGCAAGTGAATCAGGGCGTCAAGCAACTGCAGGCCGAGATCGAGCACCTTATCGAGGGGGATGCTGTGAAAGTCTTTCAGTATCTTCTTTAGTGTGCACCCTTCGAGCAGGTCCATTACAAGAAACCCCTCGCCCTCTTCGCTTTCGCCAAAATCATGCACTTTGACAAAACAGGGGTGATCGACGTCCATGAGCGCTAGCCCTTCTTGCGCTAGCATCTCTTGACCAATGGCTGTGCTGCTGTGAGCTCGCAGAAGCTTGATTGCCACCATAGTATCGCCGGGATAGACTTTTGCTGAATAAACCCTGGCTGATGAGCCAGAGCCGACCATCTTTTGAATGAGGTACTTTCCGGCGATGCGCTTGTTTATGTGTGGTGGCGCGCAGGCTTCGTCGTTCAGATCTTGCTGCTCATAAGGATCAAACATACTCACCTTCAATTAAGTCTCTAACCGCGCACTGCCGCTTCTATCTTGGCCACATCAATTTTACCCATTTCCATCATGACTGCGAAGGCGCGCTGCGCCACTTCACCGCCTTGGGCCATGGCCTCGATCAAGACCCGTGGAGTTATCTGCCACGACAGGCCCCATTTATCCTTGCACCAGCCGCAAGCACTCTCTGCTCCGCCGTTGCCTACAATAGCGTTCCAATAACGGTCTGTCTCTTCTTGATCCTCGGTAGAAATTTGAAAAGAAAAGGCCTCGTCGTGCTTGAACACATCTCCGCCGTTGAGGCCAATGCAGGGCACACCGCAAACCGTGAACTCGACTGTCAGCACGTCATCTTTTTTGCCGCCTGGATAATCGGAAGGCGCGCGGTGCACAGCCCCGACCTTACTATCTGGAAATGTTTGGGAGTAGAACTGTGCCGCTTCTTCAGCGTCGTGGTTGTACCACAGACAGATAGTATTCTTGTTCATCGTTAAGGTCCTCCAGGGTATTACAAAAGAACGAGACTCAAAGACAAAACTCTGAACAACAGAAAAGTGATGTCTAACTTACAAGATTGCTATTGTCCCATGAACCCGCCGGTGGCATGCTTCAATCAGATCTGTGAGTTGAGACTTACGCTGGTTGCCAACAGGGCGCAAGGCTCTAAGCGACATATTTTCGCAGTGAAATACTCAACTTGCACGCTCGTTGCACCCTCGTCCACATAGCATGTTCGTATCGGCAGCCAAGCTGCGCTCGAAAGCCATTCAGACAATATAGCGAGGATGAAATATGTTAGGTGAACTACATTGTGCTCGAAACGATGGAGCTAGAGAAACTGGTTGTACAAACGACACGAAGATGGAACCTGCCGATTTCAGCGAGATGGTCTGGAGGCTAGCCGAAGTGGAAAATTGTGTGCGTGATGGAAGCGAGGCAATTGGTCGAGGAACCGTTGTCGCACCACTATGCGACTCTGATTTGGAAATTCCTCCTATTCAAAACGAGAAGGCGCCACCCGCTCTTACGGAGCCCCGTGGTGATGGAATTGTGCCATTTAATCGCGGAACTGATGTATCGCCACGACGAGATGGTGATCTAGTGATTACTCCTATTGAAATTGCTCCTCGCCTTCCCTCTACCGGCGCTGGAACACCCAAGTAATTCAGAACCGGTTCGTCAGATGAACTTTCTCATCTTTAGTCATACTCCCGTAACTTTTGTCTTGGCCGCTACGAACAATTCCTGCCACCCATGCAAATAGAAGATACATGCAAGAGATAAAAGTGTCTGATTGCAAGTACTAACTTTGCTCCAGGGCCACCCTGAGATCTTCGATGATGTCATGCCAATCTTCCAGTCCTATGGATAAACGGATGCCACCAGGTGCCAGACCTTTTGCAATTTTCAATTCTTCTGGTAGGGCTGAATGGGTCATAGAAAATGGTGCTTCGATTAATGTGCGAATTTGGCCAAGGCTAACGGCTAGGGTAATGCTGTAAGCGTTTTTTGCTATGTAATCGATGCAGCGCTCAGCGGCATTGCTAGCGGCTTTTGTATCACCTTTTAGAACAAAATAGATCATTGACCCTGGTGCGAATTTACCATCGTAACTAGTCATTTGTCGCTTTGCCAGGTTGAACTGAGGGAACGACTCAAGCCCAGGATAAATTACCTGTGCGACTTTTGGATGCCGCTCCAGGTATTGAGCCACTTTTAATGCACTCTTCTGTTGATTGACGGTGCGAGCGGCCAGTGTGGGTAGTCCGTAGACCAAAATAGGCCAGGCGTTCTTGGGCGAGAGAACACCGCCGAAGTCTTTGCGATACATGAAAAGCGGCTCGTGGTAGTGCTTAGGACCGATTACAACGCCGCCCATATCGGTGCCGAAGCCACCGATGTTTTTGGTCAAGCTGTGTACAACCAGATCGGCGCCCAGAGAGAGTGGCCGCTGGCAATAAGGTGTGGCAAAGGTATTGTCGACTATGATTACGATTTGCTGGTTGAGTGGACGCTCGGCGTTGATCTTATCAACTAGGTTTCTTAGCTCAACGATATCGATCAAGTCAAGGGTGGGATTGACAGGAGTCTCCAAATAAATAATCCGGGTGCTGTCGGTAATGCTTTGCTCGCACTTTTGGATGTCACGCAAGTCGCTAAAATTCGTTTTGATACCAAAGCGAGGGAGCCAGTTTGTAAGCAAGCTGTAGGTGCAGCCGTACAGAGTGTGATGCGCCACAATTTCATCACCAGCTTTGGCTATTATGCATATTGCTGCGCTTATTGCCGCCATGCCCGTGGCAAAGCAAACAGCTATTTCTCCGCCTTCTACGTATGCAAGATTTTCTTCGAGAAGCCCGCGCGTGGGTTCGTCTAGTCGGTCGTAAATATAAATGGGCATCTCGCCTTCTGCTTGGTCTGATGCATATTGGCTAAAGCCTTGGGCACCACGATGCACTGAATCAAGTCGATAAGCCGCAGAAGCCGACATTGGTGGAATGATGTGATGGTTGTAATCCCAGGCCTGGCTGTGGGACATACCGTGAATGAGGTGAGTCCTCATGCGGTAGTCTTCTTTTTTGATTTTCTTCTTATTGGCCATGCATCTTACTCCAACAAATAGCAGTTTTAACTATCTCTGAATTTTGAACTCTAGAGCATTCACTTGGCCTCCGCCAAGAGAATGAAGTTAGAATTTAAAAGTCATAGACTACCGCTTGGCTGCATCTGCCCTATTCGGCGCAAGCCGCTCTTATTCGTTGATGAAATAGTTGCCTGTGCGTGGGTTGCGCCCGAGATTGCCCCATTCGTGCGAGGCCGTAACTATCATAGGAATCGGTGCTGTTATTCCAGGAATAGGCAAATTAATGCCTGATAGCAGAATGGCTGGAGACATATTTGAGTGCACGATTAACTCGAGGGAAAACAATCGCGACTGGTTGTCGGCAATGGGCAACCAGGCCGACGGTATGCGACCGGGCTGGTTGACGATATAAGACTCTGTCTCGCCTTCGAGTGTTGAAGTGCGGCTGATTCTGACATGCAGGTCAATCGACTTCACACCGACACCGCCAATATTCTGTAGTAGCACTTTCAAAGATGGATCTGCTTCCATGGTGGCGTATGACTGGCTGAGAGTCTCACACATCGCCAACTTTCTTGCATAATTATTGACAATTTCCTGCGCCATCATCCAGCGTACTGGTACGACAACAAAGTCAAGCATTGGTATCAGGACAAAAACAACCAATATGATAAGAGCGCCGCCGAACTCCGAGATCTGGCTTCCAGCCTGAGTTCGCCTTCTGTAGCGCTTTATGCTATGAAAGTGCCCTCTGCTGGGCCAGTGATATACTTTAGTGAAAGTAGGCATGGGCTTTATACTAACATGGTACTAGCAAGGCAAAAATATGACGGGTAATCGCCAATCACGTGGAAACATGATTTTTCTTGTCAGCCTCGCCATTGGTGTTGTTATAGCCATTGCAGTTGCCGGGCTGATGTTTAATCGTGTCTTGCTTGAGCGCACTAGAGCGCAGTTCGCCCTTGATGCGTTCGCACTTTCTCTGGCCAGCAAGATCAATCCGGGCGACAGAGTCGGCCAAGTCAACCGTCTAGAAGAAGCTTCACGGGAGCTCGTATTCACCTCACGCCAGGCGGTCAATGCCTGTTCGAGTCAAGAGCTATCGGGCTTCACGAGATTATCTAATTTGCTGCTAGGTGAGGCGAGGTCTGGCCACGCCCTGGTCGAAAACGAAAGACGCAATCAGATCTTGGTTATTCGCAAAGAAGTTTTAGAAGCAGTACGCAGCTATGAGAACAAGCGAGACGATAATGGCGGTCTGGGATTTCTCTCGATAAAGACCAACGATCCGAAAGTTGTCAGAGTCGCTCTGGGACGCATCAAGAATGTAGATTCGAACATCCAAGCGCTAGATGCGATTCCTGACTTGAGCCAGTACGATCTTAGCCGAGGATATGTAGACAGACCAAGCAAACTCTACAAGTGCAATATTGATGCAAAGCTTCCTGTTCCCGACTCTGATTTGTCCTACCGATTTTGCGCACTTCCTGCCTATGTAGGAAAGACCTGCTCTCCACCAAGGAATACCAATTTCGATGCCTTCGAGTCTTTTGGCAGCATATTTGTAAACGGAGTCGACACGCGCGAGGCCTTTGATGAGATTCCGGACGCTATTCAGATTACTTCTAACCTGGATGTTGACATGGCCGATGTGGCAAAGAAACAATCGAACCTAGCGACTCTGAGTGCAGTTTCGACTGGTGTCACTAGTGGTGCCTCATCAGAATCAGAATGACGATTTGTAGTCGAGCAAAAATGCCTAACAGACGAAGGGCGGCCTCGCTTGTCGAGGTCACTTGTGGCAGCGTCGTATTATTTTTCGTTGTCATCATTCTTGTCGATTTGGGCCTTCTGATTTACGGTGTTTCTCTCAACGATTCGGTTTGTCGCGACGCTGCACGAAAATCCGCTTCCGGCAGTCCAGTCAATGCTGAGTCACGAGCCCTATCGCTCATTGAGCAAATGAACAACAGGAATAGCGGTATGGTATCTCACTTTCGCCTGGTTCCACCGGTAAAGACCGAGATTACCAGTCAACCAAAATTGAGACGTAGTCCAGAAAACGATCAATTCGTCAATCCGGGAGGTCTGGTCACAGGCTCAGTTACTGTCACTACAGAAGTCGAGATCACACCTTTTGCTCTGCAGTTTGTCCTTGGTCGCAATTCCGCCCTAAAGTTTCAGTCTAAACAGAGCTTTCCCATCAGCTATGTTATGCCGCCAGATTGAAATCTCGCTAGGCTGAAATCTCGCTAGACTGAAATCTTCACTTCTTGAGATACAAAAGCTTCTCTGCGCCTTTGGGATAGCCCCGAAGCCGCATACTGAGCGCTATTTCGTTGAGATTGCTGCTCGATCTGTCCTCACCGTAGAATCCATATCGTTCCAGCGCCCCGGCAATACTTTGATAGTCAGAATCGGGCACAACCACGAGATTGGTTATGCCGCCGCGAAATTGCACGTCGAGCATCACTCTCACTAAGGCATTCGTAATGGCCGACGAGCAGTCAGAACTTTCGCGCTCTTTTCGCGGGCAAAGTATTATTGCGCCACCACTACCGGCCACGAGTTGAACTTGGTTGCGGCGGCGCATTCCCAGTATTGACTTCTTGTGATACCAAAACTCCTCATAGGGTTTGCTCTCGACTTTGCCAACCGCTGGATACTGATTGAACCTTACGCTCACTTTGGTGAGAGGATGAAGAGTAGAACCTTTGTAATCTAGGCTATCTTTTACATCCGGTAAGTACAGAACCATCGACCATTTGAACTCATTTCCCAAGTAGTCATCAGGAAGATACTCGCTCATATCCTTGATCGCTGCATATCCAGCTAACTGGTTAAGCAAGACCAAGAGGACGGTTGCAAACCATGCAAACACAATTCTCGTGCAAAGGACTGCGTTTCTCAAGGTTTCTCTTCCTTAAGTCGTGGTTTAGGGTTGTCCAAGACTTTGGCAGCCCGAAGGTGGAACGGCCGTTGATAGATAGCTAAAGTCTACTGTGCCTCCAAACTGCGCAGTAACCGGATTGGTTTTCTGGGGGGCACGATTGAATGTGCAACCGGTATTGGGCGGCAGACCATTTTGTGCTGCGCAGAACTGTCCGCAGGGCGGGGCGGGGTCTGGATTCTTGTTGCATTGTGTACAGCCGTATGGAAAAACTCCTGGACGGTCAACCGGAATACCGTTTACAAGTACAAAGCAATTGTTGTCACACTTGTCTTTGACATTTACCCATGAGTTCGTTGTGCTGAAAGTCTGTCCGGCTGCGATGCTACCGGAGGCGTCATAAGTCCATGGGAGAGCCTGAGAACCGCCTGCAGGAGGCTGCGAGGGCGAGGTTATCGTCAACTTCAAAATAGAGTTGGCTCCATTGACACAGGTAATATCACATACCTCTGTTGAACCAGTTCCCGCAACTGCTGCACCATTGATTGTACTTGGGAGGTTCAGGCTGGGCTCTGCTGCGTTGCTGCCGTTAGGGATATCAGGTCCGGGAGTAAAAGGCACAGGGAATGCCGGGGTGTTAGGCTGCGTGGCAGGGCAGGAGTTCCACTGGCCAAAGCTGACAATTAGACCCTGCAAGCAGTTCTGCTGCTGATTTGCGGGCGCGGAATACGGGTTGGTCTTTAAATTGACAATCTCATATTGGTGCATTGAAGCTAGGGGGAAAGTGCCCTGTCCCGTACTAAAGGTGGTGAACGGCTGAGGAGTTGGGGATCCTGAAGTCAAATCTAATATCGCCATGTCACTTATATTAGTAGTGCATCCATCTTGAACAAGCGCTCCGGGAAGTTGGCACTGTACACCAATGGTCACGGGGCTTGCGGTTTTGTTCGTAATAATAAAGTGCGTCACTGTCGATGGAATTGATGTTCCAGGAATAACTGGACTTGAGCTGGAGGAACCAGTGTTAGAAGAACTAGCGTGCCAGGCAGATTGCCCCGCGCCCGAAGTATTTCTGTTAGAGAAAGACGTGGCCGACTCCGAAGTATTAGATCTCCAGGCAGGTCCCGATGCACCCGAGCCCGAACTTGAAGAGTCAGAGCCCCACCGCTGACCCGATGCACTCGAACCCGAACTTGAAGAATTTGAGCTCCACCTATGACCAGGCGCGTCACCAGCAAAGGCCCGCAACCCTGAGCTCGTGAACAGTGCAATCAGAGAACAAATTATCAGCAGTCCTGTTTTCGACATTCAGCCTCCGAACAAACACTTGTGATATCGGTACTCGAACCTAAATAGACTTCTATAAATAATCATTCCATACTGAGAGACAAACAGACAGCCTAAAATTGAAAAACTAGCAGACAACCATAGGCTTTTGCGTCAGCGAGTCGATTAAAATTGGTGTTTTGAAGAGATATGGCTGTGAAGAAGAGGTTTGATCGACCATGAGCCCCAAGAAGCATTCCTCTATTATGGCTTTATTGAGCTTGGCGCTTATGGGTTTGTCTTTCTCTAGTGCTTTTGCCACGACCGAAGCCACAACTCTTCCGAACCAGGCTCTGAAGGGTGAGCAATCAGATTGGCTGGCCCATGCGACGATGTCATGCGTGATGTGGCGACAAGCAAATTTGTATGAAGCGATTCGTGAAGGGAAGGAAGCCTGTCGGCTGTCTCCGGACAATACAGTTGTCTTGACAAACCTAGGGTTAATGCTCCAGGCAACAGATGAGTATGACGCCGCTATGGCTTGTTATGAAAAAGCTGGGCGAATTGATCCTGCCCACTACTTACCTTACTTGGGTACAGCACGTTGCTGGATTCTTAAGGGAGATGAGGCAAAAGGTATCAAAATTCTCAGGGATATGAGCAGCAGAAAGGACGCTGGCTTCGACTGGTACTATGCAGCCGGACAGACCTGCCTGAAAATCAAGCAGAATGACCTTGCTGAAAGTTTAATTACAAGCGCGATGAGCGCCGCCAAAACCCCTGATCAGCTCTCTAGTGCGCGCAATTCACTGTTTCTCATTGAGCTGCGCGGCAATAAACTAGATCAAGCCAGAGACCTGTACAAAAAAGTATTTGCTGAGTGTCCGCCCAAAGATGCCGAAATTTATGTGCGCGCGGCATCGGCAGTTCTGGAGACTGACGATCCAGTCAAAGGCAAGGAGCTTCTGAACTGCGCAGTAGAGAATCTAAAGACGATACCAGACTCGAGAGCCTTCTTTTTGCTTGGAAGAATTTTCCAAGATAAGGCCCGCGAAGCATCTGCTAAAGGTCGCGCCAAACATCTTAAAGCAAGCTGGCTTGAATTAGCTTGTGGTGCTTACACTCAGGCCATTGCTATGGCTCCAAGAGAATCGGACTATCTTCAGGCACGAGCTGACGTTCTTATGCAAGAAGGAAAGCTGAGCGAGATGATTGCCGATTTAAAAGCTGCTAAAGACCTGAGTAGCGCAAATTCGCTGCCTTCGTTTGTTCTCGACAACTTGATAGACAACGGCACTGCTAAAGGCATTCGATTGAAGAGCACCAAGCTTGTCAAAGCAAAACTGTCGATTTCGGGGTTGAGTTGCGACTGTCATCTATCCAAACTTCTTGGAACTATGCGAAACAACAATGGTGTCGTTTTCATCAGCGCCAGTGGCAAGAAGGTATTCTCGGGGGAAGTTGTCTACGCTCCATCGATTATTTCTATTGGGGATCTCATATCGAAAACTCGAACTGATTTCTTTAAAGTGTTACCACCAAAGAAATCGGCAGAGCCGCTCAGCATAGAAGTTCTGGCGGAAGAGCCCATAGCGAGTATGAAGGAAGTGTTCAAGTACGTTTGCGAGACAAGGTATGGACCAGTCTTGTCATTTCAAGAATCATTGATTGATTATTACAATCGTTTCAAAGACATTCAGCCCACTTTTCCCGTTGGCGTCTCAAAAACTGCTGGCACCGAAGAAAACTCGAAGGCAAAACTCTAAGCACCATCAGAAGTGCCGAATTCGGTGGTAGAAGAAATGCGACCTCTTTTCAAAATTTTGTTCGTTGGCCCTGTCGGTAGCGGCAGAACTACTAACCTTAAATATCTCTACAGTCAGCTAGCTCCCAGCGACAAGAGCGATTTTCAAGTCAGTTCAACCAAAAGTGGAGAAGTTGTTTCGTTCGAATTTCGCATAACTTACCCGCTGGTCTCGTTTTTGCTCTCTACGGTGAAGGGTGAGTACAATTTCACCAGAACTAGAGCGCTTCTTTCGGAAGGAGTTGATGGATTGGTGTTCGTGGCAGATAGCGACAGTGAGCGAATGGAAGACAATTTATTAGTGCTCAACGAACTTAACGACCTTGGTGAACTAAACAAAGCTAGACCGTTTGTCTTCCAATACAATAAACGGGATCTTCCCAACATTACTCCACTAGACCAAATGGAAGAAGTTTTGAATAGAGAGAAGCGACTGAGTATTGAAGCAGTGGCCTCCGAAGGGTTGGGAGTGTTTAAGACTCAGATGAGTATTTCAAAGTTGATCACCGACCAGCATTTTAAGGGGCATGATCGCGGCTGAAGCTGAATTAGCCTGCGGTTCAAATGCATTTCTTAGTATCACGCTTGGTTGGCTCTCAATTGCCGATGCGTGTCCAATTTATTGAGCTTTCTACTGTTCCCGCATCGAAAGTTTTGGAGCCATCGTAATATTGATAAAGTGTTTGCTTGCCGCTGATTTTTTGACCGTCAACCGAAATTGTTAGCTCCATAGGGCCAGTAACAGGAGTTATTTTATCTGCTTTTTTGGGGTAGCAGTAAGCACTATCTGTTTGCACCGTATTGTTTGATTTTGCAAATCCCTTCTTAAACGATACCGCTCCTGGGGTAATGGCAAATTTGCAGTCAGCCGGAACTTTCTCGATGACGCCGCTTAGTTCATTTGAGGCTGAACAAGAAATTCTAATCTCCGAACCGGCACCGGTGCGCCACAGGCCAACAAGTTTGCGCCAGACTTCTTTGTCTTGACCACAGCAAGTTGGCACTTTAATTTTGTTTGCCGGCACTGATAGCTCAGTGTAAAACTGGGTTTCTAGATAAGCGTCCCCGGGGCGAACGTAGCGCTTGGCTCTCATAATTTTGCCAATTTGCAATGCCCGGGTGGTAATCGTTGCTGAAAGTGTTTCCACAACTCCCTTCGGGTCGCTGTTTGTGCCAAGCATTTCTGATCTCGTTGCGTATTTGGGTCCGATGGCGCTGCCGCCATTTACACCAAGAAATGCCGTTGCAAAGGTTTTCATCATCTCTGTTTGATCTGAATGACCAGCATAACAGCTATGCAAAATAAGCTGGGCGCCAGGAACTAGAGCAGACGCACCTTCGTAAATCAAGTCAACTTTGTCGCACAACTCTTTCTTCTTGGCCGGATCTGCTCCGGAGGTTTCTAGCTTGGCAATCTCGTTTTCTAGTGCCACCACATTTAGTACTGCTGGCGTTAGCCTTTGACTTTCATCAGAGCCAAGATTAATTGCAACAACATCGTCATTTTCAATTTTTTGCAGGCCATGGCCGGCAATAAATAGGAAGTCTACTTTTCGGCCAGTTGACTTGAGATACTTCAAAAATTTGGAAAGGTAAAGCGGATCATCTGGTGGCATGGTTATTGCCATGCTAATTGCTGGAATATGTCCAATTAGTTCTGCTATAGACTTTTCGCCGCCGTCCGACTTAGCGTGCAATCTGGGAATAATCGCTAAGCCGATGGTCTTTCCACTTCGACCTTCAGGGATATTGGCATAAGCATCAGGATGAAAAAGTCTGGTCGCTCTGTCAAATTCTGGCGATGGAGTGGCAGTAGGGGGAGAAGTTTTTTTACCTGAGATTGGCAGTGCGTGGCCGGGTGTCGCCGCAAATAACAATGACAATAGCAAGGAGCTTGAGAATGCGGTTAAAGCTTGGTGGACCAGGCGGACTTGGCGTACTTTGCGTACTTGGCGTACTTTAGGTACCGTGAATGTCAGAAAGATGTTTTGCATTTTGCCCCTCTGATATAGATGTCTGTTGATCTTGATGTCTATTGATCTTGATACCTAGAGCGCGCTATTGAGGTTCGTTTGAGTGAGATTTCAGTCCTTTTGGTAAACTGCAACTTATGCTAAGTAGAGCCTGAGCACGTCGTAAATGCTCTGTTCTAAAGCTTCTCGATCAGCAGGGCGTGCTGATAAGGCTTCGAGGTCAGCGGTAATCTGTTTTCTTTGACCAGGGTACAAAATTGCTGCATATTGAATCTCTCGGCCTCCGTCTGGAGTTTTGCTTCGCTCCATGCCGTGGAGAAGTTCGTCGATATCTTCTTTCATCGGTGCGATACCGCTAATTGCTAAAGGAGCATCTTTCTTTATAGGCTTCAATTTCGTATTTGTTTTTGAATTTACCTTTTTTGCCACCGACTGGTTGGTGCCTTCTTCAGTGACTTGATATTTTGCATCGTACAGCAGCACCACTGGAGTGCGCTCGGGAGTATAAATGGCGATGGCTAGGGCTGGGGGCAGCTCGGGCCCGTTGCCTAGAGGGGGTGTTCTGCCGCTGTCTGTTTTCCATGGCACCACGCAGACTATTCGTCCTGTGGTTGGGCAGGACAATCTAATTCCTGCCTCTCCTTCTTTCATAACTGGAATAACAAGCCCAGAATTATCTCTCGTGATCCAGGGAAGGCCGACGCATTGATAGTCTAATTCGCTACAGACTTGTAGCAAAACGCTCACGACAATGAGGTTTGCCCAGCGCTGATAGAGGCGGGAAAAATTGCTCAACGGAGCAGCCAGGGCTGGTTCATCCAATCTTATCGGCGACTGCTTGTAGAGGGCAAGATAGCCCTCTAAAATCGCGCGGTAGGCAGGGTTCTTCAAGAGCACCATAGTGACACGCCCGGCTGAGACAAATGGCTGTTTCACTTCTCTCAAGAATGACGCTCGCGTGCAAGCAAGACGAAACTCGTTAAGCAAGGTCTCTAACTCACGAGCAATAGCCGGTGCTGTCGCTTCTGCTTCTAGTCTGCCTTGTAGTCTCGACATCTGACTTTGCAACGCCTGAACGTAAGCCTTCACTAGTCGATTTTCGTGTGTTTCGAAAGAGCGTTCAACGGTCATGTCATACATTTGTTTTAGTGCACCGCTGGGAAAAATATTCCCTGGCATGGCGATGGCCCGAGGCAATTTTGAAATGTCTGGCTTTCTTGCTTGGTTCGCCTTGCGCAGCTCGTGGCGCGGTACCAACACTTGGTAGCAATCGCGTTGAATCATTGGCAGAAGCTGCAGAACTCCTAGCTTTTCTTTGGTGCCCGCAACAGCACGACGTAATCTCACAAACTCTTGCTCGATGGTTGGCTCTTGATCTTTCACCAGATTCTCGCCAACTAGTCCACCGCATTCTTGCAATTGCGATGAGATTAACTTTGGCATCCGCTCTTCTAAATCTTGAACGATGGCAAGTAAATCACTCTCTCTAAAATACTGAGGCAACACCTTGATACTAAGGCGCTCGTGGATGTCACCGCAGGTTAGGACAAGCTCGTAGTGTCCAGGGCCACATGGTGGCCATTCTGCGCGAGCGCACATTGACTCGTGCTCCAACTGCAGAGGCAGAGGCTCTGTATCTAACTTCAAGGAGATGAGCGGCCATAGCTCTCTTCGAATAGCAATGGCTACACCACACTTGCGCCCTTCGATGGGGCCATGGATGGGTGCTCCAGTTTCAACAAAGAAACTGATCCTAGAAGAAGGAGACGATTCCATAAGTCTGGTAACCATAATTGAGCTGCTGAATCTTACTATGACTCCGCGGGAACCGGTTTGCGGTTACATCATTCATTCTCTGAAGCATGACACCAAGTCTGATATCAGTGCCTTTGATCCGTGGCAGTATCTTTTGAATTATTTGATCGTCAACGGCTTCTTCCCAGCTCATACCAATGCGCACAGCTTCATCAACGTACCGATTGATTTCATCAATAATACGAATTGAAAAAGGTGAGACTTCCGCCACTGCATCCCATATAGACATCAGTACTTGACGCAACTCTGGCCGTTCAATACGTGAGGCAATTTCGTCTCTATGGTGTGTCACTTCAATTACTTGAGCACGGTCATAAATTTTATCGGCAAAACCTTGTGTGGTCTCGTCGACGTTGACAGTTCCGATAAAGAATAAGTTGGGAGTCAAGTCGACTATGTCAGCTCCGAACATAGTCACCTGAGCTTTGCCGAAACTAGTGAGAACTTCCATGCCAGACAAAAATTTGGCAAAGTAGTACTCAACGCGGGCCAAATTCATTTCATCGAGCACAAGGTGGAAAGGCTGGGGCTCTTTTCCAACATTAATGGCCGACTCGTAAGCCCTGGCCGCTTGCCGGAGGAAAAGGCTGAAGTCAGTATCGTAGTACTGTTTGCTCAGGGGATTGTAATATCCCAACAGGTCTTCGTTTGTCGTCCAGTTAGGGGCGACCGCCACAAGGCGGTACTGGGCATCTACAGCGTTGGAGTACATGCGTGTGAGCAGGGTCTTACCGCTACCGCTCCCGCCGCACAGAATGACGAACCTGCGGGTTTTCAAGGAAAGATGATAACGCCGCAAAAGGTCGGAGCTATAAACTGCGCCAGAAGCGTCGATCGCTTGGCGAATCGATTCGAATTCAGGTTCTATGTAGGAATCCATGGGTTTTTATGTGCGCCGGTGAGGGAACTACTCTATGCCCCGGAGGGAGCTGATAGATTATCACGGCACATACTGTGGGGCAAGGCGCTGCTGCATCTTCCGTTGGTAGATGCTCTTTACTGTAACGTCTCTGTCCATAGCCAGACCGGTGACATCTACGGTTGCGACTCACAACGACCGAATGTAGCCTACCTAAGAAATTTCTTGTCAAGTAAACTGCTGCAATAGTCTATTATTAAATCGATTGTACCATCGGTGCGCTCGTGCTTGGAGCGCGTTTATCAGTCTTGGAATTCAACTCGATACGACAAAACTAGGGAGTAAAAAATGCAGGGCAGACTGAAGCTTAATTCTAGAAATAAAAAAGCGTTCGTGGTAACTGCGTCGTTGCTTTCAGTAATCTGCATACCAGTTGCTGCCCAGGCTCAAAAAGCAGCCGTTTCTAAACCTTACAAAGTTGGATATTTCAATTTGACGATGGTGAAGCTGGCTTGCCCAGAGGCAGCTGGAAGTGAAGCATTAAGACTTCAAGCTGAAGCTCAATTGAAGCGAGACGCTGAAGAAGGTAATCGAAAAATTGAGAAGGCTCAGAGCGAAAAGAAATCTGCCGAAGAGGTGCAGAAAATGGTGGCGCAAATTCAGTCTGAACTCAATGCTAAACAGCAAGCGCTGGCTCAATTGTTGCAGACTTCAAGCGCCCTAGCCAACGAAAAAATTGCACGAGCCGTCAATGCTGTTGCTCGCGAAAATGACCTTGACTTGGTGGTGGATGGAGCCGGTGTATTCACTGGTGGTCAACAAGTTCTCGATAATGGTTTGGACATAACTAGTGAAACAATCAAGAAGCTTCAGCCTGGGGCGCAAACAACAGCTAGACCAGCAGAGGCTTCTGTTAAACCGTCAGCACAGCCAGTTAAGAAAACCCAGTAGCGTTTCTCTGGCTCTGATGGTTGCAAATTGAAATTTTTGAGGAATTCGTCGTGATGACAACAACTTTTGCTTACGATCAGGTTACCTATGAGAGCTTTCCTTATCCTCAATCGGCACCTGATCGAATCGCAACAATTGGAAGGCTGTTTGGCATTGACACTGCCTCACCTGGAAATTGTCGAGTGCTTGAACTTGGTTGTGCCAGTGGTGGCAATCTTATTCCATTGGCAGAGACTTACCCGCAAAGCAATTTCGTTGGCATCGACCTCTCTAAGCGTCAAGTTGCCGAAGGCGTTGACATAATCAGTCGATTGGGTCTGCAAAATATTGAGATTAGGCACCAAGATATTAGTGACGTGACCAAAGATTCTGGCAAGTTTGATTACATCATCTGCCACGGCGTATATTCTTGGGTCGCTCCTAAGGTTCAGGCTAGTATATTCGAGGCGTGCAATCAGCTTCTTGCACCCAATGGCTTGGCCTACGTTAGCTATAACACTTATCCTGGTTGGCATTTTCGTGGCATGATTCGTGACATGATGCTGTATCACACGGCCAATCTTGCCGAGCCTGCTATGAAGGTAGCCCAAGCCAGAGCCCTGCTTGATTTTCTCGCTCAATCTGTACCAACCCAAGACAACGCCTATGGCATAATGCTTAGAAACGAAGCTAATGTGCTGAAGCAGTTAAACGACACATACTTACTTCATGATCACCTTTCTGAGGCAAATCATCCAGTTTACTTTCATCAATTTGCTGAAAAGTTGCGTGAATTCGGTCTGCAGTATGTGGGCGAAGCTGATTTCTACAGTATGATTTCAGGCAATTTACCAAAAGAAGTTGATGTCACTTTAAAGCGCATCTCAAATGAGATCGTGCGCACAGAACAATATATGGATTTTGTTTGCAATAGAACTTTTAGGCAGACAGTAATATGCCGTTCTGACTTAAACATCAATCGCAACTTGTCAGCGCAGGATGTGCTTGCGTTCAATGTCTCAGCAGCATTGCGGATGTCGGCAGATGTTTCATTGGAAGCGGGCAAAGTAGAAACATTTACTTCAGCGAGTGGTGCAAGCTTGACTACTGGGCAGCCTCTTACTAAGGCTGCCTTAAGACATTTAACTGAGATTTTTCCGACCTCAATTTCTTTCAAAGAGCTATTAGCAGTTGCTACTGCAAGTGTATCTCCGCTATTGATTCAAGATGCAGGCTCGGCTTTGGCTGCTTCGCAACAGCTTGGATCAGACATCCTTGCTGCTTATGCCTCTAACATCGTTAATCTCAAATCTGGCCCTGATAGTTTTAGCACTACCATTAGTGATAGGCCCGCAGTAAGTGGCTTGGCTAGAGAGCATGCTAAGACTTTGAATCGAGTGACCAATCGTTTGCATGAGCTCGTGAATATTGATAGCTTTGGTCGCACAATTATTGGTCTACTTGATGGCGAATCAGATTATCAGTCGATCTTGAATAAACTGGTTGATATGGCCAGTTCTGGTCAATTGGTCGTGCAAAGGGATGGAAAGACCCTAACAAATAGAGAAGATTTGAAATCGGTGCTTGATCCAACGTTGCGGGAGACGCTTACTAAGTTTGCTGGAGCCGCTCTTTTAGTTGCTTAGCTACTTCCTTGTAGCTTTGATTTGTTAATGGTTTCATTGAGGATAAGCACGTTGTTGTAAGGCAATTGCTTCAAGATCTTGTAGGTGTTTCTTCCATACAGCAAGCTTGTCTTTGTTTTGGAGCAAACTAATTGCTTTACGATAGTTTTTTATAGCATCATCAAAACGTTTTTGCTTTTCTAAAGTGGCACCAATACCAAGAGCTATGTCAGGGTCACGTGGATACCATTTTTTTCCTTGTTCGAAAATCCTGAGAGCCTCGCTAAGATTTCCTTCTTTCAAATAAATGTTTCCCAAAGCCTGAAAGCAGGTTGGGCCAGGATCTTCCTTTTCTATTTCCGTCAAATATTCTTTCTTTGCTTCGTCAAGGCGGCCAAGGTCGCAGAGTATTTCAGCTTTGAAATTACGTGCTTGCGTGTAGCTGCCACCATGATCTTTAATTGCTTTGTCGAGCTGGGTTAAAGCTTGCTCTTTATTGCCTTGTTTGTATGATACAACTGCTTTGCCCAGATTTGCATCAGCGTTGATGCCCTTCTTACTCATTGCAATAGCCTTATCTAGATTTTCTGAAGCCTCTTCTAGTTTTCCACTCTGCGCTAGTGCCAAGCCCAAGCCTGTGTACAAGCCAACCGTGTTAACTCCTTGTGCTCTAGCTGCTTCGAACAATTGTATTGATTGGCTCAACTGCCCGCGTGACTTCAATAAGTTTGCTAAAAGCAACGTGGCATCTTTGTGTTTCGGTTTTATTGCTAGTACTTCTCTGCACTCTTGCATTGCCAAATCTATTTTGTGGCGGCGGACATAACAGCTGCATAGCCCCCAGTGTGCTTCCCACTGCTTGGGATTGATTTGCAGTGTCAGCTTATAGGCATCAATAGCTTGTCTGGTATTGCCGTGATAGAGATTGAAATTTCCGAGATCGAGCTTTTCAATTGCATGTATCTGAGTAGCATTTCTCGACTTTTCTACTCCAATTGAAAAAGTTTTGTTTGTTGCACCACTAGTGCCAACGGGTGACTTCTTGCTGCTACTTTGTGCATCTGTTGATTCAGCCTGGACTATAGTGGCGCTCATAATCAGCACGAAAGCAAACCAGGTCGATTGTAGATTAAGTAGCAATAGGTTTGTTCGCGTCATTCGCTTTCTCGTGGCATTGCTATTCGGCAATTGGGCTGACTGGTTTTTGAGCAATTGGTTCGCTGCTTGCGGGCTTATCTTCTGTTTGGCTTGCAGCATCTTCAACTGTAGAGTCTTGCACTGTGACTGCTGCTGGTAGGGCACTCAGGGAGGGGGCTGCGGTAGTTGGCGCGTCTTCCTTTGGGTCCGGTGTCGTTGTTGGTAATGTTACTGGCAATGTTGGTGGTATCGCTTTTGATTGCTTCAGCTGCTTGCGCAAATTGTCCATAGAAGAGTTTGTCGCCGTTTTGTTAAGGCTGTAGCGCAATCCGCCAAATATGCGAAAATCGAAACCTGATATGCCTGGTAGGCTGCGCCCTTGCCAGTTCCAAACAGGTTCTGCTCGCACAAACGTGACGAGACCAGGAATTTTCTTTGATACTTGCCGTGATACTTCGCCTTGCACAATCATTGACATATTCGACTGCGGGGGAATGGCAGCATTGTTGCGAAAGTTGCTAACAAAAGTATCGACCAGTGAAAACGTCCATGGGCCTCGTCTATGTAAAACACCAACCGTATAAAACGGGTCGATTTCTCGGGTAGGCGAGACAAAATATTTGGCCCCACGCATCTGCAATTGAATGTTGCCAAATGCTATGGTGCTTGGATTGACAACATGGGTCAAGGTAACGCCAGGCAGCCAGTCGAATTGGTTAAGGCCTCGTGCTTGCCAAATTTCACGCGCCTGTAGGTCGAACTGTAAGTTAGTGCGATTGCGTAGGGTTATTTCGTGTCTGAGGCCCCAAGCAAGCGATTGAGTGGTGGGATAGCTAAGGTTTCCATGGTAAGCAAAAACGTCTTTTAGGGCAAAGTAATTGGTGTAGATGCTGGTTTTAGGTAATACTTTATAGCCTATTGCAATGCTTGGAAGTGTTCGAAAAACATAGTCGCCTTTGTGGTGGCGATTGGTGAAAAATACGTTTGACTCGCCCCGTTGACTAATCTCGGCGGTGGCATTCAGCCAAAGTCGGCTGGGTAGCTTTTGCAGTAAATAGAACGTAGGGCCGGGTTTAATTAGCTCTCGTTCTCTTCCCAGGCCTATTGGCGTCACATCGGTGGGGATGATACTGGGTGGCGGAGTCTGAGCAGCAGCAGCAGTCGCGAATACGAAAACGTTGGCGAGGAGAGCTGCGGTGACACAACTGAGTCCAAGCGATAGCGTTTGTTTCATTTCCATGCGAGTCTTGATTGAGAGATTGGATCTCGCATTATATAGTGTTTCGCTCATTCTCAACGGCCTGTTATGATGGTTGGTCTGAATTCGTCAGAAACTTTGGAGATCTTATGAGCGATAGTCCAGCCCCTGTGTCAATTTGTTTGTGCGAGCGCGTTTTGCAGGATGTCTTTAGAAAAGACGCAGTCACCCTGGTTAATGTCCATAATGGTGTTAGTTCGCAAGCGTTCCCAACGTTGATACCGGTCCTTTATGCCTTTGCTCAACTTACTGGACACGATAAACCATTTTCCTATCAATTCAAGATCAGTGATCCGAAGAAGGTTGTTATTAGTGCCTCTTCAGTTGGGCAGGTGGAACCTGTAAGTTCATCAAGTGCTTTGCACAAGATTGTCAGCGCCTTTTCTGGACTTGTTTTTCCTGGTGAAGGGCTCTATACCGTCAGTCTTGAAATTGATGGAAAAATAGTGGCTTCCATTCCTTTTCAAGTTGAGTTGGTTGTTGCCGCCTAAGGGTATCTCTTAGGCTTGTCAGGCCTAAGTGCCGTCTCTTTACAGCTTATTGCCTACCATCCTTGAATGGTCCAGCACTGGCTGTAAGTTCCATCAACAAGGCTGAGTTTTTAAGAATCTTGTCCATCGCGACCTTGTCAGCGCCAGTTTGTTCTTCAAGCATTTTGCGAAGGGGCGATACATTCGCGATTAGCGAAGGAATCGAGTAGTCCATTGCGAATACTTTGATTGATTCGCTCAGGTCTTCTTCTTTAGGGTTGCGGTAGCCGATATTGCGAGATGGGCTGACAATTCTTTCAAAGTCTCTGCTTGCTTGGTTAGTTAGAACTACTAGTCGACCAGGCTCAAGAGTTATTAGCTTCTTCTCTGAAACTATTTGCACAGCATTTTGTTTAGTTTGGTGCAAATCGTAGACAGCGACATCTGGTCCGTTAGCCATAATAAATACAATGGCGTTGGCCGGGATATTGACTAAACCAGATTGAGTTTTAACAGTGATTGCTTTGTCTGGGGCGAACAGTACATTGCCTTGATCAATACTGAGGTTGGCTCCTTCGCTATACTGGCTAGCTGAAATCTGCTCACCGCTTAGGCGTTGGATTTCTGTTTGATCAAAGTTACTGGCGTAGGTGCGACTTCCACCGATATAGTCGTTGGTGAGGCTAGCCACCAGCGCCTGCGAAGCCGTGTTAGTCGTTAGTGAGTCTGAATTTGCTAGCTGAGTATTTGTTAGCGGAACATTTGCAATCGGCAAATTTGACAGAGGCGCAGTCAGAGGTACTGATGCAAGCTCGGCAGCTGTCGTTTGAACTGCACTTGATTCAACCAAGCTAGCTGGATTTGCAGCGTATTGCAAGGCACCAAAGTCAGCAACAGTGCCACCAACTGGTAGAGGTGGGTCAGCGATAACCACGACATTCTCGCCAAGAGTAATCTGGGAGGCCGCCAGCTTATTAGTGTTGAAGACTAGATTACGATCTAAGCCATAAAGAGCGTTGCTAGAGCCGGTTGTAATAGAACCATTCGGATTTGATTTTGTTCCGAAGTAGACCGTGCCAGCTATGTCTGGGGAACCGCTAGTTGGAGCGATGCCAGGTCGAAGATCTGCATCAGAAGGTATCGAACCGAGAACAATATAGACATTTCCGGTATTGGTGCTACCGAATGATGAGCCATGAATATTGACGTTGTCGCCAATTTGTATTGATGGCAGATTGGAACCATTCTTGGCGTAGGTATTTTGCAAGGTGATGTTGCCATCTGCTGTGGCAATGACACTGTTTGGTGTCACGCTAAGGTTTCGCTCATTGGAGCTGATTGATATCGCTCCAGTGGTTGCGGTGATTGAATCGACGAGCAAACTACCGCTGTTGTTATTTGTGGTATTGGTCTCGACAAAATTCAAGCTGCCCACTTGATTGAACCCGGCAATTTGAGTGGTTCCAGACGCACTAGTATTTTTGTTGGCGATATTAAAATCGCCTCCGTTGGATGAGTTAAAGCTCAACATTGCCGCTTGTGTGCGTAGAGGTGCGCCAACTGATCCAACATTACCGCCACCAGCGTTGATGTTAAGAGCTGCCGTCTTGACGTTGTATGAGCCAGTGCCTTGCGAGATAGAACCGCCACCTCCTGTGCTCAGTGTGACGGCGGTGGTCGAGTTAAGAGCTCCACCGATTGATATGCTTCCAGAGCCGCCGGTACCAATAGAGATTAGCTCTGGTGCGGTGAGAGTCGCCTTCGTTGTTATAGAACCGTTGTTATTGGTTGTTAGACCGATTACCCCTGTTGAAGAGGTGATTGTATTGCCGATAGTCAAGTCTCCATCACCACCCGCCGTAAGACCGGCGCCTGTGTATGTGCTGATGGCACCATTGGCGGTTAGTGCGCCACTGCTTGCAACAGATAGACCTCCGGTTTGAACCGTTAGTGCGCCAAGCTCTACAAGTGAGGTGCGAGTGTCAAAAATGGTCATATCGCCCACTGTAGACTTGGCTGTAATCGATGCGGCATCTGTAAGAAGTGTGCTGCCGATATTGACACCAGCAGCGCTTAGATCTAGCGATGTGGCAGATACCAGTTGGTCGGAGTTGATACTACCGGTTGAGTCTATTTTTAAGGCGTTGGCCACATTAGCAACGAAGTTACTGCTCGGTGCATTTCGTAGATTGACGTAGGCACTGCCATTTGTTGATGAGAGGTTAAGAGACGGCGTATTGATTACAAGAGGTGTGCCGGATTGACCAATGTTGCCTAGGGCCGATAACGAGACCGTTGAACCTTTAAGGCTAGAATTATCGCCTCTGGTAATTCCAGCACCAGTGTTGCTAATGACTAGATTGGTAGCTTCAAGAACTCGATTATCATCACCAATACCATTTCCGCTAGATGATGCACCGCCCAGAACAAAGGCGCTGGTGCTATTAGAGGCTAAGGTCAAATTGTTGATTGTCGAAGGCAATTTCGATGTGTGGTCAATGTAGAGCTTATTGCCTGACACAAGAGTAAGGTTGGCTCCTTGGTCAGCAGCGTAGTTACTGCCTAATTTAAGGTACCTAGCATCAACACTGATATTGCCGCCATTCGCAACTGTCACGCTACCACCTGCCATTCCGGCTGCATTAGCGGCATTTATGCTGACTACGCCTTCTTCAATCTTGAGAGCATTTGTTCCTGTTAAATTGAGAGCAACACTACCGCCATTGCCGGTAGTGCCAGCGGCATTAAAGGCTATGCCACTTGAAGTAATGTTTTTGGCCGCGATATTTATTGTGCCGCCGTTGCCACTGGCATCGGGAGCGGCATTGAGTGCAGAGATGTTATTGCCGAAGGCAACTGTACCGTTATTGGCAGTTACGCTTATGACGTTGGCAGAAGGTGCCTTACCGTTCAGGCTGAAGTTTCCAGTTTGCGAAGAAAGTGCCAATGACTGTAATGGCTGATTCTGATAAATACCAGTCGAACCGGTTGTTAGATTGCCGTTGCCGCTGGCGTTGATTGTCAAATTGGCTGTATTTACTTTGCCATTGTTAGTGAGGCCGCTACCATTAATAGTGATAGCATCTGGCCCAGAGAGAACATAGTTACTCGCTAGCGTAACTCCTGCAGAGCTATTAATTGTGACGTTCCTACCAGAAATACCTTGGCCACTGCTCATTCCAATCTGGCCATTTGTAGTTGTGGTTTTGGTACCATCAATTAGGAACGGCTGAGACGAACCTGAAACCAAAGTAATATCGCCATAAGGGCCGCTGCCAAAATGGGTGTCAAGATTACCCTTTAAAAGCAGATTTTTATCAGTCGAGAGAGATACTGTACTACCGTGACCATTAGGGTCAAAACCAGTAAGTTTGAGATTGGCTGTATTTACAGTGAGGTCACCTGCACTTCCGATAATTGCAGTGCCACCATTACCACCGGTGGCTGAGATTGAAAAATTGCCGACTCCACTTCCAATAGTCATAGGGTGAGCGGCATTGTTGTTCAAATCGAAGATTACAGTCCCGCCCGAATTATCAGGCGTGGTCAAGCCGTTTGCAGTGAACAGTATCGGTCCACTTAGGGGATTGACACCGTTGTAGACCCAATCGCCAGCATGAATGTTTATAAAGCCGCCAGCACCTGAGTCTTGAGCTGTCACGTGGGTAATAGGGCTTGAGAAAGTTCCGCCAGCATCCACCGCAAAAGTACCAAGGGTATCTATACCCGCAAAAGGATTACCATTTGAGGAACCGGGATTTATTGAAATGTTGCCTGTGGCTTGGAAGGACAGGGTACCAGCTGCCCCGGTATTGAAAGTGCCACCAGTAATAGTTAGATCACTAGTGGGGTTTTCTGGTCTGAGAAGGTTTACAAAATTGAGGGCGTGTTCACTGCTTACTACACCCTGATTGTTGACATTACTAGTGAGGAAATTGACATAGTCATTACCAGAGATAGTTCCAGTGGCAGTATTGGTCACACCACCGTTGAACGCTGTAAGCTGAATTCCCATATCAGCGGAAATTTTGCCTGAATTAGTGAGAGGCCCATTGGCGTTGCTAGACGTTGTGTCGATTGTGACATTGCGCCCAGAAGCAATTGTTGCGCCGGTGGTGTTTGTGATACCAGCAGGGCCGTATGACACTAAGAGGATGTCGCTAGTAGTTGAGATGGTGCCGGAGTTGCTAATCACAGGAGCGCTCATAACGGCCGAGACTCCAGTAATTTCTCCAGAATTGACGACACTGCCTGCATAAACAGTCAAATCACCAGCAACAATTTTGCCAGCATTTGTTACAAGGCCAGTAGCGTCAATGGTGCTAGCACCATTTATAGTGCCGTTATTAGTTATCTGTTGGCCACTGGCTGATACTGTTGAACCGGAAACTGTGCCGTAGTTGGTGATCGACTGACCGATTAGTGAAACATTAGCACCAGATACGTTTACGAGGTCATTAGTCGGGCTACCTAGCGTGAGACTACCTCCCGCAGACAAACTTAGAGAATTGGTATCAACAAAATTATTTAATACCGCTAGATCGCCACCAGCAGTAATTTGGTCTGTACCACCCGGTGTTGCCGCAGTGGCAATCGCGACTGCACCAGTATTGGTGGTCAGATGCAAGTTTGTGGTAGTCATGCCACTACCCAGAGCAATAGAGTTGGTCGCAGAGTTGAGATCTATGACTTGGGCAGTTACTGATGAGCCAGGATTCAGCGAAATGCCACCCCCTGATTGCACATTGACTTGCGCTGCAGTGGCCTTGCCGACAGACCCGTTGAGAGATATATTTGTGGCGTTAGCAGCTTGAATGTAGACATTGTCTGCCGCTAATGGACCGTTAACTGTGAGACCGACTCCAGATATGGTATCAACCAAATTAAAGCTCGTTCCGGCGGAGGCGTTGACCGTTGTAGCTTGAGCTGTCTCGACATCAACTGACCCGTTGGCTGCGTTGACAGTGAGGGTGGTTCCACCGGCCTTGATTTTTCCCGCCGAGCCGATGGAGCCATTGGTGCTAGTGAAGGAAGAGGTTGTTCCCTTTATACCTTGCGTGCTGGCATTGGCATCGATATTACCAGTGGCCGCCACTGAGAATGCACCAGAGCCGTTGCCTAAGACCGCAGAAGCGTTGCTGCCGCTGTTCAGCAGAACGTTGCCTATAGGGCCGGTATTAGTGATAGACACTGTTGAGTAATCTGCTTGAGGTACATTCAACTGCGAGGCTTGCGAGACGATCGAGAGAGTGCCAGTTGAAGTTGTTGGCGTGTTAATTGAGACTATACCGGTGTTGCTGTCACTGACGTAAACGCTTCCGGTAGCGCCAGATATGGCCTGCACTGTGCCATTGTTTACTGCATTTGTCAGCACAGGTGCTAGAGCTGACCCAATACTCGAATTTGTCAGAAGATTGATTGCCTGAGACTTCAGTATTGCTGTGGTTGAACCCTGACGACCCGTAATCGCTCCTGTTCCAGAAGTCGAAAGGGTGATACTGCCAGTAGTGTTGCCGGTACTAATGGCTGCGCCTGCGAGAATTCCACTATTCCCAGTTGTCGTGGCCAGGTTAATGGTACCACCGTCAACTGTGACTGGGCCAATAACATTGATGGCTCCTTTTGCGTTAACCACAAATGAACCACCAGCCTTGGCACCGGATGGGCCAAGATTTAGAGCCAGTGCGCTCTGGTTGACCAGAACATTGCCATTTGTTGAAGTGATGCCGAGGCTGATTGGATTATTTGAAACTGTGCCAGCGTTGGTATTTAAAGTGATGTCACCAGTGGCACTGATGGTGCCACCGGCTGCCGTAACAACGCCGCTGCCGAAGGTAGTTATTGTTCCACCATTGCTAATTAGATTAGCCTCGGCGAAGCTGGGGCCAGATGGCCCGCCAGTGGTGCTAACGCCGCCCAAGCTGGCGTTGATATTGATATTGTTTGGGCCGGCATCACCGTTCGTAGTGATAAAAACCTTACCAGCGCTGACGTTGCCCAGGACATTGACCGTGCCGTCCGCTCCAGTTACTCCAGCGTTCTGTGATGTGGTTAGCCTGAAAGTTGATGAGATTGGTAGAGCTACACTGACCAGATCAAGGGGAACCCCTGCTGTATCAAGAAAATTGAAATTCGGTTGAATCTGGAATGGAGCAGTTGCCGAAACTTTGAGAGCGCCAGATTCAATCTGGAGTGGACTCAATGGAGAATTGACTCCGTATCCACCGGTCATATCGAGCAGTCCGTGGCCTGTTACAACTCTAGAGCCCGTGCCTGCAGTAGCTAATCCTTGACCAACAATATTAGTTGAACCACCACTTCCTCCAATTGTTAAAGAAGTGCCTCCGGCGCCACCTGCGCCTGGGCTAGCGATGCCACCACCACTTCCTCCCACTGAAGCTATTCCAGCTGAGCCAGCAACATCGCCGAGTCCGCCATTGCCGTTTGCCGTAGCTGAACCGCCATTGCCACCATAAGAGAGTGTGCCTATGCTGGTATTCCCGTATACACCACCACCGCCGCCGCCGCTTCCCGATGCGGCAGAAAACCCACCGCCCCCGCCAGAAGCAAATTCACTAGCTTGACTGCCGGTGCCACCGCCGCCACCACCACCGCCGCCGCCGTATGCGCTGCCGCCACCGCCGCCGCCGCCGATCCCGCCAATCACATTGGCTCCAGCACCACCAGCACCACCGTCATGCTCTAGTATTTTTCCGGTTATTATGACGCCACCAGCTGAGCTTATCTTCACTAGTCCGGCAACACCGCCAGCACCGCCATTTGTTGCAGCTGTTGTTTCTGAACTACCAGCTCCTCCGCCGCCACCGCCGCCAGAAACGTTAATTCCGCCATTAATATTGATTGCTTGAGAGAGAGCTTGAGTCGTCGTTAAAGTAACTTGGCCACCATTGCCTCCCTCGCCTCCATCCATAGTTGATGTAGCCGAGCCACTGCCGGCTCCACCTCCACCCACGGCACTCAAGCTACCTTGCATAGTCAGACCGAGTAGCGCGCTGATGTTGATGTTGTGTCCATCACCGCCGTCAAGAGAAGCGCCACTCTGACCACCAGCACCGTTCGCTGAAATATTTCCATTTATACTCACAGTACCGCTAGAAATATTGACGTCGTTTGTAGCTGAAGTATTTCCTATAATTTGAACAACTGTGTTCTTGACAGTTCCGCTTGTAGCAAATGAATTGATGCCGTTGCTAGCTGTGCCTGTGCCGTCAAAGAACATGCCACTGCCAACAGTTGGTGTGAAGGTCGAAACCGACACTTTATTGGCGGTAATAGAACCGGTCTGAACAATTCCACCCGCAATAACACTGACATCGCCGCGATTCCCATTAGCTGCGCTGGCATCAATTGTAACTGTGGTGGGTAGCATAA
>CALROJ020000076.1:0-29725 GCA_943369735.1 bacterium Ga0077546
CTTTTCTGCTAGTTTAGTGCTGTTTTGATCATCGGCAATTTTTGTGTCTTCTGTATTTTCTTGGCCTTTAGCCAATACTTTTTTATCGATCCATTTGCTGATGTAACTTAGGTCGTCTTTGCTGAATTGGCCTTCTTCAAAAATTAAGTGCTCAGCCGAGTTGGACATTACTTTGTCTTTGTTCGGCGTAGCTAAGCTGTCGAATAGTTTGAATGTGGCAACCGGTCTCACAAGTTTGTCATTGGAGCCCATAATGAACAGTACTGGAGTTTTTTTGATTAGACCGGCACTATCAAAGTTTCCGTTCATAAATTTCTGGAAGGCAATTAGCTCATTAGGGCTAATTTTTGTGCGACACAATGGGTCGTTGAGCCAGCGCTCGCGCAAGTCGCTTTTCTTGGTAGCGGCACCTACAACCATAGGGCCAATATCAATGGGCTTGTTGAAGCCGCCAAAGACAGCATGAACTCCAACTTTTAGGCTGTTATCAACAGTGTTAAAGCGATCGCCAGATGGAACAGATGAAATTAAACCATCTATTAAATCTGGATAGAGAGCCGTGGCATGGATGCCTATCCCTCCTCCCATTGATTCGCCTAGCATAATCAATGGCAAACCAGGGTGTGCTTTGCGAATTTCAGTCAGGGCTCGCTTAATGTCTACTAGTGAGCCATCGAAGTCGATTAAGGCATTTTTTTGCTTAGGAATCCAGGAGCCGAAACCACGCATATCAATGGCGTAAGTGATCAGCCCTTTTTTCGCCATCTCGCGGCCGAAGTCTTCGTAGGTGCCTTTATGCAGCCCGAGGCCGTGAATGCAGAGTAAAACTGCTCTAGGCTCAGCGGCCTCGTCAATCCAGCGAATGCAGGGAATTTTGTCGAGCTTGTCGGCTTTGCCAGACTTGGCACCGGCTTCGGCGGCGAAGGCTGTCGCTCTCGTTAGAGAACTAGCCTGATTGGGATGATAGCTTAGTGTTTCTTGTGAGCGAAAAACGTCGTAGTTGTCGCCGGCATTTTGGGCATATGCCTGATCTCGAGTTTGGCTTAAGGTCTGACCTAAGAGTAATCCGCTGACCAGCAAGGCTAAGTTTGTTTTTTTCATCACTTTCACTTCAAATAAAGACTTCTCTCGTTTATCCCAACCACTTTGCCCACCAAATTAGGCGGCATGTCAGGGAACTGAGCCCGGGAACTGAGCAAGAAATTGACAGGACCCTAATGAGAAGCCTAAATGGGGCAAACAATACATATATAGCGGTTCATTATATAGGTTCTGGCAGAGGCTATGCTTGCTTGGCGCCTCAGTGCATATTAGTAAAAATGAAAGTGCCCTAGGACACTTTCATTTTTACTTAGTTCTTCATTTGTTGTGCGGCCGAGGGGCGGCCATGGTCTATTTGGCAGCGGCAGCTTCTTCGCTGTCTTCAGCCTTGCTTTCAGAAGTATCTTCAGCTTTGGGCTCGGAATTTTCAGATTTTACTTCGTCAGCTTCATCTGCTTTTTCGCCGTCGCTGTCCGATTTCTCGCTCTCAGGCTTGGGCTCAGCTTCACTGTCAGAGCTAGCTTCTTCCGACTGTCCGGCTTCGGCTTGCTTCTGCTTATATTCATTGCCTTCTTGATCCATGATTACGACGTGGCCGCGTAGTTCGTTCATGGTCTCGCGTACTTCGCTTTCTTCGGCTTCAGCAGCAACTTGCCCGCGCAACTTGCCGATGATGTCTTCAGCTTTGGCTTTGGAAGCATCTGTTAGACCTTTACCGAGGTCTTTCATCTGGCGCTCAACGGTGTACACCAGGCCGTCTACTTCATTGCGCAAGTCGGCCATAGCTTTGACCTTCTTGTCGCTTTCAGTATGCTCAGCGGCTTCTTTGACCATGCGTTCAATATCTTCTTTGGTCAAGTTAGTGCTAGCAGTAATGGTGACATTCTGCTCTTTGCCGGTGCCTAGGTCTTTGGCTGATACTTTGACGATACCGCTAGCATCGATATCAAACGAAACTTCAATACGTGAAGCCCCGCGTGCTCCAGGAGCAATTCCATCTAGTCTGAAGTTACCTAGTTTCTTGTTGTCACGAGCCATAGCTCGTTCACCTTGGAAGATGTAGATATCTACAGCTGTTTGGTTGTCCTCAGCTGTTGAGCAAAGTTGAGTTTTGTGGCAAGGAATAGTGGTGTTGCGCTCGACCAATTTGGCGAAGACACCACCCATAGTCTCAATTCCCAGTGACAGTGGTGTGACGTCGAGTAGTACCAGGTCGGTCACTTCACCGGCCAGCACTCCGGCTTGCAATGCTGCACCGACAGCAACGACTTCATCAGGGTTAACGCTCTGATTCGGTTCTTTGCCACCGGTCAGGCTCTTCACTAAGTCTTTTACAGCAGGAATTCGAGTAGAACCACCCACTAAAACAACTTCATCAATTTCGTTGTAAGTCAGTTTTGCATCGCTAAGGGCTTGCTCAATCGGACCCTTGCAGCGATCGACTAATGCATGGGTCAGTTCGTTGAAGCGTGAACGAGTAAGCTTCATGTCAAGGTGCTTGGGGCCTTGATCGTTGGCTGTAATGAATGGCAGAGATATTACTGTCTCTGTGACCGAAGACAATTCAATTTTTGCTTTTTCAGCTGCTTCTGTTAAACGCTGAAGTGCTTGAGGGTCTTTGCGCAAATCGATTGATTCAGAATTTTGGAATTCAGTTGCAATCCATTGCACGAGCGCATAGTCAAAGTCATCACCGCCTAGGTGAGTGTCACCGGAAGTTGATTTAACTTCGATTAGACCATCGCTGACTTCAAGAACAGATACGTCGAAAGTACCACCACCAAGGTCAAAGACTAAAATTGTTTCGTCCTTGCCTTTCTTTTCCATGCCATAGGCAAGGGCAGCAGCAGTTGGTTCGTTGATGATGCGCAATACTTCTAAACCGGCAATGGTGCCCGAGTTTTTGGTTGATTGCCTTTGTGAGTCGTTGAAGTAGGCAGGTACTGTAATTACGGCAGTGTCTACTTTCTCACCAAGATATTTCTCAGCGTCTTCTTTGAGTTTTCGTAGAATCATTGCTGAGATTTCTTCGGGGGTGTATTCCTTATCGCTGATAAGAACTCGTACACCGCCATCAGACGATTCTTTTACTTTGTAAGAGACAATTTTGCATTCTTCTGAAACTTCAGAGAAGCGTCTACCTATGAAACGTTTGATTGAATAAATAGTATTGGTTGGATTCACCACTGCTTGTCTGCGGGCCAAAAGACCAACCAATCTCTCACCTGTCTTATTGAAGGCAACTACCGATGGGGTAGTGCGTCCACCTTCAGCGTTCGATATGACTGTGGGCCTGCCACCTTCCATAACGGCAACGACAGAGTTAGTTGTTCCAAGATCTATTCCGACTGTTTTTCCCATGATTTTTAGCGTTCCCAAGAAACGGTGTAATGCTTTATATCACTGAAGTTTAGCAGAGCTGCCAGTCAAGAACCGGCAACAGAGCCTGAGCTGTGAGAGACTGTAACCTTATGAAAGTGGTATATATCTAGGTGTCAAGAGGATTGTCTATGTCGAATTCAGGTTTTGAGAATGATGCGGACGGGGAGCCTAGCCCTTTACCCGCCAATGTTCAACTACGGCGCAACGGTGCCCGTATGACCCACAACGATTTGCAAACTCTTAAGTCTGTGCAAACCAAAGAAGAATCATTCATTGTGCAGATTGTCAAAGGCTTTCAAGCCTTTTGGGCCGGAATTATGGGATCTTTCGCCATGGCTTTGCCCAGTAAAAAAGTCACTTCCTGTGATGTCAATGGCCACGTTTTCCCAAAAGGCACTTGGGACGGTGAATTTCCGCGCTGCAAGCATTGTGGCGAACAGATTAAGGATGCCAATCAGTTCGGTGGACGATAATTCGCTTTGGCAGAATTAGCTTTGCTTTTAGCCTTTTTGTCGCAATTTGACCGATATCGGCCAAAGTGCAACTTAGTTAGCTAATTGACTGCAAGACCATTTGGTCTTACCATACGTATTTATGTAAAGTTCTCTAAGTTCTGCTTTTTGCTTCGCTTAACCATGGGTCTATAGTGACAAAGTCTGGAAAGAAGACCGTCGTAATAGGAATTCGCGACTTTGCCATGCCCTGCCCCCTGTCTGGGAGCATTGAAGTCAACTCGGGCTATGGCCAGCTCTTTGGCGGCCCTTTGGCTCTAGCGGCTGAAGGTCGGCAACTTCACAGCAAAATTCAAAAGGATAGGCAAAAGCTTTTTCCTATCTATAAAGCCGAGGTCAAGGCCGCGCACAAGTTTGAGAGCGAGCGCTACATCTTCAATGTCTCTGGTCGTATGGATGGACTTGTCGAAGCTCTTGTGCCTGTTATAGAAGAAATTAAAAGCTCCACATCTCCCAGCGAGCTTCTCTCTAAACTGGCTGCCGATTCGCAGCATCCATATTGTTTGCAGTTAGCGACTTATGCTTATATTTTGTACCTAGAGAAAGAAGTCGTACCGCTGACTAGGTTTCTCATTACTTCTAATACTTTCGACAAAGTTGAAGTTTTAGATGTTGATTTTGAAATTGCCAGTTATGAAAAGTGGCTGACCATGCGTTTGGCTGAGCTTGAAAGCGAGGTAATGGCAGAAGAATCAGCTCGCCTGCGCCGAATGGAACTGTCGGAAAAACTGGTTTTTCCTTTTACTAATTTGCGCCGCGGCCAAAAAGAATTAGTTGATGAACTGGCTAAAGATATCGAGAGCAAACATCAAGTGCTTGTCCAGGCTCCAACTGGGCTAGGTAAAACAATTGGAGTTATATATCCAGTTTTACAAAATAGTTTAACTCGGGGTCAAAAACTAATTTATGTCACTCCCAAGAATACACAGCACTCGGTTGCTCAAGAAGCAATTACTCGATTACAAGAGGGCGGCGCACCAGTAAAGGTGCTTACTCTCAATGCCAAAGCAAAGATGTGTTTGAAGGACGAAGTAATTTGTAATCCTGGCTATTGCCAGTATGCTCGCGATTACTACACAAAAATGGACAAGCATAAAGTTGTTGAGAAAATGGCAGAGATGACTTCTCTCGCCGCTGAAGAATTTAAGAAGATTGGCGAAGAATATGAAGTTTGTCCTTTTGAAGCATCACTAGATGCGGTGGCAGCGGCTGATGTGGTCATCGGAGACTACAACTATGTATTCTCGCCGCGAAACACCCTGGGACGCTTTACCTACACTTTGAGCAAGTTCAATGAAAAACCTAATTTAGTTATTGATGAAGCTCACAACCTTCCTCAACGAGCGGCAGATTATTATAGTAAGACCTTAAGTTCGGCAGTTATAGCTAAGCTTGCCCTTGAATTGTCTTCACTGCCTTTTGATCAGGTTGTTGAGGCGCGAGCCTTAGTATCTAAGATTCAATTTGTCATATCAAATGTTGGCCGCATGGTTGGCTTTAAGGAATCAAGACTGACCGTATCAAGAGAATTGTTTGACGAGGCGTTACCGGCACTTCAAGATTTGATGGTGCGGCGCATTGCGCGCAAAGCCTCCGAGCCTTCCGACTTTAGTTCAGGCTCTGGTTCAGGCTCTTCTTCTGGTTCTGATCCGCTAATGGCCATTGTTAACTACTTCAATGACTTTATGGACGCTGTTGACTATGAAGGTGATGAGTTCTTCCACCTTTATACTCGCAATAAAATGAGAGACGGTAGTGTTGACGAGGCATTGAAAGTCGTTTGTTGCGATGCTTCTGCAAAGCTGAAACTAGCACATAAAGAGTTTGAGCATGTGGTGGCATTTTCGGCCACTATTAAACCTTTTGATTATTTCGCTCAGCTTTCAGGCTTAGATGATCCAGATCTTTCGCGGCGTGAGTATACTAGCCCCTTTCCGCGCGAGCATCGCAAACTGCTAATTATCCCCCAGGTCTCGACAAAGTATTCCGATAGAGAGCGCAATTTCGGCAAAATTGCTGAGGGTATTGCCCGTATTGTTCAGGTCAAGCCTGGCAATTACTTTGTCTTTTTTCCCAGTTTTGCTTTCTTGGGAAGCGTCTACGAACTGATCAAAAGCAAACTGCCAAATTCGGTCTTATTGCTCAAGCAAGAGAGTGAAATTACCCAGGCAAAGGCCAAAGAAATTATGGACTCGCTGGGGCGAACTGACTCACCTACTCTTGTTTTCGCTGTTCAAGGTGGAGTCTTTGCTGAAGGGGTTGACTATCCTGGAGACATGATTATTGGTGCAATTATTGTTGGCCCGGGTTTGCCGAATTTCAATTTTGAACGAGAGCAAATTCGTACTTATTATGAGAAGCGCTATGGCAATGGTTTCGACTACGCATATGTTTATCCGGCTATGGCCAAAGTAATTCAAGCTGCTGGGCGGGTTATTCGCTCTGGTGATGATCGGGGCTTGATTGTGCTTATGGATCAACGATTCATTCAGAAACAGTATGCTTCGGCTATGCCCGCTGATTGGTTTGAAAAGCAAGTAGGCGAGTTGGTATCGTCTAGTATCATTGCTGATATCGAGTCGTTCTGGCAGCAATCTGATGAGAAGAAATGTCTTAGTGAAATTAATTGATCAACCGTTTCTATTTCTTGATTGTCAAACTACTGGAGCTACTCCTCAAAGCTCTCAAATACTTGAATTGGGCTGGTTTCTTCCGCAAATAACTGAGGCTCAATCTAGTTATCTTGCATCTGGACAAATGTCTTCTAGTCAGGCTCAGTTGGCAATCAAAACTCGCTTGATTCGCTTGCCAGACGACCAAGTGTTGCCTTCGCGCATTGAGAAAATTACAGGCATCACCGCTGAACTTATGCAAGATGCTCTTGCTGCTTCTGATGTAGTCAGCGAATTGCTGCGAGATCTAGCTCAAGCAGAAAGACACAAGCCAATAAAATTTGCTATTGCCCACTATGCGCAGTTTGAGCAGGCTTTTATCAATCAGCTATTTGCTGATCATCTACCTAGTCATCCAAATGATCGAGGCGTACCGTTCCAGTTTATTTGTACCTGCCAGATTGCTAAGCGGCTATATCCTGATCTCCCCTCGCGGGCAATTAGGGCACTGGGTGGCTATTTTGGCTTGAGTCTTACTGAGATGAAGCGTTCTTCTTGTCACGTTGAGGCAACTTATTTTATTTGGCAGCGATTGCTGGCTGATCTTGCTGCTATTGGAATTGATGACGACGATCAGCTATTGGATTGGCTAGATCAACCTCTTCCTAAGGTTAGTAGGGCCAAGAAAAACCCTTATGCCATTCCGATGGAGCGGCTTAAACGCCTTGACTTGCCTGCATCACCTGGTGTCTACCGCATGCTCAATAGTGACGGGAAAATTTTATATGTTGGCAAAGCAACGTCGCTTAAAAGTAGAGTCAATAGCTATTTCCGCGGGCGTAAGGGGAAAGATTCTAAGACCAAAGAATTGATCAGTCAGATATTTGATGTTGCTGTCGACGTTGTTCCTACACCGCTTGAGGCCGCTCTGCTTGAGAGCGACTTGATCAAAGAGCATGATCCGCCATACAACCGTGCTCTGCGGCAGAGAGGGCGGTTGCTCAATTTTTACAGCCATGATTTCGCAAAGGTCAGTACGAGGCAAGACGCTGAGCATATGCTGGGTCCGTTTATTAGCGATTCATTTAAGCCCCTGCTCGATTTGCTCAATGCACTCCAGAGCAATACCCTACCCCTAGAGCTTTTCTGGGGCTTGGCTAGCGAAGAGCTAATTGCGAAGGCTTTTGCTCTGGTGCTTAGTGATGGGCCAATCGCTCGTTTTAAGGTTGATCAGCTAACGGCTCGCAGATTGTTGGCTATTGGTATGCTTTTGGCACGACAAGAAGCCAACTGCTTGCGCGCCTTAAAGCGTGAACAAGAACAGGCAGAGCTACTTTTGCAATCGCTGGAGGCGATTGCCACTGAAGATATCGTAGAGGAAGAAGGTGCTGCCAGACTAGAAGCTCAAGAGGACGAGGAAGCGCCGGAACTTGACCCAGAGCTTGTTCAAGAATTAGAGCGCGAAATTGATGAGAATGATGTGGTTGAAATGATATACGGCATACTGGCTCGTTCTGCCAAGTTGTATCTTCAAGCCAAGAGACTAACGACGATGCTCAATGCCCACATATCTTTCTGCGATTTCGGAGTTAGTCGTGAATTGACTTTTATCAATGGTCGGTCTGTCAATTCGCAGGCTTTATCTTCTTCTTCATCATCTTCTTCTTCTTCCACTTCTTTGGAAATCAATCAACCAGCCTGGTTTGGCCTCGAAATTGATAGCTATGATCGAATGCGGGTCTTGCTCACTGAACTCGCAAGGGTTACCCTAAAGGACAAAGGCTTGATAATTGTTGCGTTACCCGAAGCAACTAAACAAGAATCAACTAAAAAAGAAGTGACTAGAAAGGAAGCGACTTCAAAAAGGTAACAATAGTTTTTTCTTTTTGCGAGGAAAAGTTGAGATTACCCTACTCTCTAATTCGTCCTTCTAGCGCAATTCAATGGGCTATTCTGTTCCCTATTCTGTTGGTGTTTTCAGGGCCACTTTCATTGCCACTTTGGGCTAGTGAAACCAAGTCTAGTTATGAGAAAGTGCTCTTGCTTACCGCTACTGAAGACAAGGCGGGTCTGCTGAGAGAGAGTTCTCTTTGTCTGCGTGCCAATGCAAAAGATACTGATGTTTTATCTATCCGTGCCCGCACCTTTTTAGAACTCGATCGTTTAGCCGAAGCACGCGCTGATGCCGAGCGCGCTCTGGCAGTAGATCCTCGACAAGGTAGTGCATTAACTACTCGTGGCTATTGTCGCATTGTCAGTAAAGACTACAAAGGCGCACTCGTCGACTACGAAGCTGCGTTGAAAAATCAAGAGCCGCTGTACTATGTGCCTTTGGTGCAAGCTGACTACCGCAATCTAGCTGCTCTGTACAAAGTGACCGGTCAAGGCAAGCTGTGTGCTGAAGCCTCTCGCAAAGTTAAGCTTGAAGCCCTGGTTCGCAAGGCCTGTGAGTGTCGTGAAAGTGGAGCGGTTGATCAAACAATTAGGCTACTGACAGTGGTTCTAACAGAGCAGCCAAATTTTCACAAAGCTAGGTTGCTGCGTGGTGTCACATACAACAATAAAAGCGAATATAGGCTGGCAATCAAAGACTTCGACTATTTGATTAAGGCTTTCCCGCGTAGTGCGTGGTTTTATTATTTGCGTTCAGACTCATACAACGAATTGGGTGATAAAGATAATTCTCTTCGCGATTTGTTGACCATCACAACTCTTAAGCCAGTACCAAAAGTGATTGCTTTAAATTACACAGCTCAAACCGGCAGGGTGCGCGAACACTTTGAGGGCAAAGACGAGAATATTGTCAATATGGCCGATATTTATTGTCTCCTGGGTAGCCGCTATTTAGAGTTGGGCAAGTTTGAGCAAGCTAAATCTGCGTTTGATAATTGTCTGGCCCTTGATAAAAATGAAGTCTCAGTTCGCCTTGAAAGGGCTGCTCTATTGCGCAGAAGTGGCAATAATAGTGCTGCATTGAACGACCTGAATTTGGCTATATCGGCTAGGCCTAAGTTTATTGACCCCTATCTTGAGCGGGCTAAGTTAAAGGATGCCCTTGGTGATCCGTCGGCTCTCGCCGATTATTCAACGGTGGTTGCACTCGGGCCCAAAGACCCCGGCTCGTACATGATGAGAGCAGAGTTTTATAGGCGCAACAAGCAGTTTGTAAAAGCGGTAGACGATTTTAATCGGGCTGTGCAATTGAGCCCTCGAGACGCCGATGCTTATATTGGTAGAGGACAGGCCTATGAGAGCATGAGCCAATGGGCACAGGCTTTAACGAACTACCGACAGGCCTTGCCACTGTCACCTGAAGACAAGAGTATGCTTGAAGCCAAAATAACAAAATTGGTCAAATTGACGAGTAAAACAGGGCGTTAACAAGGCGCAAAATAGTCGCTGTTTAATCTGCTGAGCCGGGTATAGATAACTTGGTTAAATGGAGGAAGAGAGAATGGACAGCAAGAAAACTCGATTTTATCAGGTAGCGCTAGTCGCTCTTTCACTAGTGACTCTTTCGACACTTTCGACCTCTAGACCAGTGGCAGCTCAGGTGGCTGGAGCGAACCAGACGATTTATCACGACGAACAAGAGATGCTTAACACTGATCAAGCTATGATCAATCAGTACTCTAGTGCAGAGAATGAGGCCGAAAGTAAGCTCGCTGCCGAGCAGTCAAAAACTAATGCCTATCGACTCTATGCCGAGCAGCGAATCCAAGAGTTGCAGAAGCAGAAGAAAGGCGTTTCACCTTCTCTTGCCGGGGCGAAATCGGGAGAAATGGCTGTTTTGACGTCATGGTTGCAGCAAGATGGTGCTTATCGTGCTAAACAACAGGCCTATATTGACCAGTTAGAACAGTGCATTAGCAACTTGCGCACGAGTCAGACCAATACTCTCGCCAATTTGAACACTGACATCAATGCCCTAAGACAGGGTGTTCAGGATGATAAAGATCAACAGAAGTTCCAGAATCAAATGCAAATGAATCAGTTTAATGAGCTGAAGAGCGAAATGGGTGCGTGCTCTTGGGGCGACACTCCGCGGGATGGTACCTACAATTCGGTTGGCGGTTATGGCTTTAACGGCGGTTACGGTTACAGCGCCATGGGTGGACGCCGATGGTTGGGGGGCGGACGAGGTTATTAGTCTCCTCTGTGTCAATAATGCCTAAGTCTGATAATTCTGATCCAGGTAAGAAAAAGGGGGCGCAGACGCCTCTTCCTCAAGCACCGCCAGAAGCCAAAGACCCAGCTGCCGAGTATTCGTTTTTTGTAAACGAGCCAGGCAATTCACAGTACAACTATGGTCTAGATGTCTCACTTTCCGACCCGGTAAGTCTTCCTGGTTATACATCTTACCTGCAGCCAGCCCCAGTATCACCTGTGTCTCCAGTTGCTCCAAGCGCGAATGTGGCTGCAGCTGCACCGGTTAACCTATCGACTTTCAATCCAAATTTAGACTACGCGCCGGTCTATAGTGCTGCCGCTGCCGAGATGGCTATTGAGCATGAGCGCGACGACATTCAAATAGACGCGGATCGGCCATCTGTATTCACTCCTGCCATGGCTGAAGCTTCATTTGCTAAGCCTGAAAGCATTGAGCAGAATGTTTCGTTTGGCCAGGCTGCTACGGTCACTCAAGGCGCTACGGTTTTTGAGAATGCCACGTTTGGCCAGGTTGCTACGGTTACTCAAGGCGCTACGGTGTTTGAGAATGCCACTTTTGGTATTGAAGCTAATGTCGCTCAAACTGCCGCATCCATTGAGCATGCTGAACTTATACAAGATGCCGCTCCCATTCAGAACGCTGCACCAGTTCTAAGTGCCTTCACCGTCGAGAACGCCGCACCAGTTCAGAACGCCGCACCAGTTCTAAGCGCTTTCACTATTCAGAACGCTGCGCCCGAGCAGAACGCTGCACCAGTTCTAAGTGCATTTACAATTCAGGATGCTGTCCCTGTTCAGAACACTGTACCTGTTCAAAATGTTACACCCCTGCAAGACGCTGCAAAATTTTCATCAGCTGTAGTCAGTCAAGACGCCAGCTCTCTGCGCAGTTGGGGGGTTGTGAAACCGGATCCACCTCCTGCTCAAGATGTTCGCAACCATGCTGGTTTGAGCCAAGATCAAATAGATGAAGTCGATGGCGAAATTTGGCCATCTGATGATCGTAAAGTCAATCGCAGCCAATCGGCAAAAACAGGCACGCCTGTACCATTGCATCTGGCCACCGATATGCGCTTTGCTAGTCTTGTACTTTCGCCAGAGTTAGCTGCCACAGTCGATCGCATTTATTCTCTAGTAGATTTAGATTTTAGTGGCTACGTCGATTTTCCTGAAATGTCATCTGTCTTGAACAGCGAGCACCTTTCCGATTCTGAGAAGAGTTTTGTGCGCATGATCTACGCTGTCGGTTGCAAAATACTTGGTGAGCGGCCAGCGGTTGCCTCTAGCACAGTGCCTGTTTTGACTCAGGATGATTTTCGCCGTGCTTTTGCCTATCAATGTGCCAATACTTTAGGTGCTGATGCTAAATCTAAGGGAGTTCTAGCCTCGTCTAATCAAGGAGCCGGAGCAGCACAAAGATTTACTGAAATCAAACCGACTTTATATGCCGACAACGACTATCCTCAGATGTCACTACAGCCTAGTGCTGTTCGCCTTGGCACCATGGGTGATGCTTTCTTTGCTGCTGGGGTTAGTTCTCTGGCCGAAAGTCGTCCGAGAGCGCTGTTGCGCATACTATCTGAAAATTTAGATCATAGCTTTTCTGTTGCTTTTCCTGGTGCGCATGGCAATCCACTAGATGTTATGCCGCCGCGCCCTGAAGAAATTCTCCGTTATGGTCTTGTAGCAAAATATGGTTTTTGGTTCCCACTTTTAGAGAAAGCTTATGGTATTCACCTAGCGCAAAAACACAGGCTGGCCAGCAAGCTGGCAGAGCCTCGCAATGAGGCCTTCTCTCGCTCGTCGCAGGTGATAGAAACCTTGACCGCTGCTTTTACTGGCACTCTGGTGACGGCTGATTGCTCACCACAAGACCTCTTGCTTCAGCTTTCAGATTTAATTGCCAGAAAGCGCATTGTTATAGCAGTTTCGTCAGATTTCGTTCCAGAGAGCTCATCTTTTGCCGGCATTGCTCCCACTGCCAATAAGCCGTATCCTCTCACTGGTTTTGATAGGCAGCGCGGCCAAATATTTCTCAGCTCTATATATGGCCATGACACTCATCACGAAGATGAGCCCCTGCGCTTCACCACAGAACAGTTCTTACAGTACTTCAAAGTCATTTATTTCGAGCAAGAAGTTGCCCCTGTGCAAAAAGCATCCAACCTTATGCGCTCAACGCAAAAACAAGGTCTAAATCCCTGGAAGAAAGCTTGATTGAAAAACTGACTTAAAGCTTGACTAAAAATTGTAGGCTAACTTTTATAGTTTCCGTATTCTTTGATTAGCTCAGTTACTGCTACTTTAATTTCTTTGCCGTCTGTCAGCTCGGCAATCCGCTTATCTTGATTGAACTTTGTAAGGGCTAGTTCGGCCTTCTTTCTGGCGCGATCATTGGGATGAGCTTTAGCGACAAAGTAAAGAGGGGGAATGCTAATTAGCTTTTGTTCTTTGACTAATTGATCAATCGCCACGCTCACTGCTTGATAATCTTCACTTTTAAGGCAGGCGACCAATGCCTTGAAAAGCATGTGATCAATCTTGTTGTAGAGGCCCTTTGTGGCGGTGGAAAGTAAATCTGCCACCGAGTTGAATTGGGCTCCGTAATCACTCATTGGTCACCTTTATCCCCTAAAATTGAAGAGTATACTGCTAATATTGATGTAGACTAGACCCAGGAATTAGACGACTTCAAGTAATTACACTAGTCCTAGTATTAAGGCTTTATCTTCAACTAGACCTATCAATATTTTATGCCATGGAGAATTGAGCTTGAAACTAGGAGCGGAACCATTCTCTAGGCAGCTGTCTAAGAAATTCGCACTGTTCCTTGCTCTGACTGTTTCATTGGGCCATAGCTTTGAAGCAGCGCTAGCATCCTATGATAGTTTTCTCTTTGGACCAGATGCCAAAATTACTACATGGGAGTCCCCTCTGGTCGCGGCTGATCTAGGAGCTGTAGCTGGTTCTTATTCGCCAGTTCAAGCCAATCTTAACCAGTCATTGGTTGACAATTATATGGCCCAGAGTTTTCTCTCTTTGGCTCTGCAGGCCAGTGAAAGTGGCGAGAAAAATAGATTGCTAAAGCTGAGTTTGGAGAGTAGTAAGAGTGATAGAGGCTCTCGTTCTCCCAGTAACAAAAGCAATTTGGCTCTGCGTGTTTTTGTCCTTCTTCAATTGAAAAAAACGGCATTGGCTAAGCAAGAAGGAGTCAAGCTTCTTCAACTTTCTAAAGAAGCCGCTCCAATGGCCGCAACTTCGTCTTCTAGTTTGTCGAAGAGACAAAAACAGAAGGTTGCAACAGGTCTAGCCTGCTCATCTTCTGCCCTAGTAAATTTGTCCCAAGGTTTTCAGCGTGCTGGTGACAGCATTAGTGCTCAGTATCTGCAGCAAGCGGCAGCCAAGTTAAATGTTCTTGAGCCAAGCGCCGAAGTTGTTTTGACGAGTGGTCCAGAAAATCAGGTTGAGGCTATCTACCAGCAGGGTGTTGAGGCTTTCAAGAGTGGTCAAATTGATTTGGCACAGGAGAAGTTTAAGCAGGCTCTGGACTTGCAGGAGAAGACTATGAGTGATAAGTTGCTGCGTGCTTTTGACAGCCGCATGGCTCTGGCTCAGACTTTTGTTGCACTTGATCGAAGGGAGGCAGCGCAAGAGCACTTTAATCAGATAATCGATCGATTGAAACAGATTCCCAAAATTGAGAGACCACAAACGGCAGATCTGTTAGCTCAATTTCTGCGCATGGTAGAAGTTGATCTACATGAAGTCGATATAAGTGAAATTGATTTGCCTGAATGCGATCTTCCAGAAAAGGACTTGCTAAACAAAGCCTTGCAGAAAAACGATTGGAACTTGCCCGAAAGAAAGTCAATGAACAAGAGCCCTTTGTCTGTCGAGAAGAAAGAGAGACTTAGACATGGCTTGAATTCACTCGGAACGGCCGCTTATCTCTGCAAAATCGACGGGGATCTTGTTCAAGCTGCTCATCTTTTTCGACGCGCTTATTTGATCAACAAACACTATTTTCCTGAATTAGATGATCAGTTGGCTTCAACTTGCTATGACCTTGGCGAAACCCTGTACTGGGCCTCACAGTTAGAAGAAGCTGAGCATTACATGCAAGAAGCATTAAAGCTGCGTGAGAAAAATGGCAGAGATTGCCATGAAGCTATTGGTCTGCGCGGTACATTTGGACGTATTTTAATTATAGGCGGCAGAGGTGAGGCTGCTTGTCGATTCTACATAGAAACGCTGCAGCTGTTGGCAGGAAAAAGTTTTGCTGAGAGTTTTGAGCAGGCCAAAAGTCTTGATTTACAGCAGTTGTTAGACGGTTTGACTAAGGTGGCAATCGATTCTGGCAATAAACTCAATCCTGAATTTAGGAATCAGTATGAAGATGCTCTGCAGAGCTTGGCCGATGCTGCTATTTCTTGTAGGCATTACGATCAAGCGATTGCTAGCGACACGGCACTGCTTTATCTGAGAGAGAGCTCAAGCAAGAACCTTGATGGTGAGGCTGAAAAACAGGCACGAGAGCAAGTGGTGGCAACTCTCTGGCAGCTTGGCTGGGTGACTTCAATGGTGGGCAATCTCTCTGCGGCAGAGAGTTCAAGTAAATACTATGGTCGATTAATTGATGAGTTTCCCTCAACACTACCTAGACCTTTAGCCGATTGGTATCAGGCCCGTGCGATCTCGTCGGATCTTTTGGGTAGATACCCTGAGGCCAAGCGCGATTTTAAGGAGGCCCGTCGGCTCTTTAAAAAGCATTTGCGCCAAGAAAAAGATCAGGAACAAATTGATATTGTCACTTGGACTATCGACGACATTACCTACAATCTTAATAGTCGGCGCAAGAGTCCAGCATCAGACGGCGATTATTTAAAAGCTGAGCCCAATTCGTTCTGGCGCCAAAGCCGCTTTCCGCTGAAGGTCTTTGTTGAGACTTCCTCAAATAATGGTTTTGGCGGCCCAATGCGCGATCTGATGGTTAAGGCCATGGAGCAATGGACTAACTTTGACAGTTCACCAATCAAGCTCATTTATGTTTCTGACATCGACAGTGCAGACGTGTACATTGAAAGGGTTACTTCGTATGACGACATTCCTTATGGCTCGGCTGGCAGAACGAGCGCTGTCTATGAGAAAGACAATAAGAGAGCTCTCGACCGCGCTCATGTAAGGGTTTATTGTCCCTCGTATGACGGCAAGGCCTCCCGAGCAGAGGGAGCCGCTGACAAAATCGAGAACCAAGAAATGAGTTCATTTGCAAAAACTCAACTTTATACTCTGTTCATGCACGAATTTGGCCATGTTCTTGGCGTCGGCCATTCACCTGGTGGTCAAGATGTAATGTATTGGAAGTCGTGCTCGACAGAGCTGACAGAGCGTGACAAAGAGACTATTCGCAAGCTCTACCGCCAGAATAAATGAGACAAAGACAAGGACAAACAGACCGGTCTTTAATTGTAAAGTGTTAATCTTGCTTGGAGCAGTAAGAGCTAAAATGATTTTTCACGGCTGTTGAAATTTTCACGGCTATTGAAATTTTCACCCTTATTGCGAGCGTCTAATGCATTCGGCCAAATCTGAACCAGTTCATTCAAATCCAGCCCACCCAAATCCAATTGACCGCAACAAGTCAATCATTTGGTCGCGCTATCTCATTGACTCTACAGATTGGTTAGTATTTGCTAGCACTGTCACGCGTTTGCAGTCTAGTGCGAATGTCGCTACTACAAATATGATTTCTTCTCCGGTCAAGCTGCTGTCTATGTCAGTGCTTTCTCCGGGTGGTAAAGTTCTTTTTGAAGGTGTGCTCAAGCCGCAAGACGAAATTGCTAGTCAATTAATTGAAGAGCATGGCCTTAATCAATCGATTGTCTTCAATGCCATGCCTTTCAGTGAAATGCTGATTCAGCTCAATCGTCTGTTTGATGGTCGGCAGGTCTTAGCCTGGGATCTTAGCGCTCAACAGGCTCTTCTTGACGAAATGGCAGCGCAGTTTGCTCAGCCCCAGACTTTACTTGCAGGCTACAGCCTTCGGCCGGAGCTCGCTCGTTTCTTTGGTGAGCTTGATACTACTGCTGGTGCAAGCTCTAGTAAGTCCTCACAGGGCTCATACAAGTCTCAACCATTGGCCGTTGATGGCAAAGGTGCAACGGCTGAGTGTCGTGCTTTGATCGCAGGCCTCTACCAAATGGCTGGAGCATCACAATCTAATAGTGCAGCGACTGGTAATCAAAACTGGACTGGTGAGTTCTACCGTCCTAAGGTTTCAGCCACAGACAAAATCAAAGATTTTCTGGGGCTATAAACGCAAAATCTAGAGAATGCTGACCTTCTGCTCAATACTAGAGATCCCCGTGCGCTTCACTTGGGCAAGTAGTTGTGACTTTTGTAATCAATAGCAAGGCTGGGTCTGCAAGAAAGCGCACTGGCATGATTGGGTCGAGTAGGGTGGTACCGACTCCTAATAGTCCAGTGCCGTAGCGGTTGATTGGTACATCCATGCGACGGTAAAGTTCTACGGCTGCGCCAATGCAAGTCCAGCGGTCAGAAGCTATGCGCCCCATAAAGGTGCCGAACCAGTCGTAGCCACTGGCATGAAAAAAATGCTTCAGTTTAGAGCTAAAGAATTTTGGCAGATGGAAGAAATTGATACGCTTGAGAACCCTGGCGTTTTCGGCTTCGACCCATTGGCGGTTGCTTTCTACCATAGCTTGAGCGATGACGAAAGCTTTAGCCTTCTGCTCAGTCGACCAGGGCTTTTGTAGATGCAAGCCGACATAGTTGCCTTGGTATTCAGGGCCGGTTAAATCGGTTAGCGGATGGATAGTGCAGCCTTTATCCATGTACGAACTAAGCAGTAATTTGACGCCGCTTTCATCTTCAATTACGACTTCTGCGTGACCGACGCTCTCATGTAGTCGTTTTGCTACGTTGCCACTGGTGAGCAGTAAGTCGCCTGCCTGTAATTGATCTGCTGCTGGATTGACCAAAGTATTTAGTGGAACTGGCCCGTAGCCTTGCTTCTTGAAGCGTGCTTTGTTCTGTCTGTAGAGCATAAATATGTATAACCAAAAAGCGATTTCGGCTAGGGCCAGTACATGTACGATAGGATGCAGCGCCCGCGCAAAAAGCGCCAGTACGCTCAGGCCTAAGCCTAGCACCACTGGTAGTTGCAGTTCGATGCGGGAAAGAACATCAAAGTAGGTTTGCAATAAGTGGTCGACTTTAATTCTTGTCAAAATTAACCAAGCGCCACTTACCAGAACACAGCCACCTGAGAGTTGCCAATCAAGGTGGTGGGTGACAAATCTGTAGGTGAGCCAAATTAGTGAAAAGTAGCAAACAGTATTGATGGCTTTAACTAGATCAAAGTAACCAGTGGTTCTTTGAAAATCGACGCTAGTTTTGGGCGGAGAGTAAGAGGCAATAGACATTCATCGATAATACCTCCTAATTGATAATCTCAACGCGTATGGGCAATACATTGATAGAATTGCGCCGAAGGAAAAGGAAGACCCTAGATAAATGCTCAATGCCAGTTAACCTAAACCGCTCTATTGCTGCTCTGCTTTTGCTATTGCTGGCCTATCCCCAGATTGGCGAGCATCTCTCGGCGTCTAGTTCAGCCTTGGCGTCGCCAAAGACCGACAGCTCAAAGGCTCACCAGCTAACTGAAGAAGCCATGGTCGCCCAAAAGGCTGGTAATTTTGCTCAGGCTGAGCCGCTTTTGCTTGAGGCCGTGCAGATTAGAGAGAATGGTTTCAAAGGTGATCAGCCCTCTGGCCTATTGATTGGCAGTTTAGAGCGGTTGGCCGATTGTTATTTCTTGCAGGGTAAGTACAGCCAAGCGCAGTTGCTTTATTTGCGAGCCGTAGCTGGTCGGCGGCAGGCCGGCGTTGCCAAAGATAGCAGCCTGGTTCGAGATTTAACTAACTTGGCTGTGCTGTATCAGCGACAAGGCAAGACTGCCGAGGCTGATGATATATCGAAGCAGGCCTTAAGTCTTGTAGAGAACCAGTGGGGCGAAAGTCTAGAGTTGTCTAATGCACTTGTGGCTAGGGCAAAAGTTCTGTTAGATATTAATGTGCTGGATACTAATTCTCTAGGTACTAATTTAGCTGGGGCTGCTACTGCTCTTTTAGAGAGAGCTTTGAGTCTGAGATTGAAAGAATCTAAAGGCAACGACTCTAGTGTCAGCTCTATCTTAACTACTTTAGCCAAGGCCTATTTAGAGAGTGATAACTATCATGCTGCCGAGAAGAGTCTAAAGCAGGCATTAGCCATTGACCTAGCCAACTCTGGACGGGAGTCACTGCCAGTGGTGGTAGATTTAAGTACAATCGGCCAGCTCTATCTGCGTCAGGGTAAATATGCTGCTTCTGAGCACGCTTACGTAGAGGCTCTTGAAATAAGCATTCGCCTCAAAGGCGAAGGGCATTCTGAAACCGCTACCTGCCAGAATAATCTGGCTCTCCTCTATCGTAATATGGGTGACTATAGCAAGGCAGAAGGCTTGTTGCGCCGTGGCCTAGCGATTCGCGAGCAAAACTTTGGTGGCGACCATCCTCTGGTGGCACAGAACTTGATCAATTTGGCTGATATTTTGGTTGCTGCTGACAAAGATGCTGAAGCTGAGCCTTTATTATTGAGAGCGCTGAAAATTGAAGAAAGCACTTTTGGTCGCGAACATGATTATGTCGCCTTGATTGAACGTGAGTTAGTCGATATTTTGCAAACTCAGCCGACTAAACTGGCCGAGGCAGAAAAGTATGCTAGACGCCTTTTAGAACACGACCAGGCTGTCAGTGGCGGCGATAGTTTACTAACAGCTCGTGATCTTGAATCTTTGGGCAAAATTTTAATTGCTCAAGATAAATTAGCTGAGGCAAAACCTGTGATTGAAAAAGCACGGGCAATTGAAAGTATGCAAAAAGGCATGTTTTTTCAGCAGGAGAAGAATAAGAATGCGGCGGATACAGCAAGAAATACTGGCATTATTTACACTAAACCAGTTCAAGATAAATGGGCACTGGTTATTGGCATAAGCAGTTTCCAAGACACCTCCCTCAATCTGCGGTTTGCCGCCAAAGACGCAGTAGATTTTAGAAATTTCTTGGTTAATCAGGCTGGTTTTCAAGCTGACCATGTCAAACTACTGACAGATCATGAGGCCACCCGAGCAAACATCGTGGCATTACTTGGTGATAAGTGGATGAAGCGCGTAGTAAAGGCTGACGATTTAGCAGTTGTCTATATTTCAAGCCATGGCACCCAGGCTGCCAGTCAGGTTGGTGGAGCTAATTTTATTGTGCCCTACGAGGGAAACTCTCACAACATTGTCTTTTCTGGAATTCCTATGCAATGGCTTCTCGCGGGCTTAAAAGACTTGGTACATAGCGATCGCATTTGTGTCTTCCTTGATGTCTGCCACAGTGGTGCAGCTGCTAGTAAATCTGATGCTAGTAAATTTGATAGCGAAAAATTGGATCCTAGTTCCGATCAACAAGTTGAGAAAGTAAGTAGCGCTGCTGGTGGTAAGGCGCTTTACCGTATTCGTGACATTGGTGAAGCGGCTCTTGCCTCTCCACCCGGTCAAGTTGTTGTGGCAGCGAGCCAAGCGGACCAAATTTCGTGGGAGTCGAAGCGCTATTCAAACAGTGTCTTTACTCGGCGTTTAATCGAGGGCTTGGCTGTCAATGGCAAAAACACAACGCTTCAGCAGGCGTTTGCCTATTTGAGTGATCGAGTTGAGGAAGAAGTTCTGCGTGATCGTACTCAGATTCAAGCACCAGTGGTGGTGCCAAAGCTGGAAGCGACAAATGCTCCGCAGCTTGGTTGTACAGCAACAAATCCACGACCTGCTGGTAGTGAAGCAGATGGTGCTGGTGGTGGTGGCTCAAAAACTTTGGGATCCAAGTAAATTAGAGAGAACAACTAGGAGAAGACGATGGTCTGGCATAACAATGATGCAATGAATAAGGGCAAATTTTTATTGGTAAAGAAACTACCGGTAAAAACTATATTGGCAAAAGCCCTGCCTTCGGCCTTAGCGCTTGTCACTATTGCTACGACTGTCTCTTTCAGTATCAGTTCTGCTCCGCCAGCTCAGGCCTTCTGGCCGTTCACAAAGAAGCATGCCGACGGTTCTAAACGCAAAAAGAGAAAATTGCAAGGCACTCAAGTAGGTCTCGTACCAGGTAATCCACCAGCGCTTTACTGGGCCGCCAAAAAGCCTAAGGCTGTGGTGCTTTGTTTGCATGAGCTAGGGCTCTATAGTGGAGTTTTTGACGACCTTGGTTCGCGTATGGCAGCAAAGAATATTTCGGTCTATGCCATCGATTTGCGTGGCTTTGGCGGTTGGAGAGAAATCGACAAGAAAGATAGCAAGATGGATTTGGCCAAGACCTTGTCAGATGTTAAAGGCTCTTGTGAAGAGATTCGCAAGCTACACCAAGGTGTACCTGTATTTATTCTTGGTGAGGCCATGGGCGGTGCTTTAGCTCTGCAGGCTGCTAGTAAGTATCCGACTTTGATCAATGGCATTATTTCTGCTGCTCCAGGCGGCGATCATTTCAAGTCGGTCAATAATTTTGTTAATGTCGGAGTGGGCATGGCTGTTGGTTCTAAGCACGCTTTTGGTTTGGGTGAAAAGCTGATGGACGTGGCTACTCCGAAGCAAGAGCTAAAAGAAGCCTTGAGTGAAGATGAGATGGTGCGGATGGACGTCACATCTGGCGAGATGGTCGCCTGTCAATTCTTTATGTATAAGACCAAGGCCATGGCTAAAGCTATTAAAGAAATGCCGGTTTTGATCGTGCACGGCGATAAAGACGGTGAGTCGAAGCTGATTGGCTCAGAGAGCGTTTTCAAGAATCTTGCTACCAAAGACAAGAAATTTGTGCGGCTGCCAGAAGGCGATCACTATACGTTTGAAGATACAAAGGTGAGCGATGAAGCATTCAGCACGGCCCTTGCCTTCATCGACGAGCACGCGCCGAAAGAAGCTAGCGAATAGCTTTCTGTCTCAACAATGAGTGAGATTATTGTTTGATTTGATGTTGAAAAGATTGCACGAGGAGAGATTCGAACTCTAATAAGCGAATCGCCATGTGGCTGCGGCTATGGGCGTATCGTGCCACTGGTGTGGCTTGTAAGAGATCCTGGTGGTATCGTCCGGTGTCGTCAAATATCGTCTTTTGATGTACCGAGAGGTGACAAAAGGGTGACAAACTACTATTCCTTATCGTCGACAGGATCTAGCAGGGCAGACACTTTTTCGATGTTGTTTTTCTCAGAGGACGGTATGTATTTTGCGTAGATTTCATAAATCATTTGGAAGTTGGCATGACCAACTTGCTTTGCTATCCACCCAATAGATAAGCCGTGCTCTAAACAATTGCTTATGTAGCTGTGGCGAAGCTGATAACTAACCCTGTGTCTTATGCCGACCTTCTGAAGCAAATTTTTCCAGGGTACATCCATATACTTATTGATTGGTTTCCCCTCTGGTCCTAAGAACACGTAGTCTTCGTAACCTGTTTCAGCGGTGGTAGCCTTTAGATCTTTTAAGACCTTTAGGCAGTGTGGAGTCAGTTCAACCGTTCTAGTGCTCCCCTCTGTCTTTGGGGAAGCCTCCACTCCGTTCACCCTTGCCCTGCTGATGTCAAGGGCGGCTCTCTTCCATTTGATGTCACCCCACTTAATGGCAAAGGCTTCCGAGGGTCGCATCCCTGTAAGAGCCAATATAGTGAAAATAGGTTTGTAGTGTGGAGGTGCCGCTTCAAGGATCTTGTGGATCTCAGCTGGATTAAAAGGGTCTACCTTTTTTTTAGTGGTCTTTTCTGATAAGAGGTTCACGTTTTGAAAGGGGTTTCTCTCAAGCCTTTTTCTCTTTATCAATGAGTTGCAGACAGCCCTAGCAAAACGAACCACATCATTGGCATACTTCCCTGATAGTTTATTAGCTGATGAGCTGGCCAAGAACTCTTCTATCTGCTCTTCAGTGATCTGGGAAATGTTCATTGGGCCAAACAGAGGGTTTATATAGGTGTGGAAGTAGTTTTCGTAGGTACGAACGGTGGAAGCCTTTTTCGTACTGCGCGCATTGAGGTACTCAACACAGGCTTGTCCCATTGTTATTCTTTCAGGGGAGGCAAACAGCTTCACCAGCTCTGCACTCGAATTTCCCTTTAACTTCTCAGCGGCCTTTTGCTTTTTATATTCAGCGGCTGCCAACTCTGCTTTACGAAGATCTGGACCAAAGTTTTTGTAGGTGTCCTTGCCATTGATTTTTATACGGAGGTAGTAGTTGTCACCACGCCTCCACACATTGTTTTGCTGGCCCTCTTTTGCTTGTGCTTTTCTACCCACGACTCCACCTCCAGGACCTCTTTGTGGTTTAGCATATTTTGGGGGCATCGTCCACACGTAAGGGATCATAGGTTAGTAGGTATCTGACCAGTGGTCTTCGAAATGCACCAGCGCTCACAGCCGAATGCAAATGCTTCTCAACAGTGGTTCACTGTTGCAGAGGCTTGTGTTTATGTGAGGATGGGATCTACTAAACTTAGAGAGCTTATAAAGGACCGAAAGCTCACTCACTCTAGATTACCTAATGGATCACTCCTCTTAAACAAGGATGTTCTAGATGCTTATGTTCGGTCTTTCGAGGTGCCCTCTGTTGATATAGCCTTAGAAGTCGCAGATCTGTTTATAAAGAAAACCAAGAAGACGCTGGGAACTAGACAAGTCAAAAGGTCTTCTTTTCGGTAAGCCCCGCTGCTAAACATGTTGCTACACCAGTTGAATCGACAGTTGTGCGCTGCATCTGTACCCTGATGCAAACGCTGCTTACCCTGCTAACAATTATTGTGTCAACCGTCACAGTGGTTGAGCCAACATGCTCCTAGCTTCTTTATAGCCCGTTGCAATCCCAGTCGCAGGCTAATTTAGAAATCGATTGCGATGATCGAAGAGTACTTGAAGGTTCTAGTGATAGATTAGGCATTACTCAACCAGCTTAATCGTTTGGGTCTCTTTGGTGCCATAGACTTTTAAGAACAACTTCTCAGGAAGCAGAGTTGTGCCTTTGGCAGTTGGCTCCCTAATCTTGCCTGTCTTGAGTTCTTGAAAGAGCTGATCAACTGTCACAGCTTCTACTAGAAAGAGTTTTGTCCTCTTCAATCTTCCAGCACTCGATTGCACTATGGCTGGTTCCCCGAAGCTGAACTTTGTTGACGGAAAGTGCTCAAGCTCTAAGCCCTCAACCCAGTCTTGACACTGTTCCTGGATCGACTCAACACAGGCTATTCTCTCGAAGATCAGTTTGTTGTAGCTGCGCTTAAAGCCCTTACAGGTAGTGCAGAAGCCCACCGACTTAGTACCAGAGCCCATACCCCCGAAGAAATAGACGTGGCTTGTACCACCACTAGTGTAGTCGTCCCTTCGTGGTCCTAGTTTTGTACAACAATAGTCTCTGAGAGTTCCTAATCGCCAACCTATAAGCAAAGTGCCCAGGGTTATTGGTCGACTGAAGTAAATGCCGTAGTTGGCAAACAGAGGTCGGCAGAAGAAGTACTGATCGTTTAGAAGAATTGCTCGCTCGTGTGCAAGAAGCAGATCTAAGTTAGAGAAGAAGAAAGCAATTTCCTGTCTCGCAACATGCGCAGATTTGAGTTGTTCAGCCGATGGCTGACGGTGGGCGGGTGGTTGCATATAATTCCTCGCTTTAGCAAAATTTGTAAAGCGCCATGCAAGCTGAGTAGTCCTCAAATCGGCGCTGTAGTTACCTTACTCTGGCAAGAGTTCTCTGTCAAATAGCTAGTTGCCTTAGGCGCTGACCTGTATCTACCAGCGCTAAGAACTATTGATCTACTTGCGTGTCTGAGTGGTCAATTGATTGACTTCATTAACTCTTAGTATGTCGCTGCAAGGTGTGTTGAAGAGTTTGAAAATAGTTAGCAGCTCTATCTTGACTGTTCAGGGCAAAGACTTAGGCGAATTCCCAAGGGCTGAGCCCCTCATGCTTGTCACCGCTGGTTGTCTATGGCTTTTTTGCTTTAGCAATCGAAGCATCGTTCTCTCTTTGGCACAGATGCTCAATAAGTTAAAGGCAATGGCCAGCGAGTGAAAGTGATCGCTCTTAGCTACTTACTTCAATACCTGCGCTCTTTGTATTTTGAATAATCTCTAGATTTTCAGAGCAGTCGCTCATTGGCTCTTATTGTGAGTTATGCGCACAGCGTGCAGCCAACAGGAGTGCTATTTAGTGAATACAACAGCAACATCTATCGAGAACGCTTCAGTCAATCCAACCAGAACGCGTAATCACACACGCTCTGTTGAGGAACGATGCGATCTCAGCAACCGTTTATCAGCGGTTTTTGATCTCAACTTGATTTACCTCACCTTCGACGAAGTGGCACTACTGGCTGGGTTGAGCGCTAGAAAGATAGAAGCCCTTTGTCAGGCGGGTGAAGGCCCAAGGGCAATTAGATTGGGTTACCGCACCGTTAGATTTAACGCTGCCGATGTAATTCAGTGGTTGAAGAAGAAATAGAACAAAGAAAAGCCGCTCACCAGTGGAATGGGGCGGCTTTTAAGAACATGGAGACTTGCTTTGAATTTAGAGTATACCGCGACTCCTGAGGGAGAGCCACATTTAGCCGCATGCTGGCCTGTCGACTCAGTTCTGCATGATCATTACGATGAAGCTCAGGTATTAAGCATAGAATCAGAGATACCGTTGTGGCGAGCTAGCGCCTCAAGAGGCTTGCAGGGCAAGGGTGGTAACGCAGTTGCCTCGCCCAAAGAAAAATACTTTACTCTCGAACTCAAGATAGAGAGAGCGATTTGGTCACTCTTTGTGAAATATGGCGTGGTGCCCAGTGTGCGAGCAGTGCGTGCTGAGCTTCGGTGTCGTCAGGATAGGGCAATACAAGTCCTGCAAGCCTTTCGGGCAAAATACCCAGGTCTTGATAGTGCCTGCGAGAACTGTATATATAAGTTTCAGTTAGGGAGTAGTTACACACCACTCGCACTTAGCGAAACTAGTGTGCTCACAGTTACATCTAGTCTTGGCACTAACCAAACTCATCACAACTCAACCTTCAGCAAGTCAGATCAAGACAAGTTAGATTCTGCCACATGCGCACTCTACTCACTAACCACATGTGGCTACCATATTCACCAGCTCACCTTCGACGTACCATCCAACACCTTAGTTGCGAGCACAGCTGTCTGCCATAACTCAATAGCTATAGTCGAAAGACTAACCTCATTAATAATGCCAGCGCTGAACACGCGCCACTGGTTATGCAGGTGGGAGAAGAAGAGTGCTGACCACGAGCATCTTCATTTCTTCGTTGCAGTGCCCATTGGCCAAGAGATGCCTAGTGAGAATGTCTTCCGTCTTATTTGGACCACGATACTACCGCGTGAAGCCTTCTTGAAGGCGACTGGCGAACCATATCAACCCACTCAAGTGCACGTTGATATTCAGCTACAGCCTATCCTCTCTGATCAATGGTCACGAACTTATCTAGCTAAGAAAGGCCCTCAGGCTCGTAACTACCGTGTCAGAGATGGTGTGGTGCTTGCTCCGCAGGAGCGTTATCACATCTCTTCTGAGTTGATAGCAGTCAGTGATCCCGTTCTTGTAGAAAAGATACCTTGCTGTAGTCAACTTGAGTGCGATCAACTCCTAGATGAGCTAATGGTGATTCTTCCAACTCCTTACAAGTCGTGGCACAAGGTCATCAGCAGCTACGGTCCAACAGGTAATCTCAGGGGTCGATACAGCCCTCAGGACATAGCGAGTGTCAAAGATCTGATCGCTGAGTTTGTTCAGAGAGAGCGCCAAGCACCACTCGCTAATGAAGCAAGCAATTTCCTTATCCTCGATATCAACCCCACTGGTCTTGTTCATCTGAAGAAGAGTCACGTCACTCCTGTCAATGCACAACGCTGGAATGCCCAGCTTAGCGGCGTGAATAGTACCGAGACCATTGCTAACATTCAATCTGATGAAACCACTTTAGGCGTTCCTCGAACAGGCCTTAAACTATGGGTCAAAGGCGACTTTGGCCCGATACTGAGTGGCTCAAATATCACTCAATGGAATGATTTATCTGGGACGGCCCCTGCTAATAACGCCACTCAAGCGACTGGTTCAAAGCAAGCTACTCTTGTTTCACCAGCTATTAACGGCTATCCTTCAGCCTCCTTTAACGGCTCATCAAGAAACTACGTGTTGGCAAATCAACTGACAGATCTCACCACAGGGTTTTCTATTTTCGCTGTGATAAAGCCAGTCGGTACAGCCACAAAAACTTTGTTTGCTTCGTCCAACGCGGGGCCGTCCAACTTAGTTAGCCTAGAAACAGTCAACACTCAGGTACGGCTCAATGCCTACAATGCAACAACAGCTAGCAATGTCATAACCCCAGCTAGCAGCATCACCGTCGGTAAGTTTCAGCTTGTGGATGCCGTTCACAATGGTGCTGCCAGCGCCAGTATTTCGGTGAATGGCGAGAGCAAGATATCTGGAACAGTACAGAACCTAGTCAACACGGCTAGGACTCAGAATATTCTTGGCGCCAATAACACAATTACAACATATTGGAATGGCGAGCTGGCTGAATTACTGTGTTATAGCCGTGCAGTTACCGAAACTGAGAGAAAAAACATTCAGGCTTTCCTCAGCAACCGATACCAGCTCACCACTGCGACGGCAACTGCCGCACCAGTATTTAGCGTGGGCACAAGCACGTTAACCGAACCGACAGAAGTGGCCATAGCAGTACCGTACAACGGAATTGCATATTTCACCTTGACGGGAGTAAATCCCACCACAAGTTCGCCTATCTACTCAGGGCCTTTGAGGATAAATCACACACAAACGCTGAAGTGCCTAGTAGTTGCAAATGGTATTAGCAGCGCTATCACAACCGCAAATTACACATTAAATGCTGCAAAGTGGCCTGCGCCGGACGTTTCCGACAATAGACCCCTTCAGATAAATTTGCAACTACCAACTACAGCCATACCACAGTAAGTATTTCCGCGATGACATTCAATGAGAATCAATAGAATGAACCCAGGGCTCAGAGTGACTTTTAAATTTAATGTGAACCATAGACTCAAAGTAGGTCAGAGACTTTCTTTCAGAAACTCAAGATTTATCGAGCGACTTTTTGCTATCGCTCTGACCCTGCTCATGGTATCGACGACGACACCACTCGCCGCCTTAGCGATGCCGGAGATTCCTCATCATCCAGAAACACCGGCCCCACCGCCTGCAAGTGTTCAGGTAAAGACTGGGCCTCGCTCTGTAACTATCGTCAAGCCAGAGTTAAAGTTCTCTGCTGCTCCAACAGATCTTGAACTAACGACAGCGCGTGTATTCCAAGAGCCACTGGTGCCGATGTCGACCAGTGCAGTGCCTGGTGAGAACGTGGCACTAGCGTCAGCTATTAAAACCTTCAAGAATGCAAGTTCTTCGAGCGCTGATAAAGATGTTAATGGCCTTGCCAATGGTGCAGAGAGGCTCAATCTCGCACCATTCGAAAAGTTTCTTGCTGATTATCCAAGCTCTCGTTGGGTGCCATCTGTTCAAGTAAATCTAGCAGAAATCAAATTTAAATCTGGCTATCTTTCTGAAGCCCTATCTCTCTTCTGTGCAGCCTGGGAAGGGTCAAAAGGTGAAACCGATTTAGACAGAGCCGCTGTAGCAAACCAAGCAATTTCAAGTCTTCTAGTTATCGACGCACGAGTTGGCAGAAAAGAAGAGCTGAAAAAATATCTTACTTTAGTCGACAAGCGAGCTTTCTTCGGCTCAGCTGAGCAAAAGGTCAGAGGCGCCAGAGAAGGCCTTTGCTGCATGGAAAACCTGCCAGGCCGGTCGTTCAAATGTGGCCCCATGGCGCTCAATAGTATTTTAAATATCACGAAGACTAGTCCTGAAATGAATCCAATTCTAGAGAAGGCACAGTCAACAGATAAAGGCACCAACTTAGCACAGGTTAGAGATTGGTCTAACCAGGTCGGTTTGAAATATCAAGCTGCGAAACGCTCTAAGGGAGCTGCTTTCATCGTTCCAAGTGTGATGCATTGGTCCGTAGACCACTTTGCATCCGTGGTTAATAGAGTCAATGGCCTTTATCAAATTAAAGACCCAACCTTTGATAGCGATGGACAACTTTGGGTGACAGCAAAAGCTCTAGAGCAAGAGACTGATGGCTACTTCTTGGTGCCAACTAACAAGCCTTTACCTCCAGGTTGGAGCCCCGTGTCGGATGAAGAAGCAAAGACAGTTTTCGGTAAAGGCAATGCTGTCAATGGAAGCTACAATGATACTTCCGAGAATGGTGAAAAAACGCATCCTAACTGCGAGACTGGTGGCAGTGGTGGTGGCAAGGGCATGGCAAGCGCCGATGTCTATACCATGCTGGCTTCACTGCACATTCAAGATACTCCAATGGCTTATTCACCGCCCATTGGCCCGTCAATAAATTATCGTCTTGACTTCAACCACCAGCAAACCAACCAACCTCTTGTCTTCTCCTTTTCGAATTTAGGTCAGAATTGGAACTTCTATTGGCTCTCTTACTTGACTGTAGACCCAAGCACCAGTGTTGCATCAGTCAGAATAAGAGGTGGTGGCACTGAAGTATACGCCTTAAGTGGCGGCGTCTATACTCCAAACTTCTTGTCGCAAGCATTGCTCGTCAATATGGGCGGTGGCGTCTACGAAAGAAGAATGAAAGACGGCAGCATTGAAGTCTATAACCAACCTGATTCAAGTTCGCCTGCCAGAATATTTCTCACACAAGTCAAAGATCCGCAGGGTAACACAGTCTTCGTGCAGTACGATGTCAATTTCCGTATCAGCACCATAACCGATGCCATCGGGCAAGTAAGCACGATAAACTACCTTTCGAACACAGTCGGCAATGTTGGCTTTTACAAGATTTCTAGCATTGTCGACCCTTTCGGCCG
>CALROJ020000077.1:0-29638 GCA_943369735.1 bacterium Ga0077546
TGAAATTGCCCAAGTAGTTTTCGAGGCCTTTTAGCTCAGTGACAAACGTACTTGAAGAAGAAGAAGACGAAGAAGCCAGCAGAAGCGATTACATTCTTTCAATAGCGCAACTACTGGGGCGCTATCTTAGCAATTTGCCGAACGAAGCTGAAAGAATGCCGGTGCTGCTGGAGCAATTAGGAAAAAACGATTGTGGTTTAACCAATCGCAAGAATATGGTCGGTCATCTAACAGCCAGTGCCCTAGTGATCAACCAATCGTCGCAGGTACTTCTAATTCATCACAACGGCCTGAAGCGCTGGCTCCAACCAGGTGGTCACCTCAATCACAACGAAGAGCCAGAATCTGGAGCCAGGCGCGAACTTTTAGAAGAAACCGGGCTAGGGAGCCTGGGCGAGATAGCACTTGTGCATAGTCCACACAACTCAGGGCTTAATGCACTATCCTCAGAACTCAATCTACTGCCGTTTGATGTCGACACCCACGACATTCCGGCCAATGCTGCTAAAAGTGAAGGCGAGCACCGACATCACGACTTTCAATATATTTACCGGCTGGACCACAAAATTGCCCGGCCCATAGTACTGCAAGAAGATGAAGTGGCCAAATACAAATGGGTCACCTTAGAGCAATTGGCCAGCGGCGACTATGGTCGGCGCCTCAGCCGGGTAGCGGCAAAACTAAGAACTGGCCTGCAGCAAAATGGAGAGCCAGCATAAGATAGAGACCCAGGCTGAATCATTAAGCTCAAAATCTCTTGAATTCCCGAAACAGCAGCCTGGTGGCCTTCATGCTCAAAAGCAAAGAGAAACAGATTGTTACGGTGCACGGCATTCTCCGGCCAATGTGATAAATTTACTTTGTGGGTAGTTTTGAACTAGTACTCAAAAGCCCGCAATACAAGCACTAATGAGGTATCGGGTATGGCAGACACCACCACAGCGCCTACTTCCACCACGATTGTAGGTTTGACTGAAGCCGCAGCAGCCGAAGTAAAAAGACTATTGGTTGATGAGGAAGGCAAGACTGGTCTGCGTATGGAGATCAAAGGCGGCGGTTGTTCAGGAATGTCTTATGGCATGAGCTTCGACAACGCTCAAGAAAAAGACCATGTAATCGAAGAACACGGCGTCAAGCTTTTCATCGATCCTAAAAGCGCGATCTATTTGAAAGGCACAGTTCTGGATTTCCAAAGCGGTCTTGATGGACAGGGCTTTGTCATCAAGAATCCACAAGCTAAGGGCTCATGTGGTTGCGGCAATTCATTCTCAGTCTAAAAACTAGAATAGTGACCAATAGGTAATTTGGAACGTGCCGGCAATAATTCTGTCCGGCACGTTTCTTATTTCAAATAATCTCAAGAGTGGCAAGATGAACAAGCTAAAACTAGCTCGCCCCAAGAAAGCGGAAGAAAAAGCAGAAGAGGCGCAGAGCAACTCAGGCCAAGAACTCGGATATTTTGCCGCAGCGCAATACAGCCTGATTGAGATCTACGGACCTGACAGCGAACGCTTTATCAACGCTCAGACCACCAGCGACGTAAAAGCTTTGAAGCCCTACCAGTGGCAGCCTAGCGCCCTCTTGGACCGCAAGGCACATGTGGTTGCCTACTTCAATCTTTATCGCAAAAACAGCTCGTACCGAATCATCGCAGAAGAGAGCCAAGTTGCCACCATTCTGGAACATCTCGACAAATACATTTTCTCAGACAAAGTTGAATTGCTTAACCTAAGCAGTGGCAAAATGCTAGCTCTGATTGGCTCTGATGCCCGCACGATCATCAATGACAATCTCAGCCAAAGGAACTCAGCGCTGTTCGAGAGAGACCTGATTGACGGCGACCTCTGTGGCATCAATGTACATATTTTCAGAGCACCACTTTCAAGCAGAGAAGCATTCTTGATTTATTGCTCTGGTGAACAATTTGAGTCACTAAATGAAAAGCTTCTACCCATACTTAACAAAAAGGGCGCCAGAAAGCTCACTGAAGATGATTTACTAGTCGAGCGCGTTGAAGCTGGTCTGCCGCAATTTGCCAAAGACTTTACTAGCGAAAATCTAATTATAGAACTAGGCTTAGAAGACAAGGCCATCAGCTATACCAAGGGCTGCTTCCAAGGGCAAGAGGTTCTGGCAAGAGTAAAAGGCCACGGCTCACCCAACAAGCAACTAGCAGGTTTGATTCTAGAGCTAAAGAGCAACTCAGATAAAGCTGATAGTGAAAAAATAACCACTAACAAAATACCAATAGGCACACCGCTTATGGTGGCAGGTCAAGAAGTTGCCAAAATTTTGTCAAATGCCTATTCTGAGCGGACGCAACAGCATATCGCCCTGGCTATGGTCAAACGAGATTACCGCACGCCCGGCCGGGTGCTGGAGGTATCCATTGAGACGCCAGCAGAGAACAAAAATACTAATACCTTTTCTGGCCAGGCCAAAATCAAACTGCTACCTTTTATCGAACCTGAAGATTTGAAGCAGAAGGCAAAATCTCTCTACGAAGAAGCCCTAAAGCTCTACGCCACTCTAGATAATAAACAACAAGCCGGTGAAAGCCAAGATCAAAGTCAAGTTCAAGGCGAAAGCACAAATACAGATGAAGCCATCAGTAAATTGCGCACTGCGCTGCTTCTTGATAGCAGCTTAGAAGATGCCTACGAAGCACTAGGCGTAATTTTATCAAAAGAAAATCAGCTAGATGAAGCAGTGGAATTGATGGAAGCCCTAGCTCGCATTAATCCAGATTCTATTATGGCTTATGCCAATCTCTCAGTTTTTTATCTTGAACAAGGTGGTGGCAAAGAAAAAGCTGAAGAAGCCAAAGCGCAGTCTATGAGCATCCGCATGAGACTGGCAGCCAAAGAAGCAATGCAAGAGCACCAACAAAAAGAAGACACAGCAAAAATCGAAGCGGAAGCCATCGAGCGCAAAGCTATGTTTGAGCAAGTTATAGAAATCGACAGTGATGATCTTTTTGCTAACAACGGATTAGGTAATTGCTACAACATACTGCAGCAATATCAGCTAGCTGAGCCATATTTGCTAAAAGCCATTGAGATCAAGCCCAATCATACCGTTGCCTACCAAGAGCTAGGTCGCACCTACGAAGGCCTAGGCCAAATAGAAAAGGCCATAGAGACTTTCAAAAGAGGCATTGATGTAGCCGCTCAAAAAGGTGACATGACACCACTGAAAGCAATGCAGGCTAGATTAGATTGTCTATTAGCTAAACCAGAACCTAAACAAGACTCTAAACAAGAATCTAGCAATGCCCCAATCTAGAGTACTAAATCTATTTGCTGCTCTGGTCTACATTTTCATGTATGTACCGATCATTATTCTTGTTGTCTTCAGCTTCGACAATTCAAGACTGGCAGTCGAATGGCATGGCTTTACTCTTAGTTGGTATCAAAAACTCTTTGAAAACGAAGCGGTAAAATCGGCTCTATTCAATAGTTTACTAGTGGCATCAATTTCTGTAACAGTCTCAGTTTTCATGGGCGTGTTGGTAGCAGTGGGTTTGAGCCAAGCTCGCTTTAAGGGTACTGCTCTCATTCGCGGCTTAATTGTGCTGCCAATTATTGTTCCCGAAATAGCCATGGCAGTAGGTGCGCTCATTCTCTTCATTGCTGTTGGCCTGCCCCTTGGTCTGGCAACCGTAATTGTCGCTCATATAATCTTTTGCCTTTCCTATGTGGCCTTGACAGTAGCGGCCCGCCTAGAAGGACTGAACCCGCAGCTCGCCGAAGCCGCACTTGATCTTGGAGCAACGCCAATCGAAGCTTTTTGCAAAGTAACCTTACCCATTCTGGCGCCTGGTATTGTCTCTGGTGCCCTTTTAGCTTTTGTTCTTTCTTTAGATGACTTTGTCATCACTCAATTTACCGCCGGAGTAGGCGCCACTACCTTGCCCCTGCGCATCTACAGCATGGTTAAGTTCGGTGTCAGCCCCGAAATCAATGCCCTATCAACCCTAATGCTAAGCGCCACCTTCATAATCACACTGACGGCCGAGTACATCAGAATACGTTCGAGCAAGACATTCAAACAGGCCCTTGAATCATGAGTGAAGCTAACCCCTGGAAAACCATTTCACAGTCTGTGGTCTACGAGAACCAGTGGATCAAAGTACAAGAAGATCAAGTGATCCGCCCCGATGGACTCGATGGCATCTACGGTGTCGTCAACTTCAAGAACAAAGCCGTTGGTGTCTTGCCCATAGACGAAGAAGGCTATACCTATCTGGTTGGACAGTATCGCTATCCCCTGGGCTTCTATTCATGGGAAATTCCGGAAGGAGGCTGCCCTCAAAACGAAGATACGCTCGACGCCGCCAAGCGCGAACTAAAAGAAGAGACCGGTCTAGAAGCCGTTAACTATCAAGTTCTCGGCCGGGCCCATTTGTCCAATTCAGTATCTGACGAAGAAGCAATCTGGTATTTGGCCACAGGGCTTACCTTAGGTGAAGCTGAGCCCGAGGGCAGCGAAAAATTAGTAGTTAGACGCGTAGCTTTTTTTGAAGCAGTAGAAATGGTGCAAGAAGGCGAAATTACCGATGCCTTGAGCGTTCTAGCCATAAACAGTTACGCCCTAAAGCTCTTGAAATAATTACTAGATAGCAATTCTATTTGCCTGAGCCAGATCTTTTAGTTGCTTCAGTTCAGACTGCAAATCTAGCTTGCGCAAGACTTCGGCAAAATCACTGACAAACTCAGGCATCTGACCACCGGAATAATTGCCATACTTTTTATAAAATGGCAGCGCCAGCTCATAGTTAACTTTAGCCTTGTTGAGCAAGTCAATCGCTTCGCTGGCCTGGCCGTTGCTGGCCGATTGACGCGCCATCATCATGTAACACTTGCCCAGATGCTGGAAATTCTCATTGAGAAGAGCGCTGTCGCGGCGAAAGGCGGCATCATCTCCTTTTTTGAGATCAGCGGCAATGCTATCTCTATAGACCTTGGTGCCAAACTCTAGCAGTGGTGCGGCTTTGTCATATTCGCCCGCAACAAAATACGAATAGGACTTACTGTCAAAATTGAGGGCGTCGGCAAACTGGTCATTAGGCGCAGCTATAGGATGGCCAATAGAGGTGTTAGGCGGTGAGGGGGACTCGGTGAACTTCGAAATAATGAAAAAGCCTACTATCAGGTTAACCAATCCCACTAGGGCAAAAATAGTCCAACCCGGAGTTTTGTAGCCATTGGCTTTGGCGGCACCAGCCAGCGCCTGAGGAAAGCTTACTTTCGCACCATCGCGAATAAGTTTGAGATCGTTTACTAGCTCATAAGCAGATTGATAGCGTTGATTAGGGTCGCGAGCTAAGCAACGCAAAATCACCTTGTCTAAATCAGCCGGTACTTTAAACTGAGAGGGAAGATTAGAAACAGTAGTAAGACTAGAAATTGGCTTTGGATCTTCATTAATATGGCGAAGAATAATCTTGATCGGATTCTCTGCTGCAAAGGGCTTAACACCAGTGAGAGTCTCATACATCAAACAGCCGAGGGAATAAATATCAGAGCGGCGGTCTTGCATATTGCCTTCGCACTGCTCTGGTGACATGTAGAGCGGGCTGCCAAAAATGTCTCCAGTCTGAGTCAAATTTTCATGGGCCTTTTGCTCACTGGGTAAAACTTTGGCGATGCCAAAGTCGACAAGCTTGACAAAGTCAGAACCATTTTCAGCCTTTTCCAAAATAATATTGGCAGGTTTAATATCGCGGTGGATAACTCCCTTAAGGTGTGAGTCAGCCATAGCTTCCGCTGTTTGGATAAATATATCGAGAGCCCGCTCGCTATCTAAATAGCCCTCCTGAGCCAGCTCTTGCTCTAAAGTCTGGCCTTCCAGATAGTCCATGACCAAAAAGGGACAACCGCTAACACCAACACCATAATCGTAGACTGCAGCTAAATTGGCGTGGGTGAGAGCACTGGCCGCCTTAGCTTCTTGCTCAAAGCGTTTGACGGATATTTTGTCTTGAACAAGATCGTGATTGAGAACCTTAACGGCAAATACTTTGTCGACGGCTTTGTCTCTAACTTTGTAAACAACACCCATACCGCCCCGGCCAACCAAGGCGAGAACTTCATAGCGCTCACCAAGATTAGGAAATTGCTCCCGGGTCGCCTCAGGAGAAAGGGCACATTCAGGAGCCTGGGGCTCAACGTTATCCACAAGCAAAGCCGCTGGTCTGTCACTAGTCTCCACCAATTCAGGCGTATAAGCCTGATACGACGAAGGCAGAAGACTACTCGAGTCTTCCACGAGTTCTGTGACGGCAATCTTTAGCTCTTTTGAGTCTTCTCGTTTCATTCACTAGCCATCGAGAATATTGAGATTCTGATAACGGTAACATGCCCACTGCTAACAATTCATATGCGGCCAATTTAAATGCCTCATATTCACTCAAAAATGCTATTCCTTAACCAAGTTTCTACAGTCGATTTGGATTCAAGGACAGCAAAGAGCAAATTGTAATATTGAGCCCAGAAGAACCCAAGTCAAGAAAAAGCTATTGTGAATTGCCGCTTTAGTCAGGTTCCGAAAAGGGAAGATTTTTCCAGAAAAATCTTCCCTTTTTAATTGACGCCTTAGTCGCATTCCAAAGAGGAGAGATTTTTGCCGCAAAAATCTCTCCTCTTTTATAGAGAACTTGAACAATATCTACCTAGATCGCCAACTCCAAATCAAAATCAGGATAATACTCGGCAATAACTTGATCGCAAGGCAGGCAAAGCACTGGCAACTTACCAGTGCCATGGTCTTCAGTGAATTTCCAACAGCGCGCACACTTTGTGCCAGAGGCTGGAATTACTTTGACACTGATACCACTTTCATTGTTTTCAGCCAATGCTTCTACAGTTGAAGTGATACCAATGACGGCTTGCGAAGTAATGAAGAAGCCAGGCAAGTCATCACCTAATGCGGCCACCTTCTTAGCCAAAGCAGCGTCTTCAAAAGCCAGTTCAACTTTGGCCTCTAAAGAACTACCGATTTTGCGGGCGGCACGAGCAGTCTCTAAAGCCTTGTTGACGATGATTCGCACGTCAATTAACTCATGCCAGAAATCAGACTCAAGAGTATTCTCAAAGCTCTTGTTTGATTTAGGGAAATCGGTGAGCAATACGCTTTGATGGCCACCACCAAATGTCTTCATGGCATCAGTCATATGTTGCCAGATGTCTTCAGCCATGTGCGGAGTCACTGGAGCCAGTAGCCGAACCAAGGCCTGCAGCATGTGAGCAAGAACAGTCTGCACCGAACGGCGCTTCAATGATTTTGGCCCAGCGGTATAAAGAGTATCTTTGGCAATATCGAAATAGAACGAAGAAAGCTCTACCACGCAGAAGTTTTGCAGCAATTGATAGTACTTAAAGAACTCAAAGCGATCAAAATCACGAGTCACTTCTTCTACCAATTCATTAAGGCGATGCAACAAGAAACGATCTAGCGATGAGAGATCTTCGAAAGCCACAGCATCAACAGCAGGGTCAAAATCATACAAATTGCCAAGCATATAGCGGGCAGTATTGCGCAGCTTACGGTAGACTTCGGCTAGTTGAGCCAGCATGTTCTTACCGATTGGAATATCATCAGTATAGTTAACTGAAGCGACCCATAGCCTCAATACATCGGCTCCGTATTGCTTAATTACTTCATCGGGATCAACAACGTTGCCCACAGACTTAGACATCTTGCGGCCGTTTTCATCAACGACAAAGCCGTGAGTCAAAACTGTTTTATATGGGGCACGACCATGAATAGCAACACTCGTAAGCAATGACGACTGGAACCAACCACGGTGCTGATCTGAACCCTCTAGATATAACTCACAGGGCGAGCCACGTAGCTCTGGTCGAGCATCAAGCACAGCAGAGTGAGTCACTCCTGAATCGAACCAGACATCCATAATGTCGGTCTCACGAACGAAATCAGAAGATGAGCAACTACCACACTTCATATCGCCGACGAAATCTTGCGGTGTTTTTTCCCACCAGCTATCAGAGCCTTCAGTATCAAACACTTTGGCGACTGCTTCAATGCTCTGTTCATTCATCAATGGTTCATTGCATTTCTTGCAATAGAAAACTGGAATGGGCACACCCCAGGCTCGCTGCCTGCTGATACACCAATCTGAGCGGTTCTGCACCATATTGAAGATGCGGTTGCGACCCGAATTCGGCAACCATTCCACTTGATCAATGCACTCTAATGCTTTCTGGCGGAAGCCTTCAACTGAGGCAAACCACTGTTCAGTGGCTCTGAAAATCAAAGCATTTTTGCAACGCCAACAATGGGGATAGCTATGGCTGAAAGTTTGATGCTTGATCAAGGCACCAACTTCTTTCAAATGATCCACGATAGCGGGGTTAGCTTTAGCGTAATGTTGTCCGCTAAACAGACCAGCTTCATCAGTAAAGATGCCGCGGCCATCAACAGGAGAAAGCACGCCAAGGTTGTAGAGCTTGCCCACTTCAAAGTCTTCTGGGCCATGACCAGGCGCAGTATGCACTACCCCGGTGCCGGCTTCGTTGGTAACGTGAGCACCATTGATTACTCGACTGGCCCTATCAATAAACGGATGTCGTGCTTCTATTAGTTCTAGCTCACGGCCAGTGGCTTCGCCTAGCACCGTTACGGCAGTAGCATCGATATCAGCTGCTTGCAAGAATGTTTCGCGCAGACTCTGTGCCACCACTAAAACACCATGCTCTGGTGTAGTGATAAATTCGTAGACAAAATCTGGATGCAGAGCAATTGCTAAGTTTGCTGGCAGTGTCCAAGGAGTAGTGGTCCAAGCAACAAACGAAACAGGGGTTTTCTCGTTAGTGTTTGCGGCACCGTTCTTAGATTCAGACACAAACTTAGGCAGTTTGCTACGCTCACTATCGGGCACAGCAAACTTGATATAGATCGAGTTCGATGTATGGTCTGCATACTCAACTTCAGCTTCAGCCAACGCTGTTTCGCAAGTAGGGCACCAGTAAACTGGTTTGAGACCTTTGTAGAGATAACCATTGGTTACCATCTTGCCAAACACTCTAATTTGCGCCGCTTCAAAGTGCTGATCAAGAGTGATGTACGGATGAGCCCAATCACCCCAAACACCAAGTCTTCTAAAGTTGTCTTCTTGACCCTTAAGGTTTGAGAGGGCAAATTCTCTACATTTTTTTCTTAACTCAACTGGAGTAATGGCAGCTCTTCCGCCTTTTACATTTTTCAGTGCAGCGTTTTCAATGGGCAAACCATGACTGTCATAGCCTGGAACGTAGGGTGCATAGAAGCCATGAAGAGCTTTGTATTTAGTGATGATATCTTTGAGAATTTTATTGAGGGCTGTGCCAATGTGAATTTTGCTCGAACTCAAATACGGAGGACCATCATGCAAAACGAATTTTTCAGAGGCACTGCGCTTTTCTAAATTAAGCTCGTAAACTTGTTTGTCATCCCAGAACTTCTGAATTTCGACTTCGCGAACCGTGCTGTTCGCTTTCATAGGAAAAGCAGTAACAGGAAGATTGACTGGAAATTTCTTCTTATCGTCGGCCACAGTATGTCCTCAATAGTCTCTAATTTAGTTCTAAATTACTTCGAAATTTGTTCTATCAACTGGTCTACAAACTGATCTAAAACAAAAACCGCCAACAGTAATGCTGGCGGTGGCAAATTCACTTACCCACGCCCTTACTTGCCTGTAATAATTTCTACCGCGAAGTTGCCAAGTATCATAAGCGCATCTTTTTCAAGGGGTAATCAATATACAGATAGAGGATAGAGCGGCGACCATAGCTACGTCAACAAAACGCCACTTTTAGCTAAACAAGTCTTTATTGACGGCTTTAGAGTAAACTCAAAATATACTTCACCATATTAACTAAAGGCGGTTATGACCAAAGTCTTCGATGTAGCGAAAGCAGCAGCATTAGCGGGTGGAGCTTTATTAAAAGCCCGTGTTGGCAAAATCAAAAGTGTTGACTATAAGAGCGCCTTCAACCTTGTCACTGACGTAGACAAAGCTTCCGAAGAATTGATCATTAGCACCATTAAAGCAGCCTTTCCTGAAGACAGCTTCCTCGCCGAAGAAAGCGGCATTAGCCATGGTAAAAGTTCTGCTAGTAGCCAAGGTCAAGGAGAAGGTCAAGGACAAAGTGGAAGCCCAATCAAAAGCCCTATCAGAAGATGGATCATTGACCCCTTGGACGGCACTACCAACTATACCCATAGCTATCCTTTCTTTTGTGTCTCTATAGCAGCTGAAGAAGACGGCATAGTCACCCATGGCGTTATTTTCAACCCCATGTCAGGTGAGCTATTCAGAGCAATCAAGGGCGAGGGCGCTTTTCTCAACGATGAGCCAATTCAGGTATCCAGCTGCGCCTCTCTTGACAATGGTCTTTTGGCCACAGGTTTCCCCCCTGACACCGTAAACAATATCTACAACAACATGGACAGCTTCAAGCACGTAACCAATATCTGCCATGGTGTCAGGCGCGACGGCTCAGCGGCTCTCGATCTTTCATTTGTCGCCTGCGGTAGATTAGACGGCTTCTGGGAGCGCAAGCTATCAGCTTGGGACGTAGCAGCCGGAGCTCTTATTGTCGAAGAAGCTGGTGGCAAAGTAAGTAACCTTGAGGCTGGCCCCCTAGATATGATGAGCGGGCATATTCTCGCTAGCAATGGCACCATTCACCAGGAAGTTGTAAATGCACTGGCCACAGCTAACATTCACTAAGATTTTTTCTTAGCTACTAACTTACGATAATCGCCAAACCAGGCACCAAAGGTGATGCGCAACACTTCTGCTAACATGCGCGGTGAATCGGTCAATACATTCACTTTTGAGCCTTCCACATTGGCCCAGTTAATGGCAATTTCAGCAATTTTATAGTCACGTAAGCGGGCAATATAAAGAAGTTCTACATCAAAAGCATAGCCATTCAAACGCGACACAGAAAAAATGTCATGGGCTGCCTGACGACTGAATAATTTGAAACCACACTGAGTATCCTTGATACCAGGAAGAATCAATTTCTGCACAATGAGGTTAAAAGTATTGCCAATATATTTGCGGTGAGGCAAGGCCTTGACGACGGCCTCAGGATCACCCATGCCCCGCGAACCAATAACCACATCAAAGCCCTCTTCGCACTTCGCCAAGAGCTTCTGCATCTCTTCGATGGGTGAACTGCCGTCGGCATCATTCATAAGCAAATAATCGCCACGAGCAGCCAGCATACCAGTGCGCACAGCATAGCCCTTGCCACGGTTTGGCGCATAAGAAATCAGCCTTACACCAGGATATTGCTCGGCAAATTCTTCCACATATGCAGCCGTATCATCGTATGAACCATCATCGACGACAATGATTTCGAAGCTCAAACCCGACTGATAAAAATAGCGGTAAACCGACGTTAAAGTAATAGGAAGTCGCCTATCTTCATTGTACGCCGGAATTATTACCGATACCTGCATGCACCATCTTCACAGGGAAACCCTGATTTATTGCCCTACTTAGCTGCGTCGCGCTGAGCTGCCAATCTGGCGGCGTTATCGAACACCGAATTGCTTCCTGTTAGTGTACTGGCATTGAAAGCCTTAGTGTTGTAATACGATTGACCTTGATCAAGTTGCTGCATATTTGCTCTCACTTGACCAGCCTGGAAGAGCGATCGACTTTCATCATGCGGAGTGTAGCCCCATGGTCCGAAGACACTCTGCGAGTTTCTAAAGCCATTGTAAGCAGCTCCATAGTCTTTCACACCATTATGGTCCATCAAGAGACCTGACCCCTGACCAAAACCAACTGTAACTAGGGATCCCATGACCATAGGAGCCCGCTCAGCAGAGACAAAACTGCTCAGCATTTTACCACCTCCTGACCCACCCATGCCCAATGCACTGTTAAAAAGCACTTGTCCGGTGAAGCTATCTGGCAGGAGGCCAATCCATTTGATGTCTGCATTGGGGTTAGCAATCTTTTCCATTCCAGTGTTTGCCGCCGCAATAGTAGTACCAAAAACTCCGTTGACTGCAGCCGTTCTTCCGGCCCGTGCCAAGAAGCCAGTGGCCGCAACAACTTCACCAGATCCAGCAGCAACCTTAGCGATACCACCAGCGCTGGCAATATTAGAAGTGAGATAAGCAACTTTGAAAGAATCACCCATGTCACTGTAAATAGATTGTTGGCTATAAAGAGCATTACCATCTCTATCGCGTGTTATTCCACCAGTCTGCTCGGCTAGCAGCCTCATGCCACCAGTACCAAGACCTGCTACCGTGCCAGCCCCCAGACCAAGAGCTGTGACACCACCAACGGCACCGGCTGTTGCGGCCATCGTCATTCCGACAGTGCCAGCGGTAACACCAAGAGCGGTGGCGGCGGCGGCACCAGCGGCAGCACCGCCGGCAATGCATCCTGGTCCAAGCCAAATTGTAGCGGCCACGCCAACAACTACAGCACCGACGATGCAGAGTTTCTTGCCCCAGCTATCCCACCAACCTGGCTCTTTAGCCATGTCTTTCATTTGGTCTAAATCTTTTCTGTGCTCAGCAACAAACGCTGGGTCGCCTTTTTCGATTTCAGCGAGCTTGGCATTAGCAGCTGATCTATCCTCACGAGACAAGTCATAGCTAGCCTCAAGCAAGCGCACCAACTGGGTGTTTTTTGTATTGTTAGTGAGCTGTTCTTCGAGCTGACCTTTTTGCATATCAATCATTTTGATTTGATCTTCTATGCGCTTAGCTTCGATCTTGCCAGCTTCTTCTGTGACGAACTTCTTGGAGCCTAGACCTTTCTGCTCAGCTTCTAATTTTGTCTTTTCAGCATCAAGTGCTTGTTTAGACTGAGTCAATTCGCGTTTCTGTGTAGCTAGCTGACCATCCATAGAAGCACCAAGTGCAGCCAAATCGGCTTTAACTTGAGTATTGTTCATGCCTTTGCCATATGTAGACTCTTTTGTTTCAGAGCTAGCATCGGTATTTCCACCCTGCAATCTTTGGAATTGAGTGCGGAAGTTGTTGATATCGGTGTTGAGTTTATTTGGGTCAAAGGTAGAAGAAGCAGCCATCTGCTTATCTAGTTTTGCTAAGTCAACAAAGCGATTATCATTGTAGTGAATTTGGCCATCAGCACCGCGATTGTACATCACATCAGGGCACTCAGCTTTCACTCTCAAAGTAAGTGTTTGAGCCTCTCCGAAGCGGCCTTGTTCTGCCAAAAACTGAGCATATTGCAATCTAGCTGTCTCAGCCATAACCACAGTATTCGCCATCTCTTTCAATACTTCTGGGCTCTGTCTATTGGCAAAGGCAGGGTCTTTAACCATCTGAGCAATCATGGGCACATTGATGTTATCAGCTTGAGCTACAGCAGCTTTGAGCGCTTTTTCTTGCTCAACTTTATCGCCCTTGCTACCAAGCTCAATTGCATTTTGCAGCTCTTGAGTAATGGTCTGTACTTTCTGTGAACCGTTTTCGTTGCGAGGGAAAACTTCATTTACGGCATTGAGATAAAGAGGGTGATTGCGCAAATCCTTGCTACTAGCGCCAGCTTCAGCAATAAGTGACATAGCGTCCGTGATATCGGCGCGATCTACTTTTAGCTTACCGTTAGGTAGCATCTCAACTGGAGTGTTAGGGTTAGTAAAACCACCACCTTTCAGTTGAGCATAAATCAGTTTAGTAAATGCTGGAGCGTTCTCTAGAGTCTTCAATCCATCAACTTTATCTTGCGCTGTGAGCAAGCCCTCTAGCTTAGTTTTGGTAGCAGTATCACCAGGATTTTTTAGAGCCTCAGTAATGCTGGCAGATGATAATTTGTTGGTATCAAGACCAAGCCCTTTGGCAATGGTATTGCGCTCGGCAAGACTGTTATTAAGTTGACGCGAAACTTCAGCTTGATCTACAGACTTAGACATCACAACAGCTTGATTAGCTGCATTGTCAACAGTTTGTTTCAACTCTTTGATACGCTCGCCCACGGTTGTTTGATGCGGTTTGCCATCAGCACCAGTAACGGTAAGTTTCTCGTCCATCGGCTTCTTACTGACGATCAGTTCAGCTAGGGCATCAGCAGATTGTTTTGCTGTAGTAATGCGACCAAAAATTTCTTCAGTTTGTTTTTTAACATCAATTTCAGCTGGCTTGGCCGCTGCATCTGTTACTTTAGTCTTATCACTAGGGGCGTTTCCGGCCAAACTCAGCTTGAGGCTGGCATCACCAGCATCGTCTACCTTCTTAGGGGTGGCATCGACTACCTTAATAGTATCTGGTTTGGTCTCGGTCATGGCTTAAACCCTCTTACTTCATATACTGATTGAAAGCATTCACTTCCTCAGTAATATGGACTATACAGATTGTTCCCTTTTCTAGACAAAGTCAGACAAATTTAGTCAATCAATTCCCTCAAAACGAAGGCGCCATCAGAGACGGCGCCTTGCTTGAAATCAGCGGTAATCAAGAGAAGTTGATACTCTCTTGCTTCAATTATGGACTAGCATCAGGACTTGCTACTTCATCAGCTCTTGTTGCCGCCTGAGGAGTTGCTTTAGGTGTGGCATCGGCAGCAGCCGCAGGCGCTGCCTTAGGTGTGGCATCGGCAGCAGCCGCAGGCGCTGCCTTAGGTGTAGCATCGGCTGGAGCCGTCGCCGTTGCATCGACTGGAGCTTTAGCAGTGGCATCGACAGCAGCCTTAGGTGTGGCATCAGCTGGAGGGATGGCGGTTCCTAGGCCATAATCATAATCTTCAAGAGGCCTATCAGCGCCTGTAACCATTGGTCTCAAGGTCCAGGAGTCTTGCGCTGCCCCTGCAAATGGAGCGATAAGAGGCGAACTCAAGGCTTGGTAGGTTAGTGCTCTACGGTTGAGATTCTGACCGAGAATTGCTTTCACGCCCAAATCTCTACTTTCGGCCATACCTAGTTTAGAGAAGCCACGGAAAGCAGCTCCAGCAAAGAGGCCTTCTAGCACACCACTGCGGCGGACGACGTCCATGGCCGTAGGATTAGTACTGCCAAAGTTAGCATCGAGCATGGCTTCGCCGAAATTATATTTGACCGGCTTACCATCTGAATCGACGCCCTTGCCCATCCGGTCGTAAACGCCAGTGATACTTTCATAAGCGTGTAGACCAACCATGTATGATCCAACAGCTACAGCATCGGCTCGGCGGGTCATTCCACCTTTAAGAGCTTGGACATCAGCCAAGTCAGCCCTGGCAGTCTTAGGAATACTGAGACCACCATAGAAGCGATCGGTTACGAATACTTCTTTCAACCACTGGCCTTTTGATTTCTTGGTTATATCACTGACTTCAGGAGCCAGTTCATCAAGTTTGCGCCAGCCTTGTCCGTTGGCTCCCTTGCGAGAAATGTCGCCAAATATACCTGCTCCGTTTGCTTCTAGCTGACGTAGAGCAACGTCGTCGGCTTGGCCCTTAAGACCTGGGAACATGCGAGCCATTTCGCTCTCAGGAGTTGCTCTGGCAACGAAGCCTTCAATCTCACCCATTGTTCTAACGTCACGAGTAGGGACAGAGATTGACTTGCCTGAAACAGGCCCCATTTTTGGTAGCACCTTCACTGACTCAACACTACCAAGCCTCGATACCCTCATACCGTTATCGAGAGCAGCCAACTCATCGGTAATTTTCTTGGCTGTATCGAACCTTGGAACCCCCGCGGCACCTAGCTGTTCCATGGCTTGGCGAGGAGTCATCTTCTCGTAGCCAGGAAGGGCCTTAGCAGCCATTACAAAATCTTGAGTGACATTCAAATCTTTGGCTACAGCAGCTTTGATGTCGCCGACGGTACTGATACCGTTTCTCTGCAGTTCGTTAATTGCCTTCAGTTCAGGAGTCATTCCGCCTTGAACTAAAGTCATTGCCTCAGCACCGCGAGTACTGAGCGAGGTTGGCAATACGGCTCTCAACTCATCATCAGTAAGATCGGCAATCTTGCGTCCAGCGACGCTGCTATTTCTAATAGCATCAGCTTCGGTTTTCAGACCTTTAGCAGCTAAACGTTCGCCGTACTCACCCAAAGTCATAACTTTGCCGGCCTCGTTATCCATGCTACGAGCAGCCATAGCTACACTTTCGTAGCCAGCGAGGTTGCGATTCAATAGCTTGTTACCAGCAATACCGCCATACTTCATGGTCGAGACTAGGGCGGTCACAGCCACAGCGTGAACAGCCGTTTCAGTTGGTGCTTCCCACTGACCAGTGCCCAAGCGCATTGCTACTGAACGAGTGGCGAAGTTGACACCAAACGAAGAGGCATCGGCAACAGCATGCCTAGCAGCAAATCCCATCTTAGTTTTAGACAACAGTGCAGCTACACCGAGCTGGGTAGCGAAAGACAAACCAGTATCGACGATATCTACACCAGTGCTCCACATCTTAGTGTTAGCTGCTGTTGTGACAGCTTTGAATTGCTCAGGAGCCAGTTGAGCACCAAAAGCTTTAACTTGATCAAGAGATGGATCAGTAGCATTGGCACCGTGAATTTCTTTGTATTTAGCGTCGGCTTGCTTAAGTAGTTCAACAGCCTTGGTTGGCTGATAGAGAGAATCAATTTGTGGTGAGGAGCGGTGCTCCCAGGCATTTTTCTCTTTGTTGAATACGGCCCCTTGCGAAATATACATCATAGCCGAAGCCGTTCTAGTGGTGACAGCAATATCTATGGCACCGGCTCTGTCTTTAGTGCCCTGCAAGAAGTCTAATGCTTTGGGAATGAGGCCTTGTGTATCGCTTGAGCCAATGGTGCTCATGCTCTTCTCCAGGTTGGCTTTTTCACGCTTCATCAAATCAACTGGCATACTATCGGCAGCAGCGTAAACCAGCTTAAGCTGATCGTCCATGGACTTGTTCAAGTCCATTTGGTTGGGGCCAGTACCTAAAACTGGCTGAAGCTTCTCAGGGCTCTTGGTGTCTATGGCCAGAGCATCTTTACCACCAAGATAAGCGGCATATTCTTGACGAACAGTAATTCCGAGGCTCAACGAATCAATCATGCTGGCATTCTCAGCGTGATACTGTAGTCTGGTGGCAGCATCAAGCGGCTTGCCATCAAGTGTTTGGCCTTTTTCTATGGCGCCCACTTTGTCAGCTAGCTGTTTCTTAATTTCGGCGACACGAGTTGGATCATCAATACGCTTCAAAAGCTCTTCGTAAAGCGCCTTTGTTTGAGGTATGTAGTCTGGCCCTTCTTTAGCCATCTTATGAGCAGCATCAAGCAACTGGTCTGGTGTAGCCGCAGCTAGTTGGGCCTTCATGTCACCAAGAGCGGCTGGTTGAGCAGCAGCATCAGTAGTCTTGCCAGGAACAGCGGCAGCATCGGTAGTTTGCCCAGCAGCAGCAGCATCAGTAGTTTTCGCCGGATTATTAGCAGCATCAGCTGAGGCCGCAACCACAGGAAGCTTAGCACCAGTATCGGTGGCAAGCTTAGTGATGACAGGACTAGCTGCTATAACTTTAATGGCTTCATCTGGCAAGCCAGCAAAGCTAGCTTCTAATACGGTTTTAGCTGTGGCCTTGTTATCACTACCATCGGCAGCTTTTCCACCTACTGAATTAAGCAAAGCAGCATAGTTGTAGTGAGCAGTAGGCTTAGCGTAAATTGCCTCTTGGTAGTTCTGGGCCAAGCCAGTCATGCCAAACTGCAGAGCAATAGCATTGAGTCCGTTTTCAGGAGTACCAACAACGGCAACTGCGTCATTAACGGCTTTGCCAAAGGCAGGGTAGGTCTGACCCAATTTAGCCAGTGCAGCGGTGCGATCAGCAGCACTGACATCGAGATTAGTGATTGTTTGCAAAAGTCCAGCATCAGCCTGACTGAGAGCCGGTTTGCCATCAGTGCCCTTAGGGCTCTTCGCCACCATGTTGTTAAATTCAGTATCGATCTTCCCTACTGCTGCAGTAAAGGCTTCTGCTTTATCTGCTGGAACGAGCTTAGCCAGCTCAGCAGCACTAAATTCATACTTAGCTTTAGAGAGCAGCAGGTGATCATCAGCGGCCTTAACACTATCGGCCAGAACTTTTTGTTGTTCTGGTGTAAGGGTCGTGACGCCTTTGTCTGCTAGTTGCTTAGAGAGTTCACTACCGGCTCTAATGGCAGCTATGTTGGCAGCTTCATTTGGAATGAGGCGCTGAATCGTAGCTATTCTAGATTCTTGAGTCTCAGCTCCAGCCTGAGTGTTAGCCTCCGCTCGAACTTGAGCAGGAGCATCAGCGGGCTTAGCGGCAGCAGCTTTCTCTTGTTGATCTCTTAGATATTGATGAATCTGCACAAATTCTTGTGGCAGCTTTTGGCCGCTTTCCATGATGCGAGTATATTGGCGCATGAAATTCGGATCTGTAAGAATCGTGGCATTGGCATTTAACTTGTCAGCCAATACGTTTTTCTGCTCAGGAGTGAGTTTCGACAAATTCTTAGCATCTTCTGGAGATAGGCCAGCGGCCTGTAAGAACTGCGTGGTTCCTTCTTCTACTCGGCCTTGACGATAGAGCCAGAGGGCTTTGTTACCCTGAGCGCAATCGTTGACACGCATAAGAGTGTAGTCAGCAGCTTGGCGTTCAGCCAATGCCCGCAATTTCTCAGGATCTTTTTCAGTGGCCTTAGCTTTAAGAACAGCCTCATAGTCGGCTTTAGCTGCTGCAATCTGCTCTGGCGTGACTTGTTTAGCAATTTCAATAGCTTTATTGTAGGCCGCTTCTGCATCAGGAATTTTGTGGGCGCGATTGGCCTGGGGCACATCGTTATCAAGAATGCGAGCTACTTCTTTAGACAAAGTAAGACCCTTAACCAACTCAGGGCTGAGCGGCTTAGTCAGGTCTAGGGCAGAGTCTACTGGCGCGGCTGCTTTATCGACTGGCGCAGCTGCTTTGTCTACTGGCGCTGCTGCTTTATCCACTGGCGCTGCTGCTCTATCCACTGGCGCAGCTGCTTTGTCTACTGGCGCTGCTGCTTTGTCTACTGGCGCTGCTGCTACATCCACAGGAGGCTTGGCCGAACCGGTGCTATCACCAGTGGCTGTCTTTGGTGCTGTGCCAGCAGTGTCACCAGCTGTTTTGGGCGTTAGTTTAGGCGCTTCAAAGATTGCCCCGAAGTCGACCTTCTTAGGGTCGGCAGCCGCAGCATCTGTTTTTTTGCTCAAGATTGAATCAGCAACATCAGACATTAGAAAGAACCCCTAGTGAGTAGCGACCATTAACACAACGCGCCATATTAATTTATTCCAGCTTTAGCGTCCTTTGAAACTGGGGAAACTACGTAGGCGGGAAGCCAAGTGGTTATATTTTTATCTTGACAACCATGGCTCCATCTACATGTATACGAGCCGACAACATCCTGGACACGTTTGGGTTCATTCAGACTTCATCATTTAGAACTTATGATTGGACTAGTGAGTTACAGCTTATGGAGCTATTGTTAGCCCCAAACCATAATCCTTATCCTCAAGAGGCTGGTCGGCGCCGTTGTTGATTTTCCACTGCTGGTATGTGACTAGAGTGGCACCCCAAAAAGGTACAAAGGGAGGAACACCAAGTGCTTGATTACCCAGTGTTTTGACAGTTTCACGCACGCCTTTGAAGCCAAGATCACGGGTTTCAGCCATACCCACCCGAGACAAGGCACGGAAGCTTGGTCCGGCAAAGAAAGCTCCAGCGAAATCTCGCCCAGCTGTACCAAGAAAATCCATAGCCGTTGGATTAGTGCTGCCAAAATTGGCATCAAGCATAGCTTCGCCAAAAGCATATGTTTTCGGCTTGCCATCTTCATCAACACCCTTACCTAGCCGGTCATAGACCCCAGTGATACTTTCGTAGGCGTGATAGCCAACTATGTACGATGCCACAGAAACACCATCGGCTCGTCGCTTCATACCGGCAGCTAAGGCCTGAACATCAGCCACACTAGCATTGCTTTTTTTGGGAATACTCAAGCCAGCATAGAAGCGGTTTGTAAAAGCAATATCTTTAGCCTTAGCAGCAATAGTTTTAGGTTGTATTTGTTCAATCTGATCTGACATTCCATCAAGTTTGCGCCAACCTTGCCCATCAGTTCGATTTCGCGAAAGATTGCCAAAGATACCGCTAGACTGCCCCTCAACTTGACGAAGAATGGCGTCATCAGGCTGCCCCTTCAAACCCGGGAATAAGCGAGCCACTTCACCTTCTGGGGTTGCTTTGACGAGGTATGCTTCAACGTCAGCAATTGAGTTTACTTGCCGGGTAGCTATTTTTCGACCACGGTCGCCCAGAAGAATAATTGATTCAACGTTTCCAAGGCGCGGCAGTCTCGCACCATAAGCAAGCCCAGCCAGTTCAGTGGTAATTTTTTCAGCAGTATCGAAGCGAGTATTACCAGAGGCAGCAAGCTTCTCCATAATCTGACGGGGAGTCCTTTTCTCATAGCCAGGAAGCGCCTTAGCGGCCTGAACGAACTCTTGAGTGCTAGACAAATCTTGCGCTACAGCAGCCTTCATGTCACCAACTGTACTGATGCCCTTCTTTTGCAACTCAACAATAGCTTTTAGTTCTGGGGTCATACCCGCCTGAATCTGGCTCATGGCTTCAGCCCCACGTGTACTTAGTGAGGTGGGCAAGACTACCTTAAGCTGATCATCGGTGATCTCGGCAATTTTTCGTCCAGCGAAATTGCTACTTCTAATTGCCTGAGCTTCAGTGTTCATGCCAATGGCTGCAAGACGGTCACCATACTCGCCTAAGGTCATGACTTTACCGACCTGATTGTCCATATTACGAGCGGCATCGGCCACGCTTTGATAGCTGGCTATATTACCCTGCCCGAACTTTTTGCCAGCAATACCACCATACTTAAATGCTGCCACAAAGGCTGCTGCTGCTGCAGCATTTACCGCTGTATCTGCCGGATTTTCCCACTCACCAGTGCCATATCGCATCATTGCCGCACGGCTGGCATAGTTAACTCCAATCGAAGTAGCATCAGCAACAGCGTGCTTGGCGGCGAATCCCATTCTCGTTTTTGATAACAGTGCGGCCATACCCAGCTGTGTTGCAAACGACAGACCAACATCAACGAGAGCTGAACCGCTACTCCACATTTCAGTGTTAGCCTTGGTGCTAATAGCTTTGAACTGTTCTGGTGCCAGTTGAGCACCAAAAGCTTTGACTCGATCAAGGCCCGGGTCTGTAGCATTGGCACCATGAATTTCTTTGTACTTAGAGTCAGCTTGCTTCAACAACTCTAAAGCCATAGTTGGTTGATAGAGAGAGTCGACCGCACCAGAGGAGCGGTGCTCCCAGATATTCGTCTCACTATTAAATACTGCCCCTTGCGAAATATACATCATCGCCGCAGCTGTCCGAGTAGTGACAGAAATATCTATGGCACCTGGCACATCTTTATTGCCGCGCAAGTAATCTATAACTTGAGGAATCAGGCCTTCAGTATCGCTTGAACCAATTGTGTTCACGCTCTTCTCTAAATTAGCCAGTTCTCGCTTCATTAGATCAACAGGCATTTTGTCAGCTGTCTGATAGACAAGCTTGAGCTGGTCATTCATAGACTTGTTCAAATTCATCTGTGAATCATCGTTGCCAAGCATAGGCTGAAGGTTCTCAGGCTTCTTTGTGTTTATGGCCAGTGCGTCTTTGCCGCCGAGGTAGGCGGCATACTCTTGACGGAAAGTAATTCCTTGGCTCAAAAGATTCAATACCGCAGCATTTTCTTGGTGATACTGCAATCTGGTGGCAGCATCCATTGGTTTACCATCATGAGTCTGGCCTTTCTCTAAAGCAACAACATTATTCTCTAAGTGCTTCTTTGCTGCTTCAATAGTTGCCGGGTCTTCCAGACGCTTAAGAAGTTCTTCGTATGCGGCCTTCGTCTGTGGAATAAAGTCTGGTCCATCTTGAGACCATTTCCGGGCAGCCGCAAGCAACTGCTCAGGTGTGACAGTAGCCAAAAGGGCAGCTTTATCATCGGATCCAACTGGGGTGGACGCAGGAGCATCGGTAGTTGAAGGAGCATCAGTAGTTGCAGGAGCATCAGTAGACTCAGTAGTCTCAGAGACCTTAGTAAGTTCTGGCAGTTTCGCACCAGTATCAGTGGCCAGCTTTATTACTAACGGATCAGCGGCTAGTCTCTGTATTGCTTCTTCGGGCAAGTTGGTAAAACTAGATTCTAAAACAACTTTAGCCGTAGCATTGTAATCACTACTAGCTTCAGCATTACTAGCTTCAGCTTTACCAGCAATGTTGTTGAGCAACAGAGCATAGTTTAAGTGAGAGGCTGGCTGAATGTATGCCGCGTCATCATATTTCTGCATAGTTTCAGCCATGCTTGTCTGCAGACGCAAAGCATAAAAACTTTTTTCAGTACTATCAAAATTGCCAATAAACTGATTAATGGCGGCTCCCAAAGCAGGATGAGCCTGCCCCAATTTTACAATTGCCGCATCACGGTCAGCAGAACTGACCTCCGCACTAGTGATAGAGTGCCAAAGTTCCTTGTCAGCCTGACTAATAGTTGGCTTACCGTCAGTTGTTTTATCAACAGCTCCAGTACGACTACGCTCTTCAATCCTTTTGAATTCAGTATCAAGATTCTCCAAAGCGGCACTGACTGCTGGTGCTTTTTCTTCTGGCACAAGTCTTTCAAGCTCAGCAGTGGTAAATTCATATATAGCTTTGGACAGTGTTAAATTATCATCGGCAGCCGTAACGCTGTCTGCTAAAACCTTTTGTTGCTCCGCAGTCAGCGCGGTTGCACCCTCACTGTTTAGTACATCGACGAGTTTCTTACCTTCTTGAATGGCCGCGATATTGGCATCTTCACTAGGTAAAAGCCTTTGAATTGTTGCTAGTCTGACCTCTTGGTTGGCATCGACAGGTGTGTCAGAAACCTTGACGGCAGCGACCTTCTCTTGCTGCTCCCTTAGATAATGATGAATGTCGACAAATTCTTGCGGAAGCTTTAGGCCACTTTCCATAATGCGCATATATTGGCGCATGAAATTTGGGTCAGTGAGAATGGTGGCATTGGCATTTAACTTCTCTCCCAATTCTTCTTTCTGCTTTGGTGTCAGTTTAGATAGATTCTTCGCATCTTCAGGGGATAGACCAGCAGCCTGCAAGAATTGAGCAGAACCTTCTTCAATGCGGCCTTGACGGTAGAGCCAGAGCGCTTTATTGCCTTGGGCACAATCGTTGACGCGCATAAGAGTGTAATCAGCAGCTTGGCGTTCAGCCAATACCCGCAGCTTCTCAGGATCCTTTTCAGCGGCCTTAGCTTTGAGAACAGCTTCGTAGTCAGCTTTAGCTGCAGCAATCTGCTCAGGTGTAACTTGCTTAGCAATTTCAATTGCCTTGTTGTAAGCTGCTTCGGCCTCAGGAGTCTTTTGGGCACGGTTAGCTACATGCACATCATTGTCGAGAATGCGAGCAACTTCATTAGACAAAACAAGACCCTTAACCAACTCCGGGGTAAGAGGCTTACTCAGGTCCAGGGCAGCGGCAGGTGTATCTGTTGAAGCAGCTGATGTGCCTTTGACTGGTGCGACTTGTTCTACATGGGCAGCTTTCTCTGCTTTAGCTGGAGCAGTTAGGGCTGCGTCACTAGGAGCTTTAGCTGTAGCGCTGTCAGCGCTTAGCTTCGGTGCCAGCTTAGGGGTTTCAAAGATATTGCCAAAGTCAGTCTTTACAGGGTCGACAGCAGCAGCATCTGCCTTCTTACTTAGTATTGATTCAGCGACATCAGCCATTAGAAAGGTCCTCAAATAGTGCATTAGTAAAAAGCTAAAGCCCCCGGCTTCAACTGCATCTATACGGGCAGCAAGATTCTTAGACAAACCTCAATCAAAAAAGCCGATTGGAAGGCCCTTACTCGCCTAACTCAACTATGGTCACACCGTCTCCGCCTTCAAAGGTCTCACCAGAGCGCTGGCGATTGGCATAGCGACAACTGCTAAGAAATTCGCGCACAACAGACTTTATGGCACCGGTACCATGACCATGAATAATCATTAGCGGGCTTACTCGATTAAGGGCACAGCTATCAACAAACTGCTCAACAAGACCATAAGCGTCGTCGGCCCGCTTACCACGCAAGTCAATAGTATTGCTTAGAGTACGAACAAAAACTGACGGATCATTATATTGAATAGAGTTGGCCGCTTTCTTCGAACTAGACTTGGCCGAACTAGACTTAGCCGACATGTTAATAGGCAGATTGCCAGCCTTGACTTTGGCTGTTCCTCTAATTTCCAGATCGCTTGGAGCCACTTTCACCTTAAGGGGTCCGACCTGCACCATAACCCGATCAATCTTCAATTGTTGTTTGTCAGAGTAAATTACTTCCTGCACTATTCCAGAGCTATTCAAAGACTTCAGCCGAACTGTCATGCCTACAGCCAGAACATTTGGATCTGGCCCTTTTGGAATAATCTTCTGGCGCTCCTGCAGAAAACTTACTGTCGCCTTCAAAGCCTCTAACTCAGCAGCGGTTTTCTGCGCAGCCTTAATACTAGGCTCGCGCTGTAACCCCGCAATCATTTCTTTCATGATCTCGCGAGCGCACTTAAGCTCTTCTTCTAGTTCAGAGGCCATGCGTCCGCGCACTTTCTCTTGCTCTACCAAAAGTTTTTCTTCTTTTTGCTCAAGCTTGACTTGCTTAGACTCTAAATTTTCTTGCAGCTGACTCAACTGCTCTTGGCGCGCATCTACTTGGGCAAGGCGGTTATTGAGATTTTCAATAATTTGCTCCAACTCATGTTCAGAAGCCACAGTCAGCTCACGTGCCCGAGCTACCACAGCCCCGTCTAAGCCGAGCCTCTGCGCTATGGTATTGGCCTTTGAGCTACCTGGTACACCCAAACGCAGTTTATAAGTAGGAGATAGAGTGGCCTCATCAAATTCAAAGCTACCATTTACAAAACCACTATTGGTGTAGGCCAGCATCTTCAGCTCACCAAGGTGAGTAGTGGCAATAGTAACTACATCTCGCTCAAGAAGATGCTCAAGGATAGCCCGGGCTAGAGCTGCACCCTCTTTAGGATCAGTACCAGCGCCAATTTCATCTAGCAAAACCAGCATGCCACGCTTTGCCGTATTAACTATTTCAACAACATTTTTCATATGGGCAGAAAAGGTAGATAAGCTCTGCTCAAGTGATTGTTCGTCACCAATATCAGCACACACAAGCGGGAACAGTGCTGTCTTAGAGCCGTTTTTGGCTGGCACAAGAAGGCCGCAACGGAGCATCAAAGAGTAGATACCAATTAACTTTAGTAAGACCGTTTTACCGCCCGTATTCGGGCCGGTAATTACAAGAGTACGTTCCCCCTCTTGCATCACTACTGAATTTTCAACAACTATTTTTTCTTTGTTTTGGCGATTTTGCAAAACCAAAAGTGGGTGGCGGGCGCCACGCAACTCAATCATAGGTTGATTGCTTAGAGCCGGCTTGATGCCACTGTAGAGCAAAGATAAACGGCCCCGAGCCATGATGCCATCGAGATCAATTAGAGCACCATAACAATCAGCGATTTGATCGGCAAAGGGCCTAAGCTGATCACACAGCTCGACAACTATTCTCTCAATCTCACTTTCGATGGCTGAGTCTTTAATTCTTGTCTGATTAGAAAGCTCGACCACACTAATAGGTTCAACATATACAGTCAGCCCAGACTGCGAAGCATCATGGACGATACCATCAAGCAAGTAGCGCATATTGGCCATTACAGGCAAGACAAAGCGCCCACCGCGCACAGTATAAATTGGCTCTTGTAGAGCCTTTGTGCCAGACTGCGATTGAATAATACGCGACAACTCATCTTTTATATGCTGATCCAGTTTCTGCCTTTCTCGACGCAAAGAACGCAAAAGACTAGAAGCCGTGTCTTTTACAGCACCAAAATCATCAATAGCAAAATCAATAGCCTCAATCTGCTTAGGCAGGGCGACTAGAGATGACACGAAACGATATAAGTGAGGAAATTGAGCAGGAACGAGAAGGGCGAGAGAACCGCGCACAGACCGCGCCACTACGAGCAGTGCCTTGATGCGAGCCAATTCGCTAGCGGTAATCACCGCTCCGGCTCGCAGCAGCGCAATAGATTCGCGAACATCGCCTAATTTAGCCAAACTAAAAGCCGTGCGGCTGGAAATTAAAGCACAAGCCTCTTCGGTTTGATCCAGCAAAATCTGAGCACTGGCAATTTCAGTATCTAAATCGAAGGCAAAACCCAACGAAGGCACAAGTTGCAGCGAGCGCCTTGCACCTTCAGCTGTTTCATTTTGTTCTGCAAGATAAGTGGTGAGCCTTTCCCATTCAAGAGAACGAAGACTTCTATGCTCAATACTCACTATCTTTCAAAAAAAGAACTGCTAACTAATTTTAGTTGAGCTCTGACGGAATTCCGCCAGCAGCAGCACCAGCAACAACAGCAGTGGTGACAGGCTCAACGACTTCTTTAGGCATGGCAGCAATTTGAGCCATTTGAGCAGCCATTTGAGCAGCTTGCTCTGTCAGCTCTTCAATAGTATCTGTGCCAAGCAACTTTCTCAGGCGAATCTTCTGCAGTTCGTAGCTGCGATTGTTGCGCTTATGCACAACACCAATACGCTCTAATTGCTTAATAGCTTCAAGGTGAGATTCTGGCACGGAAGCAACATCAACGCAGCCTTTCTCGTTAAGCCAAGAAATAGTTGGAGACAGGGTTCCCAGCAACTTGCGCATCGGCTGTTCGAAAACAGGCATCATCTAATACTCCTACAAACGTGCTATTTAATCTTATCAGCTTGACAAGGGTATCCTGAGAGGGTTATTGCAGGCTATGAAGCAATACCCATATATAATTAAATACATGAACACCCTTTACAAGTATGCAGGATTTTCCCCTGTCGTGCACGAAAGTGCCTTTATAGCCCCAACTGCCTGCCTCATTGGCAATGTTACGGTGGGGGAAGATGCCAGTATTTGGTTTCACACCGTAGCCAGGGGCGACATTAACGTCATTTCCATCGGCCGCAGTACCAATATTCAAGATGGCTGCCTAATGCATGTCACCCATCACCTTGGCCTCTCCGTCGGCGATAGAGTAACCGTTGGCCATGGCGCCATTCTGCATGGCTGTACCATCGAATCAGACTGCCTAATAGCCATGGGTGCCATAATTTTAGACGGTGCCAAAATTGGCGCCCATTCAATCGTTGCCGCCGGTTCAATCGTCGCCCCAAACAGCCAAATACCTCCTGGCAGCCTAGTCATGGGCGTACCTGGCAAGGTCGTGCGCGAAGCTAACGCCAAAGACCGGGAGATGATCGAGCGCGGCGCCGCAAATTATGTGGGCTACAAACAGACATATAAAGAATCTTTGTCAGAGCTTTAAGTCCAGAGCTTTAAGATTGGGGCTTTGAAATCAAAAGTAAGTCTAGTAGTTGCCAATTGAACTCAATTCAACTAAATCAGACTGGTGATACTTAGTCTTGGTCGAAACTTTAGCAATCCGCTCCGCTCCACTTGGCAAATGTCCAACCAACCACGACTTAACTGTGAACAAAGTAGTGGGGTCGATGTGAGCTGTTTCAATCAATACATGTCCTTTTCCTGGCAGCCATCTAACCGTTTGGTCAGTTGACTTAAGTTTCTTAAGAAGGGTAACCACAGCGTTTTGCTGAAGCATGCGATCGTGGTCGCCCTGCATCACCAAAACAGGCATATCTGCTGGAATATTCTTAACGTGATTGATGTTCGAGCGAATCACCGAAGCCGTGGTTAACAATTCTCTCAAGCTCAGAGTTTTGCGCACCATTGGGTCTTCTATGGTTTCTTGAGCAATCTGGGGATCTTCAGAGGCAAACTTTCTAATGTACGGAACCATGTCAAATTGTCTGACGGGGTTAGCAAACAAGGCCGCCACGTCTTTCACCATCTCTGGCTCACAATAGTTACGTCGCTTTAGAGCAGGGCTAGACAAGACTAAACCACTGATCTCGCCGGGCATGGCCTCCGCAGCGCGCAATGATAGTCCGGCTCCCATGCTCTCTCCAATGAGAAAAACCGGAAGGTCAGGATGATCGTTGCGAGCAGCACGAACCAGCGCCTTCAAATCTTCCAAACTGGCCTTATAGTTGAGTACGCTCTTGGCGCTAGGCTGGAATTGCCAGCGGCCGTAACCCCGCAGGTCTTGGGCATAGACTTCAAAACCCAGACCGACAAGTTCATTGGCTAGATGATCATAAACTCCACCGTGCATCACCATGCCATGAACAGCAATAGCGATAGCCTGAGGCTTTACTTCATGTTTACTGCGCCAAACACAAATGGGAATATTTGGCAGGTTGGTCATACCATGCTCAAAGGGAGCATCGTCTCGCTCAACCTGGCACTGAGCTAAAGCTGGCAGGCTCTGAAATGAAATTAAAGTACTAAAAAACGCAGCTGCTGCTGCGCCAAATGTCTTTTTAAGGTTTTTAATACCAAAGCAAAGCTGAAGATCAAACATAGTCATCCTGTGCCTCAAGTTTCAATCTGCTTTACAGTGAATCTGCCGAATCGGACAGACAGTCCCTAAACAATATGTACCAAGAGGGAAACGGATTAAAACCATAACTAGTTAAAACATTCAGTCGTCATCGAGAACAAGGCCATTGCAAAGATGAGAAGATAGGCCTTGGTCAATTTAGATGTTAAAACACAGCTGAATGTTAAACACAGCTGGATATTAATTCAGACTGAATATGCCTTACATATCTCCCAGTCTTGCAGCCAAGCAAGCCTTACTTACTCAGGAACAATGCCAAAAAGAACTGATATCAAAAAGATACTGGTGCTCGGAGCCGGACCGATTACTATCGGCCAAGCTTGCGAGTTTGATTACTCTGGGTCACAAGCTTGTAAGGCTCTCAGAGACGAAGGCTACGAAGTAGTTTTAATCAATTCGAACCCGGCAACGATCATGACCGACCCAGAAGTGGCCGACCGGACATATATAGAACCTGTCACAGCCGAAGTAGCACGCGAAGTCATAGCCATAGAGCGCCCCCAAGCATTGCTGCCTACCATGGGCGGCCAGACCAGCCTCAACGTAGCAGTAGAACTAGCTGAAAGCGGAGTACTGGCCGAATACGGCGTTGAGCTAATTGGTGCTAAATTACCAGCGATTAAATTGGCTGAAGACCGCGATCTTTTCAAGCAAAAGATGATCGAAATCGGCCTCTATGTACCTAATTCAGGCATTGCCAGAAACATTTCAGAAGCTCGTGAAATCGGTACCAAAATCGGTTTTCCTATCATTATTAGACCGGCCTTCACTTTGGGTGGAGCCGGCGGTGGTATCGCTTATAACCAAGAAGAGCTAGACGATATCGCCAATGCCGGTATTTCAGCTTCGCCGGTCAGTGAAATTCTTTTAGAAGAAAGTGTTATTGGCTATAAAGAAGTCGAACTCGAAGTAATGCGCGACTGCGAAGACAATGTCGTCATTATATGCGCCATCGAAAACTTCGACCCCATGGGTGTGCATACTGGCGATTCCATTACAGTCGCCCCCATGCAAACCGTTTCTGATAACGAATATCAAGCACTACGAAATGCTGCCATTCTAATTATTCGAGCTATTGGCGTCGAAACCGGCGGTTCCAATATTC
>CALROJ020000078.1:0-29112 GCA_943369735.1 bacterium Ga0077546
CCATGTCACAACTTTTGGTACCGGAACGCTGCCTGATCATGAGATTACCGAACTGGTTAAAACCACTTTCGACCTCAGACCTGCAGCCATTATCAAAACCTTTGCTCTAACTGAGTTGCCAAAGCTCAACAAAGGTCGCTTCTATCGCAATGTAGCGGCTTATGGCCACTTCGGACGACCAGATCTCAATCTTCCTTGGGAAAAATTAGACAGAGTTGAAGAATTAAAAAAGTCTCTAACGAAAGCTAAAACTGCCCGTGCATGAACCAACTTTTAGCGGTGTGATTCCATGAGGACAGGCACTCTTACGGTCAATCCGGATACACCGGAATCATATATTGTCGAACTAGCCGAAGGCGAGGTACTACAGATTGGGCGAAAACCGGCTTCTGGCGGCATCAAGAAGCTAGTCCTCCCCTATCCTGAAGTATCTGGTCAGCATTCTGAAATTCGCTGTAAAGCTGAAGGTTGGACAATTATCGATGCTGGTTCGACCAATGGCACCATGCTCAACGGTGGTCGCCTAACGCCCGGCAAAGAATATCATTTGCACTCGGGCGATCGTGTCAAAATCGCACAATACGAGCTGCTTGTTAATCCACCTGAATTCGATCATCCCAATCAAGATGAAGATAACGACGACTCACAAGACCGCACTCAGTTTCGCATTCAGATGATGAATGCCACCATTTTGGTAGGGGACATAAAAGGCTTTACGTCTTTGATGGAAGACCATGCCACTCAACCTATGCTGGTAATGGAAGCAGCCCAAAAAGTATTCGACAATCTCAACGATGAGATCAACAAGAACTACGGCCAACTAGAAAAAATTGCCGGTGACGCCATCATGGCTTACTGGCAGGGTAACGACGCTAAAAGCGGCGGTGGTCTATCAGCCTGTCAGGCTTGTTTCACCGCTCTAAAATTGAAAATCCTTACCTTAAAGTTGGCCGCCGACAAAAAAGTCTGGCCTTTTGAAAACCATCCACTGATGCTCGATATGGCTCTAGCAACCGGACCGGTAGCTTCCGGCAACCTAGGCTCTAATGCTTCCAATCCGGCCCTTTTGGGAGATACTGCCAACTTAGTATTTCGCCTAGAAAAGCTTATAGGCGATGATCGCCCAGGAGACGTAATTGTTGAAGGCGCTACCTACGAACTAGCAAAAGATAACTTCAAATTTGATTTCCTTGGCCAATTCAATGTCAAAGGGCGGCAAAAGCCAGTTGACGTTTATCGCTTAATTGCCCCTATTTCTTAAATAGTGAATTGAAGAACCTAACTACAGAACAATTGGCAGGCCGACTGGTTATTGGTCGTTTGCCTGGTCTTGTATTAGACGATGAGCATAAGCAAGCATTGAACAAAGGCATTCTTGGTGGTATCACGCTATTTAAAGAAAATGCCCATGACTTGAAACAGCTTTGCACACTAACTAGAGACATTGTTGATGCCTGCTTGCATGCCCCAGTTTTAACCGTCGATCAAGAAGGCGGTGCGGTGCAACGCTTTGATCATGTACTAACACCGCTGCCTTCTCCTATGGCTCTAGCGGCTATAAACGATAGAGATAGCACAAAGAAAATCACCGAGATTAGCTGCCGCCAGCTAAAGACACTCGGATTCAATTTACTACTTGCTCCCACGCTAGATCTACTTACCAACCCTTTGAACCCAGTGATAGCGACCCGCGCCTTTAGTAGCGAAACGGCCCTGACAAACACCATGGGCCGCCAAGTAATCGACGAAATCGAATCATTGGCCTTAATTGCTTGTCCCAAACACTTCCCTGGGCACGGCTCCACCAGCCAAGATTCGCATCTTGAGCTGGCTATAGTCGATAAAAGCCTAGCGGAGCTTGAGGCCTATGATCTAGAACCATTTGCTACAAATATCAAAGCCATGCGCTCTATTTTAATAGGCCACATCTGGCTGCCTCAATTAGAAAAGCGACAAAGGCCAGCCACCCTGTCACCACTGGTAGTGAACGAGATTTTGCGTCAAAAGCTTGGTTTTGATGGCCTCGCCATATCAGATGACATGACCATGCATGCCATTACCAAAGCCTATGGCCTAGGAGAAGCTTGCGTCATGGCCATAGAAGCTGGGGTAGATCTAATTTTGGTCTGCGGCACCTATAGCCAATCTCAAGAAGCAGTGCAAGCAATTGCCCAGGCCATAGAGAGCGGTCGGATTTCCAGCGAGCGCCTTGAAGAATGCTTATCAAGAATGAACATGCTCTTTAACAAGAGACCACTCTGCTTAGACCCGACTGACGAAAAGGCACTCTCTGCCTATGCTCGCACCATCGAAGATGACACTATTACTAGCACCACATTTAGTACTAGCTCAGCGGCTCTAATGAAAGGCAAAATTGACCAATTGAATTTAAGCGAAGAAGAATTCGTCGTAGTTGTTCCTCAGCATCCCCGCTATAAATTGCCGTTAGCAGAAGCGCTTGGCCTAGAAAAACTAGAGGTTGAAGAGCACCGCTATTGCCTCAATCCAAGTAGTGAAGAGATTGCTGAACTCAGTGCCAAGCTAAAGTCAAACAAGAAAAAGATTTTGTACGTGACTTTTCGCGCCTTCATCAATAGCGGTCAAATTGAACTCGGTGAAAAATTGGCACAAGCCCATAATAATTTTGGACTGATTCATATAGCTGCCGACACACCCTACGATTTTCTCAAGATGCCACAGTCGATAGAAACCTCGCTGGCAACATTTGACCCAAGCGATCAAGCCATGAGTGGAGTGGCACAAATAATTATTGGGAAAACCAAAGCGAAAGGGACTTGTCCTGTAAATTTAAGCTCTTAAGCCTATAATAGAAGCAATGATTATAAAGAGAACAATAAGTGAGGCTTAAAATGGAACCGAATTCTGAGCCAGTAAATTCAAATTTGCCAGATCCTAAGCCGCCAGATACAAATCAGACAGATATAGATCAAGCGAAGCCCATTACCGATCCTAAGATTCTCTATCCTAATGACGTACTAGCCAACAGTGGGTTGACCGATAAGCTCGGCGGCGTGATGCAGAACCCACAAGTATCTCGCTATTTAGGCAAGGCCACTAAAATCGTGGCAGCCTGCGCTATTTCAGGCTGCATTTTGCTTGTCATAGCGATTTTAGCTGTGGTCAATCTCTTTAATCAGATTACCTCACAGATTCCGCAATAATAGTCTCGCCCTATTTTATATCGCGATAAAGAGCAATCGGCATGGCAGCGCGCAAAGCAGCTGCTTTTGCCGCTTCGGCAGCAGCCAACAGCACACCTAAATCAAGACAATCTTCAGGGATACAGGCAACACCAAAGGCCAAGGATAAATTAGAGCTATCCACGCCAGGGGCGAGAGATGCACTCCAAATGGCTTTAGCTACTCTCTGAGCAAAAGTATTAGCACCGGTTGTTTTGGTGTTAGGCAAGAGCATGGCATAATCGTATTGGTCGTAGTGGGCCAATAAATCGATATGACGCTTTAGTCTGCTGACACGTCGAACAACTTCAGCTAATGCTGGCGTATCGAGAGGCTGTCTTTCAAAGTTCGGCGGTCCACTGATAACGCGCATTTCCATCACCATTACCGAAAGAGGACTGCCGGAGCGGTAACCCCGGAAATATTCTTGCTCTAAGAAATAGAGAAATGCTTCATAGGTGAACATGCCAGTCTCTGGCCTTCTCAAATTCATCATGACGCTATGAATTTTCGATTTATCAATTATCTTCGGCGCAATGCTTGGTTTTTCTTCTTTCACGCCAATGTAATCATTAGTGAAAGTAATCAAGTCAGCATTGAGAAGTAGTGTAATCAATGGCACCCACTGACTACGAGACAGCCTAGTTTTATCCACCAAATCTTTGATAGAAGTCTTATCGTCGATTACCGAATAGAGTGCTTTGAGCATGTGAGCAGCCACAGTAGGGTCATGAGCTGCTAAATTATCGAAATCATATCCGGCCACACTTTCATGCTTGCGAATCAACACAGAATCTGTCTGCAGACCTACGTTGCGCAAGAATGTCACTTTATCGACTAAATGCACACCAAGAATTACTAAACTCTCGATTGGCTGCGCCACATTGCGCTGCGAAACTCGTACCCGCGGCTCAAACTTATACTTTCCTTCTCGCCATGTCAGTAAATCAAGAATTCCCTCATCGCCCAAAATGCCACCGACGTCGGCATGGAGAGGTTCACCATCAACAAAAAATATCTTGCTGTGCAGGCTGCCCTGGTCAACATCAAGACGACCAGTCATCTTGGCTAACAAAATTGATTGCAATAATCTTGAAATTTCAACTAAAGACAAATCACCATTTGGTGGCAGTGTAGAACGCGACCAGGCATTATCTTGGGTACCAACCGCTGGATTGCTTTTTGGATCCGTGGCATCCATAGTATTGGCAGTCTGCATAAACAATGTGTCGCGTCTCTTAGAAGAATCTCTAAAAGACTCATTGACAGCCAACACACCATCAGCCTGAACGCTTTGATGCACTTCCCCACAAGAAGAAATGATCAAGTTGTAGACAAGCAAGACATCACAGCTCTTGTAGTCCCAGACCACGCGCATATTCTTACCAACAAAGAGCTTCCACTCTGTGTCGCCGCCACGCCAGGGACAATGAATATTGAGAGTAAAATCAATGGCTCGGTCTGGAGTTGACCAGGTAATTTCGACTTGCCGCCCTCTATGTTCCATAGCCACCGACAGGTAGTGGTGGATTTCAGACAAGCCCGGCGCGGCCGGTAACTTCTGAAGTGTTTTAGGGATCGGACCAGATCTCCGCAGCATAATTACCATCCTTTTCCAGCCTGTATCTACAGCAATAGGTTTTGCAACCTAACTCAATACAGTTAACGCCTCACGTGTCGATATATGCCCTGCCGCAGACAAAACTAACCCTCGTATTGGTGTTCTTCAAGCACGCGCTCAACAGTCTTATAAATCTATTTTCGAGAGATAGTGACACTATAGGCGGTGCAAGAATTGAGCAATGGCAAATTATTTTAGCGGTTCATCAAATGCTGGCCAGCCAGAGTGATCAAAAGCAAGAACACTGCATTAATGGCGAGAGCCATAGCAAATAAACTGGTACCTACCATCAACTGCCAACAAACCAGGGCATGGCGAGGGCTCATCACTCGCAGAATACCAAAGCGTCCGACAATATATATGACTAAAGCAAGAAGAAAGAATGAATCAGCCGCCGTCAGGCAGATAATTGCATACTTAGACAAGCCAGCCAGGGGCAAGAAAAGAAATATTAGCGCCACCAGAACCGAGCCGCGTAACAAGCGAACACTTTGTTTATCGGTCTCTCGAATTGATATGGCCTTGTCAGCAGCTGCCTTACGTACGTGGGCCAAAGACTCTAGACAGGCCGCGAACTGACCGATGCGCTTGTTATCGCGCTCACTTGCCGAGCCATCAACGCTGGGCTCAAGTGGAGACCCTGACGGTTGAGAGGGTTGAGATGGTTGCAGAGGTTCGCTGGCGCTCATAGTTACTCCTGTCACTACATGACAAAGTACCGCAATCCAGCACTTTCCAAACCTATTTTAAACTTCTAACAAGTTTCAAGCTCGCTGCCAATCTCAAAAAATGTCTGAAACATGCGTTTTGCTTCAACAACTAGAGCATCAATTTCGCTTTGTTCAAAGCCCTGTGCATTCATGGTGGCTTTAAAATTAGTCCAGCGTTCGCGCTGCAAATCGCCATATCGATCAAAATACTTGGCGCCCCGGTCCTCTGGCAGGTTAAGACCCTTTCTCAGAGTCTTGGCCATGAACTTAGCGCCATTGGTTGAGCCTTCTAGAACATAAAGCAGCCCCAAGAGCGATAGAGGGGAACGCACAGCTAGTTCGTCCATGGTGCTCAGTAAGGCAGTTGTGGCCGTCAAAGGCACAACACTGTCAGTCGTAGCGTCAAAGTAGCCTAGGTCGCCCACCAACGCACTCAAATCGCTGTGATATGGAGCGAGAACGGCGGCAATGCGAGGGTCAGCAGCAGCAGCTTGGGGCAACAAGTCGGCTAGATGCTTGTGCATCAAAAATAGCTGCCCAAGATACTTGACATAGAGGTCTTGCCTAACTCTGCCTGAACCTAGGTCTTTCTGAAACTGATGACCTTCAGTATCGGCATGCAGTTCTTTGGTGGATTCGCGCAGGGCATCCATAACCAAGGGCTGAGAACCTTGCATAGTGATCTCCTAATATCAAATAAGAGATAAGTCTATTACAAATTGACTGTTATTTAACGCTGCTTGCTGAACAAGTAATGGGAAACCATCCATTCTTCACCGCCCTTATACCCCCAAAGTTCGGCGCATGACATAAAGAAGAGCCGCCAGAATGCCCACCACCTATGGGCTTGGTCGGCCCCATAAGTTTTCACCAGGATTGGCATTATCTCCTTCTTGTGCCTGTCCATATTTGCCAACCAATGGTTAGCAGTCTTTTCATAATGCTGGCCGCCGACTGTGTAATGCTGCTCGATTTGTAGGTCCTGTTGGAAATATAAGAGCAAATCGTTAGATGGCATAATTCCGCCCGAGAAGAAATTGCGGGTCATCCAGTCGCTGCCGTCTTTGTCTTCATAGTGGTAACAAAGTTGCTTGTGACTAAATATGTGAACAAAGAGCTTGCCCCGAGCGCTCAACCAGCCTGAGATTCGCTGCAAGAGCAAACTATAATTTTTCATGTGCTCGAACATTTCAACAGATATAACCCTGTCGACTTGTTCGTAAAACTGAAAGTCATTCATATCACAGGTAATTACTTCGACATTAGCCAAATTGCGTTTAGAGCACTCTGACTCAATATATTGCCTTTGAGTAGACGAGTTAGAAACGGCAGTGATTTTACTGTGCGGAAAATGCTCAGCCATGAAGAGTGTAAGAGAACCCCAACCACAGCCCAGCTCAAGAATGCGGTCGCCATCAAGAATTTCAGCCCGCTGTACGGTTAACTTGAGCATAGCTTCTTCAGCCTGATCAAGAGTGACATTGCCTTGCCCATAGTACGCACAGCTATATTTGAGCCGCTTACCTAAACAAAGCTTGAAAAATTCTGTCGGCACTTGATAGTGTTGTTCATTAGCCGCAGCTGTTTCGATGGCAATGGGGGCGGCCGATAGCTCTTTGACCATATTGAGTAAATGGGCTTGGTGCAACTCGTAAGAAGGATAGCTCTCTTCCTTAAGTTTAGTCTTGAGCATATGCCTAATGCCAGCTCTAATTAAAAAATCAGGCACCATATTGGTGGCTAAAATTTCATAGATAAGAGCCTCTGACTGCGGCTTTCGCAAGGGAGTAAACTGAGAAGCAGAACTGCCTGCAGTATCAGTATTTTGCTCAGCTAAATCTGGAGTCGACATGATTTTCCCTCTTCGTTCTGTACTTACTTAAGAGCGTTTAAACCAGGGTACAAAAGCGCTGGTAGTGCGCTGATATTCAATATAGGCTTGTCCCTTACTGCGCACTGCTTGCTCTTCTGTGGCCTTCACACCGGTTACTTTGGTCAAGAAAAGCAGCATGAGCAGAGGGCAGTAGATTGTGTAGATACCGCCAGGTGATCCCAGTGAGAAGCAAAAGAAAGCCAACCAAACCAGCCACTCAAAAAAGTAGTTTGGATGCCTGGAATAGTTCCAGAAACCGACTTGACAGACTTGGCTTACTTGATTTACTTCATTTACTTGATTGGCATGGCCAGATTCTCGTCTTCTACTCTTGAAACCCTCCAGTTGTTGATCTGAAATTGTTTCGCAAACAAAGGCTACTAACCAAATGACAAAACCAGCAATCTCAAAGCCGCTAATCTGCTGATTGGCATTGGTCAGCGCCAGAGCGAAAGGCAATGTGAGGGAGGCCAGTAAAACTGCCTGCATCTCGAAAGCAAGAAACAATCCTAAACTGGCTCTATTCCCCCAATCTTGGCGATATTTCTTGTAGCGCCCATCTTCTTCTGGCCACATTCTCTTAAACCTAAAGGCCAAGAAAAAGCCCAGGCGTAGACTCCAGAATGCCACCATAATTAGTATCATGGCAGTACGGCTAAAATTGCCCCAACCATGCACGTAGGCCAAGGCCGTATCTACAAGCGCCACAACAGCAAACCCGAAACCCCAAGCCACATCAACAATTCCGGCATTGCCGATACGCTCACTTACCAGCCAAATGACAAACATCATTAAAGTGGTAGTGAGAAAGGCAGCAATCATCAAATAAATATGGGGCTCTGGCACTATATCTCCTTAGGTAATGGCTTAGGCACTGACTTCGGCGCTGGCTCGCTCTAAGCGGTCTCTAACACCATCCCAGGCGCTACCATCAGGAACAGTTTCAACAAAAATGCGATCAAGTTTGAGCTTATCAAACAGACGTAACTGCTCATAAAGAGACCGAGCATATTGATCGACTTGCTCGGGAGCCACCACTAGAGCATCAAAAGCCAGGCCAGAAAGATTGGACCTCAACTTAGCCACAGTAGAATCAAAGGCAAAAACAGCAGCGGCCTTCTCGACGCCATTAAGCTCAAGCACTAGCTCAATCAACTGCTCGGAGGAAGCGACGGTCAACTTGGTCTGGGGTGCATAATGACTGGGAAGCGCACCGGGCACACGGGTTTCGCCACCAGAAACAGAAGTAGAAGTAGAAGTAGAAGTAGAAGACCGAGAGCTAAAGGCTTCAGCACCAAGCACTTCTGCCACCGAAGCAGCATCAATCATGCCTGGACGTAAAATTTTCGCTTGGGAGGAGAGCAGTGAAATAATAGTAGACTCAATGCCCACATCACAGGGGCCACCATCAAGTACCATCGCTAGATCATCAGGCGAATCAGCAAATTCGGCCTCTACGGCTTGAGCCGATGTAGGCGAAAGACGACCAAAACGATTAGCCGATGGTGCCGCCAAGCCACCAGCGAATGCCTTTAGTAGCTTAAGAGCCACTGGATGTGAGGGGATGCGGATACCAACTGAATCTTGCCCACCAGTAACTTGACTGAGCACATGATCGGCCTTTGGCAAAATCAAAGTCATTGGCCCTGGCCAAAAGCGCTCGGCCAGTTGGTAAGCCTGGGGAGGGATGTCCTTAGCCCAATCGGTCAACTGCTCGACCCTGGCAATATGAACAATGACAGGATGCGAAGTGGGCCTTCCTTTGACAGCATAAAGGCGCTCAAGAGCAGCAGCACTAGAGGCATCAGCACCAAGACCATAGACAGTCTCTGTAGGAAAGGCCACCAGTAAGCCAGCCTTGAGTTTACTAACAGCGAGTTCAATAGATTGATCAATATCAGCAGTCATTTTTGTTTTCCTAGATTAGCTAGGCAAAGCGATTTAGCAGCTCAGACCGACTCAAATTGAGATTATTCGGCCTGGTATAAATCGTCTGCACCACTGTAATGTTGCGCATAGCAAAGGCAGCAAAACAGTAAGACAAATAATAGCGCCATTTACGCACAAAAATTTGGTCAAAGCCAAGAGCTTCTACCGCCGGCAGCTGAGCCTCAAAACGCTCTTGCCAGAGCCCAAGGGTCTTGGCATAGTGATTACCCATATCTTCAAGATCGTGCACAAAGAGGTCGCTTTGGCAGCGCTTCATTGCTTCGCTGACACGGCGATGGGAGAGAAGCAAAGAACCAGGGAAAATATGCTTTTGAATGAAGTCAGTGTTCTCTCGCAATAAGTCATAGCGACTATCGGGACAAGTAATCATTTGCAGGGCCAATAGGCCATCTTTAGCAAGTAAACGGTCACACTGCTGGAAGAATATATCTAGATACTCATGACCGACGGCCTCAATCATTTCTATTGATACGATCTTGTCAAACTGACCAGTAATCTTGCGATAGTCTTGCATACGCAGCTCTACTTTGTTGCTCAGTCCAACTTTTTCAATACGCGCTACGGCATAATCATATTGCTCTTGCGATATGGTCACACCGGTAATGTGACAGCCATAATTAGTAGCGGCATACTGAGCAAATCCACCCCAGCCACAGCCAATCTCCAGCACACGGTCGCCCTCTTTTAAGGCCAGTTTGCGACAAAGATTCTCATACTTAGCCGCTTGCGCCTCTCTTAAACTAATCGACCAGTCTTTGAAATAGGCACTGGAATAAGTCATAGACTCATCCAGGAACAACTTGAAAAGATCATTGCTTAAGTCATAGTGATAAGCAATATTTTTACGGCTATTTGACTCATTGTTATGGCGCAACAAATGCAGCAGCTGATTGCCAATGCCAAGCAAATTGACGATCTGAAACTTCTTACCATTGCCCTCTAGCAGTGGACATTGACTGATATTGAGAAGAGCCCAGGCAATCACACTGGCCACGTCATTGGTCTGCCATTGCCCGTCCATATAAGCTTCAGACAAACCAATATGACCATAAACTACCAGGCGGCGAAAGAAAGCTTCTGACCTGACATCGATTTCAGCGCAAATACTAGCGTCAGCTTGCTGCGACTGACCAAACCAAATTACTTGCCCTTCAGGCAAGGTCAACTTTAGTCGACCTTCGGTCATGGCACCAAGAGCCGTTATTACTATTTTGCGCCAAAACTTCTGCGCTACCGTCAGAGAGGTTCTCGGAGCCGTTTCTTTATTCTCAATTTCAAGCTTTACACTGGCCATCTTGTTACCTTTCATGATTAACTCTCTTAGCGCTATCAGTCTGTAATTCGGGCCATTGCTCTTTAAAGAAAAACGGTATCTTCTTCAGCCAAAGCAAGAGGGCATGCCAGTGAATTAGCGATATGACCCGCAAAGTTACTAGTGGATAGCGGAAGAAAAGTCGCAGCAGTTGCTTATCAGTCAAGGGCAGAGCGTCACCACTAACGCTAGTAACTAATATCTTTTTGCTTGGATCTTCACCATCGACAGTATCAACACTAAGTTTCAATGCTTGATTAGGGAGAGGCAAAACAAAATGGAATTTATCCTGCAACTGGCCAAAAGGTGAAACATAAAAGTGCTTGGTAAAAAGCGCATCAAAAACAGATGCAGAGCTCATATTAGTAGCATCCATAAAATAGACTTTCATCTCACCGAAGGTATTGCCTACTTCTGCTATACAAGCTAAGGGTTGGTCATGGCGATCGAAAACAAAATAAAATGACACCGGATTGAAAACATAGCCGAGCACCCGAGGATAGGTGAGCAGATAGGCTTTTCCCATAGGCTCACAGATGCCATGGTCGGCAACCAAGCGGCCCAAGCGTGTAAGCAAGGAGCTATCCGCACCAACTGGCTCGGTGCCGAATAAATGATCACTATCATAGAAGCTGAACAAATTGAAACTATTATGATTGAAAAGACGCGAATTCTGAGCTAGACAGCTCAGTTCGCCCAATTCTAGATAAAGCATAAAAACGCCATGCTTAAACCTATGACCACTGGGCAGCAAGCGCTGGTGGGCCACTGAGCACTCAAATAGTCTAGAGGTCATTGCAAAATTAGTCATATCTATTGAGCCGCTCCAGCTAAACTATCCGCAGCCAGAGTTGATAGAACGTCACTCAAATCATAGGCAGAAGCCAGGGCATCTTCGTGGAAACCATAACGGAAGTAGCTGCCGCAGAAATACAAAGCTTGCTTAGGGCTGACCGAATTGAGTTGCGGCAGCTGAGGCTGAGCCTCAAAGGTAGCCAGATCAAAAAGTGGGTGTGTATATTCAAGCTGGCGCACAATTTTACCCGGGTCAATCAAGCCGTCGCTGTTTAACGATACAAAATAATCTTCCTGGCATTTTAGGCCTTGCAGATTATTCATCCAATAATGTGTATTAGACTGCTCAGCGATGCGATAGTTCCATGACGCCCAAGCCTTTGGCTCTGTAGGCATTACCCGGCGATCGGTGTGCACAGTAACCGAATTGTCCTGGTACTTAAACGGGGTTAAGAGGCGACACTCTAAAGCCGTTGGCTCACTAATCAGGGCGAGGGCCTGATCTGCGTGACAGGCAAATATCACCTTATCAAAATCGCTAAAACCTCTCTCTGTGTGCACCCGAGCGCCATGAGCAAGCCGCTCAACACGTTTTACTCCAGACGAAAATTGAGTGGTAGGAGAGAGAGCCGCTAGCAAGCGCTTCACATACTCTCTGGCACCGCCATCGACTGTGTACCACTGAAAATGAGTGTCTAGGCCAAGAAAACCATGGTTATGAAAAAAGCGAATCAAAGTGGCAATAGGAAAGTCTTGCACTTTATTTGGTGGCGTGGACCAAACCGCCGAAGCCATCGGTATTAAGTACCAATGCAAAAAATCCTCGCCCAGTTTAAAGTGGCTGACATAGTCGCGCACTGAAAGCCTGGAGACATCGGTGGATAAATCGGCATTGTCCATGTGCAGCAAGGCATTTTTATTGAACCAATCGAGCTTTAGCAACATCCGCCAAAAGCGCGGACTGACTAGATTTTTTCTTTGAGCAAAAATTCTATCTAAACCTGCCCCATTCCATTCAATTTTATCGGGCAAATACTGCACAGAGAAAGACATGTCGGTCTTCTTAGTAGGAACATTGAGTTCACTAAATAGAGCCGTCAAATTTGGATAAGTAATATGGTTATAGACCATAAAGCCAGTATCAAAGGCAACCTTACTGCTGCCAACCACATCACTACTGCCGACCACATCAATAGTATTGGTATGACCGCCAAGATAAGAGTTACTCTCAAAAATAGTCAGATCATATTGGCGGCTTAGCTTGTGAGCACAACCCAATCCAGCGATTCCCGCCCCGACGATGGCAAGCTTTTTCATGTCGTCGCCTCGCCAGAAGTTTTAAGAGAAGAATGGCTGTAAGCTTCCGCAGGGACAGGCCTAAGCTGCCAAATAATACCAAGGGCGGACAGGAGCTTTAGCAAGTAAAAGCTAAAGTCGACTTCCCACCAGTAAAAGCCTTGCCTGGCGGCACCAGGGAAATAATGATGGTTATTGTGCCAGCCCTCACCCATGGTAATTAGAGCGAGAAAGAAGTTATTGCGGCTCTGATCGCCAGTTTTATAGCGCTGTGAGCCAAACATATGGGTAAGAGAATTGATTGAGGCAGTACCGTGAAAGAGCAGCACAGTGCTGACAAAAAAGCCCCAGACCAGCATCTGCAATGGGCTTGTGCCTAATTGCGGATAATGCACCTGCAAGCCATAACCAAAGCCAAGCAGACTGCAACCCAAAACCACTGGCACGAACCAATCGAAGCGATTCAACAAGACAAGCTCGGGATAGCGGGACAGATCTGGGATTTTTTCATAGTCAGTCGGCATGTTGCAGTCAGCGGTTATCCAACCAATATGGGACCAAATGAAACCACTGACCGATGGCGAATGTAAATCTCCATCTTTGTCTGAGAGTTTGTGGTGGGCACGGTGGTGAGCGGCCCACCACAATGGACCGCGTTGCACAGCAGAACAGGCCATGAGAGCAAAGACAAACTGCGCCATTCGGCTAGTCTTAAAAGTGCGGTGGGAGAAATAGCGATGAAGAAATGCCGTCACAGCAAACATTCTCAGCCAATAGAGGGCGACAGCTGTGGCCACGGCAATCGGCGACCAACCAACAAAAAAGACGGCAAATAAACCGGCATGGAGAAAAGCAAAAGGAAACCAACGACTGAACCGAGTTTTCACTGGCTGTACTCTGACCCGCTCAGCTCCTTCGCCAAAATGATCTGAATCAAGCCAGCGCAAAGAAGGAGGCAGCGTGAAATAGCAATTGCCAGCGTTTGGGGAGCCTAGAGATATAGGTCCTAATTTAGGTTTAGTGCTATTGGTCATTTTCATCATCATGGCAGCGCCATCGCACCTTTTCCCCAAAAACACGAGTTAAAGAGCTTTTCAGAAGCTAAAAGAGCTAACAATTACAAGTTTGACCCAAAAGGTCTTTTCAGTCAATAGCCCATTGGTCATGATAGCTCTTCAGGGTTTTCAAAAAATATTGTTTGGATTCGGAATGCCAAACTAAGATAAAGCTGAAACGGCAAGGGTCTCACCCCCCACCCTGGCAAGCTACTGCGTGAAGACGTGCTGCTGCCAGATACTGGATGACCTTGCAAACCAACTACGAGCTTTCGAAGGCAGAGCGGCGGAAACAGCCAAAAGTCGAATGGCTGCAAATCGCTTAATGGTCCTGAGTCAGACAAATGCTGGTTTGTACCGGAACCCAGACAACAGTCATACTGAAGGATTTATGTAGCTCGACAAACTGGTGTACATGAGTTCTCAATCACAAAAGGCACCACCATTGTGTAAGTTCAAATAGTAGCGTTAAATAGAATTTGGACAGTCATGGCTCAGGAGCTGACAAATATTCCAAAATTAGCGGCTGAGAAACATACATCAGGGCGTCACAGAAGGCTGAGAGTTCGTCTGTTCAATGCTGCTAAGAGAAAATTCACAAGTGAGGTGCGAAGTCTATACTTGTGCGTTTATCTCATCTTCATACTGTCTAATTGCGGACCTCCTGCGTCACTCGCTAACGAGAATAACGCTCACTTAGCTTTGCCTATTCTAGATCTTCAGACCTACTGGTACCCACCGGAACTGTATTCTGAGATCGGCGGCACGATGCTGGGGGAGGCCCCGCAGTTTCTTGCTAAAATTCAACACAATCAGAATTCATTGTTAGGCACGCTTGAGATTTCTAGAGACGGCAAGCTTCTCTACACGTTTTCACCAGGTCTGTTTCCAAAATCACTACTTGTTGCAGGTGCGAATAAACAACACTTATTGAGTTTGTGGGAAGCTGCGGATGGCCGCATCTATCTGACTGCCTTTTCATATCGAAACGGTAAAATTCACCAGACTCTTAATGCTGATTCTTTATTATCGCCAGAATTCACCTATCCCAGCAATGGAACAGTTAATATCAGCAACGCAAAGACTTCAACAGGCGAAACTAAGTATTACGGTGAGTTGTTAGAGCAAAAGATAATAGTTGCTAAAACTGAATTCTTGCCTTTCAAAAATGCGCCTATGAAGCTTCAAACGCCCTATGCAGCTGACGTTTACACATGGAATGATCAAAAAAAAGCTTTTAATATTGAAAGAAACATTCCCTGGAATAAGCGTTTTGAATAGGGGATTTTGACCTACGCTCCAAAAGTTGCAGAAACAGGCACTGAGCTATATCGGCTCAGACCCAGTCAGCGGCTCTGTGATAAACAGCACTGGTACTTCTGAAATGCTTATCTCAGTTGGAATGAAGGCCGTCCTCGTTCGACGATTATCGGCAAAATTGCGAGATAAGCGGGACCACTATTACGTGAGGCTCTTTCAAATATTCACTTTGATGGGGATGACAGCTCGCCTTACAGCGAAAACATCTTTGTCGACGTAGTGGGCGTAAGCTTGATGCCAAAAGAATTTGAAAAACCGATCTAGAAATAGGCGTAAAAATAGTATCAAGATTGCGGCTATTTCGTAATTGCCACAATTCATCAAGAGAGCACCTCAGTTATATTCCTCTCCAACAAGAGCAGGATAAGGAGGTGTCACATGGCTGGATGGAATAGCAATTTCAAGCTGGTAACCGCTGAAAATCTCGACTCGGACTACAAGGCCTTTGAGAATGGAAAAAGTGATGGAGAACGATCTAAAGCCGCTGAAAAACTAACAGAAGACCTGTCGATATTGCGAAGCAGAGGAGATTACGATGGCGTGATGCAGAAACTCAAAGTAATCGATCCACAAGCAGAAGCGGCCCTAAGAAATGCCACCATCGAAGATGGCGAATACATAGTCTTTCACTAGACCTCAAACTAGCGGTGACGAGACAACGAACAACGAGGTGAAACAGATGGCTGAACTAGACTCAAGGCAAATTGAGAATATTACCAGAGAGGCGCAAGCTGGCAATGGTTGTGCTTTACAGGAACAATTTGTCAATCTCAATTTAAATGAACAACTAAAAGCATTGCATGACCTGCGCGAAAGTTACGCCAAACAGTCTGGGTCAGAAGTCGACGCCGTCAAACTTAGTTTAACGGCATTGCAAATTTCAAGCAAAAGCAATAGTGATGCACTTGTACTTTCTGTTGGTTATAACAAGAAAGCACCTCTTTTCCAAGAAACTATAAATATCGACAGCGGTACCGCACAATATTCATGTAGTGATGTCACGCCACAAAAGTAATTAGATCGCGAAAAATGCTGGAGTAATCAGGCTCTAAATAGGTGTATAGCTACAGTGCCTTGGATTCAAGGCACTGATGAGAAGGTCGTCACCAAGGAAATTAGCACCAGTAATGTGCCACTCAACACTGTCAGCCATCAATCTAGTATTAGATGAAGCCACCACTGGCAATGCCTCTTGATCTACTAGCATTTTGGGCGCAAGGAACCAGTAAAGTTCATCAACTAAGCCAGCATCAATGAGACTGCCAGCCAATTGACCGCCGCCTTCGCACAATACTTTCTGACAGCCCTGGTCAAGCAAATACTGAAGAGCCGCTCTAGTATCAAGCCTACCAGCACTCTCAGACGACTGAGACAAAGGTACAAGACTGCAAGACGAAGGATAGTCACTCTGTTTGACCAGCAGCTCCTCTCGGCAAAAAATTATGGTCTTTCCTTGAGCAGCAAAAATACGAGCATCGGGCTTTACTGTGCAATTGGGGTCAAGAACGGCTCTAACAGGATTACACTGAATATTTTCAGCGTTTTCTTCTAAGCGAACATCTAACTGTGGGTCATCCAACCTGGCCGTATTGGCACCAATCAATACAGCATCATAGGCGGCACGCAAAGCCATGACAAATTTTCTAGCATTGGCACCGGTAACATAGCGACTAGCGGCAGTGCGATCGGCAATGCGACCATCTAGAGTTAGTGCCATCTTGAGCGAGAGCCAGGGCAGATTTTCTTTGATGGCCTTGAAAAAACCGCGATTTAAGTAACCACACTCGCTTTCTAATACACCAACTGTCAGGTCAATACCAGCCTCACTAAGCTCTTTCAAGCCACCGCCAGCAACTTTCGGATTGGGATCAGCAATACCTACCACGACTCGACTAAGCTTGTGTTCTATGATTTTTTTTGAGCACGGAGGCGTGCGGCCAAAATGACAGCACGGCTCTAAGTTGACATAGAGCGTCGCCCCAACACTCTGGTCTCCAGCTTGATTGAGAGCCTCAACTTCGGCATGGGGCAAACCCGGAGCGTGGTGATAACCTTCTCCTACGATGCGACCATCGGGGCTGACCACCACCGCTCCAACCATAGGGTTTGGAGCAGTAAACCCTTCCGCTTCTTGCGCTAGCTCAAGGGCCCGGCGCATAAAGTGCTGGTCGGCAGTATCGAAACTATCCAAAGAAAACTTCAGCCACGCGATAAAGCTCCATATCGAGAGTCTTCAAGCTACTTGTGGCTTCCTCAATGGCGACGTCATGCAACTTCGAACCTGACAGTGCTACCATGCGGCCAAATTTTTGTTCATGCACAAGCTGGGTAGCTTTAACACCAAAGCGGGTGGCCAAAACTCTATCGAAGGCTGTGGGGGCACCGCCACGCTGAATGTGGCCAAGAATAGTGGCCCTGGTCTCAAATCCAGTTTCGGCTTCGATTAGACGCGCCAATTGATTGCCGATACTAGAACTATCAGAAGGCGAATCATGGGTAGGCTCTGCGCTGAGTTCACTAGCCTCAGTCGCACCGTCTGGCGACTCAAAGCGCGCCCCTTCTGCCACTACCACAATAGAATAATCCCGGCCCCGAGAGTGCCTGGTCTTGATTGCTTGTACTACTTCTTGTGCCTTAATCGGCTTCTCTGGCACCAGAATAAAATCGGCACCACCAGCAATACCGCCGTAGCATGCAATCCAGCCGGCTTTGCGGCCCATCACTTCGCAGACCAGCACGCGGTTATGCGACTCGGCTGTGGTATGCAAACGATCTATAGCTTCAGTTACTATGTTTATTGCGGTGTCGAAGCCAAAAGTAAAATCAGTAGCATTGATGTCGTTATCGATGGTCTTGGGCACACAGACAACATTTAAATTATGTTCTTGATGAAGGCGGTTAGCCACACTACAGGTATCAATGTCGCCCACAGCAATGAGAGCGTCTAGTCGATTCTTGACGATATTTTCAGCAATGCGCTCAGGACCACGGTCAAGCTTAAAAGGATTAGTGCGCGAGGTACGCAGGATGGTTCCGCCGCGGTGAATCAAACCACCGGTAGACTGCATGGTCAGCGGCATCACCATGTTTTCGATAGGCCCGCGCCAGCCTTCTAAGAAACCAACTACTTCAGATGAATACTCTTTGACGCTTGTTCTCACCACCGCTCTAATTACGGCGTTCAAGCCAGGGCAATCCCCACCACCAGTCAAAATTCCAATACGCATTTCGGTTTCTCTTTTGATTTTCCCATGCCAAGCGGCAACTATCGTCCGTCATCGTTAGGATGTAAGGGCCACCAGTATACTTAGCGGCCAAATCGCCGGGCGGAAGGCTTAAGAATCATAAAGTTCTAAGGGTTTTCGGCCGCAGTGTCTTACATTTATAGACTGCCAATAAGAGGACACGATCTTGAATCTCTACGAATACGAAGCCAAGCGAATTTTTGCCGAAGGGGGCATCAATGTACCGCCTTCTCAACGCATCACCAAGCCAGAAGAATTGGCCAAAATCCATTTCGGTTATCCGCTAACCCTCAAATGCCAGGTCTTGGCAGGCGGCCGCGGAAAAGCCGGCGGCATCAAATTTGCCAAAGACTTAAAAGACGGCATGGCACTTGCCAAGGACATGCTCAAACTTTCAATCAAAGATTCAAAAACCGAAAGTCTATTGGTTGAGCCCAAGATGTCTATCGCCCGCGAGCTCTATCTTGCTGTCACCTTAGACCGCGACCGCGGCTGCCCTATTTTTATCGCCTCAGCTGAAGGCGGAATTGAAATCGAATCGTCATCTAACGTATTGACCGAGCCAATTCCAAACCCATATCACCCCTTTGTCGGTCGCAACCTAGCGCAAAAACTAGGCTTGAAAGGCGCAGTTCTAAACAAAGTCGCTGACATTGCCAACAAGCTCTACAAAATTTTCGAAAGCAAAGACCTAGACCTTGCTGAAATCAACCCACTAGTTATCACCGAAGGCGACGATGTAGTAGCTCTTGATGGCAAAATCATCATCAATGATGACGCCGTCGATAGACAGCCACAATTCAGAGGCTGGGAAGAAGCTCACCTCTGCGACCTATCAGTGAGAGAGCGCAATGCCAAGATGACCGGTTTAAACTTGGTTGAATTAGACGGCAATATCGGCATTCTCTGCAACGGCGCTGGTCTAACCATGGCCACCATGGACATGGTCAAAGCTTTTGGCGGCCAACCTGGCAACTTCTTAGATGCTGGCGGTGGCTCTGACCAGAAGAAAACACTAGCAGCACTAGAACTCGTTAACGACAACCCTAATGTTGATGTCATTCTGCTCAACATCTTGGGCGGTATCACAGCTTGCGACGAAGTAGCCGGTGCCCTGGTCGAGTTCATGAAAAAGTATCCAGAGCGCGCCATGATCGTAAGACTGCGTGGCAACAACCAAGACATAGCCGAAAAAATGCTGGCTCAATCGGGTCTCAAGCTTTATCCAGATTTGGAAGAAGCAGTTAAGGAAGCGGTTAGCCGCTCCAAAACCGGTAGTTCCAAAAAACCAGTTGCCGCCGGCAAAGCCTAAAAGGAGATTCTAAAGTGATTCTTGTCGACAAACATACAAAAGTAATCGTCCAGGGCATAACTGGCAAAATGGGCGCAGCCCACACTAAGCGCATGATCGAGTACGGCACCAATATTGTTGGCGGCGTAACGCCTGGTAAGGGCGGCGAGAAAATGCACGGCGCCCCTGTATTCGACACTGTCAAACAAGCAGTTGAAGCTACAGAAGCCACTTGCTCAGTAATATTTGTGCCACCGTACCTGGCTCTTGATGCCGGTTGCGAAGCCCTTGATGCCGGAATTAGCCTCTTGGTTCTCATTACCGAAGGCATTCCACCGCTAGACACTGCCAAATTGGTAGCCCAAGTGAAAGCCAAAGGCGCCAAGCTAATTGGTCCAAACTGCCCTGGTATCATCACCCCAGGTCAATCACTAATCGGTATTCTTCCTGGCTCGATATTCAAATCAGGACCAGTAGGCATGGTGAGCAAGAGCGGTACTCTAACCTATGAAATCGCTTTGGCATTAACTGAAAGTGGCCTTGGTCAATCGACTTGTGTAGGCACCGGTGGCGACCCTATTAAAGGTGTTGACTATCAAGAATGCCTCACCATGTTTGAAAACGATCCAGCCACCGAAGTGATTGTTATGATCGGTGAAATCGGCGGTAACGCTGAAGAAGAAGCCGCTGCCTTCATCAAGAAGTCAATCAAGAAGCCAGTAATTGGTTTCATTGCTGGACAAACTGCCCCTCCTGGAAAACGCATGGGCCACGCTGGCGCCATCATTTCTGGTGGCAAAGGCACAGCCGAATCTAAGCTAGAAGCTTTCAAAGCTAATGGTGTAAGAGTGGCTATGACCCCAGCAGAAGTAGCTAAGCAAGTAGCAGAAGCTCTCAAGCAACCAGCTAAAGCTTAAGTTCTAAAAACTAAATCGAGAGAGGAGAGATCAATTGGTCTCTCCTCTTTTTTTGAAAGAGAATCACTTCAAACACACGAACTGAACGGCAATGATGATTTCAACTTAGACTATTGAAACTTCGGCGTAGCAACAATCCAAACAATCAACCTACTTGCCAAATTAAACCTAATAGGTTAATCTTAATCTATGGAGAAGAAAATCGCTCACTATCCTCTCGCTGACGTACGCTCGTTGCTGTCATTGTGTCATTCAAGGAGTTATAGCGGTGAAGTGCGTATCTTGCGGGAAAGCCGAATTGGTGAGCGATACTCGCGACGTGTCGTATACCTACAAAGGCGAAACAACGACCATTCGAGATGTGAGCGGTGACTATTGCCCCGTTTGCAATGAGTCACTTCATAACGCACAAGAGTCTAAATATCTGAATGCAGCAATGTTGGCCTTTGCAAAACAAGTAAACGGTGCTTCAATAAAACCAGAGTTTATAAGTGAAACGCGCAAAAAGCTGCAGCTAGATCAACGTGAAGCAGCCGAACTTTTTGGTGGCGGCCCCAATGCTTTTTCCCGATACGAGAATGGGAAAACCAGGCCACCACTTGCGTTAGTGCAATTGTTCAAACTTCTGGATAAACATCCAAGTCTAATCAACGAGTTAAAGCCAACGCAGCCCGGGCCAGTTGAACCCTTAGCCACACAAAGAATAATCAAGAGAAGAAAGCAAGTCATAGCCTAGCAACAAAACCCGGCAACACCCGCAGCGGCAATGCGGCGCAATTCAACAACTGCGAGAGAGCCTCACTCTGACTTCTCAAGACTAACGGGTACTTCCAGGCCATCATCGAAAGCTCGTAAAATTTTCCCTACTTCCTCTAACATGTCACCGTGCCGAATGTAGACATTGAAGCGTTGCGCTATGCATTCGAAAGTCGAGTCGTGAAAAGCAAAAATGAAATGTCTAGCCCCGAAAAATCCGCATGCCGGGCGAGAATGTCCTAAAGAGTCCATCTCTTCCAACTCATTGATCCAGGTCGAATTGGTGTTCTCTCCAATTCTGAAATTTTCCAACCCCCTCTCCGCTAGAGGGTGGCCAACGATGGTCTCCTCACTGGGGCCTCCGAACATGTGAATGTAAGCCGTTTTAAATTGAACTATGGCAATGCAATCTTCTTTGCACTGCTCATCAGAATCGGACCAAATTTTGGAGTATTTCTTCTCGTACCAAGGGTCCGACTCTGAGATGAAATATGTCAGCCAGATTGTATGCTCCGTAGCTAGAACTTGCGGAGATGGGGCTCCTGACTCCGGCTTAGGCAGCTTTGCCAACTCTACGACTTGATCGTTATTTACTCTGTACAAGTCAGGTCCTCGAAGCTTCCAAACAATACGTAGATTTTCATTCTAGATCGCCAGATCTATTTCCCCTTGAGCAGCCCAGTCAGGTAGTGGGATAACTCATCCCAACTGGCTGGCTGACTGCGAAAAGCAATGTAGCCATCAGGACGAATTAAATAGAGGCACTCTGAACTGGCACCATAAAGATTGTGCAATTCCCGCTCAGCATCAAGCAACAGAGACTTAAACTTCGGCATGCTCGGCGTTTTTGCTAGAGCTGGCACAATTACATGAACGTCGATTAGGTCTTTGTAGTGCTCTTCTATATTTTTCTCAATGGCACTGAACTGCTGGTAGCCCGGTTCTGAATTAACAAAGCCATCAAAGAGCAATAACTGAAACTTAGTGGAAGCCATTTGCAGAGCCAGCCTTGTACTCTTGCCATTGGTGGTTTGACACGGCCCATCAACGACCCGGTCACCTGCCACAGGCCCGCGCGTAAACTCCATCCACGACTTAAAACCAGGGCGTTCGCCCACTTCTCCATGGCCACTAAAGCGCAAAATTCCGCTATCCACGGCTTTGAGGGCTCGCTCAAGGGGGCGATGAGCCTCGGCCGAAAGCGAACTTTGACGATAGCTAATACCAGTTAAACTGCCAGCTCTAAGTATGCGTTGCTGCACCACTTCTTGCGCTGACAAAAACGACATCATCCGATCACGCACATTCTTAGCCAAAGGGTTACGCAGAGTAACAGCTTTAGTGGCCATATCAGTGCCTTTCAAAACAGCCTGACCAACGGTATGACGCTCTTCGTGATAAGTATCAAGCAAGCGCTCACTATCGGCGGCCAGATCATTTAAAGCCAGGTGCAATTTCCATGACAAGTTCATAGCATCTTGCATGCCTGTGTTCATACCAACTCCACCCACAGGGCTGTGGATATGAGCGGCGTCACCAGCTAGGAATACTCGGCCCTGACGGTAAGAAGTGACGCAGCGCCGGTTGATTTTGAACCAGCTCAGCCAATGGGGATCCGAAATTGTCAGAGGTTTTTGCTCAGGACTATCCAGTTGTTGATTAAGGCGAGCCTTAACTAGGTCAACCACTTCTTCAAACTTGAGCTCATTAGCGGCATCAACATTAGAATCAGGCATCATATCGAAAATTAGCCTGTAGCGGCCCCCGCCAAAGGGAAAGAAGGTGACCAGACCGCTTTCAGAAAAGTAAATATAGGCCTCATCTTCGAGCATAGATATCTGACTGCCCGTGTCAACAGCTACATCAGCAGCACCAAAAACTTCGTCGTAAGAAGCCCCTTCAAAAGTCAAACCAAGGCCATGGCGAGCAGCACTGTGAGCGCCGTCGCAGCCAACCATATAGCGACATTTAACAATCTCAGGCTCGCTCTGACCTTCACATTTGAGGGTTGCGACTACCTCTTCACCATTCTGGCTAAGGCTGACCAACTCTTTGCTGCGTTCAATTTTTACCCCGCTACCAGCAAGATTATCAGCCAGAATCTCTTCGGTTTTACTCTGGGGAATAGCCAAAATAAATTTATAGAATGACTCAATTTCATCAGTGTTGAGATGAACAATGCGTTTGTTTTGACTGTAGATATTGCTACCGCGAATGGGCATGCCATGAGCAAGGAAAGGCTCAACCAGAGACATATTTTCAAACATTTCTAAGTTACGGGCGTGCACCACAATGGCTTTTGAAATTGTGGTGGCAGCATCAGCCTTGTCGATTATGCGGAAGTTAACACCGCGCCGGCGCAAGTCATTGGCTAGAGTAAGCCCGGTGGGACCCGCACCAACAATCAAGACATCAACTATATCTGCCACTGGAGCCCCCAAGAAAGAATTGCCAGTATTTTACAGCAGTTGCCGAAGCAATTATCTAGAAGGGTTGCCACATGGCAGCAGGTAACATACGATAGATTGGTAAGAGTCTATTTGTAAGGTCTTAACCATGGCATCCGACGATACTGAAAAGCCTCACCGCCCTATGCGCGCCCTTGTGCTACCCGGCGGCGGCGGCAGAGGAGCTTATCAAGTTGGTGTTACCAAGGCCTTTAAAGAAGCCGGAATAGAATTCGATCTCGCCTTTGGCACAAGCATCGGCGGCATCAATGCCAGCCTTTATGCTCAGGGCAATCAAACTCGTCTAGAAGAGCTGTGGTGTTCAATACGTAGCAAAGATGTATTCAGCCTGCCCTCAGCTCACCAGATCGGCCGCCTGGTGCTCGGACACAAGCTTGGCCTGCTTGATACTTCCCCCTTAGAAGAACTCTTACGGCGCGAACTAAATTTGCAAAAGTTGAAATCGAGCACGACAAAAGTAGGCTGGTGTACCACTGATTTGTGCAGCCTAGAGACCAGGCTAATCACTATTGATGACATTATGTCGACCAATGAGCTAATCGACGTCTTAATGGCGACATCAGCTCTGCCTATGGCTTTTCCACCAAGGCACATACATGGCCAAGGCCTTTGGATTGACGGCGGCCTAGTGCGCAATACGCCAATGGAAACGGCAATACATCTTGGCGCTGATGAAGTCTATATGGTGCTCTTGCATCCAGAGCGCATCAACGTTTGCCCAGTTAATATGTTTGAAGTATTGGTGCGCTGCCTCGATATTGTCTTAGATGCTTCTGCCCGCAAAGAAGTGCAAGCGGCTGAACTCTACAACCGCCTGATTGACGCTAATTCGGTCGAATCACGCGGGCGCAAGAAAGTAAAAATTAGAGTGTTCCAGCCCAAGCACGGCGTCAATGTCACCTTGCTAGAGATTGATCCTGAGCGCTCTCGCAAGTTAATTCGCCAAGGCTACGACGACGCTCGCGAGCAACTGGCCCAGATATTCAGAGAAGAAGCAGAAGTTAAAGCCCTTTCTAACTAGTACTTTTCTAACTAGTACTTGAAACCGTCTTTGCGCAAGTGAGTCATCGGTTCATCTTGACCGTTGAGCAGCTCGCCATCGATTACTTCACCAACCACTAACACATGATCTCCAACTTCAGTGACTGATTGCACTTTCAAGTCGATGTAAGAGACAGCCTCAGCGAAGACCGGGCCGGCAGATGTTGAACTTTGAAGAGATTCTTTGAGAGAAAGACCATCAAACTTCTCGTCATTATGGGGCTTGGCAAAAGCTTTAAAAATATCCATATTGCGGTTTGAGAGAACATTGATAGTAAACCTATCACCAACGTTCATGGCCCTAAGAATATCGCGCTGCTTATTCACCGATACCACCAGCGATGGCGGGTCAAAACCAGCTTGAGTAATCCAAGTAGCGAGCATGCCGTCTTTCTTACCAGCGACATCAACAGTGACGATGTAGACACCACTGGCCAAGCGACCAATTGCGGGTCCGATTTTCTCTTTCGATGGTGCTGCCGAACTCATAAGAAACCTCCTGATTTGGAACTAGAATTTATAACTTTCGGCCTATCTTGGCCAAAGGCGCTTCTGCTGTGGTAGCACCTGCAGTTGGCGGTCCCAAATTACCAGAGGGCGGTTTCGGAACTACTAGCTTACGCTTAGCTTTGTAAGTGAAGAACTGCATGATTACTTCGGCTAGCTTGGCAGGGTCATGATGACTGGCAGCTTCCTCACTGACTAACATCTTGCGAAAAGGCATGACTCCTAATTCTTTCAAACGCTCTGGGTCAAAGCGCACAGGCTTAGAACCAGAAGGCAGAACAGGGGCGGCCTTACCATAGTCGTTAACCAGCACGCCTTGCATCAAACGACCGGCAGCACCAGGAGCGGTCTTAGAATGACTGAGTAGCACTTCAACATGGTCGCCCACTGAATAATCAGTAGTTTCACCGGGCTGAGTCATGACATTGCAGACATAGATTTTTTTTGCCCGCGAATTGCGCACAGCCTCAGCTATGCCAGGCACAATCAAATTAGGCACAACTGATGTATAGAGGCTGCCTGGACCAAGCACGATTAACTCGGCTTCCATAATTGCCGCCACTGCCTCAGGTACGGCAACCGGCTCAGCTGGCTCGCTGAACAAACGCTTGATGCGTTTATTGGGAGAACCAGCACCTTCTTCTGTTATGTGCGACTCGCCTCTCACTATGCTACCGTCTTCAAATTCTGCCATCAAAGTCAAGCTATCAAGAGTAGAGGGCAATACCTGACCGCAGCTATTGAGCACCCGACTGGCTGTGCGCACGGCCTGGATCATATCGCCATGAGTTACTGCACATACAGCAGTTATAAACAAATTACCGAAGCTATGACCCTCGAGGCCTTCGCCAGAATCGAAGCGATATCTAAATAGTTCGGTAACAAGCTTATCTTCATCAGCCAATGCCGTGATGCAGTTGCGGATATCACCGGGTGGCAAAACCCCTAGCTCCTCTCGCAAGCGCCCTGAGCTGCCGCCATCATCACCGACTGTGACGATGGCGGTAATGTTATAGGTGTGTTTTTTCAGACCACGCAACAAGTTCGACAAGCCCGTACCACCACCAATCACCACAACTTTTGGGCCACGACCGAACTTACGAGCGCGGTAGAGCATGTCTGGTATTGACTCACGCTCGGGCAGATAAGCACCGAGAACAAGTTGAGTAATGCGCACAATCGAGACAAACACAGCGACTGACCCAGCAGTAATCAAAATAATGGCATTGAGTTGCTTATGCATTACTGATGCTAGTTCAGCTACAACGGCCCGAATATCTTTTAGAGCCCAGATGATCAAGCGAAACATCTTATCGACAGGGTGAACATCGAGCAAAGTTAAAACACCAAATACGATGGCAATGATAGCCAAAATAACAATTCCTAGATAGCGCTTCAAACCGGGCAGCATCCAGCTTTGGAAACGATAGTCTAGAGATTTTTTTGGCTTCTTCGGCATTTAGCCACCTTCTTGGAGAGCCATTGACTCTTCGCTCGGACAAGAACTTGTTATGTGATCAAGCTCACGATGCGAAAGCGATACTTTGTAGTGCGGATAACTATTTTTGAGAAACTTAGCTACTTCCTCTGCCACAGCCACTGAGCGATGCTGACCGCCGGTACACCCTAAGGCAATAGTAAAGCTCTCAACATTAGCTTGATTGAGAAACATCGCCGGTATCACATGCGACACCAAAGCCTTAAGGTTCCCCATAAATTCTTGGGCAGAACTTTGCTCCATAACATAGTCTCTAACAGGCTGATCGCGACCAGTTAGCGGCCTCAGTTCTTCCACCCAGAAGGGATTCTTCAAAAAGCGCACATCCATAACCACATTGGCCTGGGGTGCATCACCCTTTTTAAAGCCGAAAGATAGGACGTTAACTGTGTGATTTACTTCTGTTTTCTTGTTAGCGTTCATTTTAGTAGTTTCTTCTGACTGCTCTCTAGCTTCGTGCTTTCAAAAGTAGGTAGGGTCTGCGCGAATTCAACTATTTTAGCCTTGTGCAGTATCACATTATCCGCCACTGCCGAGCAAGCGGCAAATTGATAAGTCCCAAGATTAGCGGAAAAAATAGCGAAGCCACAAAAGCGGCAGGTCAGCGGCCGGCCGTGGTCATCAAAGGCAGGCTTCAAGTCTAAATCTGGATGTTTGCTGTTTAGTTCTTCGATATATTTTGACTTGTTCTGCCGCAGAACTACCCGGGCAGTTAAGCGGGTGAGGTGTTTCAAACCGCCGAGATTCTCGCGCAGGCTCCAGAACATTACTTAAAGCGCTACTGGCTGATTGGCAGTTTGAGTGAGAGAAATAGTGTGTGCCTCTTTCTCTAGCTCTACTTCTCTTTCGAGCTCTGCCACATCACCTTCACGGAAACCAGCCTTGGTCATCTCCAGGTCGGCTTTTAGTTGCGAAACAGCCCGATCGATGAAGAGTTCACCATCGAGGTGATCAATTTCATGCTGAATTGCACGGGAGAGCAAATTGCCATCGGCAGTTAACTTAAGGGTCTGACCTTTGAGATTTTGGAATTTGACCACAACTTTAGAAGCTCTCTTGACCTCAAAAAAGACATCAGGGAAGCTAAGGCAGCCTTCTTGACCAGTCATTTCACCGTCTTTTTCGATGATTTCAGGATTGATGAACACGATCGGACGTGGGGTCTCTTCCTCACCACTGACGTCAATCACCATCATGCGCTTAGAAACGCCAACCTGCGGAGCCGCTAAGCCTACTCCATCGTTCTCATACATAGTGTCGAGCATGTCTTGAGCTAGTTTGCGCACCGAAGAATCAAAAATTGTGATCTTTTTGGCCTTAGCCTTGAGCACTGCATCAGGGTAGTATCTAATCTTCAGTAATGACATGATTGCTGCCTCTTATGAAAACCGGCCTCCATTGCCGAATTTCTAATATGTACTAAATCTCGCACACCCGATTACACGGGGCTCTTAGCCGATATTATCACACCATAGCTTAGTTTTTGTAGACTATTTAGATGCCTCTAACACCACTCTACACATATTTCACCCAAAAAACCGCCCCGAAAAGGCCAGTCAGAACGGGCGCAGCCCAGCTGCTGATGCTTCTACTAACTTTCAACCAGTTCGTTGCCACCCCAGCCCAAGCCCAAGGTGATTGGGGTTATGAAGACAAAAGCGCGGTAGTACCTGCCAATGCGGCATTTCCGGCCAAAGCCAGCCAAGCCCCCGCCGACAAAGTGAAACCCACGCCAAAAGTAAAAGTGCCAGCCATCCCTCCAGCCTTAAAAAAAGCTCAGGTTGAACCAAGTGAGCCTACAGTCACCCTCGATGACACCCGCTGCTGGCTTGAGATCTTTGCCCTCTGCGCTTCCAGCAACGTTGATGACGACCGCAAAGAAGTACTCAATCTAGCTACGCTATCGACCGATCAAAAAAACCGCCTAACAAAGTTGGTCTCGAGCAAATTGGCTGCACCTATCAATAATTTTGTTGGGGTCGCCCCACTGTGGAAGGTACTTAGACCAAGAATATTGCAAGAACTTGACGTCAAAGAAAGTTATCGTTTGCTTTTTCGCGCATTAATTAGGCACTATTTGAGCAAAAACAAAGAGACTTCAGCTGACTTAGAGCTTTTGCAAGACTTGCTTGGTGCCGTGCGTATTGCCGATCCCGGGCCTCCCGTGCTCACTGAAGATGCCGTTAACGCCTACTCAGACATGACCTGCTTTCTTTATCAGAAACGTAAGCCAGACCGTTCGGTAGACGGTGACGAC
>CALROJ020000079.1:0-28975 GCA_943369735.1 bacterium Ga0077546
GAAAGGCTAAGACCAGATTGGTACTTCTCCTAGGTCGATGTCTATGAAACTTAAGAAGTCGGAACACCAGTTCTACTCAAATACTTCTTAAGCGGAGACGACAAGGCGTCTTATCTTAAGGCTATTCAGTTATCAGGGTTCAACCTGCACAAGCAAGTTGAATCGATGAAGAAATCAAATCAGGCAGTCAGCAATGACTGCCTTTTTGTTTAGGGAGTCAGTAATGACTCCCTTTTTGTTTAGCCACTTTTACGGCTTTCAAGGAGAGAATTTTGTATTCAATTGGCGTAATCTTTATATGCTTTGGATTCCCGGCATTAGTTAGCAGTTAAGGAGTGTTTATGAGTGGTGCAAACTTTGGTCGCCTGGCAATTTCCCTTTCTCTTGGTCTTGCCTCATTGAGCATGGCCTGCAGTCAGAGTCTTGCTCAAACTCCAAGTGGCGGAAGATATACTCCTATCAACATTGAAGAAGTGCGCTCGGCTGCCAAATCGCAATTGAAGAATGCTAGAGCGGCTGGTCGTCTAACTGTTGATGAAACCAAGAAGATGCAAGAAAGTCTGGTTGACGCCAATAGTCTTGAAGCAATCGAAAGCACTTGGGCAAAGATGGAAGCTCGTGCTCAAGAAGTTAAGTCGAACCACCTGAGCATCGATCACCTAATCAAACAGTTTTCAACTGACATCGACAAACTAGTCAAAGATAAGACTCTTACAGTTGCCGATGCCAAGTTCTATCGCGACCGTATTGACGGTATGAAGCGTCTACAGAAGCAGTTTACAGCTAACGGACACCGTCTCGATTTCTGGCAGTTCAATGTTCTAGCACTTGATTTGTCTAGCGTTCAAGAACGTCTGACACGTGCTCTTGCTCGCCAGAACCAAGGCACCGAGAGCATTGATGATTTGATTTTGCGTAGCGACTTGTATATGGCGCGCAATGCCGTTTGTGCCCGTCAACTCAACACATATAAGAGCTACATTGTAGAGCCTGAGCTGTTGCTTCGGGCAAAGAATGAGCTGTATTCAGTATTGAAAGATCGCGCTCATAGCAAAATCGCCACTCCTGAAGTCAAAGCTCAATTGCAAAAAAGACTGATGGCTACTCACTATGAAGCCGGTAAAATTCAACCGAGCCAAGAAGAAATTGACTATGCAATTTCAGAAGTGCAACGTCTAATAGATGGTGGCATTAAGAATGGCAATCTGGGCCACACTGACGCAACCCGCTTACAGCAAGAGCTTGAGCTGGTTAAGGCCATCAACAAGAGCTATCCCGGTCCTAATCCAGGTGTCGATCCATTCGAGAAGGAACTGCGCCATGAAGAAGTTCGCTTCATGGCTAGCGACATCAGATTCTTGCAAGACTGGCTCGCACGCCTGCTGCGCAAGGATGGTGACACAGATCAAACTCGCGAGCAAATTCTCACTATAGTTCGCCGCGCAGATCTGGCCTTCTTCACTCATCGCATTGCAGAAGCAGACGTAGTGGCTATTCTCAATCTTGTTTCGCAAGCTTTGCGTGCTGAAAACAAAGTTGAGCGCTTGGCCATTTTGAAAGAAGGACAAGGCAAGCTCGACATGATGATTGCTGATTATTCTTGGAAGCCAGTTGATGTCGCCGTTCGCGTTGAAGAGTTAAACAAGATGATTGCTAAGCTCAAGAACGCACAAGGCGAAGCCACTGCTGAACGCGATCGCATCGAAGGGATTTTGCGTAGTCTGCCTCAATCAAGCAGCCCTGAAAAAGTTGGTGCCAACATTGTCGCCGGTTCAGAGTTAGAACTATTGCGCAGCAAAGTCGCTTCACTACTCAAAGAAGAGCAGAAGTCGGCTAACGAAACCAATCAATAGAATAGACCTTGGGAAGACTTGGGTAGCTCTAGAGCTTCTCCAGAGAAGCTCTAGACAGGCCCTAAAGAGTGGCCTTATCTAGAACGTTGTTTTGTTTCTTGATGGCATTGCCTGCTTGATCGAAGGTGATGACTTCAACAGAAATTTGCACTTCTAGACGGCCACTCGTCTTGGTTTCTTTGCGCAGCATCAACTGTGAAATTTCGTCGTAGATATGAGTCTCTTCGAGGTAGCGATCGGTTGGCGAATGATATAAGCGCTTGAAGTATTTGAGCAAGGCGCCATTATCTGAAAAGTGGAAGTGCTCAGTTACTCCGCGTTGGCCGTCGGTCAACCATTGAATTTGCTCGCGGTGATTCATCTTGCCAGTTTTGGCATCGAACCAGTGATTGACTGAAAAGAGTGCTTTGCCGTCAGGACCAAACTCTGTTTGACCCTGAAAAGAATTGACCTGGCCTTGGGTTTCTCGCACAACAGTGCGAACGAGAATGCCTTTCGGATTCATCACCAGCACCGATTCGATGGCCTGGTCTTCGCTCAGGTAGCGCTTATCTTTGGTCAGTATATTGCCGTCTGGCAGTGTGTATGATTCGAAAATGCTGTCGATATCACCAGTAACTGGATCAAATCTAGTTTCTGACCGACCATCGGCAGAGCGTTTCACCATTTTTACGAGTTTGTTTTCGCTGGTGTAAACCTTCTCGAGGTAGTAGCCGATTTGTCTTTCACTTTTATAAACGTGAAAGGTTGTGCGCAGCTCCCCTTCTATTTTGGAGCCAAGTTCGACTTCTTGAAAGCTAAGTTCAAGTGCGGGGTCATCGCAGTATGGGTTATGTGGTAACTCTGGGTTCATTTCTGGGATTCCTGGAAAAAGAAAGGCATGCGAAGCATGGGGGCCTTTAACTCTAAAAAGAGCGAATTAATCTATTAGTTAGGAACTTTTAGACACAATCCTGGGCTATGCCAGACTATGCCTAATTCCCGGGAATGTCAAGAGGTTTTTAATCTAGCCAGAAGAGTTAATCTAAGCCCGCTTTTGGCCTTTAGATTTCAGCCCTTGATTAACCTAGTGCAAGGCCACCAGTGGCGGTTTCTTTGTATTTTTGATTCATATCAAGGCCGGTTTGCTTCATCACCTCTAAAGAGCGGTCGAGGCTAATCAGATGGCTACCGTCACAGGCAAGGGCAAGCTCGGCTGCATTCAAAGCTTTGACTGCTCCCATAGCGTTTCGTTCAATACAAGGCACCTGCACGAGGCCTTTGATTGGGTCACAAGTCATACCGAGGTGGTGTTCAATTCCGATTTCGGCCGCCTGCTCAATTTGATCGGCGTTGCCACCTAGCATTGCTACGGCACCTGCTGCTGCCATGGCACAAGAAGTGCCGACTTCACCCTGACAGCCCACTTCGGCACCAGATATGGAGGCATGCACTTTTACTAGGGCACCGACCACTGAAGCTACTATCAAGCCGTTCTGCAGGGTTTCATGGCTGAGCTTGTGTGATTCTTGTAGGGTTCTAAAGACTGCCGGTATCAGGCCCGATGAGCCATTTGTCGGCGCCGTTACTACTCGTCCGCCAGCGGCATTTTCTTCGTTGACTGCAATGGCATAGACCGATGGCTTGAGCCCGGCGGGTGAAGAATATACTGTTATTTTGGTTCCGGCCAGCATCTGTTCGTGCAAGGCCTTGGCTCTGCGTTTCACGTTGAGGCCACCGGGCAAAATTCCCTCTGTAGAAAGACCGCGTTCTACGCACGAATCAAATACACCAAGAATTTTGCTCAATTCTTCTCTCAGCTTTTCCTCTGAAAGACCGCAGACTTTCTGGTTTTCAATGACCACTTGCCAGGGGGCCATTTTGTTTTTGTTGCATTGGTCGACAAATTCTTGGCCTGAGTTGTAGGGGTAAGGCAAGTCGTGAATAGTTGTGCTTGACCCTGCTGGCTGGCGCTCCCAGGTGATTGGGTCAACGGGCTCAACAAAGCCGCCGCCCACTGAAAGTATGATTAGTTCATTGACAGTATTTTCGCCCTCTTTGAGCAAGAAGCGCATAGTGTTTGGATGGGGCAGCGCTTTGCCGTCCATGGTCCAGGCGGCCCACACTAAATCTTGCTCAGGGTGAAAGTGCACTTTGATTTTCTCGCCGAGTTCGGCAAAGGGCAAAATTGGATTTTTTTTCAATTTATCTGTGGCCGACCAGATTTCATCTGGCATCGTTTCTTTGGGGCTGTAGCCATAAAGCCCGCCGCAAACGGCTCCATCGGTTTGGTGACCAGAGCCGGTGGCTGAAAGACTGCCATAAAGTTCAACTTTAATAGTGTATTGATGAGCACTTTTCGCTGGTAACTTGACCAGCAATTCGGAGACAATCTTACGGAACTCTAGGGCCGCCACCATGGGCCCGACAGTGTGGGAGCTGGATGGCCCAACACCAATCTTGAACATATCAAGGGGGCTAATGTGATCGGCGCGAACAGGATTCATTGCTTACACTCGAATGTTGGTATGACCGCCGATTCTACAACGTTTTATCTATCCATCATGTGCTATATATCAAGGCTAAAATTCTTAAAACGAGAGCTTTATGTTGACCCTAACTAAACCCGGTATCGATGACTACGCTGAGTCTAAAAGTGAGCCCACTAGCGCACTTCTGGCCGAACTCGTGCGCGATACTCACGACAATATGGCTTATCCGCAGATGTTGACAGGGCGGCTTGAAGGAAGATTTCTCAAGCTCATGGTTCAGATCGCAGCGGCTCAATCGGTTTTGGAAATTGGTATGTTTACTGGCTATTCGGCGCTTTCAATGGCTGAAGGTTTAGCCAAGGGCGGCAAGGTAACGACCCTTGAGATTGACGAAAAGTGCATCGCCTTTGCCAAGAGATATTTTGAGCGTAGTGAGCATGGCTCTAAAATTGAAGTAATTCAAGGACCGGCTCTCGATTCGCTGGCGAAATTATCTGGACCTTTTGACTTTGTCTTCATTGACGCAGACAAGCCAAACTATAAAAATTACTATGAGGCCGTTTTGCCTAAGCTCAAGGCTGGCGGGGTGATACTGGTAGACAATGTACTGTGGAGCGGCACTGTTCTTGAGCCAAGTAAAGCCGACGAATCAGGCCAAGCAATTATTGAGTTCAACGATTTTATTGCCACCGACGATCGCGTGGATCGCGTCTTGCTAACACTGCGTGACGGTGTTTTCATGCTGCGTAAACGCTAAAAAGGAGAGAAGAAAAGGATGACGGCTACAGTGGAAACTTTCACACGCACACCAGTTTTAGAGACTCTCAAAAAAGAGAATATCGGCAAGCGTGTCAGACTTTGCGGTTGGGTGCGCACACGGCGCGACTCTAAAGGCGGATTTTCATTCCTCGCCATTAATGACGGCTCGACTTTTGATAACGTTCAAGTATTGGCCGAAAATAAACTAGAAAATTATGAAAGCGATGTTTTAAAGCTAGGCATCGGCAGCTCTGTTGAAGTGATTGGCGAAGTAGTCGAATCACCCGGCAAAGAACAGAGCACTGAAATTAAGGCCGAGTCAGTGAAAGTTTTTGGCTTCGCTGACCCTGCTACTTATCCATTGCAGAAGAAAGGAACCTCTTACGAGTTTCTGCGCACCATTGCTCACTTGCGGCCGCGCACAAATACATTTGGTGCCGTGGCTCGCGTGCGCAACGAAATTTGCACTTCTATTCACAAGTTTTTCCAAGATCGCAAGTTCGTTTATGTGCACACGCCAATTATCACTGGCAGCGACTGCGAAGGCGCTGGTCAGATGTTCAAGGTGACCACTCTTGATCTCGATCATGTGCCACGCAAAGATGATGGCACTGTAGATTTTGAACAAGACTTCTTTGGCAAACCGACTAGTCTGACAGTTAGTGGTCAACTTGAAGGCGAAATTTATGCCACTGCTTTGAGTAACGTTTATACTTTCGGCCCAACATTTAGAGCAGAGAATTCCAACACTTCAAGACACTTGTCTGAGTTCTGGATGGTCGAGCCGGAGATGGCCTTCTGCGATCTTCAAGGCAATATGCAATGCGCTGAAGAATTTCTCAAGACTATCTTCAATGACGTTCTCACTAACTGCGGCACAGACATGAAGTTCTTCAACGAGCGCATCGATAAAACAACAATTGAGACTCTCACTCATATCGTCAATAGCGATTTTGCTCGCATTACTTACACCGAAGCCGTCGATATTCTGCTGAAGAGCGGTGAGAATTTCGAATTCCCTGTTTCATGGGGAATTGACTTGCAGTCAGAGCACGAGCGCTATTTGGCCGAGAAGAAATTCAAGAAACCAGTGATTGTTTCTGATTATCCGAAGGGCATCAAAGCATTCTACATGCGTATGAACGAAGATAACAAAACCGTTCGCGCTATGGATGTTCTTGTGCCGAAAGTGGGCGAAATTATTGGTGGCAGCCAACGCGAAGAACGCTTAGATGTTCTAGAGCAGCGCATGCTCGATAGCGGCTTGCATCCAGAAGAATACTGGTGGTATCTCGACTTGCGCCGCTATGGCACAGTGCCGCACGCTGGCTTCGGCCTTGGTCTTGAGCGCACAGTACAGTTTGTCACTGGTATGGCTAACATCAGAGATGTTATTCCTTTCCCCCGTGCGCCAAAATCTGCTGACTTCTAAAGCGAGCTAGAAAAATGAAAACACTATTTGCTCCGGTTATTTTGGCTTGGGTGGCTGCCGCCTGCATCTCGACATATTTGTTGCAGCCAGCCTTTGGCCAAACTGCGACCAGTGAAAGTAAGCCAGTGATTGGTATCAACCTTGATTTAAATACTGAAGGCAACAAGTATTCGATTTCGGCTCGCTACTTAGATGCAATTGCCAAAGCCGGTGGCATAGCTATTCTTGTTCCACCTATGAATGCTGCAGAATTGGCGCAGGTTATGCCGAGTCTGGATGGCATGTTGATGATTGGTGGAGATGATTACCCGCCTTCGTCTTACGGTCAAAAGACTGAAGCGAAAACTTCTATCATGGCACCGGCTCGTTCGCAGTTCGATATGCTGGTGGTGCGCTCGGTGTTGGCTCAGTCGCCCATGCCTTATCTCGGAATTTGTGCTGGTTCGCAAGTTCTCAATATCGGTTCCGGTGGTGAGTTGATCCAAGATATTCCCACTGCTAAGCCCGAATCAAAAGTTGCACACTCTGGCAAGAACGGCTGGCAAGGAAGTGCTGCTGGCAGCCACGTTGTTACTTTGAACCCAGGCAGTAAGCTGGCGGCTGTATATTCTGGAAAGGCAGATGCATCAGGCAAACCGCTAGCTTTCGCTGTGCCAACATCGCACCATCAATGTGTCTCAAAGCTAGGGAAAGACTTGCAGGTTGCTGCCACCACTGATGATGGTGTCACTGAGGCTATCGAGTTGCCCGGTGATCGCTTTGTCGTTGGGGTGCAATGGCACCCCGAGAGAGATTTTGAAAACAACAGTGTTTTGTTTGCTGAGTTGGTTAAGCAAGCAAGGTCATATCGAGCCCTTAAGGCGAAGGCCTCTCTAAAAAATGTGGCTGTCGGTAACTAAATGTAGGTAACTAAAAAAAAAAGTAGCGCATTGAGCTACTTCTTTTTTTTAGAAATTTTGGTTGCTGCGTTTAAGGCGGTGGTCCCGATGGGGTCTGTGCTGGCGGTGGCGGAGGTGGCGATTGCGACCTGCTATTGGCGTCATTAATTGCCTGTTGAACAGCGTTCTCGTTAGCGATTGTCTGAGGAATAGTGTTGGTGCCAGCCCAGGCTTTATTGGGGCAGCCGAGTAGTATCGCTGTTAGTAGCGTCAACACAGAAAGAGTTGTATCTAATTTGTTCAAAATGCCCCGCTCATTTGTATGAGTTGCTGTATCAATTTGGATACCCTTTTTAATAGATTAGCTGCTACATGGGCAAAAATCCAATCTTGGCAACATTTTCTCTCTGGTAAATCTTGCCGATTTAGCCTGTAAGTCTTGCTGGTAGGAGCCCTGGTGTTGTTATGAAACCTACGACTACCTGAGTGTGAATATGAGGTATAAACAAGCAAGGTTTATTTAGCTATGGTGATTGATGCAAGAGGACCGCAACGAGACTGAGTTTTCAGCAATCATTTCATCCTTGAGCCCTGCGCTAGGCGAACGGAGTTCCATAAAAGATCCAAATCTTGGCACTGTGGTTGATAACCGCTATCAGCTATTAGAGAACGTTGGCAGCGGGGGTAGTAGCACTGTCTATCGTGCTCGTGATCGCAATTCTAATCGTATTTTGGCTCTCAAGCTGTTACACAGCCACTTCGTCACCGATCAGTTAATAGTAGATCGCTTCAAACGCGAAGCCGAGACAAGCAAACTTTTGCGACATCCAAACGTTGTCGATGTTGAATCTTGGGCAGTCAGTGAAAGCGGCCAAGTCTACATGACTGAAGAGTTTGTAGAAGGCATTAGCCTGCAAGACGCCATTGCTGAGAGCGGTTGGTTGTCGGTTGATCTTACTTTGGCGGTGGCCGCGCAAATTTGTTCGGGGTTGGCTGCAGCCCATGAAATGGGAGTGGTGCACTGTGATTTAAAACCAGGCAATATCATGTTGACGCGCTCGCCCGAGGGAATGCTGATTGTCAAAGTGCTCGACTTTGGCATTGCTAAAATTATGCCCGTGACTGGTGATACGGTGCTGCGTCTGACTCAAAGCGGAAACATGCAGGGTAGTTTGCTCTACATGAGCCCTGAGCAATGCCTTGACGAAGATCTCGATGGCCGCTCTGATGTTTATTCGCTGGCTTGTGTTCTCTACGAGTCGCTGACTGGTAAGCCACCACTATGCTCGCGCACTGCTTTTGAAACCATGAATCTTCACCTTACCGCCATGCCGGCGCCTCTTTCTACTGCACGGGCTGATTTGCGCTGGCCTGATAAGTTAGAAGCGGCTCTAAGTCGTGCTTACGCCAAAAAGCCAAAAGACCGCTTTCGGTCAATGGCAGAGTTTCAAGCTGCGTTGCTAAAAGTTGTTGACGTACCTGTTGAAATTGAATGGCCGGAACGCTGGACAGCGAGGTCTGAGCGTATTGATGCCGATCTTAAAATAGTTGAGACTGTCTCGGCACCAATAGTTTCTGCACCAACTGTTGCTTCGACAAACCCTGTTGTCATTCCAAAAGTACTTGAGCCCGGGCAGGTCATTGAGGTGCTGGTAAAGGAACTTGCTGCCATTCCGCAGCAGCTGGGATTTGCAGTGATACTTTCGATGATCGCGGCATTCCTAGTTCTAGTTGGTTTTATGGCATCTCAACCTGGTAGCACCTATAGCCCGGTATGGTTCTTCCTAATCGGATTGATTTTTACAGGCTTTTCCTCTAACTTTTGGTATGGATATCTCGACTCGCTTAATATGAGAATATTGAAGAGCGTGAGCCTGAGTAAAGCCCCGGCTTTTGTGAGGAAATTGCAGCCACAGCCAGTCAGTATTTTAGACTTAACTAAGATCAAGGCTAACTTCTACTATGCCACCATCGAGGTTGCTGATGCTGATGGTAAGTTAGTATTCGAGAAGGTGGTCGTACATAGTATTACCTTTGGCCATGTTTGGCCTGAATTCGAAACTACTAGAGTAGCAGAGTCAACTAGGGAGACAAAAGCCTTGTCGGTAGCGCCAGGCGAACAATTACCTAAGCTGCAATATCCGCTATCTGGCTATTTATTCTGTGACGGTTGCGGCGACAGAATAGCAATATCCATACTGCGTGATGTTGGTTGGATCTGTAGTGATTGAAACAAAAGTTGTGAGACTCAGTCTTGCCGCTATCTCTTCAATGCTATCGCGTCGCCGCTAGCTCAGTAAGCGCCCACATGCCGTTTTGATTGAAGAACCAACTGTCTTCTTCGTAGCCTGATTGGTAGCAGGTGGCTTCGTAGGTTTGATTTCGAATGGTTGATTTGTATTCAAAAGGTTTATCACTTGGTGGTAATTCATTGACCAGGCAATACTCCAGAAACTCGGCCAAGAGGGTGGCTCCATCTTCATCGCTGAGATCAAGCTCTAGCGAGACATCGGGCAAGCCTAGGCCGTGCATGCCGCAAGAGAAGATTTGTCCTTCTCCGCCAATGCGCTGCACATAAGCTTCTATGAAAGCTGCTAGACCTTGCTCTTCACTTAGCTCTTCCCAAGCTTCAGCCGTATGAGTGAGACCAGCTGTGGCAATATAGACACACTCGCCTTTTAGCTCAGTAAGCAAAACGGCAACTGTCTTGAGCATATCTGAGGCTAATTCAATTTGATCTTCAACTTCGCTTTCTACTTCGGCATTTGGTCCAGAGATATAGAGCAAGTGTGTGTGGTTTTTAATTGCTTCTGTGTGGTTGCTGCTTAGTCGGCCAACACCGCATGAAAGCAAGGTTTCAGAAAGATCGCTGTCGCGCTCTTTGATGTCGATGTCGTATATTACAGCCTGACTTTCTTTGTTGATCAGGGTGATACCGTTGCTTGAATTTAGTGAATCGACTTTGGTCAAAAGATCCAAAATTTCTTCAGTGCTTTGGTATTTCAAAGGGATGATTACAAGCAATTCTTGGGTAATGTCTGCTATGTCATCGCCGAGCGTACTCAAATCAAAGCCGCTTGTTGTGAGAGACAGCGATTGTTCTGATACTTCACCGATGGCATCAAGGGTGGTCTTGAACTGCTCTAGTCGTTGCTCAAACTCTGGCCCACCATCTAGGTTTGGTAGCTTCTCTTCCAGCTGAACGATTTCTTCTAGGGCTTTATCAAATTTTCCTAGTGCCACCAAAACTTCTACTTTTGAAAAGTAAGCATCAGGAATTGGATACTCTTTGATTGAGCTGTCGAAGATAGTCAGTGCTTGCTTTAAGTCACCATTGTGGGCTGCTGCTAGACCCTGCTGGAGCATATCTTTAGCTCTTTCTTTTGCAAGTTCTGATTGTGGTGCAGGCTTAGACATGGTGAACTCCGTAAATTTTGGAAGGCAATGTTAGGCAAAGCGTTTTCTGTCTTTGTCGGGATGCTGGAAGAACAAAACAGCCATTGAGCCAGTCAGGGTGAAGAAGATCAAAATCAGGAAAGCGGCTTTGAAGTTGTGAGTGTAATCTGATAATGCGCCAGTGAGAATTGGTGCAAGAATGCCAGCGAAGCCCAAGTAACAATCCATTAAACCAAGGCTGGTTCCAGCTTTGTCTTTGGCCAAGTCGCAGTTGATGGCATAAAAGGCGGCATTGGGCATGAGGCCGAAACCAAGACCTAGTGAATACATTATAAGTGCTACTTGCAGGCTCGGATTGAATAGCAGTGGCACAAAGCAAAGACCCGAAAGCAGCTGGCAGATCCACATCATATGACTGCGAGCAACACGCATTTTGCCTGTTTTCTTCCAAAGATAATCAGAGAGGAAGCCTGCTGAAAAGAGCATAATCGCTGCAGTTAACCATGGTGCCACCAACAGTTCACCGGCGTGTTTCAAGTGCAGATCGTATGTCTGAACCATATAACCGGGCAGCCAGGTGACTGAGAAGAAGAGCAAGTAGCCGAAGCCAAAGAAGGCGAAATTATTGGCAATCAGAGATGGGTTAGTGAAAAGAAATTTCCAGGTAGTTTTGCCGAGTGAAATTTCGTGAGCTTTCATTTCAGCATGCTTGCGCTCTCGGTTGAGCGGTTGACCTTCTCGAATGATTTTTAGTTCGGCGTCATTGACGAACTTTGAATGTTCAGGATAATCGCGGTAAATGAACCACCAGATAACGGCCCAGACGATGCCGGCGCTGCCGAGAATGGCAAACATGGCCTTCCAACCAAAGCTGGCTATCAAGCTAGTAATCAGCGGTGCACCAATGGCGCCTGCCATCGGCACGGCGCAGAGCCCCATGGCCGTCGAACGAGCGCGTTCGGTGGATGGCAGCCAGTCGGCCACAACTCTTGTCAGAGCCGGGAAGTGCGGCCCTTCCGTAATACCTAGCATGACTCTGACGGTGAAGAAAATTGGATAGCTGGAGCAAATGCCCATAAGTGCTGTACAGGCAGACCACAAGACAGCGGCTCCTGACCAAACGCTGCGGGCCCCCCATTTGTCTACCAGTATTCCGCCACCAAGCGTCATTAAGGCATAACCGACGGCGAAGGCTGCTGAAATTTGACCAAATTGGGTGTTGGTGAAGCCAAATTCAGATTTAATTGGGCCGATGGCGTAAGACATAGCCGAGCGGTCCAGGTAGTTAATTAGGGTGATGAGAAAGCCGAAACCTATGACTACCCAGCGATAGTTGCTTGCTTTGGCCAGCGTGGCAACGGGGGACGGCGGCACAGCATTCTCTGAAGCTCTCATGACTTTTCCTGGGGCAAAATGGGAATCTATAGTTTAACGGCCTAGCTTAATATAAAATCTCGGGAAAATTCTTTCTGATCTTTGAACTTTTTGCTGCCTCAGTACGTATATAGGTTTGTATGGCTATTTAATAGTTACCGGAGCGTTGTTATGACCTTAAATCTAAAGAGATCCAGATTACTCAGTATTGCCGTTGCCTTTATTGCGCCCCTGGCTCTTGGCAGTCTCCCGGCACAAGCTCAAGAGGGCGATAGTCCGGCACCTAGTCCTATGACTATGCCAGGACCTGGTGGGCCTGGTGCAGGTGGAGAAGACGGTCCACCGCCAGGGGCAATGAATTTTGCCATGGCATTACCTGCCGGAGCTTCGATGGAAGCCATGCCGGACGCTGGCATGATGGACATGGGCGCTCGTTTTCTCAAAGGCGACGTGGCTGTGACCGATGACCAGTACGAGAAGCTATATCAGTTACGTGGCGACTTTATGGACAAATTCGCACCCAAGATGCTTGAAGTAATGACTCTCAAACGCCATCTTAAAGACGCTTTGACCAGCGCTGACATTGACAATGGCAAGGTCAATGACCTGAAGAAGCAGATGACCTCAGCTGTTCAAGACCTAGCTAATATGAAAATTGACAATGAAATTGCCACAATGAAGGTCTACACACCAGAGCAGCGCAAGCATTTGCGGACAGCGATGATGAAGTGCCCCGGAATGAGCAGTATGGGTCCAATGGGTGGAATGGGCTGTCCCGTGGGCATGCGCGGTCATGGCGGTGGTATGGGCGGACCTATGGGTGGACATCGGGGTGGTCATCATAAGCCAATGGGCGAGCACAAACACGGCGGTTGGAAGGACAAAGGTGGCCCTGAAAGCGGTCATTAATTTGGCTGCCAGAGGTAAACTAGCTTAACTAAGGGATGACTTCGTTCCCTTTATGGGAATATCCCTTAGTTGAGAGTGGGATGTATATATTGATTTGACTTGATTTGACTTGGCAAGAGAGTTGAAGTTCGACTATGTATTCATAGATACAGAAGTGAGATTGACATGATGGACAGTAAAAAAATCTCTCTTGCCTCGCTGCTGGCCGTAACGCTGCTAGTAAGCGGCTGCCAACTGGCTCTGGCTCTCGATGCCACTGGTGAGAATGTTGAAGAAGCCGTGCGCAAAGCGCAAGTTATCAAAAAAGATTTTCCAGTACATGCTGTGATATCAGGACGAGAAGCCACTATTCTCACTCGTCGTCACCCTAAGGCCACAGATGATGACTTGCGCATTGATGCTGTTTTGATTACCAAGTCTGTGCTAGATAGCTTCAACACAATTGGTACAGTCCAAGTACTTTTTCGTGATGAAGATTCTAGTAGTGGCAAGAGTGTAGAAGTCACTGCTGGTGACATAAAAACCTATGCTAATGGCACCATTGATCCAAAGAAGTTTCTAGCAACAATTGCTGTCACCAAGGTTGGTGGCGATGATGAAGCTATAAAAAGTAAGTTGTCGGCTGAAGAGCGCAAAATGTCTGTCTCGTCTGGTCAATATGAAGAGCAGCGTTTGCTCTTGATGGACAGAATCAACACTTTGAGACGCAAAGGAACCGGTGTCGCTCCTTTTGAAGCGATGTTCGCTCAGATTGAGACTCAGGTAAAGAGCGGACAGACAGTGGCGCTTAAAGATTCAGTGCAAAAGTTAGGTGAGAAGCTAGCTGCACAAGAAGACTTAGTTCGTCAGGCTAGTCGCACTGGTTCTGGTCGGGGTATTACGGTTATTTCTTCCAGTAAGACTTCTAATCAGTCTTCGAGTCAGCATCAGATTTCTGATCGTGCCTCTGCTACCCCATTGTTCCCGGCTCCGAATGATCCAATGGAGGCGGAGAATCAATTACTCTTCGCCAAGATCAAGTCTGAGCTGGCCAAGCATCATGGAGATGCTTCATTTAATGGTCATTATCTGCGAAAATTGGCTGATGTCCTATCTGCGAAAACTTCTGGTGCCAGCCCGGAAAAAGTTAGATCACTTCTCACTGATATCAAAGATGATTTAGAGCAACTGCCCGACGACCGACGCAACTTTAGGGGTGGCAGAGGTATGGGACCAAATCAACAGGGTGGTCATCCCGTTCAAAACCAGGGCTTTGGGCTAGGTGGGAGGCCATCAAATTAGTTTGTGCCACCCATGTAGCAATCACTTCAGGTATGTCAGCTAATGAGTCAAGATCAAGATTCTGTCGACCATGAGCTGGGCAACCAAGAGTTTGGTAAGTCGAGTGATTTGCCCAAGGTGACAGATTTTGGGGCGGGCTATCGCACTCGCAATCTAGCTGAAGACAATATGACTGAAGCTCTGATTGAAGAAGAAAAGAGCTTTCAAGAGAAGATTGGCAAAGACCCCTTAATTGGTCAAGTGCTTGATGATAAGTACCATATTCTTGAAGTCCTAGGTTTTGGCGGAATGTCAGTGGTCTACAAGGCCATGCAAGAGCCTGTTGAAAGACTAGTTGCCGTTAAGACCGTGAAATTTAGAGTAGATGAAAGGCCCGATATTTGGCGGCGATTTGAACGCGAAGTAAAAACCTTGAGCAAGCTCTCGCACCCTAATGTCGTTACTGTTTATGATTGCGTTATTGGTCGCGATAGCCAACCGTATGTCGTGATGGACTATTTGAAAGGTTCGTCTCTTGATCAAGTTCTCCTAAACGGTCGTTTTACTCTTGAGCAAACCTATAGTGTTGCTTCTCAAATTTGTTTAGGAGTAGGCCATGCACACCGCCATGAGGTTATTCATCGCGATATAAAGCCGGCCAATATTATGTTGATTGATGGCACTACTAGTGGTGTCTATCAGCTAGAGCAAACGGCCCAACATCAAGTTAAAGTGGTTGATTTCGGTCTAGCAAAATTGGGTGAAGACTCCCGCAAACTGACACATTCGGGAGAGCTTTGGGGCTCTCCTCCTTATATGAGCCCAGAGCAAATATCAGGCCGCGAATGCGATAGTCGCGCTGATATTTATTCACTTGGTTGTGTCATCTACGAAATGCTCACTGGTAAAGATCCCTTTTGGGGCGCCAATGTTTATGAGCTGCTCCATTGTCATATGCATAATCAAGCGCCAACCTTGGCCAGTGCTTGCCCTGAAGGGCAATTTCCTGTGCAGCTCGAGAACGTCATTGCTCGGGCGATGGCTAAGAATCCGGCCGAGCGTTTCGCCACCATGATTGATTTCAAAGATGCATTAGAGCAAGCCTGCCTGCATCCAGATACTTCAATTAAGAATTTTGCCAGGCCGGTAGTGCCCGGCCGCGCCTGGAGCTTCTCTGATGGGCAAAGCAGTGCAGCAGATATTCAGACTTGTTCTTATGCAATTGTTCCTTCCGCTTCTTTTCCCAACGATTCTGCCAGTCGGTTTGCCCGTCCAGTGGCGACTGACAGCGAGGCTGTTAAGGCTGCTACTGCTAATTCGGCGGCAGCATCTCATTTGCTTACTTACACCCTGACAGTCTTGATGCTAGCTGCCTGTATATTATTTGCGGTTAATGCTGGCCGCAGTCTTGAGCACACTAAAGTGCGCCGAAATGTGCCCGGTTCGGCAACTTCTTCGGCTACAGGGTCGTCGGCGAATCTCGACGCCGCCAGAAATTCGTCACTCAGCGGCTCAAACCCCCGTCCAGTTTCCTCCGACAACCCTTCTGAGAACTTAAGTGATGCCCCAGATAATAAAGCGCAGAGTCGCCGGGCTGGGCGTTCTCGGGCTGTTGCCAGGCGTGCTGCGGCTGCTTCGGTTCAGCGCTCTAACGAGTCTGTAAAGAAAACAATAAAAGATTCTTCTCCTAATTCACCTATTGGCGGCGTAGATCAGTCAAAATTCGAACTGTTAAGGCGGCTGAAAAGTTCCGCTTCTCAGAATTGAAACTTGTAAGTGATAACGACGCCGAAAAAGAAGCTGAATTATGAAAAAACGACAAATTGCAGCATCACTCCTACTTTCTCTCTCCCCGCTGTTGTGTCCTATGTTTTTGCCCTCGGGCTTAGACTTGAGCCAACCGACTGAGGCGGCTTGGTATGACAACGAGAATACTTTTCTAGATCGCGGCAAGCAGGCCTATAACCAAGGGCAGTTCGATCAGTCCATTCAGTTACTGACCGAGTCAATCAAGCTCAATGGCGATCGGGCTGATTCTTATTACTGGCGTGGCTTAGCGCTTTTGGCAATTAAGCAAAATGACCGCGCTTTGGCCGACTTAACTGACGCCATTCGCTTGGCGCCAGATAGTACAAGCTGTTTTCTCAGCCGTGGCCTGCTTTACTCAAACATGGGTCGGCTTGACAAGGCTGTGGCAGACTTCGACCAGGCTCTTGCCATTGACCCAAATTTAATCGATGCCAAAACTAACCGTGATTTTGCCGCCAAAGAGCTAGAAAAGCAAAAAATCGCTAAAGCTAAACCGGTCGAGCCGGCCAGTACTGAGCTTGCTGTCACCACTGTTAGTAACACGGTTAGCAATAATCAGGTAGTAGCATCAAGTCAAACCGGTAGTTCTGTGCGGCCGCATGTGGCGCGCACTACTAGTGGTTATGATTCTAAGGGCAAACCTACCTATGGTCTTTCGACCTCGCACCCTAACACTGCTACTGCATCTACTGTCGCAGTCACTGGTCAAACTGTCGTTGCTACTGCTGCTGGTATCAACGACCCCAAGTGGTTAGCTTTGCAAAAAGAGCTAGAAGCGAAAGTCGCTCGTGAGAAAAAAGAAGCCGAATTGGCTGCTGTCGAGCGTTCGCGCAACGAATTGAAGGCGCGCGAATTAGCATTGAAAGAGAAGGAAGCCGAAGAACGCATTGAGCGTCAACGCAATAAGCATGAAGTGGAAGACGCTCGTCGTTTGGCCATGGCTAATAACGCTAAGGTGAAAACTCCTGCTAAAACCACGGCCAAGACTGAGACTGAAACCCAACCAGAAGAATCGGCACTAGACGTCACTAATCGTCCAGTTCGCGACAAGTGGGCTTTAATTGTTGGCATCAGCAATTTTCAAGACAACAAACTCAATCTTAAATATCCGGCTAAAGATGCCAAAGATTTCAACGATTATTTGTTGAAAGAAGGCAATTTCGCTCCTGATCACGTCAAGCTACTTGTTAATGAGCAAGCCACTCGCGCTAACATTCTCTCGGAATTGGGTGATAAGTGGTTGCCCCGTGTAGCCAATCCTGATGACTTAGTAGTCATCTATATTTCTAGCCATGGTAGCGCCTCTGATATGGATATTGGTGGTGTCAACTATCTACTCGCTTACGATAGCCAGGTCGATAGCCTCTACGCTTCTGGCCTGCCAATGCAAGATTTGACCAGAATTATCAAAGGCCGAGTGCATTCAGATAGAGTGGTTCTAGTTCTTGATGCTTGTCATAGTGGTGCTGCCGATCCGGGCTCTAAGGGGCTTTTTCGTCAAGGCAATGTCGACATAACTGAAGTCGCTCAAGGTACTGGCCAGCTGGTCATTTCATCCAGTCAGCCTTCGCAAGTATCGTGGGAGTCAAAGCATTATCAAAACTCTGTCTTTACTCGTTGTTTAATCGAGTCGCTTAAGAGCAAAGGTAGTGCCACCACCCTTGGTGAAGCCTTTAGCAACATGAAAGACAAAGTGCAACAAGAAGTATTGACTGAGCGTGGCGTGCTGCAAACTCCGGTATTGAAGTCGCGCTGGAAAGGCAACGACCTGCGTCTTGCTGCCCCAGCGGTTACTCCCCGACCAGGTTTGGCTGAAAATCCATAAAATGCTAGTACAATGGTGTAGTCGTATACCTATACTAATGTGTGACGTGCAGTGAGCAAGCTTCTCAGCGTTCCATCAAGGCAAGAAATACTTGCTGCTTGTAGCCAGGTGCCTACTGCCGATTTCGGTAAGCTAGACCGGGCCGATATCGTCCAGGCAAAGCTAAATGTTTTATTGGCAGCGCTTGAAGACGAGGCCACCGAAAAGCAAGCAATTAAAATATTGCATGAATTGGCCGATGACCTGGCCAAGCAAGGCTCGGCTTCGCAAAATTCTGTAAGCGCTCATCCAGCAGATATTGACGGCGAGCTAGAGCAGCAGCAGCTAGTTCTAAAGAGCGTCGGTTTGCCATCACTGCCTGATCCCATCAGATTACTTCTTACCCCGGCTGTCTTTTCGCCTGAGCTATGGGGCCGAACTTTTGCTGAAGGTTTGCTTAAGAGCAAAGAACAGTTTCAGGGCAAGCGCATTGTCGAAGTAGGAACGGGCTCTGGTTGGATAAGTCTGCTTTTGCTCTTCGTCACAAATGTGAAAGAGGTTTTAGGCCTCGATTTGAATCCAGTGGCGGTGACAATGGCCAAGCTCAATACTTGGCTCAATGGCACGACGGCTGACGGAAATTATGTGCTCAGTATGGCCGGTGAGCCTATTGTCAAAGTGTTTCAGGCCGAAGTTTCAGACTTGCTATCAATGCCCCTTGCCTCTGGTCAACATTTTGATCACGTCATTGGCTGCATTCCACAAGTTTTACACCCTAACCCTGTTAAAGGCGAAATGAACTTTGGCACCGGTGAAAGTGAGAATCAAGAAGCGCTTTCAGAGAAAGATCTCTATGACCTCAGCAATTATTGTTTTGAACAAGGAATCTTAGAAGACCGCTTTGGTCTACCTCTAATTGCAAGAGCTCTTGAGCAGGCTCAACTTTGTCTTAACCCCGGTGGGCGGGTTACTTTGGTGCTCGGTGGCAGACCCGGGCGTCAGGCCATCGAAAGTATGTTTGACCGCCGCGGCTATGAGAGCAAGCTGGTTTGGATGCGCCGCATTCAGCAAGCAGACGATACTGATTTAGCCTCGCTGGTTGAATTAGAAGCTGAGCACGGCATCCGCTTTCACTTCTTTATGTCTCGTGACTCAGAACTATCTGTCTCTGCCGCTACGGCCGTGAAGCTGCTCGCCGCTGGTCGTCAGGTATTTCATGACTTGCTTGTCTATCAAGCCGATACCAGGTTCGAGCCTGAGGTCTTTGGCTTTGTTCGCAATTTGAATCATATGAAGCTTGAGAGTCTGCGCAAAGAGCTTGATTTCTCTCGTCTTGGCCACGAAAAAATCAGTTTTCTCAGTCGCCTCTCACGCTCTCTATTAGATGTAAAAACTATTCCCTACCCGCATGAACGGGGCGATTTGAGTATTCGGGCAATCATAGCTCGTTATCTCAATGGCTTCTGCTACTATCCAATTACTGCTTCTGAATTATTCATAGCTCCATCGCGCTCAGAGCTTGTCGACATGATTTTGCGTATGGTGGCAAGCTCGGGTGAGCGTATATTGCTGTCGTCTTCTGTTGCTTCTGTGTACGAGCGAGTGGCTCTCGATAATGGTTTGGACCTAACCGTTGGCAATGATGATCTTTCAGAATTAAATGAGTTAGATGATCTGGTAGCACCAAAAGTGGTGCTAATCTCGCCTCGGCAATTGCTCAATCCTTCACCGATAAATTTCAAGGCAATTTGCCAGCAAGCTCGGCTACACCCAGACCGCTGGTATTTGATCGACGATTCTGAAAGCTTCTTAATTAGCTCACAGCTTGGCTCTAACATGACCTTGCGCTTTGCCGGTCAAGAACCACTGCCCGAAAATCTAATACTGCTTTATGGTCTAATCAAAAATACAATTAGTCGCGACCTTGAATTGAGCTTTTTGATCAATGCTCCAGCTGCCTGGATGGAAGGCCTAGAAATTGGCTCTGAGTTGAGCTATTCGCGTATTGCTTATCCCACTCAGCTTTTGTATGAATGGCTGTTCGATGATCTGATGACTTTCCCATTTCCGGATCAAGTACTAGAGCGCAAGTTGAACGCCAACTTGCACGGTGATTCAACGCATAGTGAAGGCAGCCATAGTGGCGGGCCAAACAATACTGTTACGCCACTGATTTCGCAGTTGGCAAAAGACCCATGCTTCGCTGCCAAGCCAATCGATGTAGAGACCCCTGGCTTAATCAGGCTCGACTATGGTGAGTTTGAATCACCTGTGCCTGATATTCTCGTCAAAGGTTTACTCAAGGGCTTCTTAGACGAAGAGACCACGATTCTGCCTCAGATCGTTAGCGAACGTGTTTCTGCCTACATGAAATGGACTCGCAAAGTCGTCATTCCTGGCAAGCGCGTAGTGTTGGCTCAGGGTGTCTTCCCTCTCTTTGGCGCCATGATCAAAGCTTTGTCGAATCGCTTAGGGCGCCCATGTCTGGTGGCTGTACCCGATGGTAGCTACGGGCCGCTCTATCCGATGCTCAGTTATTATGGCGCTCGTTTAGTCGAGGTGAAAACCGCCCCGGAGCGCGCTTTCTTAATTTCGCCCAAAGACATTGCCGCTTTGCCAGAAAAGCCAGATTTGCTTTGGCTCACTCAGCCTAATAATCCTAGTGGCATATTCTTAGACCCCGAGCGCCTGCGCACCATAGTTGAGAACTGCCACAAGCAAGGCATTTACGTATTCTCTGATGAAATCTTCTTCTTGCTTTCTGACCACCGTCTCGGTAAGTGGACACCGTCGTCTCTATCGGCCGGATCGTTTGCCTCTGGGCCATGTGGCAGCCATATATTTATGGTCGATGGCATTGCTAAGAGCTTTGCTGCCGGCGGCATGAGATGCGGCTTCATGGTTACCCCTGATGAAGACTGGGCCCACGAAGTAGCTGCTCATGTGGCCCCACCACCAGCTGCCATTCTGCGCGCCTGGGATGCTCTCTATTCTGCTTTCTTAGAGAAAGCCCCGCACCAAATGATTGACGTTTCGCAAGCCTTCTCTGAAGTAGAAACCTATCTCACTAGCCAGAGAAAGACACTTTCAAATCGAAGAGAAGAGCTGCTCGCTCTGCTCAAATCGAAAGGCCTCGATGACGGCTACGATACTCCCTATCGCGGCGGCCTGTTCTTGCTGGCTAAACTTGATGGCGAGCACGAAAGGTTGGCTACCCAATATAAGCTTTTGACTAATCCGGCCGCTTGGGGCCGCACACCAGAGATGGTGCGCATGTGTTTTTGTATTGATGATGCTGCTTTCCGTGAAACCATAGAAAGATTGAGCAAGTTCGTGAATGAGGCGTGAATGAGCGTGAATGAGGAAGGAAACCATGGAATCTAACGCTTTGCCCGATTTGTCGATGCGAGGCAAGAACTGTTTGATTACTGGTGCCACTGCTGGTATTGGTAAAGTGACAGCGATGGAACTGGCTGGCCGCGGTGCCAATATCATTATTGTCGGTCGCAATGCTGATAAGTGTGAAAGCACATTGGCTGAAATTGAAGCTCAAACGGGCAATACCAATCTCGACTTTCTCACCGCCGACCTCTCAGATTTTCAATCGGTAAAGGCACTAGCCAAGAACTTTACCAATAAATATAGCAAGCTCAATGTTCTCATTAACAATGCCGGTGGCGTCTTCATGCGTCGCGCTGATACCAAAGATAATTTAGAGATGACCTGGGCTCTCAACCACTTTGGTTATTTTTGGTTGACTGGTTATCTAATTGATGTGCTTAAAGTGAGCACGCCCTCTCGTATTATCAATGTTTCTTCTGATGCTCATAAGCGCTCGGGCCTGAGCGGGCCGCCTAATATGCGCGACAAAATGCCTCTTGGTTTTCTCAATTATGCCGATACTAAATTGGCCAATATACTCTTCTCTTATCATTTGGCTTATAGCATCAAGTCTACCGGTGTCACAGTGAATGCTATGCACCCTGGCATTGTCGCTACTGATTTTGGCTCTAACAACGGCATCATTGGCAAAGCCATACAGCTAAACGCCAAAGTCTTTGGTGTCAAGCCAGAAGAAGGTGCTCGCACCATTATTCAGTTGGCTAGCGCCCCTGAGCTATATCAGGTAACAGGTAAGTACTTCGTCAACGGCCGCGAAGTGCTTTCATCTAAAGCTTCTTATGACACCAAACTCAGTACCAAGATGTGGCAATGGAGCGTTGATGTTTCTCGTCGCCTAGGTATGGATACTAAACGCATTGAGTTCTTGCGGTAGTTCACGAGTTCGCAGGTACATCATCAACAATTGGGCACACCTGTTGTCAGGCTGGCCTCTGGTACGTCCATTACTCATTAAGAAAAACATGCGGCAACCGTTTCTGGTGCATCATTCCAGTTTGCCCGGTACAAGTCATACACCAGCAGAATTTAGGCTGCCAGGCATTGCGTGATGATCCAATCGATTTCTTGTGGTCAAACTAACTCTTACAGGCCTCAGGTATTTCTGCTATTGTCCCGGCCACCTATTCTAAAATGGTGGAGACGGCGAGAGAGTCCTACAGCCACTTTAGACGATCGCGCCCCTGCCACGGTTTCAGGCACGTGCCGAGCAGTCAGCGACTCAGCCTGCATTTCGTTGCACCGAGATGCATAGAAATGCAGGCTTTTGCATCTGGGGTGTGCACAAAACTGGTCATCCAAAAGAAGCTAGGTGAGAACCAAGCCGAATATTCGCACAGCATGTAACCGCACTGCCATTTCAATGGGATAACGACTGGTATAGAAATAGTTTGAGTCATCTTCTACTCGAATCCGGAGAGAAGACTTTAACTCATTTCCGCTACCGCCAACAAAAACGGAGAAGATCAAAAATTACTTTCCCATATCCTTGGGAGGGAAGTTGTCAGTTGGCCATATTTCAGCCTGATGACAGCCCATTAGGACACGATGCGTATTGGGGGACAGCGTCAAGTCGAGATCGAGTGGCCGATCATCGCCAGTTAACATGCGAACGATTCGAAATGGTTCACCTTCCACGAAGACATGAATAGTGATTGTGTCTCCAGCTTGGGTTTGTGAAACATGACTTAGATCAGCTGCTGTACTTGACACCACTGACCCACTGATTTTGAGATGCCTGTCTTGCCCCCTAACGTACTCGCGAACTTTAAATTCCTTGAAAAAATCTCTCTCGACTTCAATTCTAGTCAGAGCTTCCAATAGCAGAAACATTAAAACAGTTGCTGAGGTAGAGGCAATCGCAACAATAATCCATTTTTTTTTAAACATATGCTTAACTACTCGCCTGATAGATTTACGGGGTGTACTCCCAACCCGGGTGAGTTATTCAAAGGTGAATTCGAAGTTGACGCACCATTCAAGGCATCTAGAGAATTGCCGAGCCCGCCTGGCGTTCCCGGATTAGGAACAGTTATACCAGTTCCGGCCGCAAAGGCATCTACAGCAAAGTGTGTACAATTATTAGAAAGCCACCACCCGCGACCTCCCATACCATTCGGACCCTCACAATACTGTCTGCACTTCTTTATGCCTCCATCGTTAACATATAGGCTAAAGTTCTTGTATTTAATTCCGTCGATTGGTCGCTCCTTGTAGACGCCAGCTTTGCCTGTACCACTGTTGTGATTCTGGTTTTCCCCATAGGAACCATATGTATTGGATTGATGTGTGTTGAAATCATCCACGGTTATCGTTGCGTGGCCGAATGTTCCACCGCTACTTCCTCCCGAGCCACTGTTAGCCGAACCACTACTGCTGCTTACCGCACTACTGGAGATTGTTAACATACCGTCCAGACCTGAGGGGTCAATTCCAATAACAGGTGAATTCATCACGTAACAAAATAGGTTGATTCCAGCGGCTTCCTTAAGAGGATCTCTGTTAATCCATCGTGCAAAGCTTGGACTATAAAGTCTAAAGGCAGCTAGGTTTAGGCTACTCCGTACATGCATATAATAACCAGCATACTGGAAATCAGAATCTAGTGCGCCAGCTGTTTTTACTCTCTGCCCATAGAGGTCGTATTCGTAATGAGCTTGCACAACGCCCGAGCTGTCAGTCATGTCGCGAATTGAGCCGAGGTGGTCGAAGTAGTAGAAGTAATTTGTACCGCTAATCGTTTGACCTCGGCCAAAGAAGTTTTTGATGACAGTACTACTGGCATCGCGTTCCTCGCATATTCGAGAACCTGAGTTAACAAACTGCTTTGTGCTTATGAGAGTGCTGGCAACAGTTTCAGTGATTTGTCCTTTGATACCTCTGGCGTCATAAAGAAACTCACTGAAGTTTCCGCTGCCAGGATAGGTAATTTTGATAAGTCTATTCTCTGCATCCCAGGCATAGGAGTTAGTGCCATCACTAGTCATGTTACCGTTGGCATCGTGGGTCTGACTGGAGCTGCTTGGTCCGGTAGCTGCAACTTGGTAGTTATTAGTGACTGTATTGTTAGCACCGTCAGTAGCGCCGACAGGTACAGTGTTAGTGCCATTGCTCAGAGAAACATTTCCTGTGAAGTTCTTTGACCAATTTAGAGTGGCGGGGTTACTGTTGACTGTCGCTGACTTGAGGGCTTTATTGGTTGTGGCCTCAAGCTTAGTCGCGCCTCCAGCGGCGATGGCAGTTAGTTCATTGAGATTGTTGTAGGAAAACTGAGAGACGCTGGTCGCTGGTGCCAGCGTGATCGTTTCGGTAGCTCCACCACTAAGTGATTTTGCGTAAGTGGTGTTGTTGATTGAGGTTGATTTGATGTTGAGAACAGTTGACGAGGCAGAGGCTGTCACTCCAACAGCGGTAAGGTTGGCATTGGCATTTATTGCAGTAGCTAAACCAGTTGCTATCGATGAGAGAGTATCACCAGCAAGAACCGTGTAGACAATTGCTTGCGAGCCGCCCGACAGTCCAGCATCGAAAGTAGTTACTGTCAGCGTGTCGCCGGTGGTCTTTGTGCCCCCGATTGAAGCTGTCTGAACTCCGTTGGCAGGTACATTGAGAGCAATTTGTTCAGTTGCAGTAGAGCTTGTTGTCTCTCGAAGGGTAGTTTGATTGATCGAATTTGATTGCAGGGTCACCACTTGACCAGCCGACGTGGCGCTTATGCCTGCTCCCTGTAAGTTCGCGTCTGCGGTCAAGGCCGCCGCCAATCCAGTGGCAATCGAAGTTAGAGTATCTCCTGCTAAAACCGTGTAGGTGACAGCCTTGAGGCCACCAGCCAGACCAGCGTCGTAGACAGTTATTGTGATTGTATCGCCAGTGGTTTTGCTGCCACCAATCGCAATTGTTTGTGGCCCGTTCTGATTAATTGAAAGAGCAATTGTTACCGTGGTTCCAACACTTGTTGATTGAGAATAGGTGGTGGCATTGGCTGAAGTTGACTTGATCGTGATCGTAGTTCCGACTGAAGTTGCAGTAATTCCTGCTGCGGTTAATCCAGCATTGGCGTTGATGGCGTTCTTAAGGCCTGTGGTCATTGTTGTCAGAGTGTCGCCAGCAAGAACTGTGTAATTGATAGCTGTTAGCCCGCCGCTGAGGGCTTGGTCTAAGACAGTAATAGTGAGAATATTGCCGGTCGTCTTCGTGCCGCTAATCACGGCATTCTCAATAAAGTTATTCGTTACACCCAGAGTTATTGTAGCTGTGCCGCCACCATTTGATTGAGTGTAGGTGGTGATGTTTGGCGAAGCCGATTTGATGCTCATCACAGAGCCATTGGCTGAAGCATTGACGCCAAGCGCTTGTAAATTCGTGTTGGCAGTGATGGCCGCTGCGAATTTGGTCGCTATTGTTGACAGAGTGTCTCCGCCAACTACGGTGTAATTGACTACTTCTTGGCCGCCAGCTAGGGTTGTGTCTTTAACTGTGATAGTGAGAGTATTGCCAGTCGTGATAGTGCCACCAAGCTTTACTCGATTGACGCTATTTTGTTGCACGGCTGTTCGGTTTGAAGCAGCATCATAGGCAAAATAGTTTTGGTTGAGATAGGCGTTAGATGGTCCGCCCGAACCTGTTTGTGAACTAGTCAGCTGGCCTGCTTGGTCATAGCCTAGGTTTAGGTTAACGCTGCTATTACCTTGTAGCTGCTGCCATTGAGTAATTTCGCCAGCAGGGTTGTAGCGATAACCAAATTGAGAAATTGTTGGCCCGCTGGTAGTTTTTAAGTTAGCTATTTGCTGAATGCGCTCATCGCCAGTAGTTGGATACCAGCTATATTTTGTTACCTGGCTGTTTGGATAGGTAACTGAGGCTAAGCGTGAACTGCCTTTAGAGGAGCCTGGGGTGTCATCGACATATGCATAGGTGAAATTACCTAGAGCGTTTGATTCAGCAGTGACACGACTCATGGCGTCAAAAGTTAGTGTGTCTGAATTGGCGGCACCGTTGACAGATTGATTCGTTGTTCTGCCCAAACTATCATAAACGAAGGTTATGTCAGAATTGGCCATCCTGTCATTGTGCACAAGTTGAAGCCTGCCACCACCTGTAATTGGAGTTGCTCCAGAGCTAGTCACGTAATTATTGTATGTGTAGTCAACGGTGCCCCAATCGTTCTTGGCTGCTTTTGTTTGGCGCTTGAAATTATAATCCCAGTACCTAGCGGCATTCGCTGTTGCGTTTATCGCATTTGGGTACATGGTGATGAACTGGCTTCCATCAGGGTTGTAGAGATAGATTGTCTTCTGAGCCAGAGCATCCGTTCTCTGCTTGAGGTTGCTCGTCTTTTCCTCATAGACATAATTGTAGGTTGAACTATCTGGATAGGTCTTTGTGGTTGTGCGACCTTGAATATCATGGCTCCACGAAGTTTGCCGACCGAGGGGATCGGTGAGAACGGCAAGTGAGCCACAAGAGCACCAGGTATATTGGGTCTTGCGACCAAGCGGGTCGACTTCGTAGGTCATTTGGTCGAGCGAATCAAAGGCTCGTTGAGTCCAACGACCATTTCGGTCTCTGCTCAAAACAACATCTAGCTTGTCGTAAATATTTTGCTCATAAGTGGTATCGGGGTAGGTCGTGCGCAGAGGCCGATTCATTGCATCGTAGAGAAAAGTTAAGGTGTAGCCTGTGGAGCTGGTTTGACTGGCGACTCTTCCGAAAGTATCGTAAGTCATAGTTGTGATGTCTTTGTTGCCAGGCAGTGGGCCATCGACTTTAGTTAAGTAGCCCCAAGTATTGGCTCCAAGTGTCAAGGTTTCGGTGGCACCACCGCTAACGCTAGAAGTATAAGAAGTGACATTGACTGAAGTTGAAAGCAGAGTGACCACGGCGGCAGCAGAGGTCGCAGTGACGCCGATTGCCGCTAATGCACTATCTGCATTAATGGCATTTCTTATTCCTGTGGCAATAGTGGTCAGAGTAGCCCCAGCTAAGACTGTGTAATTGACGGCTTTTTGGCCACCTGCTAGGCCAGCATCAAAGACAGTTATTGTCAGAACATTACCGGCGGTCACTGTGCCGCCGACGGTAGCTTTGCTGGTGCCTGTATAGGTGTTTGTGGTGATATTGTTGTTCGGGTCTTTTACTGTCAGAACCTGACCCGAACTATTGTAAGTAATTTCGGTTCTCTGGGCCGAGCCATCAATGTAAACAATCGGCTGGTGCTTTGAGTTGTATTCCCAATGGCCAAGCAGAAAATTATCTGTTCCTTGGGTTTCTCTTTTCTCTAATAAATCAATGCCATTGGCTGCATAGGTATATGAGAAGGTGCGCCGCATTGGGTCAATTGTTTGAGTCAAATTTCCTGTTGAATTGTATTGATTCTCTGTTAACTGAGAAGTGCCACTGCGGTAGGAATGCGAAGTAAAGTTCTCGAAGCCGGTGGCAGCTGTGGTGTAAAGCTGCTCTTCTGGGCTGAAGCAAACTAGATCTATGTTATTTCCATTTGGCGTGGCTACCCCGCCATAGTTTTGCCAGGTAGTATTGGCATTTATCATCGCAGCTAAGCTGGCACAAATTGAAGTGGCGGTATCACCAGCCTGAACTGTGTGAATGAAAGTGAGTCTAGTTGGATATTCTACATAGACGATGATATCGTCACCAGTTGCTATTGCTCCTGCGAGGGTGGCAATAGCAGACTGTCTAACTTGAGATCGAAGGTTTAGAGTTTCTGTGGCTCCGCCGCTGGCGTAAGTGGTATATGTTCTACTTGGGGCTTGCTCCGAGCGCATGCTCACGACATTGCCCATAGCGCCAGCTGTAATACCACGCGTTTGATAGTTGACGTTTGAATTGATTGAGTTCTGCAGACCAGTTGCTATTTTTGCTAGTGTATCGCCAGCTTGAACGGTGTACAGGGCGTACTCAAAGTCATTTCTAACTCCGATCACATCGCCAGGTGTCACTGTGCCGCCGAGAGTTAAATTAACCGTGAGGTTGCCGAGATTGCGAGCCACTGAGGCGGGAAGATTGGTGGAGCCAGCATAGTTAAGCCCGATACTGCCAGCATAGCGCATATAAATCGGGCTTGTTGATTCAAGAGGATGAATCACCCATTGCATGCTTGAAGCTTCAAGAGAAGTGTTCGGATCAAAAGTGAACTTCATTTGCTCACAGTGAGTATAGACATGGTTCACTGGGTCATTGGGGTACATCGCCAGGGCATGGCGATCCCAGTAGTAGGTAGTCTTTCTCTCGTCGCGCCAATTTTCAATTACTGAAGAGGTTCCATCTGGAAATGTAAAGCGGAGCCCAGCTGCTGGATAGACTTCGATGCCAGGCACATAGAGGTAGAAGCCTGTGGTGCCATAATTTGTAGTCATTTGGGTAATGAAACTAGAAGTGGTGTCATATTGAAAAGATGATTTCAATGAGACTACATCAGTTATTGAAAGTAGATTGCTGGTCGTAGAATCATAGCTGAACGAACACGAACGGCCGAAAGGGTCGACAATGCTAGAAATCTTGTAAAAGCCAACATTGCCGACTGTGTTCGAAAGGTAGTTTATCGTGCTTACTTGCCCGATGGCATCGGTTATGGTGCTGATACGGAAATTGACATCGTACTGCACGAAGACTGT
>CALROJ020000080.1:0-28751 GCA_943369735.1 bacterium Ga0077546
AAGGAAGACTCCTCAACGATCCCCAATATGGTGACGTGCTCGTTTTGGCCCATGGAGCAAAGGCTCAGGTATTCATAGACACGCGCTTTGATGTCTACGGCGACAAAATCACCCTAGACTTCTGGCAAATGGCAAATTGTCGCGGCCCATGGCAAAAACTACTAGAGCAGTATCAAATTCGTTGGTTGTTCTTTCCCTCAAGAGCGCCAATAGTAACCAGACTTGCTCATGATCCTGGATGGCAAACACTTTTCAAAGACGATAACGCCGTAATTTTGGTCAAGCACTAAAAGCAAAGCTAAGGGCAAATTGAATAACCTAGTCAAGCACAATCAAGATGATCAAGCCGCAGAGACAGGCCCAGGCAAGCGTTTTCAATGGCTCTACTGCTCACTTCTATATGGCTTAGCCTTAACAGCAATATTTGCAGAAAAAATATTGCACGGTTTTATTCTTGCCGCTGAAGATGGCCGGGTACAAAACTATCCGGCCTTCGCCTCACCAGGATTTTTATGGACACCGCTTTTGCTCACTGGATTTCCGGTACTAGCCGATCCTCAAACCTGCCTGTTCTATCCACTTTGCTTTATCTCTAAGTACTTGCTTCAAGGCAATCAAGCCTATCAGGGCTGGAACTTATATGTACTCAGTGCCTATTTTTTCAGCGCCCTATTTGCGGCACTGTTTGCCTACCGCCTGACAAAATCAAACTTAGCGGCCATGATTGCCGGACTTGTCTACGGCTTCGGCGGCTACCAAATTTCTGAACTGCGGCACATACAGATAATTCAAACAGCCGTCTGGCTACCACTTCTGCTCTACTTCGTCGAAGTTCTGCGCTTTAGAACTAAATGGACGACGCTGCAACTAGCGCTAATGGCTGGCACTAGCGCTCTGACAATTCTTGCTGGACATCCCCAAACCGCCGCCTACATTTTTGTAGCCACCATGGCTTATGCCGCCTTTGGCAATACTGGCAAAACAGAGACCAGCAACAAAGAAAATATCAAACAAGCTTTGCTTGTCACTGCTCTAAGCGCTGCTGCAATTTTCTTGGGCGCAGCCATCGCCGCAGTTCAGCTGCTACCTTCATATGAGCTGTCACAACAAAGCGTCAGAACCACCTTTAGCTACAAAGACTTTTTAGTTGGTGAACTTGAGCCTATGCAATTGCTTGGTTTCACCATGCCTTATCTGCTCGGCGGCCAATTCGGAAGCCTTGACGGACTGCCGTTTTCAGAGCAAGGGCCACCACCGGGGCTACTATTTTTTGGCTTTGCCCCTATAGTGCTTTCAATTTTTGCCATAGTTCGCCTCAGGGGCCAAGCAGTGGTGCCTTATTTAATTGCCACCATAGTGCTATCCTTTCTCTTTGCCTTAGGGGCTCATACCCCACTGGCTAGGCTCTTTCATGCCATTCCGATACTGGGCTCCTTTCGTGGACTCTACCGCGTCTTGCTGCTACCAGCTTTTGCTATAAGCATTCTCAGCGCCCTAACCATAGCCAAAATTGAAAAGCAAGAAACTTCTAGCAACACTTCATTTAAACAAGAGCTGCTCGGCACCTGGCAAATACTAGGCAAATGGAAACACGTCTGGCTCTGTCTATACGTGTTCTTTAGCGCTCTTGTGCCAACATTTTTATTTGGCACTCTGCCCTTGATGCTATACAAATCGAGGCCGCATCAATTTTGGCGAAAAGCCTTACTTTTAGTCAGCATATTCGCCGTGCTCTTTTCGTATGCCGTCAATTCGCAGTGGTTCAAACAGTCGCCGCCGATTGCTCAATTTAGCCCGCCCAGTGGTTATGAACAATTGAAGAAAAAGCTCAAAGAAAAAAACCAACGCATTTTTACTTTACGCGGGTTAGCTGCTGACCCGGGCGAATATCCAGTTAACTTAAGTCGCCTCTGGGGAGTAAACAATGCCTCCGGCTACGAACCGCTTATGCCTAGGCGCTATATGAAGCTATTGGGCATTGCCGAAGGCGGATTTTTACAACCACCTTGGCGCATCAAAGGCCAAGATCGCTCCTTTGATATTTGTGCCGTTCGCTATTTACTGGCACCAGCTGATGCCTTCGGTGGCCGTGCTTTCGTCGATGATGCCTGGAAATACTGGAAGCTTATCGATCAAACAGACAGCGTACTTTGCTACGAAAATACTCGAGCGCGGCCGCGTTTTTATATTGTGCAAGAACAGAGATCGGTGAGCGAACAAGAGGCTCTTATCGCCATCAAAACCAGTGCATTGAAAGATGGCGAAATATTTGATCCTGAAACAATGGTTCTCATTGAAAGCGAACAGTCACAAAATCAGCCCCGCGAGAATGCAACAACAACAACAACGGCTACAAGCGATTCGGCAATAGGTACACGCGGCGGTGCTTCTGTCAGTGCCATAAGTCTCGACAAAATTGCCGATGAGCGCATTGAACTTTCAACTGAATCAGATTTTAGCGGCTATCTAGTGGTGGCAGATCAATACTACCCTGGCTGGAAAGCTTCTCTAGACGGTCAAACCACGCCCATCCTTAGAGCCAACTACGTACAGCGAGCAATAACACTACCGGCAGGAAAACACAAAGTTGTTTTCACTTACGAACCAGAATCATATCGAATTGGTTTGATGATTAGCTCAATTGCGCTAATTCTATTAGCGCTAAAAGCCATTATCGGGATGCTTGTAGCGCTTGCTACTAAGAGAAACAGCACTTAAGACTAAAAAAAACAGCGCTTAAGACTAATTGAGATTGCGTGCAGAGAAGCGGATAGATTTTTGCGCTAAAAATCTATCCGCCTTTTACGTAAGCACGTGCGTGTGTTTTGTCTGCTGCCAAAACTGTCAGATTTTTTGAAGAAAATATGACAGTTTTAGAAATTGGTTTGAGTACAACAAAGCCGATGAGAACTAGCTTTGACCCATGGCTGGATCAACAGCAGCTTCGTAGTCAACGCCATCAAGGCCAAAGCCAAAGAGCTTGAGAAACTCAGAGCGGTAGCTTTCGTAGTCCGAAATTTGCTTGAGATTCTCAGTGGTTACTTGTGGCCAGAGAGCATCTACTTTTGCCTGCACATCAGCTTCCATCTCTTTGTCGTCAATTCTGATTCGACCAGCAGCATCAAGATTGGGCTTGGCACCGTTGTAGAGATTGTCAGCGAAAAGACGATAAATTTGCTCGATACATCCTTCGTGTGTTTTCTTCTCTTTCATCACTTTGTAGAGTAGTGAAATATAAAGTGGCACCACTGGAATGGCTGAGCTTGCCTGAGTTACCAGGGCCTTGTTAATAGAAACATAGGCCTTACCACCAGTGGCAGAAAGCTCTTCATTCAATCTTTTTGCAGTGACTTCAACATCAGCTTTAGCCACACCAATAGAACCGTCACGGTAAATTGGCCAAGTCACTTCTGGCCCGATATAAGAGTAAGCAACAGTAACGGCGCCATCAGCTAAGACTTTGGCCTGGCGCAGAGCGTCAATCCACATTTGCCAGTCTTCACCACCCATTACTTCTTTGGTATCAGCAATTTCTTGCTCATTGGCTGGTTCAATACTGATTTCTTTTACCAACTCTTTGTCGGTATCAAGAGTCTTAGCAGTAAAAGTCTGACCGATTGGCTTAAGCACAGATTTGAAAAGAGTTTGGCTCTTGGGATGCATACGCTGAGGTGAAGCCAAACTGTAAACAACCATGTCAACAGTACCAAGCTCTCTCTTGATTACTTCAATGGCCTTGGCCTTAATGTCGTCTGAAAATGCATCTCCATTAATACTGTGGCTAAAAAGACCGGCCTCTTTAGCTTTGCGGTCGAAAGCTAAGGAGTTATACCAACCAGCAGTAGCGGTCTTACCGTTCTCTGAGGGCTTTTCATAGAAGACACCAACGGTTGCCGCTCCGCCGCCAAAAGCAGCACTAATGCGCGAGGCTAACCCGTAGCCGGTAGAGGCGCCGATGACAAGTACCTTTTTAGGAGCAGCACTGATTGGCCCCTGCTTCTTCACATAGTCAATTTGTTCTTGCACATGGGCAGCACAACCCACGGGATGGGCGGTTACGCAAATAAATCCACGTATACGCGGCTTAATCACCACAAGGTTCTCTGTAGATGTCATGCTCACCTTAGTATTCTCCATATTGCAAGAAGCAGATCTTCGCCTGTGGCCGTGCTTGCTGTCAACTGTAACTAGCAGCAACATTGAGATAGTCTATCGCCTTAAAGTGCTAAAGTATTACCGTTAGACTAATATTGAATCTAGGGTCTAGCAAGAAGCGAGGTGCACAACATGCATCTAGACGTGGTGTTTTTGTCGCGCCTACAATTTGCGCTGACTCTGATGTTCCACTACATCTTTCCACCTTTGACCATTGGTCTTGGTTTATTGATGGTGATTATTGAATGGCTCTGGCTCAAGACTAAAGACCCATTCTATAAATCGATGGCGCTTTTTTGGACCAAATTATTCGCCATCAATTTTGCCATGGGCGTCGCCACTGGCCTGGTTATGGAATTTCAATTTGGTACCAACTGGGCAATTTATTCGCGCTTTGTTGGCGACATATTTGGCTCTGCCCTGGCTTCAGAAGCAATTTTCGCCTTCTTTCTTGAATCAGGCTTTTTGGCTGTTTTAGTTTTTGGCTGGGACAAAGTCAGCCCGAAAATGCATTTCTTTTCTACCTGCATGGTGGCACTTGGCTCATTGTTCTCATCAGTTTGGATTACCATCGCCAATTCATGGCAGCAAACCCCAGCCGGTTATCACATAGTAAAATCGGCGCATGGCTTCTGGCGAGCCGAAGTAACCGACTTCTGGGCCATGTGCTTTAACCCATCAATGGTGCACCGCATGCTGCACGTTTGGTTGGGTTGCTTCATTCTCGGTGCCTTCTTTGCTCTTAGTGTTGGCGCCTTTTACATACTAAAGAAACAGCACACAGCATTCGCAAAAAAAACCATAGAAATATCGCTGGTTTATGCTGCCGTCAGCAGCCTGGCGATGCTGGGTTCGGGTCACTTTCAAGCGGATGCAGTAGCTGACAATCAGCCAGCTAAATTAGCAGCATTTGAAGGTCACTACGAGACCGGCAGTGGTGGCACACCACTGTATGCTTTTGGTTGGCCCGATGACAAAGAGAAGAAAGTCAAATTCGGCTTAGCTCTTCCCGGCATGTTAAGCATGCTCGTCCATGGCAACTTTACTCAACCAGTTACCGGCCTCGACAAATTTGCCGAAGAAGACAGGCCGCCAGTCTTTATACCGTTTCAAACATATCACTTGATGATTGCGCTGGGCATGGCCTTTATCGTTCTTTCACTGCTCGGCTTAGTGCTACTCAAATTCAATCTTCTCTTTCAGCAACGCTGGCTCATGTGGCTGTATGTTTTTGGCGTGCTCGGCGCCTACACAGCTAATGAAGCTGGCTGGATAGCGGCCGAAGTAGGCAGGCAACCTTGGGTTGTATATGGCTTACTTAGAACCAAAGACGGTGTATCTCACTCAGTAACAGCCGAGCAAGTGCTGGGCTCTATGATTATGTTTGGCATACTCTATAGTTTTCTCTTTGTCGTTTGGGTGATGGTGATGAATACCCGCATTCAAGCAGGGCCGCCAGTAGTCGCCGACATAGTTAAAGAAGATGAGAAACTTGCACCGATAGCTAAGAAGGGTGTAGGGCAATTCATGGCTGTCATCGGGAATCTTATGCAACGAGGGCCGGCCTCTCTTTCAGAGACATGGAGGGGCGCCGCAACAGCAAAAGCGAACCCAGAAGCCGAGCAGAAAACCGAAGAAAAAGCTGTGGAAAAAGCCAAAGAAAAACCAGTACCAAATGCCCAAGAAAAAGTCGAAACAGAAACAATAGAAGAGCAGTCGAAAGAAGGCGAATCATAATGGACTACACTTTGAATTTCATCTGGTTCTTTCTGCTCGGCATTTTACTAACTGGTTACGGCATTCTTGACGGCTTTGACCTTGGTGTCGGCATCTTGCACCCTATTGCCAAAACCGATGAAGAGCGCCGCTTAATTATCAACTCTATCGGCCCACTTTGGGACGGTAACGAAGTCTGGCTGGTTACCTTCGCTGGCGCCCTCTTTGCCGCCTTCCCCGATGTGTACGCCATGGCCTTCTCAAGCTTCTACACAAATTTGATGATTATTCTTTGCGCTCTAATTTTCAGAGCTGTCTCAATAGAATTTCGCAGTAAGCATCCCGCTAAGTTCTGGCGGCAATTCTGGGATGCTTGTTTCTTTATCTCTAGCCTTAGCGCCTCTTTCTTGTTTGGCTACATCGTCGGCCAGCTCTTCTTAGGCTTGCCCATCGACGGCCAACTAGAACTGCACAAAGAAAAAATGTCAGTGCTTGAGTTTTATCCCGTCATAACAGGCCTTTTGGCCGTTGCTACTTGCGCCATGCACGGGTCAATCTTTCTCTACCTCAAAACTGAGGGCGAACTGCAAGAGCGCATTCACAACTATATTTGGCATACCTATGGCGTCTTTGTCATGGTTTATATGCTCACCACAATTTTCACGCTCACCCAGATTCCTTCTGCTACCAGTAACCTGAAGCATTATCCATGGCTCTGGTCCGTAGTCTTAATCAACATTTTGGCGATTGGCAACATTCCTCGCACCATCTTCCTCAAGCAACCGGGCTACGCCTTTCTCTCTTCAATAGCCACCATAGGCGCCCTAGCAGCACTCTTTGGCATAGCAATTTTCCCCAACCTGATTGTCTCCAGCATCGACCCCAGTCTCAGCCTCAGCATCTACAATTCGGCATCGTCGCAGGGCACGCTTAAAACCATGTTATTTATTGCTGTGCTCGGCCTACCATTCGTCTTAAGCTATACGGTGATTGTTTATTGGGTCTTTCACGGCAAAGTGGCCCTGGGTAAATTCAGCTATTAGGTTTTTGTATCAGCAGTTTTTTCACGGCTTTTTCACAGGGCCTGCCTTATCTTCAAGTTAGAGCTAGCGGCTATGGCTGGCGAGCGACGAACAAGTAAACGGCAAAAGCGGCAAGAAAGGCAAGAATAAAAAAGGTAGATAGGCAATGGAACAAGCACACTTAGTAGAAGAACTCGATCGAGCAATTGCTGAAGAACTAAAGCTCAGCTTCCAAAAGTTAAGAAGAGCTGCCTCATACGACAAAGAACTAAAGAAGACAATTGATGCGACCTGGCAGAACTACCAGAAAGCTGTGCCTCAATCATAAGCATACGCGTTTCATTCCCACCAGAATTGCCAAAGGTCACAGCCACTAATTTCGCTGGCGAGACGACCAACCGAACCCAAAGTCTGCAAAACGCTATCTGGGCAATAGCGAAAATGCTCAATCGCTAACCTAGTGGCTTTTTCACCGCTGCAAACTGGTTTCGCTACATAAACATAAAGTGAGTCAGGCCCGAGCCCTAAGATTTTCGGTTTAACACCATAACGCTCAGCCCAACGCCGCATGAGAGCTAGATGCACATGAGCAGGCGGCATGTCGTTAACACCGCCCAAATGAAAGAAGGCCGGAACTAGGTCGGTATCAACCACTGGCACAAGCAATAGATATTGCCCACTATCAATGAGCTGCTGAGCACGAGTCGCTGCTATTAGGTGTTTCTGTGAACTGCCATTGTCTGGCTCAGCTTGCGATTCAAGTTCTATGGCCGCATCTTGACGCACCTCTAGCCAGGCTTCAAGGTCGATTTCAGCGGCGGCAGCTTGATAGTCGCTGACCGTTGGCACTTTGTGAGCAGCGCGCAGCCGAGCAAGCCGGGGAACTAGCTCGATACGCTCTAGCTGCTCTAGCTTGAGCGCAGCTTCTTCAAAGGCATTAGCAGATAGGGCACAGTCGCCACCAGCCAAAAAGCGCATGACCGACGCATAACCAAGCCCATCATGTTTTTCTGTGCCAATGCCAACAGTTGAAGAATGCGTGCTAGCAATGCTCTCTAAGGCTTGCCTCAGCTTACACCGCAATAACTCTTCAGAGACGTCAACGACTTCGGCAAGTTCAGGACTAAAGGCACGGTAAGTCTCTGGCGCCGAATTGGCTGACGTTGGCGCAAATATATTGTCGCTGTCGACGTGGCAATCTAAAAGTGGATTTTGCCAGAAGTCTTGCGAGAAGTCCTGATAAAACTCTTGGGCTTGGTCTAGACAGTTGCTGAAAAACTGCAAGCGCTCTAGCTCGGTGACAAACACAGCTGAATAACCTAAATTAGCCAGCAGCTGATTGAGCCTAAGCCACTCAGAAATCTTCATGTCCTTAAATTTGCGAAAGACAAAAAGACCCTGGATATTGCCTATTGGCAGCGCTCTAAGGTCATCAAAGCCGATTTGCGCTGCTCCAATGACTTGCCGCAATGTAGTTAGGTCTACAGCCAACTGCACAAGATTTAACTCACTTCGCTTGGCCAAATGCTCCATCTCATTCCAAAAATAATCGCACTACACAATCGTAGATATGCCGCACAGTAAATTTCGAGTACCGCAAAAAACATTAGAAGCGCAAGAATCACAGTTCTTTTGGGCAAATAGTTATTAACTGTTTTGGAAAGGTCAATTGTGAACAGCTCAAAAGTACTACTTGTCGACGACAATGCCGACTTAAGAAAGTTGGTATCTAAAACACTCACCTCTCTTAGTGACTGGCAAGTAGACACAGCCGATTCTGGACTAGCCGCTCTCGCGTTTCTTGAAGATCACAAACCCGACCTAATTTTGATGGATGTCTCTATGCCCCAAATGGATGGTCTCACTACCATAACTGAGATCAAGAAAAGAGAGCACTGGCGGCACATACCTATTATCTTGATTACAGCCAGGGTGCAAAATCATGAGATGAATCAGTATCGACATTTGGCCATTGCCGGTGTCATTTCTAAACCTTTTGACCCAATCAAACTTCCACAACAAATCAAGCGCTTGCTGGAGCAATACTCACCGAGCGGTGAAAATAAGCGAGTAGCAATCAGTGATTGATATACCTGAGCCCCCAGATTTTCTTGAGAATGCGCCCATCGCTCTGCTACAAACCGACAGCAGTGGCGTCATCGTACGAGTCAATCAAGCCGCCTTAGAATTACTGCAAGCACGTGATGCCAGTACCATAAGTAACGGACAAAACCTTGCTCAATATTTTTCAAGCCAAGAACACAGCAAGCAAGCTTTTACTCAGCTTAAGTCGGCTGGCGTTCTAAAAGAATTTGCGGCAATCTTCAAAACCCCGGACGGCAGCTTAAGACACGTCATCATTGACGCCAGCGTTTCCAGGAATATTAGTGCAGAAGCAGAACAATTCAATTTTTTCATACGCGATATAACCACTAGCTGGCTTAAACAAAGCCAGGCCAGTGCTCAGTTTGACATTACCAAAGTGTTAATCGGGGCGACGGCAATTGTTGAGGCTCTAGAGCAAATTTGCACAACCCTTTGCACCTTGCTTTCTTTTGAGATTGGCATCGTCTGGCGCATTGATGAACGAGCCAATCGCATGTCTCGCCTGGTTCACAAGATAGTTAAAGACGCAGACAAACATGAATACTTGGTTGCTCGTTCAGTCAACGTTCCCCTTTCAGTGGCAGCAGGCTTCCCCGCCACAATTTGGTTCAACGGCAAAGGCAAGGTCTATACCGACATCGAACAATACGATACTTGCTTCAACGAACCAGCATCGCGAATAACCACAGCCTATCCTGCAGTTGTAGCCTTTCCAATTTGTATCGGCAACAGAATTTGGGGCGTGATCAGCCTGCTTTCTACCAGCGCCACACCAATCAGTAGCGAGTTAGTGACGACCCTTGAGTCAATCGGCTATCAAATCGGTCACTTTGTTGATCGCATCGAAGCCAACGAGGCCTATCTCAAGAGTCAAGAGCGCTACTATGTTGCCATTACCGGTTCGAACGATGGTATTTGGGACTGGGACCTAGTCACTAACGAAGTATTTTATTCGCCGCGGTACAAGGCGCAACTAGGGTACGAAGAAAATGAATTGGCTAACCATTTTGATACATTCCGCACCCTCTGCCACCCCGACGACTATCAACAGGTATTGGCCAAAGTACAAAGGCACATTGACACTAGACAGCCTTACGAAGCGGAAATGCGCTGCCGCACCAAAAGTGGTGACTACAAATGGATATGCGCCCGCGGCCAAGCAATTTGGAATGCTCAAGGCAGAGCAATCAGAATGGCCGGCTCACACCGGGACATTTCAGAACTAAAAGCGGCAGAAAAAACTAGACATGAGTATGAGCAACGCTTACTCGATAGTGAATCAATGTTTCGCCAGCTGGCCGAAAATATTCGCGAAGTTTTCTGGATCATATCAGCGAGCACAGACGATTTCATCTATGCCAGCCCCGCCTTCGAAGAATTATGGAGAGAAGGGTGCGACCAGCTTTATAAGAACAAAGAAGTATTTTTCAACCCTATTATTGAGGAAGACAGACCCCGAGTAAGAAAAACATTGCAAGGGCTGATCGTTGATACACCAGAACAAGATGGTCAAGGTTTCGACCTAGAATTTCGCATTGAGACTAAAGACAAAGACATTCGCTGGATCTGGTCTAGACTGTTTCCGGTTTTAGATAAATCTGGAGTATGCGATCGCCTGTACGGTATCGCCCATGATATCACCGAGAAGAAAGAAGTAGAGCGTAGAGTCAGTGAATTTTATTCAACTGTATCGCACGAATTGCGCACTCCTCTAACATCAATTAGAGCGGCTCTCGGCTTAATCGAAGGTGGTATGACCGGTGCTATCAGCAGCGAAACAATGGAATATGTCAGCATTGCCCGAGACAACAGTGACCGCTTGATTCGGCTTATCAATGACATTCTAGATATTCGCAGACTAGAAGCAAACAAACTAGAAATGAAAATAGAACATATTATCCCTATCGACTTGATCGAGACCACCATTGATTCGCTAAGAGCTTTCGCAGAAGAGCGCGGAGTGGCCGTCTCATTTACCATAGAGTCGCATGGACGCGATATTGTCGGAGATCGAGACCGTTTGGTGCAAGTATTGACCAACCTAATTTCGAATGCTATCAAATATACCCCCAGAGGCAAGTCTGTTCGTATCAATAGCGCTAACAGTGGCGCCAATGTCAAAATTAGTGTTACCGATCAAGGACCCGGAATTGCTGAAGAACAGATGCAAGGTCTATTTGGTCTCTTCCAGCAATTAAGCTGCGTTGAAAACGAGTTCAACACTGGTTCAGGCCTTGGTCTAGCAATTTCAAAAGCTTTAGTCGACAAGCTTGGTGGAAGTATCGGAGCCGAAAGCAAGTTTGGCGATGGAGCCACTTTTTGGTTTGAGGTGCCCGCTCTAGAAACTCTTGGAGTAGTGGATAACCGTGAAGAACAAAGCCACAAAAGCATTGAATCAAATGAAAGCCCAGCCATTAAAAATTCTAGTCAATCAGATGATCAACTAAAACCAGAACCAGAACCAGAACTAGAACGAGCAGCGGAGCCGACCTTAATTCTGTTAATGGAAGACAGCGACTCTATTGCGCTCATTCTCAAGACGCTAATTACACGCAAAGGCTATAGCTGCGTGCGCGCGGCCAACATCGCCGAAGCCCATACCCTGGCCGAAGCTCAGCGCCCAGACTTACTATTTGCCGATATAAATTTACCGGACGGCAACGGCCTTGATTTCGTTAACTGGTTGCATGAGAAGTTCTCAGCAGTGGCAATACCTGTAATTGTGCTCAGTGGCGCAGAAGCTAATATCGGTCGCGTCCATCACCCGGAACTTGTTGATTGGGTCAAAAAGCCATTTGAAACCGAAGAGGTTCTGCGGCTAATGAAACTTCGGGCACAGAAAATACCAGGCTTAGTAGCCCCAGCGCATCAAGCAAGCACCAGCACTTAAACCTGCACCCATGGCGGCAAACAAGACCAAGTCCCCTTTCTTCAAGCGACCTTGATTCAAGGCTGTTCCAATTGCTAGAGGCAGGGTACCAGCAGTGGTATTGCCGTACTCATCAATATTGACTACGACCTTGTCCATTGACATACCAAGACGATCAACAGCTGCTTTGATAATGCGCAAATTGGCTTGGTGGGGAATGAAAAGATCAATGTCGGCACCAGTCAGGCCGTTGCGAGCAAGCAGCCGGGCACAAAGCTCAGGCATGCGCTTCGAAGCAAACTTGAAGACCACAGGCCCGTCTTGTTTGACAAAGTGCATTTTATCGGCAACAGTTTGTGCTGAAGCCGGAAATTGGCTACCACCGCCAGGCATACAAAGATAGTCACCGCCAGAGCCATCAACTTCGTGCAAGAAATCGATGAAATATCCGTCTTCTTTTGAGGCAGAAGGCTGTATCAATGCCGCCCCACCACCATCACCAAAAATGATGCAAGTTTGACGATCACTATAGTCGATGATCGATGACATCACATCCATACCAATGGCCAAGACGTTTTTATGGGCACCAGTAGCAACGAATTGCACACCAACTTGCATGGCATAAAGGAAGCCTGAACAGGCAATAGATAGATCAAAACCCCAAGCATTTTTAGCGCCGATCTTGTCTTGAACCAGACAAGCCGTGGCCGGCAACATCATGTCAGGAGTGACAGTGCCAACAATAATCAAGTCAACTTCACTAGCATCAACTCCGGCAGCTGCAAGAGCCTTCTTCGACGCTTCAGCAGCCAAGTCAGAACAAGTTACGCCCTTATCAACTATGTGCCGCTGCTTAATCCCAGTACGCTCGACAATCCACTGATCGCTGGTATCTACCATCTTCTCAAGATCGGCATTAGTCAATAGCTTAGGGGGAACTGCGGTTCCTACTGCGGCAATGCGGGCAAGATGAAGCTTGCCGCCTTCTTCAATGGCTGGTTTATTCAGGATTCACTCCAGATGTTGAACATAAGTCAAACGCAGCCACTATTCTAAAAGAATTTTTGGACGGATAAAGGCATTCTGGGTGAGATCAGATTCACCTATGAGCAATGCCGCTCCAATGGCCTTCTTAACTTTAATAATTGCTAAGTGCTTCTAGTCATGGTCAATGCCATCATCTGTTGATATATCTTTGAGTCCATTATGGCCAGAAACTTGCGGCCATCTTTTAACTCACACATGGCACAGACTTGCTTACGATTGCCACCCATGGCTAGACCTGCAATCAAGCCCAGCGGCCCAAATACTATATTGCCAACAACTGCCCAACCAAGGGTCTGGGCTAGGTTCTTGGCTGACTCTTCGGTTTGAATCTGCATTGACTTGAGATCGGTGGCCAGGTTGACCTGGTCAAAACCACCCCAAAGCACGCCCATCTTGAATTCCCAATCACCGGCAGTGAGATCTCCGGCCAGTATCTTCACCTTGTTGTTCTCAAACAATTTGGTAACTCTTTCCATACTCAGCCTCGAATCACTAATACTAAGCTCAATATACCCGAACTTAGAGGGCAGTGAAATTACTTAATGCTCTCTTGAGCGTTCTTGACCTGGCAAGGCGAACTAGCTAGCATTGCCATCCTGGGGCAAGCCTAGAGGGCAAGTTCAGGTAACAGCTATGGGCCCAGACCATACTTTCAAGGATTGAAATTGAAAATTAAGAGTGTTATCACTCAGTTGGTCGTCTTTTTGTTGCCGATACTGGCTGCCTTATACAACACGTTTGAGCTACCAGACTTTACTCGCAGCATAATCTGGGACTCGGCGCACTATGTGCTCTCAGGCAAGCTCTTGTCGACCTGGCTAACCGACATGAGCCATGGCCACATTGTCAATCCTCACGACTGCGAAATGGGCTATTCGCTTCTCTTGGACGGCATGATCATGCCCAGCTTTGCCGCTTTGCTTGTGCAAGTGGGCAGCTTCTTTCAAGGCGGCAAAGATAGTGCTTACACCGCAGTACTGGTAGGCCAATGTGTGCTGTCCGGACTGAACTCTCTATTGATATTTCGCATTAGTCGGCGACTCGGCTTTTCACGCACTCTCTCTTGTGCTGGTGGACTGACCTGGGGCCTCTATCCGGGCCAAGTGATTGGCGCTTCACGCTTCATGAGCGAGCCTCTAGCGGCGACCATGTCGCTCATTTTTGTCTTACTACTTTCTTCGTTGCTACCACGAGCGAAATCGACTGAGCCCAGAGCTCTCACAGTCAAAGACTTGCTCAAGGCCTTTGCCGCCGGCATATCATTAGTGTTACTTACCCATACCAAAGCAGTAATGGCACCAGTGGCCGTGCTCATTCTCGCCCTGACTTTGTTGAACTTGCGGCCAAAGCATCGGGCAGTGACACTAGTAGGGGTTTTTGCCACAGGGGCCTTCATCGTAATCACACCGTGGCTGATGTTCACCCAAGCAACTATGCACCATAGGACCATATTGCCAGAAAGAATGCCAGGGTTCAATACCGCTATTGGTCTTGATCACAATGTCGATGGTTGGGCACCATTTCCCAAAACCGAATACGTTAACTTGGTCGAGCACGACAACCCCAAAATCACCATTGCCAATGCTTTAAAGAATAATCCACTTGAACTCAGCGCTCTCTTTGCTAGAAAAATAGAACGACTCTTTCGCAATGGGTGGAACGACTTCTATTACAACAGTCTCGGCCTGGGAAAACCAGCTCAAATACTAGTACACCAATTATTACTATTAGGTGGCGGCCTAGGTGCTGTCTATCTCTTAGTAATGGAGAGAATTTTACGTACAAACATAAGACAGTTGAGCGGCAATGATCTAATCAAAATTTCGGCACTACTCCTGGTGGCATCCAGCTTGGTCTTTGTCATCTTTGAAGCACAAAGTCGCTATGCCTTCCCAGCAATGGCCTGGGTGATGGTGTTGACTATTATAGGCCTAGACCATCTAGAGCATACCTGGCATTCACGCGCCCTTGGCGCCAGCGGCGTACTGGCAATGCTATTTGTCGTCATCAATCGCATTGAATTGGCTCCCCTTCTGGTTAAGCCCTTGGGCAGCATAGAAGCAGCTACTGTCTGCGTCAACCTTGCCCTCGCCCTGAGCTTTGCCGTTTGGCTCACAGCCTGCTGTCGAGCAGCCGAAGCGAAACGAGTTGGTGGCAAACTTTTGCCTGGTGGTTATTTCTCGTATACCATTCTCGCTGTCGCCTTCTTGGTCAGTTTTGCCTTCTTGCATTTGAAAGAGCAGTACGCCTTACCATTAGAGTGGTATTGCCAGTTAGGGCCAGGTCAAACCATTGAACGACGATTCAAAATTCCCCACACAATCGCTGAGAATTTCCCCAAACAAGACAATTGGGCAGCCATATTAGTTGATGGCAATCCAGAAATTGCCATCAGCACAATCAAAATTAACGGCATAAAAATTGATAGCAAACCAGAGCTGCTCATTCCCGCAGTAGACCAAGAAGTAAAAGAGCCTTCGGAATCAGCCATCGTCTACGAAGCGGCTAGAGCGGCCTCCGTGCACTTAAGCAAACTGCGCCAGTGGCGTTTTGTCCGAGTGCCACTCTCAGCGGTTCATTTTGAGGGGGATGGCCTAAATACTCTAAGCCTGACCACGGACGAGAAAGCGGAAGGGACACTGGTGTTTGGTCAATATCGACTCAAAGCCCAGGAAAAGCAGCAAATGACTCCAGCCCTGTGGGGTTTCTCCTTGGGCAAGTGGAGCAACGACGGCGACATGCGGGTGACCGACAAGACCATACTTCGAGTAGCTCAACAGTCTCAGTGCAAGCCGCCAGAGAAGAAACTAATTTCTAGCGCCCCGCAGTTTAAAGACAATCAAGATCTCTCGCCAGCGGCCGGCGAACAAAGCGGCGAGTACAGGCTCTATCTTGTGCTCGGCTGCAAACCACCGACTACTACTTCTTCTTCTGCTTCTGCTTCTGCTGGCCAAACAAGAATAAACTCTGACCTCAAACCAGAGCTAAATATGCAATTCAAAAAAAGCCTGAAGATTATTCTCTAATTTACCGAAGATTAGACTTGACCTATTTTGTTTTTTCGAGGAGCAGGTCTACATACTTAGAAAGATAAGGCAGCTTATGGGATTTGCCGCTATAGGTATCGTAAGCCAGCTTTACACCAACAATCATGTATACCAAGGCCAATAGACCGCCCAATAGACCTAGGGGAATGGCCAGAAAGGCACCAATGATTGGAATAATGCCAAGAAAGCCAGCAAGGACATTATTGACGACAAAAACAGCAAGCATGGCTCCAGTAAAGACGAGGCCCTGAATGGCATGATAGCGGTTAAAAGATGGACTCTCAGAAGGTGAGTTCAGCAGTACATAACCGGCCACAAGAGCCAATGGTCCTAGCGGCAGATAGGCCAGAGCACTGGCAATATTGGTATCTATTGGTGTGCCAAAGACCGTTGTTTTACCAGGATTGAGAATAGGAATATCGGAGTTTTCATCCTCATCTCTGGTCAGTTTTGGTAAGCTCATATTTAACTTATCCTCTAAAGGGTTTAATATTTGGGTCTTTGGTCTATGACTATCTCATGGGTTCCCTACGTTATTAAGGGAGTCATCCTGATGGAGTTATCTTACCCCTGTGGGAGCCTTCGCGGAGGAGAATTTGTCGAATAGCTCTCTAGTCGGTGCAATACTGGCTGACCGATACGAAATTGTCTGCGAAGTTGGCCGAGGCGCCCTAGGGGTAGTCTATATGGCCAGACACTTAGTTATGGAAAAAACCGTTGCTGTTAAGGTTTTGTTTGGCGAAGTTCAGAAAGACGAGACCAATTTCCATCGGTTTCAAAGAGAAGCGCAAGCCGCTAGCTCAATGAGCCATCCCAATATTGTGGTGGTTTATGATTTTGGCATCTCGCAAAATCAGACGCCGTTCTTGGTCATGGACTTTGTCGAAGGCACCAATCTCAAAGACATTCTCCAGCGCCACGGCAAGCTCCCAATAGCAAGAGCTGTAGCGATCTTCTTACAAATGGCCTCAGCTCTTGAGCACGCTCATTCAAAGGGAATTCTGCACCGCGATATCAAACCAGAAAATGTGGTCTTGATGCACACAGCCTGGAATCCAGAGTTCGTCAAGCTGGTAGATTTTGGTATTGCTAAGTATGTCAACGAACCGTCCAGAAACTCAAAAAAACTGACCATGGACGGTGAAGTATTAGGCACACCAGCCTATATGAGCCCAGAGCAGATACTAGGAAACAAACTTGATGCCCGCTCTGACATTTACTGTCTTGGTGTCTTGATGTACCACACGATTTCAGGCAAGCTGCCAATTTTGGGCATCAACTCTGCTGAAACAATGAGCATGCACGTTACCGAATCACCAAAAGATTTAGCCGAAGTGTGCACCGGAGTGAAGGTCCCGCATAGACTGAGTCGCACAATCATGAAAACATTGAAAAAGCATCCGCAAGATCGGCATCAAACTATGCGCGAGCTTTTAATTGAACTAGAAAATTATAGCGACTAAGAAAAAGAAACTTCATCATGCGCACCCGTAAAATTCTAATAAGCCTTTCAGTTCTATGCATCATTGCCATTCCTTTTGTGACAAAAACCAATGACAGCAAAGGAGCAGGCAGTGTGCGTGTCTTGCGTGACATCTCATACATCAGCGACAAGACGCAACCAGCAGTAGACAATCAAATTCTCGATTTATACGTGCCGACCAAGCCTTACCCTTTGATTCCGCTAGTGGTATTCATTCATGGTGGTGCCTGGCTGCAAGGCGATAAAAGCGAAGGCGACGACATTGGCTTACTACTTGCCCAAAACGGCTTTGCCGTAGCCAGCCTCAACTACCGCTTCACCGACAAAGCCCAATACCCAGCCCAACTAGAAGACTGCCAGAAAGCAATTGCCTATCTGCGTTCAAAGGCTCCCGACTATGGCTTCAGCCCAGATCACATTGGTGTCTGGGGAGTCTCAGCCGGGGGTCACCTAGCGGCACTGCTGGGAACACTGAGTGGAGATAGCAAAGATACTGGAGATAGCGGCAACCCTAAATCTGATATAGAAAAAGCCAGCCAAGTTCAAGCAGTCTGTGATTGGTGCGGTATAACCAACCTGGTTTCAGTCAAAGAACAGGCTGGGTCAAGAACAAAAATTGACTACGATACAGCTGACGGACCAGTAGCACGACTACTGGGAGGGCTAGCGGCAGACAAGCAAGAACTAGCAGCCGCAGCCAGTCCGGTTAGCCATGTCAGCAAAGGCGATCCGCCCTTCTTGATTGTGCATGGCGACATCGATGATCTTGTACCCTTTGCTCAAAGCAAAGAGCTATCCGAAAAATTACTCAAGGCAGGTGTACCAACTAAACTTGTTGTCGTGCCCGGTGCCAGTCACCAACTAGGTTCTGAGCAAGAAGTAAAACGAGTAATAGAGTTTTTCAAGCAAACATTGATTGATGGCAAACGTGATTTTCAAGTTGATGGTTAAGATCTACTGCAAACCTTTCGTAAAGCGAATAACTTGCTGTTGATTGTCGATTGTGTAGTTCCAGTCGCCAACAAAGTCTTGACCGAGGAGCGGCTTAGCAGTATTAGCCTGATCGCTTATACCTATGGCAAAATTATGCCTTTCAATCGGCCCCAACTTGATACCGCTAATGATACCAACCTGGGCCATCGTCTGACCACTAAGACCAGAAATAGAAAAGGCGGGTCGATGAGTATCGACGCTGATGCCAGCTTGACTTGCTTCACTTTTAGAGAACAGACAAAAAACGGCACCAGTATCAAAAACCATTGGCACATTTTTGCCATTAATCAAAGCCGACACAATCAACGAATTGCCTTCCTTGACAAACGGCACATTAAAAATGTAGTGACCAGCAGAATCAACCGTAAGAGCTGGAGCGGTTTTCTTCACGACAGGGGTTGTGCCAAGGCAATGGTGACGAAAAGAAATAGTCTTACTAGCAGAATCGATACTGTACTCAAAATCACGATAGAAGTCTTGACCAAGCAAGGGAAAATCCATGGGCACGCTGCTGACCAAGACAGGGAAATTGCGCCTCTCTATGCGACCAACTTTCAAATCAATATTGAGATGCCAAACAGGAATGGGTTTACTCTGGCCAATACCAGCACCATAACCGCTCGGTGAACCAGTCGGCATAGACATACCCAATTGCTTAAGCTGCACTGGCGTCAATAAGCAACGCTCAGCACCGGTGTCAAAATCAAACTTGACGGGGTGGTTATTGACTAGACCATCAACCTCAATTGAATTGCCACGGCGCTCATACTTAACCCAGGTCTCTTTAGGCAATCCGGCCGACTCCGCCTGCTTTGCCACCGACAGCTGATGCAAAATAGAGGCTGCCTGCTGTGCGGCAGCTGTACCGGGGAAAGTATCCACGACAAATTTGTACTGCTCTTTAGCTTTATCAAGGTGACCCAAGTGATGTAGCGTGACAGCTAAATAGTAGGCAGCGTCAGCGTTATCTGGTTGAATTTGCACAGCCTTGGCAAAGCTTTCAAAGGCTTGCAAATACTCTTGCTTCTTGAATAGAGCAGTTCCCTGGGTATAAAACTCGCTTTCCTCGAGCGCCCAGACCGCACTGCCTGAAAAGCAAAGAGAGACTAAACAACTAGTTAGCAACCGCCAGCGCATCTTCATCCTCAGCTGCAATCTATGTATCTTAGTCTATTTTGAGCAATAGTTTTCAAGAAACCCAAGGGCGAATTAACGCTGGCTGCCTAAATAAAAGGAGTTTCTAGTTGGGCATGATATTCTCTCGGGAGAATCAAAGGTGACCAGTAAGAAGTGATAAGTGATAAATGAGCAGTCGCAATCGCCATCAGCTTCAAGCAGCTCTCTTTAGCGTCTTCCTTTCAGGCCTGCTAGCACTTCCGGCAGCAGCAGCACACTACAAAACCGCCGACCTGGTTAAAGCCGTTGAATTGGTGAGCGAAAAGCTCAGCAGCAATCCCAATGACATCAGAAAATTGTTTCAGCGGGCATCCCTGCAATATGCCTTGCGAAACGACGCTGCCGCTTTGGTCGACCTCAACTCCATCATCGAACTAGATCAAGACTATGCGCCTGCTTACTTTCTTCGGTCAAATGCCTACCTTTCGCTGAAACAATACCAGGCGGCACTAGCAGACATAGAAAAATCAATAGTTAAGAGCAAAGAGAATACCGTCGAAAAGCTCTTCCAGCGCGCCAATTGCCACTATATGCTGAACCACGACAGCGAAGCAATTAATGACCTTGATCAGGTTTTAAAAATTGCCACAATTACCCCCGAGCAAAAGCTGATGTCATACGCTAATCGGGCAGAAATCAAGTTTCGCCAGGGTCAATTCAGTGAATGTCTGGCTGACTGCGGCAAAGCCATCGCCATTGACCCCAGAGGCTGCGGCGGCTCTGCCTACCACTGGCGCGCAGAATCGGCCAAAGCCATGAAAAATATGACTTTGGCAGCTCCAGCTGCAGCCAAAGCAAAGCAATTGGGCTTTGTCGACGTTGGCCGTGCCGTGGTTCCCAACCGCGATTTAGTCTACGCCAACATGTTCGACCCAGCTCAGAAATCTTTTCATCACCGCATTGACACCAAACACTTTGCTTTTTTCTATAAAACTGATTTCAAAAGTGACTACAAAACTGATGGCAATCGAAACGAGGAATGGGCAAAGCTAGTGGCAGTATTTGCCGAAACCTTTCTCACTCGCATCAATGCCGATCTGCTTAAACTTGATTGGCCAGGACCCGTCAATGTTTATATGATGCCCGACAAGGCTTCACAACAGAAGTTTTTGCAAGAACAGATGGACTATTCCGAAGTTTGCACTGGCACTATTTTGCCTAAACGCAATGCCTTAGTCTTTCATACAGGCAGTGGCTTAGGCACTGTCGGTCATGTGATCTTTGCTCACATCGCTCACAACCAGCTACAAAATGACGATTCATTTTCTGGCCTCATTGCCTTTTTTGAGAAAGTTTTTGGCTACAAAGACAAAGGCATATCAGCTCTTTACTGGGGCTATCAGACCCCCTGGAGACTCAAAATAGCAGCCAAATCGCTGCCAGATCTTACTCTTTCAAACTTGATTAAGCTCTCCCAAGAAAACAAAGATGATACTCAATGCGAAGAGCGACTTCTTTCAATGTTCATTTTCAAGAAAGAAAAGCTGAAGCGCTATGTAAACTTGGTAGCGGCCAACGATCGTCGAGGCTATGGCACATTTTTAGAAGCAACCTTTGATAAACCAATTGCAAAAATTGAGCCTGAATGGCATCAATACTTATTAGACGTTAAGAAGAACCTAGCGAAGCTAGAAGAAACTCCAGTCAGTGAATTTTCTCTTTCTAAAACTGCTTTTGATAAATTTGTGGGCGAGCATCGCAATACCTTCAAAGATTTAGCTTTGCATGCCAGCACGAGAAAAGCCAGCAATCAAGCAGATGATTACCCAGTGGCTGCTAAAGACGTCTTAGGCAGAGCGCTCAGCGACAACGAAGAGGTAGCCGGTGTCATTCCCAAAGGCTGGATACGCTCTGGTGCAAACCCAACTCAATACGAAATGGGTGCCGATAAAAGCGTTACTCACAATAGCACCGCATCTGGTTACATCAAATCGATAGATCCAAACTTTAAGGGTAGCGGCACATTAATGCAGGGCTTTTCAGCAGATAAATTCGTAGGCAAGAAAGTTAAACTGACTTGCTACACCAAGACTAGAGACGTTAAAGACTGGGCTGGTGTATGGATGCGCGTCGACGGCAATGCTAGTGCCAGCAATAGTGACAGCAACGACCATCTCTCATTCGACAACATGCACGACCGGCCCATAAAGGGAACGACTGACTGGACCGAGCGCAGCGTTACCCTTGATGTTCCCCAAGGCAGCTCTTCTATCAATTTTGGCATTCTGCTGGTTGGCGGCGGGCAAATATGGGTTGATGACTTTGCTTTTACAGCCGTTGGCGAGAGCGGTTTACCTTCAGCAAAACGGGCATCTTATATTAACGATGAACCACTTAATCTAAATTTCGACGAAGCAGGAAAACAATAAAAATCTGTGCCATATCAAATAATAGACAACGTAGCCTGTGGCAGCGCTAAACTCCAAATCAAAGAAGTTTTTGAAAAACTACCGGAGTTTTTCGATGGCATGGAAGTAGTGGTTAGCTACATCGACAGCACGCCCAGCGTTAGCCCTGACCAGGAAGGCTGTTTAGAGAATCGCTTAGGAAGGGTATTTGGCTCCGGTTTCCTCCTCAACCAACAAGATATCGGTTATGTCCTACAAGCCTTAGATGGCTTCGACGAGATTTTCTTAATACCTGCTGGCTCACTACAAGACTTTCCTAAAGTAGAAAAATTCTGCACACCGCCATATTTTGCAGAAGAAATACCGCCACTTTTAATTGAAACATTGAAAGCAGTTGGTGCTGTAGCCTACCTCGGTGATGGTATCGGACTCAACTACGCCTGCCATCCCAAATTTGCCGAAAGCATAGAAGCTCTGCCCGATCTTGAAACTTATCATCTACGGGTCTTGCCCTATAAGCTAGACCGCTCCGGTCCATTTGATCCACAGATAATCGGCCCCATCGATATCAACAAAAGGTCTATTAGTTTATGAGCGAACAAAGAAATCTCATTACTTTCGAATCAAAAGAGTTCAATACCACTGAGCCGCAAGAGCACTTTATCAATGACTGCTGCTATGGTGACGACTTCTGTAAATGGCTAATTGAAGAGCTGACAAAAAAAGGAGTCGAATGCGACAAAGAGCCGGGGCAAGAAGACTTCGGCTGGTATTTTAACTTTGCCGTAAACAAAGTAACATACTGTCTGGTATGCGGTTTTCGCCTAAACGAAGAGCAAGAAAAAACTTCAGCTGAAGAGCAAAATGAGAAGAGTGAAAAAGACGAGAACGACGAAACTGCTGAACATAGCGATAAAAGTCACGGCGATTGGATTATCTGGATAGAACGCTCAGCCGGCTTCATGTCCAGTCTCTTTGGTGGCCGAAACAAAGGTGTAGACGAAGCTGTGCCGCGCCTAATTCACAGCACCCTAGCGGCACACCCAGCTATTACAAATATTCGCTGGCATAAGAAAAAAGACTTTGATAGCGGCCGTGAAGACCTGGCAGTATCTAGCCCTGAATCAATTGGTTAAAGGTAATGCATAAACTATATCGTCAGAGCATCTTCCTCCTCTCCACCTTAGCAATGCTTCCCAGTCTAACAATTGGCGCTTTAGCTCAAAAGCCGATGCACGAAGCCCCTAGCAGCAAAACAAAGAAGAGCCTTGGGCAAATCAAGCAAGCCGTGCTAGCTCAAAATCACACAGCAATTCCCGGTTGGCACGAAATCAAAACCTTAGAAAGTCTGACTCCGCAACAAAGGACGAGCCTACAGACTCTGTACCGTCCCTACAAGCAAAAGCTCCGCTCACTCAAAGAAGAACTGCAAATTGCGCTCAAAGAAGAACATGCTGGCAGCAGAAGCAATGCTATACCGAACAAAGACAATCAAAATCCAAACATTACTGTAGGCGAAGCAATACTACTGGGCTCACTTGAACCGGAAGAGGCTAGCAATGATAGCGCTAGTCGTATAACAAGAGAGCAGGCCAGTAATGCCGAAGTCAAAAGACTTTTCGAGCGCATGATCGCAACCAAGAAAGACGCCTGGAACCATTTGCAGCCAATGCTAACCCGTGCCCAAATCAAAGAAGTGACGGCCACAGCCACCGCCAGAATGAGATCTAGGTCGGCAAGAAAGCCGCAATCTGACAGCAAAACTGAACAAGAATCGATCGATTAAAGCCCAACCACTGTTGCTTCTTAAGCTTAAGGCAAGAATGTCTTAAAGCGTTCTTAACCATGCCTATTTGATAATCAAACTAACAAACAAAAGAGAGAAAAAAATGAAAAGGAAAAACAACCCAAATGAATTCAATAGTTCCTGATACGTGGAAAATACCGCCCCAACTAGCCGCGCGCTTTGGCGACAACGCTGGCAGACAAAGGGCCATGAACGCCGAAGGGCATTTACTTTTAGTGCTGCATGATCCACCGAACCCAAACGATCAAGAGCGCAAAGCCAAATTGTTATGGCGGGCTCCAAACGGAGATTGGGCATGCAATACCGACGGCAGCGTCAGCAACCTTCTAAAAAAGCACGTAGCTAGCTTTTCCGAACGAGCCGAAGACTTAGAGAGCAAGATGCAAGAAGCTAGTTGCGCCGACGACTACTTCTTCTTACTGCAAGCTATTGCCCCACTGCACCGCAGCAGTCGCAACTTGCATGCAACGCTGCAACAAGCCCGCGACATGATAAGCGACGACCGCGCCATCATCGTCGCCCGCGATTCGGCTGGCGACATCGAACGCACCTTTGAGCTACTGCACTTAGACGCCAAAAATGGCCTCGACTACACGGTAGCAAGAAAGAGCGAACTGCAATCACAGCAGACCTATGAGATGGCTCTAAGCGCTCATCGCCTCAATGTGCTGGCAGCAATATTCTTTCCGATCACGGCACTTAGCTCAATCTTTGCCATGAATCCCGCCCTAGCCCCAGAGCTACTGCTGCACACACCAACATTCTGGACGGTGGTAGGAGCCGGGTCGCTATGTGGGCTGCTACTAAGTCGCAGCATTGTGCAAAAGCCAGTAGCTAAAAGTAATTCGCCAGCAGCGCTAACAAAGAGTCAATCTCAATATGGCGCCAGATCTGGAATCCAAACACGAAAAACAAGCAAAACAAGCCAGCTAAGATATGGCAAACAAATCAAACAAGGTGCGAAACCAGCCTAAGGCAAGCGCTTCAGACTAACAGTAAAGCGACTGCCCTTACCCACTTCGCTTTCCACCTGAATCTCGCCCTTGTGTCTATCAATAATTGCTTTAACAATAGCCAGACCCAAACCAAAGCCACCAATGTCGCGAGAGCGCGATTTATCGACGCGGTAAAAGCGTTGAAAAATATGGGGCATACTTTCGTCTGGAATACCAATGCCGTTGTCTACAATCGATATTCTTAGCCAATCTCCGTCGATTTGATACTTAACATTGACGACACCATCTTCATCGGTATAGCGAATGGCGTTGGCCACTAAGTTGAGTAGAAGTCTCTCTAATGACTCGCTATTGCCCAATAAAGTAACCTCGGGCAAAGGGTCACAACAGAGCTTAATACGCCTAGCCCGAGCCAATTGTTCACATTCAGCGAGCACTGGTGAGGCAATACTATCAAGGCGAATATGGTCAATTGGAGGAGGATAGTCTGGCGATTCCATGCGCGAGAGTACAACCAAACTCTGGCCTAAAGACTTCATGCGCCCACTGGCGCGGTTGATAATCGCCAGCACATTTGAACCAAGTTGACTATCTTCAAAGGTTGCTTCCAAAGTCTGCACAGAAGCTTCAATCACACTAATAGGCGTATTAATCTCGTGAGCGGCATCAGCCACAAACTGGCGTAAAAGCTCCATAGTTTCTTCAACAGGTTTAACAGCATTACCAGCAAACCAAGAGCCGCAGACAGCCACTGCCAATGCCAAGAAAGGAGAAAGCGAGACCATGGTCAAAACAATTTGCTTGAGAGCATCATCGCGCTGTCGCGCTGAAACCTGCACCTGCAAGTAGCCACTGAGTTTAGTACCATCCTGAATCTCGGTGAAGAAAGAACGCAAATTGACATCGTCCAAAGAAGACTGATTTGGACCATCTACGCGAACAAAGCCAGAACTAAGTTGGCGATGACCAATAGGTCCAAACTCTTCTATCAAATGTCTGTTTATATCAAAAACCTGAATACTGAATGGTACCTCTTCGTGCCGAGATTGCGCCCGCAGGCCCCAACGATTGAGAGAGGGGCCATTTGCAGTCATATCTACGGCAGGCAATACTTCAGCGGCAAGGCCCTGTAATTGATTGTCGATCGATCTATCGAGCTGAGCGGCGAACATAAAAATCGCCACAGCCCCACCGAGAAAATAGAGCAAGACAAAGAGCAAAACGAACTCTATTGTCAACCGGCGGCGTAAGTCATGCTTCACTTATGGTTCACCGAGCTTATAGCCAACACCATATACAGTGGCTATGATAGAGGGCGTGCCAGCGGTATCTAGCTTTTTTCTTACTCTCGTGATATGCCCGCGTACGGTATCAAGAAGCGCTTCAGTATCAGATTCCCAGACACTAGACAAAATATCTTCGGCTGAAAATACCTGATGCGGGTGGCGCAGAAAGAACTCAAAGAGACGAAACTCTTTAGGAAGAAGGTGCACTTCATGGCCGCCCTTGAGCACCTTAAATTCGTTTACATCGATTTCAAGGTCGCGAAAACGCATAATATCTTGAGCCTGGCCGTGATTGCGGCGCAGTACTGCACGCACACGGGCGGCCAACTCTTTTAGTTGAAAAGGTTTAGTCATGTAGTCATCTGCACCAGAATCGAGGCCAGTTTCTTTGTCATCCACATGGCCTTTAGCAGTGACCATGATGATGCCAGCAGAACCACCAGACTTACGATAACGCTTGCAAATTTCCATGCCATTAACAGAAGGCAACATGATGTCGAGAATGACAACATCGTAGTTGTTGGTTTCCATGCGAATGAGGGCTTCTAAACCATCATCGGCAATCTCAACTAAATGGTGGTCTTTAGCAAGCCAGTTCTTTACAAGCTCGGCCAGATCGGCTTCATCTTCAACTATTAGAATTTTTGCCATAACTGCAATGATACACCGATTGGCGCCCGAGTTGCTCTCTTAAAGCGCGGCAAGATGCTTACGCGAAGCAGTCGGGTGCTTAGTGACGCTTTGATGCAATTCTAGGCCCCTATATTCAACGGAGCCGCCGCTGTTCTCTTGGTCTCGGGCAAAATCGTGTAAGTGTTCCATGACCGTGTGATCAATAAATGTGGCACTGCCAAGATCAAGCACGACTTTTTTGTTAGGGGGAATTTTAGCCAGATACTTTTTCAAGGAAAGATAGTTCGAGAAGACAGCCGCCTCATTGATTTTCAAGATCACAGTATCTGCACCTTGTTCAATAAGCTCCGCATTGGCTGTGAACAGCTGGTTGATGTGCACACCGCGTAAGATGTGCAGCAAGAATTTGACAGCTACTCCCGCAGCTACACCAATAAGCAAATCAGTGGCCAGAGTGACGACAATTGTGGTGACAAAAAGCAGACTCTGCTCCCATCCAATGGCATGCGTGTCTTTGAAAACTTTTGGTGAAGCCAGACGATAACCAGTAAAGACAAGCAAAGCCGCCAGTGATGACAGGGGAATGGAATTGATCATCGTGGCCGCTAGCAGCACAAAAGTAAAAATGAACAGGCCGTGGAAGAAATTCGACCAACGAGTCTTAGCACCATTGGCAATATTGGCAGTACTACGAACAATTTCAGCAATCATTGGCAAGCCACCAATCATGCCAGAAATGGCACTGCCGAGACCGACAGCAGAAAGGTCTTTGCTAAGATCTGCGTGTCTTTTATAGGGGTCGAGTTTGTCTACAGCAGAACAACTAAGAACAGTCTCGATACCTTGAACTAATGTAATCGAGAGTACTGAAAGCCAAAACCCGTTCATTGCAATTGCACTAAAATCAGGCCCAGTAAAGGCTGTTGCCATATTGGTCGGCACTTGCACCAGGCACTTCAACGGATTAATATCAAAGCTTTGTCCGGCAAAGGCATAAGAATGCTTAGTGGTGATGTGGAAGACGAATCCCAGACCACAGGCGGCCAGCACAACAATTATAGGGGCGGGGATCTTGCGCAAAATTCCGCCTTTGACAAAGGTCAAGCCAATCAAAATCAGCATACTCACGATGCCAATTGCCGCAATTTCAGGATTAGCATGGGCAATAGTCACAGGCAATTCAAGGAAAAGCTCGAGGGGCTCCTTTGAATGCGGGATAACACCTAGCATCACAGGAAACTGTTTGAGCATGATGACTATGCCAATTGAGGCTAACATTCCGTGCACAACTGAAGCAGGGAAAAACTTGCCTAATTCACCAGCCTTCAACAGACCCAATATGAAGAGCAAGACACCAGATATAACAATGGCAGCCAAAGTAGCGTGGTAGCCCTGGCTACCACCGCCCAAACGATCTACTGAACTCAAAAGAACAACAATTAAACCAGCAGCAGGTCCGTTAATAGTGACGTAAGAACCACTAATTTGAGAGACCAACAAGCCACCGACCATAGCGCCAATGATGCCAGCCATTGGCGGCATACCTGAAGCCATGGCTATTCCAAGCGAAAGCGGCAAAGCTATAAGGAAGAGAATGAAGCCGGAGACAATATCAGTTTTCCAATTTTGCTTTAGTCCAGCAAGACGATCGGCTGGCAAAATTGTAAGGGTCGACTCTGACATCATGGTCTCCAGTATCTTTCGCAGACGCGGCCACAGCATCAAGCTCACGGCCTTTGTTAGAACGTTAACAGGCAAAAGTGATGAAGATGTGATCAATTCGTCGCTGGAAACAAGCAGTTACATTTGTACATTCATTTTTGTGCGACCATCACACTTCGATCACATTCTGCTGTTAGCGTAAGAGAGGTAACCCGCAGAAACAAATGATTAACGACCCCACGACATTATCGGCCGCCAACCTGTTCACGAGTGCTAGCGCTATCTGGCTTGCAGGGCTTGTCATAACAGCTATCGGCAGAGAACGAGTCAAAAGCAATTTCTTAGCATTTTTAATGCTGGCCGGAGCGCTACTGACCCTTGGCGGAGCGGCAATATCTTGGAATCAATCTATTGAATACAATCATTTGCAATATATTTCGTTTGG
>CALROJ020000081.1:0-28613 GCA_943369735.1 bacterium Ga0077546
GGCCAGTGCGACGCGATTGATAGTCGGCAGGCTTAATTCCTGCCTCTGGCGATGCTTGGTTCGGTGCTGGGTTCTCTGCTACCTCTTGGAACATATTATGAATCTCCAAATCAGAATTGGGCGAAGGCAACTAATATCTAGTAAGTGAACGGCTAGACGAAACCCACAGAAGGTGCGGGTGTGCTTCATCTGCTTTGTCGCTAATATAATGTTGCGGTGTGACATAATCACAACATTTTTATAGATTTAGAAGAAGGCGACCTTGCGCTTCTCGATAAACCTTGCCATCAGTGACCGATTATTTCGTCAGCAGTCGCTTTACTAATATCATTAAGAGACTGCAAATCGGCCTTAGCCAAATTGTCTTTACCCAGCTTTTTGTAGCAATATGACCGCTCTTTGTAGCAAGTCGACAAAATGAATTCGTCATCGCCAAGAGAATTTGCTGGGTGCAATCGCGTTAACCGAATAGCCTCACTAATTGCCTCTATGGCATCCTGCCAACGGCCAAGCGACTTGCACGATTCAGCCTTGACTAAATAGAGTGGGGCTGGTGACTTTCCAGACGTTGTACGCAACCCTCTTTCAACTATGGCCAAGGCTTTATCATTCTTTCCTGCTTTTATTAATAGGCTACCTGCCTTGCATAAATAGGCATCTGAAGAACTACGATCTATAGACGCAAGTTTCTCAAAGTCAGCTGCAGCTTCGATCAGCCGGTTAGTAGAGCTATAGCAACCAGCGCGAATCCTGTAAGCCTCCTTCATCTCATATTTTGCTATCACTAGATCGCATAGCTTAGTAGCCTTGTCGTACTGCCCTTCTACGGCATAAGCCTTAGCGGCTGCAACAAGAATCACCACTGGCGCATCGCCCAAGTTCTTGGCTTGGTTGAACAATAAAATTGATTTATCGTACCGGCCCTCACTGCTAAAACAGGCGGCAGTCCACAACCTCCGTTCATCAGCATCACTAGTTCGCGCCGGTATTTGCTCTAGTAATTTCCTGATCTCAACGACTCTACGCCCCTGTAACAAAACAACCAGCTTACCGATAGGCAAGCCATTAGCACTCACAGCACTAACTGGAACACTGTGTTTCCACAAATTTCTTGATACCTTTGGCTCGGACCTAAGGCGATTTTGCCTATTTGCCAGCCCCTCCTTTACATCCTCCGCTGCTTCAGCAACACCAGACACAGTTTTAAATAAATTATCTACGACGGTGTCTGCCTGGCAGGTTTTAAAAATCGGAGCAAAAAGCGGCCAAGACAGAGCAGCAGTAATTACAAGCGAGGCGTAGACCCAGCCCTCATGCCTAAAAATAGCAATTGGTTTCACAAGCACTCGCATCCTTGCCTGCACTAAGACTCTAATATAGCCCATGGAGAAAACTAATAGTTAAACGTCACTTTCAGAGGCTTGGTTTTGGCATAATGGTGGTCATGAAATTTCGGACTCTAAGTAATCTAAAACTTTCGCACCAAGCAATTTTGCTTACCGCCGTGCCCTTGCTGTTCGAGCTTGTGTTCATAACGGCACTGGTAGTAAATCTAAAGCAGCTAGAAAAAGGTTACGCTATGGAGGCTTATGCGCGCGAAGTCTCTATGACTATCAACTCCAGTTTGCAAATCATGCTAGAAGGAGCAGGGGCTTATGCGGTTTATGAAACCTACGGCCTACCGGAGTATCTAACAAAATTTCAAAACGCTGTTAGCCAACTGAAGGGTGTCAGCGCCAAGCTCACAGACTTAGTACAGAGGGAGCAATCAGACGAATTATTTGCTTTCAAGAATGCCAGTATGCAAGTCATGCGCTCTCTTGAGGAAGCGCACAACATAGATATTAAACGCGGCCACGTCGGTCGCTTGAAAAATGCCATGCGTGTACAGCACATGCTGATAGAGGCTAACCGACATGGAAATCGAATCATTAGAGAACAAGTAGTTAGTAATGAGAAACAGCGCTTAGAAGAAGCACGATTGCGTCAGCAGCTTCAAATCATAATTTTCTTGGGCGTTGCACTGAACATTGCACTGGCTGCATTTCTGGTATGGAACTTCAATAGAACAACTTCCCAAAGGCTTGATATCTTAATGCAAAACATGATGCAACTGGCCATGGAACGCCCACTACAGCAGAGAATTGCTGGCAGCGACGAACTAGCGAGCATTGACAAAGTATTTCACACAATGGCCGGTGTATTAGCTGAGGCTCGCAGAAAAGAGAAAGCACTGACTGAGAATGCTCTATCAGTAATTTGTTCTTTAGACTCCACTGGTCGATTCACTAGTATCAACAAGGCAGTTGAAGAAATCTGGGGATACAGTGAAGAAGAATTGACCGGGCGTTCTCTTGTCTCAATACTTGCAGATGACGACAAAGCACGTATCGCTGCGGCATTTAGCAATTTGACTAATAAAAACTCAGCACTAGAATTTGAGGCTCGCCTTAAACGCAAAGATCTTGTGCTGATCGACATAGTTTGGTCTGCCCAGTGGTCGCAATTTGAAAATTCCTGGTTTTGCGTAGCCCACGATATTTCAGATCGAAAGCGCATTGAGAAGCTAAAGCAAGAAGTCATCGCTATGGTCGGCCACGATCTGCGCGCCCCCCTTACGTCACTCAAAGCAACTTTGTCAATGTTTGAATTGGGTACTATGGGTGAGCTTACAGAAGCTGGCAAGAAGCGTATTTTAGCTGCCGATGCGGTCATTGATCGCATGGTGCTAATTATCAACGATCTGCTTGATATAGATAAATTTCAATCAGGAGCCATCCCTCTAAAGTGCTCACACGTTCTTATACAAGAGTTAACTGCACGAGCCTTTGAATCGGTAAGAGGCAATGCTGAGGCAAAACAAATTCGCATTAATATAGAACAGTCAGATTTGACACTGTGGTGCGATGCTCCACGTATTGTTCGCGTTTTAATCAACCTATTAGATAATGCCATCAAATTTTCACCTCAGCAAAGCAAAATTGAAATTTCACTGCAAGAGTCTGACGAATACACAACATTGTCAGTACTAGATTACGGCCGTGGAATTTCGGCAGACAAAGTCGGGATGGTATTTGAACGATTCAAGCAGCTAGATCGCTCTGATGAATTCGAAAAAGGTGGCTCTGGTCTAGGCTTGGCAATCTGCAAAGCAATCGTAGAAGCGCATCAAGGGTCCATCGGAGTTGAAAGTACTGAGGGCGCAGGCAGTCGGTTTTGGTTCAAGCTGCCAAACAGATCGGCTACTTAGCGAGCCAATCTAAAGCAATTGCCAATGTCATGATTATGTTGACTACGGTTGATATGTTGACATTGTAAGCGATTAGGAGATTTACTATGTTTGATACCATCAGCCATGAAGTAGCCGCCAGCAAATTTGCCGCTAAAGACGAAAACAATGTAGAAAAGTGTGAAACTCTCCAAAATTCAATTAGCGATGCATTGGCTGCCGACGCTTATGCTAACGTTAAGCCCTGGATGAAAGCTGATCTAGCAGGCACGGCCGAAGGCAAGATAGACGCTCCAGGCAATGCAGGAGCTGGCCTCGACACCATTGGTCTTAATAAAGAAGGAGGAAAAGAGACCTTTCTCCCGCAACTAAATTTGCTTGACTCAAGTGACGAGAAGCCCAGCAATACAACAATATTCAATGTGGACCCTATTCCAGAAGAATAGAAATCCGAAGCAAATGAAGAAAGAGCGAACCTGTTAACAGGTTCGCTCTTTCTTCAAATTAGTAAAAGGTCAAACAATCGATACCAAAAAACGAACACACTGGGCAAGAATCCTTAGACCAAACTGTGTCACTAAGGAGTCAACAGGTATACTGCTATAGAAGCGGCCCCAATCTGTCACTATAAGGCACCAGATGTATCAAACTCAGGTTTTATGGAAGTGCGCTGCCGGGCTCGCCAGTCTTTTGCTTTGCCTCTTTCTTTCGGTTGAGAGTGGCCGCTGCAAGCCTACTCGGCAATCAATTCAGCTTTATCAACAAGGGGCAGCTCTAATGGAGCACCACAAAACAAAAGAGGCTATTCCTCTTTTTTCTCAAGTGATTGAGCTGGATCCCGACAATTCACTAGCCTATTACCAACGAGGGCGTGCCTTCTTACAGTATGAAGACACTAAATCTGCAATCAGTGATTTAGATAACGCAATCGCTCTCGATCCAACCATGGCCAGAGCTTATTTTGAAAAAGCAAAGGTGTACAATGAGCTAGAAAAAATAGATCTAGCAGTCAGCAATTGCAACAAGGCAATTACCCTCGCTGGAGACAAGGCCCCAGCTAACTGGTACAAAGAACGCGGCGCCTGGCACGAAATGCAGGGCGATTTGAAAAAAGCTCTAAGCGACTATTCACTGAATATAAAGCTTGATTCCAAGGCTTTGTGGGCCTACTACTCTCGGGCACAATTATACTATCGGCTTAGTCGCTACCAATTAGCCATCGACGATCTAACCAAAGCTAGCCAATGGGCGGCGAAGTCTAAAAATGGCCACATGATCTATAACCTTCGGGCAAAATGCTATGACAAAATTGGCAGACACGATCTAGCTGACAAAGATCGAAAAAAGACTGAAATCATAGATTAATCGGTAGTACTTTCCTTGCCATAAGCACCTTGCCCCAAATTCGACACAGACAGTGCACTTCTAATGCAACCACAAGAGACAGTTTTAGCTATTTTTCAGACTGGTCCTCAAGACCGCCCACCTGTGAGCTTTTGCTCTATCGCGCCAAATTAAGGCGCGCTAATACTCTTTGTACGTAAGACTACGTAGGGCTTTGGCTGACTGTTTTTGTTTTTCGTCCGCAAGGATCGCCCAAAAGCGAAGTGACAATAGGCTTCCAGGCCTCGCTGGTGGATTGTTTTGCACCTTGCAGCTAGATCTGCAGAGAGCTTGCTTGCCTTTAATAGTCTCTGTTACCACTAGTAGATTCTCTTTTTACATCTCTTACCTAGGTCTTATATAAACACCTAAACAAGCTAGCTACAGCTAATGAGTTTATTTCTACACAACTTTGTTGTGATGAGGATGACTATTGGCTTTTAACTATGCGTGAGTAATGAATTGAGAAGTCATTTTTTTTGTATGTCTTGACTGACTTTAAATTGGAATTCGCTATGAAAAATCTAGATCTTGCAACAACAATCACGGCTGCGGCTCTGGTACCTGCTCAGCTTGTGCCTGAAACATTCAATCTAAGTGGAGTTTCTGTGCGCTACCTCACCTATTTCGAAGGGCTTGCCAGAGTCGTGGAAGCTTTTGAGAGCGATTGCGGAAATTTCGTTGGCTACTACATTCCCTACAACCGTAGTGGGATTAGAGAGAGATTTCCTCAGCTAGAAAGCATCAAGGTACAGTGGAACGATGGCCCGAAACATGGTGGTGCGTACTATTACACCCAAGAGCTGTCACTAGGAGAATGCGCTCTACCCGGCTATATGATCCTAGAAGACCATATCGTCCATGCTGGGTCGAAGTCTGCCATGGAAAGCTTCTTCAAGTACTGGAAGAGCAACTACTCTTTTGCCACAATCGGCAACCCTGGTTCTGTCAATCCGAAAGATGTGGCGGAAGGGAAGATCTGGCAAGGCTTAAAAAGTGTCAGAGTCTTTTACTTGCACAAAGGACAAGCACCAGTGCGTTATGGCGAAGACCGCTGGAGACAGCATCCAGAGCCTGAACCCTACTGGTCTTACTTCGAAGTTAAGGCTAAGTCTGATGAGGAGTTCAGCCAACTTTTTGAGATTTAGGCAAAAGCTCAGAGACTGTGTCTTGAGCTGAAACTGTTTGTAATAGCGACTGTTAGTCGTACTTAGCCCCGAGCTAGGCAGATTGATATGCGCTCTTTTAAAATTTTTATTGAGGAAATAATTATGACTACCAATTCCACAAACACTTTACCTGATGAAACTTTTGTCACGACCTTCGTGCCTGCCAAAAATGGCTTACAGACTGAACAGAGAATAAACGGTCGTCGTGCCTTCCCTGGTCGTCAGCGCCCTCAACCAAAAGCTGGAGAGACCTGGCGTATCGCAGTGTCCGGTGAAAATCCAACTCAAACTGTGTACTTTGTCAAATGTATTGAGCAGGTTGCCGCACCAATTTCTATTAAAGAAGTCAAAGTTCCAGTGGAAGATGCTGATCAGCATGATGATTTATCCACTCAATCTGATGCGGTCAAAGCAAATGAAGTGCCCGCCAGTCGCGACAAAGAGTTAGTAAATCGCGCTAAGTCCTGGCTGACCAAACCAAAGACAGTTAACATGTCAAATCTGCGGGAAGGCTTTGCGCATCGATGCATTGATGCTGATGTTGAAGCCACAGCATTGCGCAATGAATTGCAAGGCGTGATGGATGAATTTGAGAGTTTGTCTGCTCAAAGCCAATCGATTACCGACCATCTTCAAGCTAAATATTGGTGGCAAGATCGCGACTTTGCGGAGCGGCTGTATTCTGCGCGCCAGGTCATGGCTTGTCGCAAACTTCAAGCTAAGGAGTTGCAAACGCAAACTCTTGCCTACGGACGACTCGTGCAGAAGCTCAGAGCTCAGGCAGACAGTCCAGATGCAGAGCTTGTTTTAAGAGTTATCGCGACTAAGTTTTCCCTCGAAAACAGCCGTGAAACACACAACCAAAAAATGTCTAGCGCCAAAGCCGAGTTAGAAGAAGTGGAATTGGAGTACACGTATTTAGACATCGATAAACGAGTATTTTGCAAGGGCGTCGAGATGAAAGACTTGAAAATTGCAGACGCAGACCAAGGGTCTGTGGATGAAATTTTGCCGTTGCTCAAAGAAAGAGTTGGATACGAAGATCAAAAGACCTATATCATCACGATGCTTGAATCAGCGGTAACCGCTCTGGAAGAGCGTGTCGCTGTCATTGTCAAATAGTAAATGATTCCCAGGAGTCAACTATGAAAGCTCTAGAACATGCACCATCATCAGTGCTGATAATCATCGACATGCAAGAGCATTTCGTGACCGAGTGCTCAGAAAAGATTTACCGTGCGCTGGTGCGAGAAATTTGGCTGGCCAAGGCACAAAAGCAACCGATAATGGAAGTTCTATTCGACGGTTATGGAACCACTGTTCATCGGATACGGAGGCATTTGGAGAACTATGAACACTTGATTGCCGGAATTACCAAACGAAGAATGGACAAATCGTCCGAAATCGTAGAAGCACTCAATAAACATAGACTGACTCCAAAGCTTATCAAAGTCGGCGGAGTTAGTGTGAGAAGCTGTATCAACAGCACAGTCTGCGGCCTATCAGAACATTTGACCAGCCTTGCATCAGACTGTTGCATCGAAGTAATCCAAGACGGTTGTGGCCCCTACCAAGACTGGCGAGATTTCTTCGCAGCCCCAAATATCAGACTAGTGCCTGGTGGTCTAATTTAACTTATCCTGCTGCCCCTTTGGGAAACGGCGCAGCAGTTAAACCAAAAAATTCAAATTAGTTTCGGAGAGTTTATGCAATGTGAAAGCGTCAAAGCGACAATAGCAGGACAAGTTGGACAAGTTGGTCAAGAGCATTGGCTGGAGATTGATGGGCGATATCGCGCTATGCTAGACAATGGTCAAGCCCTGGTGGTCGAGTCAGACGCATTATTGCACCACAATATTTATGTAGCAAAATTGCTGCTCCTTACAGACCGAGGCTGGCAAGTACTAATAGAGCACTCAGATACTAAGCCTGAAGACCTTTCAGAACAAGAGTACATAGCTGCGCGGCCACTAACAACGAGAGTAATGGCCTATGCACAGCATCTCTATGCCGATCGCTTGCGCAAACCGCTGGCCTCAACCAGTGCTAGTAAAAGCAACGCTGAGATTTGGCTCGAAATTGAAGGTTGCTACCTGGCCAGACTCGGTGATGGTAGATCTTTGATGATACAGCCTGATCAATGGCGCGGTGGCGACGAGTTTGATGCGCGACTATTGGTACTGACCGAGACTGGCTGGGCCTGTCAGCAAGAATACACGGCCATGAAACCACAGACTCTATCGAATGATGCCTTCAGGGCGTCTTTGAGTATTGCCGAGCGTTTGATGGACTTTGCTAAGTATGCCTACCCTGATGGGCTGGAGAAACCAACGATTAGCTGGAAGGAGTCTTTGGCAGAAAGTTGGCAATGGCAGCAAGAGCGCTTGCATACCAGGTTGGTCAATGGTCAAACGTTGATGATTGTGCCAGATCACTTGCATTGCGGTAGCGAGTACATCGCTCGCCTTTCGTTGCTTACGACTATTGGCTGGAGACAGCTTATGGAGCTTCGAGCCAACAAACCGGCCCATCAATCTGCCGACGAATTTGTCTCTGCCAGGAGCCTTGCCCGTCGTTTGATGCGCTACGCGCATATTGTCTACCAACAATAAGCCTTAAAACGTCATTGCATGATGCTATGACAAAAAAATCGAGCCTACAGTACCAAGGATGGTGCTTGAGTCTTTTCATTTGGAATAAATAAATGACTAACCAACACACATTTTCAGTTTCGCAAGTTCAACCTTCAGAAGAAGCACCTGTTACTACCGATGTTCACCACTCAATTGAGCAGTATTTAGGTGGAGCGGTAGAATCGTGCTCAACCCCCGATGAGCTGGTCGTCAAACCGTATGGTTTTCACGTGCTGATGGAGACATTGCACCGAGCCTTTGATGAGCACCGCTCGCTAGTGCTCAGCCCAGATCACATATGGCTGACAATCAGTCAGGGCTTTGCTGCTTGTATCAACCAAGACCCAGAGCGCTATCGCTCTATGTTCGTTGGCCATGCTGGCAAAGAAACCATAATAATTCGTCGTGATTCCTTCGTGCTCGGCGATTTCCACAACGACTGGCAGTCATGTTTTCCAGAGTTCAGTCAAGTCATTCGCGATTACATTGGCAACGATACCCATGAGCTAATTCTCTCTGATTTCACAACCACAGGTGCAATTGAAAGAGCGGCCTCAGAAGTGGTGCTGATGGATACTGTACAAAATTACTTTGAGTACGAGGTGCATACAAAATGCGGCATCCCATCTATTACTTTGGAAGGCACTGTTGCTGATTGGCAAAAAGTGGTTAGCAAAACCAAGGCGCTTGCTGCCTTTGGTGGCCTTGACTGGTGGCTCGATAAAGTAATACCGGTTGTAGAAGAGTTTGCCAATGCCGCCGCTGGAAATGCCGATATGAACTTTTGGCAGGGTATCTACAAGGGCAAAGACCAAAGTGGCGGCATTTCAGCCACTGGCTATCTCTTGAGGCTGTTGCCCTATGTTAAAGACTGGTCTGGTAATGCTGTGAAAAACGGGCTTGTTACAGGTCAGAGCAGCTATGGGCTAGACACCAGCTTGTTACCACAGGCATTATCTTGTGTGCCCTTTGTCTGGGATTACTTGGGCACCAGATTAGACTACCAATTCTTGGCTGGTCTTGTTGGCATTGCTCATAACCAGTGCGACGACTCGTTGCGTCCGGTAGTTGGTTGGGCTGTGCGTCCAGCTGGCTCTAACTCAGTTAAATAGAGGCGTTTTTTTCATTGCCACAGACCCGCTTTTGAATGTCTGTGGAATATTTTGTCAGGGAGTTAGGTATGAACGAGGCCCTCGCGGTGTTGCTGATAATCCATTCAAAGATTTGTTGCCTACTGTTGCCAGGTATTCTTGGGCAGTACCGACTCCTGCCGCTCTTAAACTAATAGCGAGCCATGCCCCCCCCTTCTCGAGGTAGGTGCAGGCACTGGCTACTGGGCCTGGGTGTTGTGGCAAATGGGAGTTGATGTCATTGCTTATGATGCTTCGCCTGGGCTAGCTCTGCGCAACAAATTTCATCGCTTCAAACTTGGCTGGTACCTGGTGCATAAAAACGATGGCGCCTATGCTGTAGTCAATCATCAGCAGCGCACATTGCTACTTTGCTGGCCATCAGACAATCACATGTCAGATCGCACATTGCGAGCTTATCAGGGCCAGCGCATGATTTATATCGGAGCAAATGATTCAGAACATGGCGTTTACACCGGTAACAAGGCCTTTCATCAGGAGTTAAAGGAGAAATGGCAGCTCATTGAAGAGTTGACGCTTCCCTCTTGGGGTGCTCTTGTCGACAAAGTCCGAGTCTACGAGAGGGCCTGAGAGCACATTCGACCTCTCTTTCAATAGCTCCGACATTACCGCTGCTGCTCCAGCAACATCGGTAAGATTCTACTTCTAGTTTGAAGAACCATTTTTTGACTAAATAGCAGTGAGCAGGGATGTTCATTGCTATTCCAGAGCAATCACTAACCGATTCAATAACTGATTCAATAAAAAAAGCCCTTTCTCTACTACCGCAAATAGCAGTCAAAAGAAAAATCTTCGGCATGCAGGAAACGGCCAAAGCACAGCCCCAGCAACAAACTTGACAAAGCGTCAAAGAAACACTATATTAGTGTCAATAGAACACTTAAGCAAAAACAAATTCACCGAAAAATAAATCCCTCAATACTAAGCGAGGAAGACATCATGTTAGGCGTCAGCTATCGCAAATCGAATCCCACCGACTATGTTCTGCACTTCTCTCAGGGACACTTAGCTAGAGAGGGAGCTGGTCTGTCGTTCTTCTACTTTCAGCCAGCTTCAACCATCGCCCTGGTTTCCCTAGCCAGTGCCAACATTCCCTTTGTCTTCAATGAGCCCACAGCAGACTTTCAGACCATCACAGTACAAGGACAACTGACCTACCGTATTGTTGATGCAAAAAAGGCAGCAGCTATGCTCGACTTCACCATTGATGCCAACGGTCGCTATATAAGTGACCAATATCAAAAACTGCCAGAACGCCTTATATACGATCTACAAACACTGATTCGTGCCGAAATACAACGGCTACCACTGCGCCAAGGCTTAGTGCACTCTGACCAGCTTACAAGCATCGTCCTCGAGCAGCTAAAGGCCAGCCCAGAAGTGATCCAACTAGGGGTAGAAATTCTCAACCTGGCTATACTCTCTCTCAAGCCTACTCCCGAAATGGCCAAAGCACTTGAGGCAGAAGCGCGAGAGGCACTTAATCGCAAAGCTGATGAGGCCATTTACACTCGGCGTAATTCGGCCATAGAACAAGAGCGTAAGCTGAAAGAAAATGAGTTGCAGACAGATCTTTTAGTGCAGAGCAAACAAAGAGAACTGCATGAACGCAAAATGGAAGGCGAAATTGCGCTAGAAACACAAAGAGCGCTACTAACCGATCAAAAAACTGAAAATGAACGCAAAGAAGCAGACAGCCGAGCCTATGCCCTCAAGGCCGTAATAAATCCAGTGCAAGACCTCGATTGGCGCTTGTTGATGATGCTAAATCCTCAAGGTGGCGATGCTAAAAATACCATTGCCATGGCCTTTCACGAGCTGGCTAACAATGCCGAAAAAATTGGTGAATTGAATATCTCTCCTGACCTCCTGCGCAGCCTGATGAGCAACAGCACCAATAGAGGATAAATAGGCTAAAGAAGATAGAGAGGACAAGGCAATGTTCGACAAAATCGTCATGGTAACACGCAAAACACGCCTCGATGAATTAGTCGATCGCTTCAACACCAGAGAACAGGCTAAATTTTATATTGAACATAGCGGCGGTGATTTCAACTCTTATTTGCTTGAGCACGACGCCTACCAACGTTCTCTAATAGAAGTACGACGAACTATTGAGTGTGGCTTGAAGATTCAAATGCTCGACCGCAGCCTCATTCCTACTTATGTTTTTGCGGCAACTGATCTTGTTATTACCCTTGGCCAAGACGGCCTGGTGGCAAATACGGCAAAATATGTAGCTGGGCAGCCCATCATAGCTGTCAATCCAGACGTCGATCGTTTTGACGGCGTTCTCATTCCATTCCTCCCGTCCCAACTCAAAACGGCTCTAGAGCTGACTTTACAAGAGAAAGCAAAAGTACGCTCGGTTAGTATGGCTGAAGCAAAACTCAAAGATGGCCAGAGACTATTGGCCTTCAACGATCTATTTATCGGAGCCAGTTCACACATATCTGCTCGCTATCATATTAATCACGGCCAACACCAAGAAAATCAATCTTCTAGTGGCATTATTGTCTCTACTGGAGCAGGAAGCACCGGCTGGTTGTCTTCAGTCTTCAACGAAACCAGCGCCATCAGCTCATTTCTGGGCGGCAAGCCACTAAAACCGGTGCCAATGACCTGGGAGGAAGAGCGGCTGTTATTTGTTGTGCGCGAACCATTTATCAGCCTGCATTCGCAAGCCGCCATTGTAGTTGGATCAATTAATCCCACAGAACCACTAATACTAGAATCCCAAATGCCTTGCGGCGGAGTAATCTTCTCTGACGGAATGGAAGCAGACTATCTAGATTTCAATTCTGGCACTGATGCTACCATTGGCATTGCTAGAGAAAAAGCCAATTTAGTGGTGCAATAACTGCAATGACGAAACTACAAATCACAGTCGACATAGTGCTGTTCACTATCCTCGACAAACAACTGCACGTACTTTTAATCAGGCGCCTAGCCGAACCATTTAGAGGCAGTTATGCTTTGCCTGGCGGTTTCGTCCTCGAAGACGAATCAATAGACGCTGCTGCCAATAGAGAACTGCAAGAAGAGACTGGTGTAGAAAGAGTTTTCCTTGAACAACTCTATACTTTCGGAGAACCAAAGCGCGATCCACGCGGTCGGGTCATAACTGTGGCCTATTATGCTCTTGTCGCCAACAGCCATATTCTCAGATCGGGAACAGACGCAGCAGACGCCGCCTGGTTTTCATTAAATAAGCTGCCACAGTTAGCCTTTGATCATCAATCAATTATTGAATACGCCCACCAGCGAATTGCTAACAAGCTTGATTACAGTAATGTTGGTTTTGAGCTATTGCCAGAAAAATTCACTCTGACAGAACTGCAGCTGGTTCACGAAGCTATTCTTGGCGAAAGTCTAGACAAACGCAATTTCAGACGCAAAATCTTACAACAGGGCATTATTGAGCCCAGCAAAGAATGGCAAAAAACTGGTCGCAAGCCTGCCCAGCTATATCGCTTTGTTGATTGAGAACTATCTGCTATCGTGTTAGGCAAACCTGAGATAAGGCCTGCCATGGCAATTGCTATATACCTAGAATATAAGTCTAATGTGGCGCTTTACAGGCGCCTCTCGGACGCCCTGCGCAAAGCTATTCTGGAAGGCCGACTCAAGCTCGGGGAACCGATGCCCTCAATTAGAGAGCTTTCGGAGACCTTGAAATTGTCACGCTCTACTATTCTTAAGGCCTACGAAGACCTGAAGACCCAAGGCCTGGTTGTAGCCCAGTCTGGCTCTGGAACATTTGTCACCAACACTTTACCAGGGGATCTGGGAGATATGGCTGTAGCTTTTCTCTCACCATCTAACCGTTCAGTAAGTTTTAAGCCTTTGCCGCTTTCACAACGGGGCCGCACCATTTTTGAAGTTGGCCGCAAGCAAGCAACCGAACATGTGCACGTGCCAGCCCTTGAATACGGTGGCACTCCTTTTGAACTTTCACCCATGCGCGAATGGAAAACGCTCATGATCAAACACTGCGATGTCAGCCGCGAAGAGCAAGTGGCTGAAATGATCGAACCACTGGGCTTAGAAAAACTACGTGAGGCAATCGCCGCCTATGTTCTAAGACGGCGTTCTATAGCCAGTGGCCCGCAAAACGTATGCATCTTCGGCTCTAAACAATTGCGACTCGAACTTATCGGACGTCTTCTTCTTGACCCAGGCGATATAGTTGCCTACGAAGAACCTGGCTATCCCGAGAATAGAAATACTCTTGAATCAATGGGTGTAAAAATCACTCCTATTGAAGTCGATACAGAAGGCCTCTCAGTAGCGGCCTTAAGACGCTTACCCAAGCCTCCCAAACTTATTTACGTCACACCCTCGCACCAAGACCCCCTAGGGTACGTGATGAGCATGCCTCGCCGTCATGAGCTGCTGGAATACGCCGCCGCCACCGGTGCCTTTATAGTTGAAGATGACTTTGACAACGAGTTTCGCTACGGCAGGCCGATATTACCGTCAATAAAAGCTCTAGACCAATATGATTGCGTCATCTATGTAGCATCTTTTTGGACGGTTTTGTATCAGTCACTGCGCCTGAGCTTTGTCGTCCTTCCCGATTGCATGGTAAACATAGGAGCCTTAGGCAAAAGCTATCTAGAAAGGCACCTACCGCTGCTTGAACAGTTAGCCTTAATTGACTTTATCAATGATGGACACCTCGAAAAACATCTCAAAACAACGCAAAAAGCATTGGCTCAGCGCAGACAATCTTTAGTTCTAGCGATTACCCGCTATCTCAAAGATTTAATTGAACCACTGACTGACGGCGGTGGTACACACTTTATTCTCAATTTCCTCCCCGAAGTGAGTGACCAAACAATAGAGCAAGCAGCCCATAAGAGCGGCTTTAACCTCATGAGTACAAAACCTTACTATGCAAGCGCTACAAAGAATGGACAATACATAGTGCCATTTGCCTCAGTAGACCAAAGCACTATCGACAACGTAGTGAAAACCTTCGCCACAGAACTCAAAAACCACTCAGGTTAGGACTGCGATGCTAATTGATCGACTAAATTTAGCCCTAGACCCAACTTCTGCCGCTCCGGCCTCGCGGCAGATCGCCGACGCCCTAAAAGAGGCAATTATAGAAAAACTACTCAGCCCCGGAGTAATTTTGCCCTCAGTGCGCGACATTGCTAAAGCCCTAGATATATCGCGCTCTACCGCCGCGCGGGCAATAGACGAGCTTTCTGCACAAGGCTATGTGGTCTCTGAAATGGGCTCAGGTACTCGCGTATGTGCGCATTTACCCGGCCAGTCAGAAGAGCTACCGCCACGGGATAAAGTGCACAAAACTCTTCATCTGTCACAATTCGGCAATCGCCTGCAGCAACGATTTGAAGCAGGTCAAATTTCAGCCAAGATCTCCTATATCGGCCCGCTTTTACGCGAGCTACCACTGAACACATGGCGTGAGCTACTAGTAAGGCACTGCCATACCGCCTCAAAAGAAGAAATGGAATATGTGCCCGAACCATTTGGCTATCAACCCCTGCGCGAAGCGTATGCCTCTTATCTGATTAGAGCTAGAGCGGTCAAAGTCAGCCATGATCGCCTAATTACATTTGCCTCACGCAATCTACGTCTAGACCTTATTTCTAGATTACTTCTCAACGAAGGCGACCTCATAGCCATTGAAGAGCCTGGGTTCTCAGCGGCACGAGAACAATTTTTAGCGAACGGCGCCCAAATAGCTCCAATTGGCGTAGACAATCAAGGCCTAATAGTCGAGCAACTAAAAGAACTAAAAACCGCTCCACGTTTGATTTACGTTACCCCATCGCATCAAGCTCCTACTGGGGCTGTAATGTCGATGAATCGACGAAAGCAACTTCTAGAATACGCCGCTAAGAATCAAGCATATATTATCGAAGATGACTATGACAGTGAGTTTCGCTATGACGGCCGCCCCCTGCCATCGCTTCAGGGCATGGATAGCAATGATCGCACCATCTATCTTTCGTGCTTGTGGAATGCCATGGCGCCTGTCTCCAGAATAGGTTTTATGGTGGTTCCTGAAGCCCTAATCGAACCGATGTCCGCAGCAAAGGGCCTAGTAGAAAGAGACGTCTCTCTTGTCGAGCAAGCAGCCCTTGCCGATTTCATTAACGAAGGCCACCTAGAAAAGCTAATCCGAAAACAGCGCTCTCGCTATGCTGTGCGCAGGCAAAATCTATTGAGCCTTCTACCAAAAGCCTTTGATACCAGCTATATAGCAGCAGAAAGCGCAGGCCTAGCCTTGCTTGTGCGTTTAAAAGACCACTATAAAGCAGCAACAGTCGAGCAAGCCATTGCCTCAAGTCGTCTGCCGATGACAAGCACCCAGAACTATTATGCCGGAGAGGCCAGAGAGCTAGAGTTCATTCTCTCTTTTGCCGCCATAGAAGAAAGTGATCTTGCTCAGCGGCTAGAGCTGTTTACAGCTGCTCTAAACTCGTAGCTCATAAATACTCATAGATAATGAATCACTACCAGCAGACCGCATCATCAGTTTTAGCTATAGCGGCAGTCTTAGTGATTGTTGCACCACCAGCAGCCAACGCAATGGACTGCTGGCGCCTAGAACAAAGCAGCCAGATCTACGGAGCAGGCACTGTGTTCTCATTTGGCAAAGAAGGCTTCCGCTGGTCCAATCCAGCCAATGGTGTAACCATTACGGCTCGCGCACCAGAATGGAAAGTGCAAATCTACAATGCCAAAACCAATAGACTTTTCGAAACCCCTTTGAACAAATATGAGGGGCATATGCTGCGTATTTCAATAATATTTTGGGGGTTTTCCTTCCCCCGCATTCCTTTTGATGAGGGACCAAAAGAGAAGATTCAAGGACTGCATTGTCGATCATTTACAATGAAAAAACTAACCAAAAATGAGAAAGTAGAGAAAGGCATTGACACACTGTTTGACGCCAAAATGCTGACTACAAAAGAGCTGCCTTATCCGCCACAGGTACTAGCCTTCGTCAGACAACAGTACAATTTTCCCGCCTTGGGCGACCTGCCCTTGTCATTTCAACTGGAACGCAAAGGCAAGAATAAACAATTCATGCTACAGACAACCAAAATTACTAAAGTGAACCTCTCTGATGCCGAATTTCGGGCACCAGCAGGCTCCCAGAGAGCGCTCAACGACAAAGATGTGCTGCGAGGTTCCGATGAAAATAATTCACTCGATGGCTTGATGCAAGACATCAATCGCAAAAGTTTCTAGGCCAATACGGGCCGATTTACCTAAAGTACAAAGAGACTCTTGCAGCAGCTGCCACACCATGACAAAGTCAAAGGCCATACATTTCTTTTCATTGCGACGCTTTGTCGCCACCGATTGAGACACTAATACCAACGTCATTTGTAATCACATAACATGTGAGAGTAATTAGCTAAACAGCTCTGTTTACGCCGCTTTGCAATTGTCAAATAGCCTCTGGTTCAGTGATATTGAAGAGTGTTTTCTTTCTCAATTTGCCCAAGAGCTTCAATCAAAACTAATCAATCTGCTCCTAATAACATCTTCTTTCTCAAATACTAGAGAAATAGAGACGCTCGGCAGTTTTTAGCGCCTCCAACTCAAGAACGAGAAGCCGCAAGCTCACAGGGTCAAGCTCATAAGTTCAAGCTCATAAGTTCAAGAAAGGAACGCCAATCACCGAGACTCTTCAAAAGTCTCATCCGCCGTACACGGCATTAAATCAACCTCAGCAAAATCTGCTAGGACGGAAAAAATGAACACTAACGACACAAGCCTAAAAGGCAAAGTAGTATTTATCAATGGTGCCTCACGGGGCATCGGCCTAGCCATCGCTCTTGAATTAGCAAAGCATGGCTGCAAAATTGTAATAACAGGCAAGACCGTAGAAGAACGCACTGATGGTAAAGTCACCGGCACCATCCACACTGCAGCAGCAGAAGTGATAGCAGCCGGAGGCGAAGCCCTTGCCCTGCAAGTCGATGTGCGTGATGAAGAACAAGTCAAAGCAGCTATAGCCAAAACTGTCGAAGTATTTGGTGGCATCGATATCTTAGTTAATAACGCTGGAGTGCTTAGCCTCACCGGCGTTGAGTCAACCGAGATGAAACTTTTTGACTTGATGTTTGCAGTCAATGTCAGGGGCCCTTACATGACTATTAAACATGCCTTGCCCCATTTGAGAAACAGCGCAAACCCGCATATTCTCAATATCTCGCCAGCCCTTAATCTTGACCCTGAATGGTTCAAGTTTACGTACACTGTTTCAAAATATGCACAAAGCATGTTAACCATGGGCTTTGCCGACGAATTCAAAGTCGATGGCATTGCTGTCAACTCGCTCTGGCCAGAAACCACTGTCGATACAGCTGCCGTGCGCAACAAACTAGGTGGTGCAAAAACTGTTCCCTACTGTCGCGATGCAATAATCGTGGCCGAAGCCGCTCACTGGATTGTCACTCAGCCTGCAGGCAGTACCAGCGGTAACTTCTACACCGACTCAGTAGTGGTATCAATGAAAGCAGCAGGGGTGAGCGACCCGGCAATGTATGCCCTACACCCACTCGATGACGCAGCTGTAATTAGATCAGTGCAAGAAATAGGCAAGGTAGATCTAGGCAAGTACGCCATGGACCCATCCAAACCACTGATTACGGATTTCTTCATCGGTAAAGTGCCAAAAGTAATTCCTGGGGCAGAAAAGGCGAAATCTGACAGTAGCGCGACAGTAGTAGCAAAAGAAGCAAAGGCTTCAGATGCAAATTCAGATGCGAATCCAGAGGCAAAAGCAGAGCCCGTGACAAAAGCTGATCCAGAAACCACAGCCGCTTCACCAACAGCGGTCGAACCCACTGTAGCACCGGAGAAAGCGTGAACAAAAAAAGATACCAAATTGCCCGCTACTACTGCTGGCCTAACATTTTTCCAGGAGAAATTCCATGAACAACGAAGAAAATGAAGGCAATCACAACCAAGACATCAATCTGCTGATCGGCACCGGTGGCTCGAGGTCAATTCTATTTGGCACCGGAGTTTTACTAGTCTTAGCCCAGGCAAATTTCCGCCGCTTTCGCTCAATTACAGGGGTAAGCGGCGGCTCAATTCCAGCAGCTTTGATCAGCGCCAATGCAGATGTCACGCACCTACTGGCACAGGTATTAGACACCGACTTCAACCAACTAGTGGTTCGGCGGGTCTCTCTTGTGAAATTCCTCACCCAGGCTCTGCGTGAGCCAAAGGCTGTGGATCCCCCACCTTTGGAAGGCGCACTCGACGCCGCACTGATGGGCCAATACTTCGACGATCGCATCAAAGATTGGCCCAGTCTCTTTTGCACCGTAGCACTTTCGCACCAAGCCAAAGTGATCTTTACAAAAGACGGTGTCTGGCATGAACAGCAAGACGGAACACTGCTGAAAGTGGCAGCAAAACCAATACCAATTGGCATGGCCGTGCGAGCTACTTGTGCTGTGCCAATCTTGCTTGACCCAGTGGCTTGGAAGAGTGACAGCGGTGAAGAACACCTGCTCATTGACGGCGGCCTCGGCCCCGAAGGTCGCTGCCCCATTTCAGTGCCGCAATCACTTTTTGCCATGGAGAACTCATACTTGGTCGTAGTCAATGTAGGAGAAGACAAAAGCACCCTGCATCAGCTGATCGACAAAGTCTATGGCATCATCAGCCACGATCGCGAAAGCCTGAGAATGGACGGCATTACCTTAGCCGACAATCACGACCGCATCGTCATCAGCCCACCCGCTCCGCTCTACGGCTCTTTCAAATTTAGTATGACCCGCAGAGAAAAGTGGCAAATGATTATGTCTGGCTACATGTCGGCTGTAGAAGCATTGGAAAAACATGGTCTCTTGAGTAACGAAGCCCTTACTCAAGCGCGCAACCGCGGAGTTAAAGCCCTGTTGCTGCTGGCCGGTAGAAATCGACATTACTTCAAAGACTCGCTGCCGCCTGAGCTAGATGGCCTATTCGTCGATCTCAAATTTGCCGAGGACAAACTCAGCCACACGGCAACAGCAGCAAGTGTCTCGCCGGCTTTGGTGGAATCGTCAGCTGCCCGCTAGCTGGATACAGACCAATATGCAGAGAGTAAGTAAATTAGTAATAGTTTTTCTTTCTGTAGCACAGGAGAGGATGTTAGGTTCAGATATATCCACTTTACATCTCCTTCTATTTGAGCAAGCTTTTACACCGTAAAAACAACCAATAGCTCTATCTTCACTTGCAATCTCCGCGCATCTGCCGTGGAGATTTGAACTAGTTTCAAGCGATTGAGATCGAGACTGCTGTACTGCAATCACTGGATGTGGTGGCATAACTGTCCCTTTATGGCAGCCAGGGATTGCTGTCATAAAAATTCCAATCTTCATTCAATCAAGAGAGAACAAACCATGAAAAACATTCCTAACTTAGCAACACTGCCAAACGAAATCAGATTTGCCACCTGGAGCGATTTAGCAACTTGGGGAGTTGAACGAGTCGGCCCTGCTAATAAATACACCTGCGAAGTTAGCTTGCCCGAAGGTTGGCAGGTAAGACAAAGCGACCATCCGCACTGGCAAGAACTGGTCGACAGCAATGGTCGCAATCGTGCCGATATTTACATCTGCAACGATTTCGCTACTACCCGCGCCTTTTTCTCACTGCGTCGTCGTTTTACTACTACGTTTGAATTGGCTCACAACAATAGAGAACTGCGAGTTATCGTCATGGATGGCCAAGACCAACTTCATTGCACTCCTTGGGTAGAACTGCGACACAGTCTGTGCGAAAGCCGACCAAATCAGTACCATGACAAACAAGCCCATGATCAAGCCGAAAATATGGCCAAAGATTGGCTAAGGCAAAATTTTCCAAACTGGCAAAACTGCTTGCAATACTGGGATTGCGACTTCTGAAATCAAAGTCTTAAGACAGCTACCGATGTCATTAGAGCAATCGACCGAGTAGTTGACTGAAGCCTCATAACTTTGTCTTGGTGCTCGGCCTAGCCTGGCACCAAGCTATCTATGGAGTTCAACATGACACCAACACCAACAACAGCAAAAACAAACAGGCACGCTAAACGACAACCCTATCGCCAACCGCCCACACTGCTCGCATTTATAGCAGTCCCGCTTACGCTTTTAGCTGGCGTTCTCTTTCTAGGCTGGCTAATCATATGAACAATCTATTCTCAGCTTGTTACATCGGGCTGCTAATTACCATATCTGGCTGTAGTTCTATTCCTAGCAAAGAGCCTAGCAAAGAGCCTAGCAAACAAGCCTTAAGCCATGACATGAGCAAAATGCCAGAACACGACATGAGCACCATGCCAGGGCACGATATGAGCAAGCCGGTTGATGACGTCAATAAACATAAGCACCATCATCACAGCAATGGTGACGGTGACTACCTAAAAACCGAGCCAATGTTTTCAAACTTTGGCGGCCCCTATGAACGAATGACTGCCATTGGTTCCGGCACTAGCCTAATTCCCGCCGATAGCCCAGCCTACATGTGGCACTTCAACCTATTTGAAGACAAGGCTCGCTGTATGGCACATGCAGAGCTAAAAGCTAGCTTCAATAGTCAAGGAGGACCCCGCGGAGTATCGGCCTTTCAATCACAAAACTGGCTAATGGCCTCATGCGAATTGCCAGTGTGGGGAAACTCTGCTTTCCAGTTTCGCGCCATGCTTACAGCTGAGCCATTCACCACCCCACCAGGAGGCGTTCCTCAGCTCTTTCAAACAGGAGAAACTTACGCCGGGCGAGAAATCGTCGATGCTCAGCATCCCCACAATCTCTTCTCCGAGCTGTCAGTTTCTTTTACTCAGCGACTCTCAGAAAACTTCCGCTACTATCTCTATTTCGGCCTACCGGGCGACAGAGAAGAAGGTCCAACAGCCTTCATGCACCGAGCATCAGCCTTAGAAAACCCAGCAGTGCCACTATGTCATCACTGCATGGACGCTGGCCATATCACCAACGGCGTTTTTAGCGCAGGCGTTGATATTGGCAAAGTGCGGCTTGGTGCTTCGATATTCCGCGGTCAAGAACCAGGCGAAAATCGCTACATCGTCGAAAGTGGTAGTTTTGACAGTTTTTCAGTGCGGGCACAGTATGCACCTACAGAAAACTGGGTGCTCGGAGCATCATACGCCGCTGTGCACAACGCTGAAGTATTGCACCCCGGCGACATGGAACGCTATACCGTTTTTGCTCAATATTCCAAACGCTTTGATGGTGGCTATACTGCCGTTTCAGGAGTGTTTGGTCACAACCAAGAACAGCATGGCACCTTGACTGGCGGTTTACTCGAAGGAACAATCAACTTTTACGATCGCAACTACCTCTACGGCAGAGGTGAGTGCGTCAACAAGCCCGGTCTAACCGATACCAATATCTACGGTCGCCCAGGTCTGGAACACGAGCTCTCCGGACACGAAGACCTGCACAGCGCAAGCGCTATAAGCCCAGCTAATAGCACAGTCTGCGCCCTGACTGCTGGCTATGCGCGAGATGTCTATGCTTCTTCCGCCATACGAATTGGCCTTGGTTTCGATGTCACCGGTTACCTCGTGCCCAATGAACTTGAGCCAATTTACGGCTCCAATCCTATGAGCTTCATGCTCAACATCCGTCTGCGACCCGGTCGTGTTTTTTAGCTTCTTAGCAATATAGCTGAACAAACTAGTTGCTCTCTAGCTAAAGACCTAAATCTCAGGCCAAACCATCAAACAGAGAACAACACATGAAAAGTAAAGACTATTTTTCCCAAACAAGAAAAGAACTAAAGTGGCTATTAGTAGCTATCTTTGCTCTTTTCAGCGGACTTAGCGGCACATACTGCGCAGCAGAAGAACAAGGCGATACATTTATCAGGGCCTCATACTTCAGTCAAGTCGACTACCGTTATAACCAAAGAGGCAATGGCTCAGGCTATAACCAATACAGACGCTGGCCCTATCAGCAATATTACCAACGGCCCTATTACCCGCGACAATATTATCGCCCCCCTTATTATCGCCCCCCTTACTATCAACGCCCTCAATATCAATGCTGGTACGTTCCGGTTTATGACCGATATGGCTACGTGGCCTACCACAGACGAGTTTGTCGCTAACTGTTCCTTAGCTAGCAGAAAGCCACAAACAAACTCACCCACAAACCAAATTACGAACCGAGGAAGAAACTCATGAACAAAAGCAATCTTGCCAGAAACAAATTGCTTCGCCCCCTACTGCTTGTTCTCGGCCTTATCACCGTACTCGCACTGAGCGGTTGCGCCACTCCTTTAGGACAACGGTATGGCACTATTGGTGCGCTGGGCGGTGCTGCTATCGGCGCTGCTGCCGACGGCCTGAATGGTGCCGTTATCGGTGGCGCCGCCGGGGCAGCAGCAGGTGGCTACATTGGCGATCAAGAATCATTTGACCAAGAGCGCCAATACCAGAACGGACAACAGCGCTATTACGAACGTGATTATGGCTATCAAGAGAGATACCAACCACGGCAAAATTATCAAGAATGCTGGTACGAGTCAATTTATGACTACGATGGCTACGAAGTTGGTAGACAAAAATTTTGCCGCTGAGCACAGTTAAGCCGATCGCTATTGCAAGGCAACTGATCCGCCCATCCACGTCTTATGGCCTTATCAATCACCCCCTTAGAACAACTCTAATGAGCACTTATCTTCGGGGCCCTTAACATCACAATCAGGATAATAAAACATGTACATCAGCATTCGCCACCGCGACTCCAGCGGTTCCGTTGCTAACGGCTTTGAAGCGCGAGCATCTGCTCAGCCAAATCAGCCCATTCTCTTTCAAGTGACGGTTCCGCCAAGTCCCGCAAAACCAGCAACACAAGAACTAAGTACGCTGACTATCGACCTAAGTCACCTGTCACCAGCTGAGAAGCAACAAGATGTCGAGTTTATTGTGCAAGGAGCTCTAACCGTCATCAAGCGCGGACCACATTGTCTCACGGTAAACAGTACCAACGAATCTCTTGTTGGCACCATTGAAATAAAAACAGTCGAATGCACTTTAATTGGCACCATCGTAACCGGGGATAAAGTCAAGTTTGACTTTCCCATCAGATAGATTGAGCTGAAACAGCTAACTAAAAGCAAGCAGTCGGCCAATGAATCACGGTTTAGAGGTCGACTACTTCGAATCAACATCCACCCAATAGGTTTACCTATGAACTTAAATAATCTCACCGAACCATCCGTCCGAGCGGGTTATACGCGAACTATCGCACGCTTTCTGTTTCTATTATTTGTCATAACTCTGCCGCTATTCCAGCCTGGTCTAGGTTGGATTGCAGTGATCGCCACCTTTGTCTACGGCACCAAGAAATGGGGTTTCTTCGCCGGTATGACAGCAGCTGCTGCCTATACAGGTCTCTATGCGGCTATAGCAATCTACGCCCTGCCGTTTATCCATGTCTATACAATCACAGCCTGGCAATATGTGATGCAGTGGGGCCCTGCAACTGCAGCCATTATTCTCAGTAGCGCCTTTTTACTACAGGGAAAAGTCAGCAATTGGGGCAACAAAACAAAAGCCACTGCTCATCTCACTGTTTGGGGCATTGCTCTATTTATTGCAGCGTTCTCATGGCTAGATTCGAGCAATCAAGATGTCACAGAATGGACCATGGCAGAAGTGCTTGATCCTGAAGTGATCAGAACCCTACCCAATGCTGAAAAGAAGAACTTCCGCATGCTGCCCCAAGCTACCGCACTAGGTTATTTGCAAAACCTCAACAGCGACACCAGAACCTACGTTTCTGAACCACATATGGCACCTTGTGACTCACAAGGAAACCAATGCTGGGAAGGAGCCATTCACCTGAAAGGAGCAGCTGATGGTATTTGGTACAACTTTCTTGGTGACACAATTATTAATGTCGCCACCGTGGACCCGACCCATGTCAACATGAAAGGCCAAATTGCCAATGGTTATGACGGCTTCTTCTTGGCTGGCCCCAAAAGCTGGGTAGTACAAGCAGCATTTGCTGTACACAACCCCTTTAGTGAACAACAAGAAGCACTTTACTGGCGAGAAACAAACCAAGACCCTCTAGTCATGCTCATTCCTTACATCTCTTACAGACCAACATTAACAGGAGTAATGTTGCCAGAATTAGCTGGAGTAATGAGCGTCAATCGCTTTGGCATCGTCAATGATATGAGCCCGGCCACGGCTAAAGCAAAATATCCCAACATGCCGTTTTATCCCACCAAGCTGGCTCGGCAATATGCTGAGATTTACGCTAAATGGAATGGCGGCATGAAAGGGCGCATGATCACAAAAGAGCATGAGTTGCGTGTCAGCGAACCTGATACCACAGGCAAACCGCATTTCAACAAGGCACCCTACATCGAAGTCTACGACAACAACTTTGGCTGGCAGGAAGTAATCACCTTAGAACCCAAAGGTGACGATAGTGCCAAACTGGCAAAGATACTTTTCTTTGATGCCGCTTCAGGTTATTGCAAACAATACATAGTGCCTAACATTGCTCTCAATGGTCCTAGACAAGCCATTATCCAAGTGATGCAAGGCAACTGGAATGCCGACTGGTCACAATTCGAAAAAGTAGAACCGCGCCCGCTAATAATCAACGAACACATTTACTATGTTGTTGCCGTTGTTTCTACAGCTGGTACAAAACACCCCTATGTTCACTCAGTGGTGATTGACGGTCAAACCTTGAAATCGTATGAAGTGGGCGATCACGCAGCGCTGTTCACTCTGATAGATAAACTAGAGCACGGCATTACGGTGCAACCAATAGCACTACCAATGGTGACTCCAAACCCTAACCAGTAAACTCTCACCCATATGAGTTGGCGTCAAGTTTCTTGCCGCCAGCTCGTATGGCCCTTTCAATTAAATATTCGAGGTGCTCACTATGCACACACGTATTACTATGATTTTCATTGTCATTGCTCTAGTGCTGGGCTTCATACTCTCCCGCGTTAGTCACTGGCTCAAACGACAATCTAGTGGTCCTACTCCAAAACCAATTCTGCTTCACTACGGCCCCATGCGCCTGATGCAAACAAACTCAGAACAGGGCCCAGACCAACGCTTAGAAGAGCAAGCAGTCGATGTCTATTGGCGCTTTTCTGGAGCTAACACCGAGGAGGTGGTTAGCGTTATTCCAGAAACGAGCTTTCAAGAAATTGTTGGCTTTGGCGGCGCGTTTACCGATGCGGCTTGCTACAACTTTGACCTACTCTCAGAAGATGCTAGAGCTGAGTTGTTTAGCGATCTCTTTAGTCCAGCCGCTCAAGGCGGCTTAGGCCTAAACTTCTGTCGCGTCTGTATTGGCTCAAGTGATTATGCCACCCATATGTATAGCTATGATGAAGGCGAACCAGACCCTGAGCTAAAACGCTTTTCTATCGAACATGACCAGAAATATATTTTGCCTTGTCTGCGGCAAGCCTTTGCACTCAACCCTGAAATGCTGTTCTACGGTTCGCCATGGAGCCCCCCGGGCTGGATGAAGTCAAATGGCTCGATGCTAGGCGGAAGTTTTCAACGAAAGAACTTTGCCAGCTACGCCAATTACTTTGTCAAATTTATCGATAGCTACAAAGCTGAGGGTATCAACATTTATGCCGTCACTGTGCAAAACGAAGTCGACACAGATCAAGACGGCAAAATGCCAGCCTGTCTGTGGCCCCAAGAATACGAAGTAGATTTCGTCAGTTACCATCTAGGACCGCTCTTTGAAAAGCGAGGCCTAGAGACACAAATTTGGATTATCGACCACAACTACAACCTCTGGGGTAGAGCGGTGGCATCGCTGGATACCCCAGCTCTAGCCAAATACGCTTCGGGCATTGCCTGGCATGGTTATGTCGGTGATGCTTGGCGAATCGGCACAGTGCGCGATGCTCACCCCAAAATCGGACACTACTGGACAGAAGGCGGCCCTGACTATACAGACCCCAACTACCAGAGCGACTACATCAAATGGGCAAGAACATTTACTACAAATCTTTCCAACTGGTGCCGCGGCATTACAGTCTGGAACCTCGCTCTTGATCAAAACGGTCGCCCCAACATAGGACCATTCCCTTGTGGTGGCCTAGTGACCATTAACTCAATAACCAAAGAAGTAACTCGCAGCGGTCAATATTACGCTCTGGCTCACTTCTCGAAGTTCATTGAGCGCGGGGCAAAACGAATTGATTCTACGGCCTTGAAAACAACTCAAGAGATTACCCACGTAGCATTTCTCAATCCATCCGGAGAGAGAGTGCTAGTGCTGACGAATCTAGGCCCAGAGAAAACAATTAGCATCGAGGAAGGAAACAGTGTAGCGGAAATCACTCTGACAAAAGAGTCGGTCACTACACTAGCCTGGCAATAACAGAAACCGCCACCACTAAGCATCAGCTTACCTATGGCTTGCTTTTGGCTTAATTTCCTTGCGATCAATTAACTCATATTTTTTGAACTTAACTAGTGGAGATCTGCCATGAACAACATCCTCACAGCAATGCCTTGGAGAAGGCTAGCAAAAATAGGTAAGCCTTTTTGGGTATCGGACAAAAACTCGGTTGGTTTTACCAATCTTGGCATAATCCTGACACTAATGGCTGCCAAAGCTGGTGTAGCAGTTTGCATCAACGTCACATCTGGTCACTTCATGACGGCAATGGAGCAGAAAAGCTGGTTTGATTTCGGCCTCTATCTGCTCTTATCGATACTCGCCATCTTGGTCACCGTACCAGTTGAAACTTACTACAACCTCTTAAGAACACGCCTAGCGCTCTATTGGCGCGACTGGCTCTCAAGGAGCTTAATACACAAATATTTCGCAGAAGGCGCTGGCCTAAGAGTTGAAAACTCACACGAAATTGATAATCCTGAACAGCGCATGACCCAAGATGTAGACTCATTTTGCGGTTCGTCAATACGCTTAGCTATATCGATTTTGGATGCTTTCGTCACTGTCTGCACATTTATGATAGTGCTCTGGAAAATTTCACCATCACTGTCTTTCATCGTCATTGTTTACTCAACTCTTGGTCTGGTAATTGTTTCGCACATAGGCAAAACGCTAATTGGCATTAGCGACCGCCAAATGAAAACAGAAGCCGACCTCAGAGCTAAATTGGCCAGCGCTCGCGATCAGCTAGTCACTAACAAAACTAGCAGTGCCACGACTGTCGCTGAAGCTGAGCATGCTCTCACCGCAGTAATATCAAACCTACTAGACATGACGCTGGTACACAAAAATCTGCAGTTATTCACTGGAGTTTTCAATCACCTAGTACCACTGATTCCACCGCTGATTGTCGCTCACCTCTACTTCAACAACCACATTCCTTTTGGCACCATCACCCAAGCTGTCATGGCTTTTACCTCAGTGTTTCATGGCGCCACCATATTGATCGGACAGTTTGCAGACCTCAGTCACTACGCTGCCATTATCAACCGCATCGGCTCACTGACAGAAGCTCTGGAAGCACAAAGCGAAGAAGTAAAACCGACACAAGCTGACTACTTTCAGCTCGACATGTTCTACGACTTTGAAGCTAATAACCTCAAAGAAGCACTAGACAGCGGAAGTAGCAACCTTTTCAACTCCACCATAATAAACAGGAAACAAAAATGTTAAATCAAAAAGCCATTAAGAAAGCACGAGGCGGCCTAGTTCTCTACTTGCGCACAGCACTTACAGACAAGATGGACGCGATTCAGGCTCTTCTCAGTCAAATAGAAGAGCTTGAAAGTGAAGAGACACCAATTGTTGACCAAGCAGAAACATTTCTTGCTGATGGCAACAAGCTTTGGAACTATACCGCTCTAAAAGAAATTGTCCTGCGCAAAGATGCGATCCACCTATTCGATAAAACCATTGCCAAGATAGCAGAGACAAAAGATGCTGCTGGAACCATAGAGGTTTTGCAATTGTCATTTGCCGATACCGATCAGTATGTGCGCTTGGTTCCAATAACAGCTGAAGGCGACAGCGAAATTCCCATTGAAAACATAAAAGGGCAACCACGCTTGTTTTATGAC
>CALROJ020000082.1:0-28317 GCA_943369735.1 bacterium Ga0077546
ATTGTAGTTATTGAAATGAACCCTAGGGTATCGCGCTCGTCGGCACTGGCCAGTAAGGCCACCGGCTATCCGATTGCCAAAATTGCAGCCAAATTAGCCATCGGCCTCACTCTTGGTGAAATCTCAAACGACATAACGAGAGACACACCAGCCTGCTTCGAGCCCACCCTCGACTATGTAGTTACAAAAATTCCTCGCTTCAATTTTGAAAAGTTTAAGGGAGCTGACACCACTCTCACCACCCAAATGAAATCTGTGGGCGAAGTCATGGCCATAGGCCGCACCTTCCAAGAGTCTGTGCAAAAAGCACTAAGAGGAATGGAAGTCGGTCTGCCTGGTTTCCTTGATGTGCCATCGCGCTCTAAGGCCGACTTCTGGGAATGGCGCAGAAGACTTTCAGTGCCATCACACCACCGCCTCACTGACATTTATGGTGCTCTCAAAGCTGGCATATCATCCGAAGAAATAGTTGAGATATCATATATTGACCCTTGGTTTATCGACAATCTTGAAGACATTTACAGCTTGTCTGAAGAGCTAAAAGAAAAAGTTGACACCATCGACAAACTCAATCCTGCTCTTTTATTAGAGCTAAAACGGCGTGGTTTTGGCGATCTGCAACTGGCACGCTTAATTGGTGTCAAAGAAAAAGATATCTACGAGCTGCGGCAGAAATACAATCTGCGCCCTTCTTACAAAATGATTGATACCTGTTCAGCGGAGTTCAAAGCCTTCACGCCGTACATGTACTCCACTTACGAAAGTGAATCGGAAGCACCACCGGCAGTGAAACCGCGCATCATGATTTTAGGCGGCGGACCAAATAGAATTGGCCAGGGCATTGAGTTTGACTATTGTTGCGTACACGCTAGTCTCACTCTGCGCGATCTTGGTTACGAAGCTGTTATGGTAAATTCGAATCCAGAAACAGTTTCGACAGACTACGATGTCTCAGACCGACTCTACTTCGAGCCACTAACTTTAGAAGATGTCTGCAATATTGCCGAAGTAGAAAAACCTGAAGGAATTATCGTCCAACTGGGTGGTCAAACTCCGCTCAAGCTAGCCAAAGGCCTAGAAGAGCGCGGCTTTAAGATTCTGGGCACGTCGCCAGAATCAATTGATATTGCCGAAGACCGAGCCCGGTTTGGAGATCTAATCCGGGCCCTTAACTTGAAACAGCCTAAAGGGGCAATTGCCTACAACGCTGAAGAAGCCATAGAGCAAGCCAATGCTTTGGGTTATCCGGTGATGGTGCGACCCAGCTATGTGCTAGGCGGCCGAGCCATGGCAATCATTTATGGCCAAGACGAGCTTGAGCGCTGGCTCTCTAGCGCTTTAGCAGTATCTGGCGAGATGGCAGTACTAATTGACGAATTTTTGGAGAATGCTGTTGAAATCGACGTTGATGCGGTTTCAGATGGTAGAGCGACGATTATTGCCGGCATCATGGAGCACATTGAACAAGCAGGCATTCACTCTGGCGACAGCACCTGCGTGCTGCCAGCCCAAACGATTCCTTTCAAAATAGTTGAAGAAATTCGCCGAGCAGTAGATGAACTGGCCAAAGAACTAAAAGTAGTAGGTCTGATGAATATACAATTTGCCGTCAAAGACGACGAGTTGTATATACTCGAGGTCAATCCTCGGGCCAGCCGCACTATTCCCTTCGTCTCCAAAGCCACTGGTGTACCGTGGGCTAGAATCGCAGCCTCAGTAATGGTCGGTCGCACATTATCAGAGCTGGGCATATCTCCGCGCTTACTGCCACCTCACGTTTCAGTCAAGTCCGTGGTTATCCCATTTAAGCGCTTCCATGGCGCAGAGATATCGCTAGGGCCAGAAATGCGTTCCACTGGTGAAGTTATGGGCATCGCCTCCCAATTTGGCTTGGCCTTCGCTAAAGCACAAATTGCCGCAGGACAGCAAATTCCCACCAAAGGCCGCATCTTTATAAGTGTTTCGGACCACCACAAACAAGAATCGGTTGCAGTTGCCCAGAACCTTTACCAGCTTGGCTTTGAGCTAATTGCTACTAGAGGCACAGCCCAAGTTTTGAAAGCCGCTGGTATTCCGTCAATGGTCACCAATAAAGTCTCAGAAGGCCGACCCAACTTGATTGACCGCATTAAGAACGGCGAAATTCAGTTGGTTCTAAACATTCCTTCGGGCCGCACAGCTCGGGGCGATGACCAGCTAATTAGAAGGGCTGCCATTAGCTATAACGTACCGGTAGTGACCACTATGTCAGGCGCCTGGGCTACGATTAGCGCCATCGGCGCCTTGCAATCAGGCTCCCTGGGCGTAAAGAGCCTACAAGAGTATCACCAGAGCATTGCCCACTGGGAATCAACGACCAGCTCCAGCAGCCGTTCGGTTAGATTTCAATAAGAAAAGATCTAGGGCCGCTTCTTCTATGAATAATGGCATGAATAATCCCTATAAAAAATGAAAGAGCACAAACTGGAGTAAGCGATGAGCAATGAAACTGGCGGGGCGAAAGTAGGAACTGCAACTAATTTTGCTAAATATATTGATCACACATTGTTGACTCCTCAGGCGACCAAAGCCGATGTCTCCAAGCTCTGTCAAGAAGCAATTGAGAATAACTTCTATGCCGTTTGTGTTAACCCGTCGTTTGTCAGACAAGCAGTAAAAGAGCTTTCGTCCTCCAAAGTAGCTGTAGCAACAGTTATTGGTTTTCCCCTTGGTGCAAATCTTACAGACATCAAAATTGCTGAAACTCAAAGAGCAATTTCAGAAGGCGCTGAAGAAATCGACATGGTCATCAACATAGGCGCTCTCAAGAGTGGCGACGTCGACTTTGTCACAGACGAAATTAAAGCAGTGGTGAAAGCGGCCAAAGAAAATCCAGTCAAAGTCATCATTGAATGCGACTTGCTTTCAGACGACGAAAAAGTAATTGCTACCGAGTGCTGTGTCAAAGCTGGTGCAGCAATGGTGAAGACATCAACTGGCTTTGTCAAAGACGGAAAGGGTGCCACCGTAGCTGATATCGAACTGATTAAGAAAGCCCTCGGCGGTGCCAAGCTTGGCATCAAAGCTAGTGCTGGTATTCGTGATTTGGCCAAAGCTAAATCATTGGTTGATGCTGGTGCCACAAGACTAGGCACATCAGCCGGTGTCGACATTCTTAAGGGTGCAGAGCCAGCTAAAGCTGCGTACTAGTCAGCTAACAAAAAAACTAACCAAACAACTAACTCGCGTTCTAACTTTCTCATGGGGTAAAACAAATTGGCTTCTGTTAAATCGGTATTTTCAGCCGTAAGCACATTACTGCTAGCATGCAGTTTCGCTCTCAGCTTAAACTCGACTATAGGCACAGCGGCATTAGCTGACGAGCAAGACTCTGAAATAATGAAAAAAGCGGAAGGCATGTATAGCCATGGCAAATTCAAGGAAGCTGCTGAAGCTTTCAGAGAAGCCATCAGACAAGAGCCCAATAATGCTAAAGCCCACCAACGCCTTGGCGCTATCCTGGCAGCGATGGAAGACTACGAGACAGCCATACTCGAGTCGAAACAAGCAGCCAAACTTGACCCAAAATATTTCCTACCACATGTGGTGCTAGGACAAATTTACGCTAACCAAGGCAAAGTAGAATTGGCACTACCAGAGTTTGAAGAAGCCTGCAAGCTCAAGCCTACAAGCTTCCGTGCCCACTGTGATTTAGGCTTCGCCTATACCCACGTAGGCAAAGTAGACGAGGCTCTTGCTGCTTACAAGAAAGCAGCTGAGATCAATGCAAAAGAACCAACACCCCATCTCAATATGGGCGTGCTCTATGCTCAGCAAGAAAAATATCCCCAAGCAATCAAAGAAGAACAAGAAGCAATAACCTTAAACAGCAAATTGCCAGAAGCCTATATCAACCTCGGCAATATTTTTGCTGAATCTGGTGATACTCAACAAGCAACGCAGGCCTTCAAAGATGCTCTTAAGCTAGTGCCTAATCACCCCAATGCTTTGAGCGGTTTAGGCTGGATGCTGCAAAAGTCAGGCGACTACAAGGGCGCCATTGCCGAGCAAAAGAAAGCTCTAAAAATGCAACCTAATTTCACACCAGCAAGAAGAAGATTGGCCACAGCTCTAGCGGCCTTGGGCGACAATCAACAAGCTGAAGTGGAATTCAAAAATGCACTCAAGGCTTCGCCCCGTGATGTTACGGCCCATGTAGAATATGCTCAATTCTTAGAGAAGCAAGGTCAAAGTGCTCCAGCACTGACCGAATACAAAAAGGCAGTTGAAATCAAACCAGATTCGAAAATCGCCCAAGAAGGCGTGAGCAAACTGACTAAGATCAAGTAACAAGAACTGCTGCTGCTCTTCTTTTCGATTACTCAAAGTGTCAGACTTTCTGCACGCTATTCGGTTGCATTGCGCATTTTCTAAAAGGGAAGATTTTTTCGAAAAAATCTTCCTTTTTTTTTGACGCAATACGATTGAGGCAATACGTTGACGCAAGAGTCGATCACGACTAGAACAAAGTGATCCCTTAGTGACGCCTTAGGCAGTTCCGACTCCTCTTATTTTTGTTTACCGATGGGCCTCATCTCAAAGAGATTCTGAAAATCACCGCTTTCATTGCGTGCGGCACTGCCAACGAAGACTACTCCAACCGACTCAGCTTGCTTATAACCGCTTGGAGCTATAAAAAGCTTGGCATCATCTACAGCAGGCTCAATTTTAGTGGTATCAAGTAAGGTTTCTAAATGGCCTTCCTCGCTGATACCTGTTGTATAGTCTCTACCGCTTTGCGCTTTTATGTAAGTGACCGGCAAGCCGCCATTAGTCGGAACTTTATAGGCAGCAAAGATTATGTTCTCCACCTGCGGTGCAACATCGCCTAAAGCAAGATACTTAAAAGTCGAGTTTCTGCCTGTCCACCGCTGAATGTCATAGCCACAAAATTTGAAAGACGATCTGGTAAATTCACCGGCTTTAAGCATGCGCGGCCTTTCTACCATAACGAAACCTGACACCAGACCAGTTTTCGCAAAGTCTTTGAGACTTTGCGAGAAATATGTCTTATCATCGTTTCGAAAAACAGTCACACGCCAATCTGGTGCCTTAGCTACTAGTACAAATTTTAGTTTGTCTTGATTTTCAATACGAATACCATGAGCACTGACTGTTAGCTGGCAGCGCCCCAGGAATGTGTGAGTTTGATTGAGCCTGAGCGCATTGTCGCTAGCAGATGCAGGAGCATGACTGCTCAGTAGAAAGAAGACAATGAAGAACAGCCAACAATTTTTCTTCTTTGTTCTCTCGCTCATAGGACATCTCCATTGGCAAAGCCATTCTATTTTCGCCCGCCTGGCAGTTTCATATCAAATAAATTCTGAAATTCGACACTATCGTCGCGCACTGAAGCACCAGCAAAAACGAGACCTAAAGACTTGGCCAATTTATAGCCGCTTGGTACTGTATAGAATTTTGGATTATCTTCAATGGATTCTATTTTAGTGGTATCAAGTATGGTTTCTCGCTCGCCTTCCTGACTGGTTCCAGTGGTGTAGTCTTTGCCGCTTTGAGCTTTAACGCAAGCTAACGGTAAACAACCATTAGTAGGTGTCTTGTAAGCAGCCAAGATTATAGTCTCGGCTTCAGGTGCAAGATTAGCGAAGGGAAGACATTTCAACTTCTGACCTTTGCCAGTCCAGAGAAAAGCATCTCTGCCAAGAAACTTGATATTCGACTTCTTATATCTAGCAGGCGAGAGATAGCGAGACTTCAAAAACATAACAAAACCAGAGAACAGGCCAGTACCCTGAAATTCTTTCAAACTTTCCGAAAAATAGGTTCTGTCATCATCGCGAAAGATCGTCACACGCCAATCAGGAGCTTTGGCAACCAGTTTGAATTTGAGTTTGTCTTTGTTTTCAAGGCGAACACCTTTAGCGCTGACGATAAGCTGACCACGCCCCATAAAAACATGAGTCTGATCAAGCTTAATAGCACTATCTTTGGCAATAGCAGGATCTATCTGTATGAGGGGACAACAGAATAGGAGCAAGACTGAAAGCTTTTTACTGGTGCGCATACGGCAATTCTAGTGCCTGTTCTTACTTAGTGCTTGTTCTTACCTAATGCTTGTTCTTACCTAGTGTTTGTTCTTACCTAGTGTTTATCTTCGCCTTCACCCAATTGCACAGAAATGGCATGAAGAATATTGGTGTGGTAGAGAGTATCAATGTAGACTTTGCGGATAGCCCCTTGCAGAGCAGGGTCAACCGGTCCTACTTTTTTACACAATGAAGTTGCTTCTTTCAGTGCCTCTTCTGCACCTTTGTAGTCACCTTGAGCAAAGAGAGATAATGCATAGCCATAGAGCGCTCGGGGTGCCCATGGGGTATCCGGATTGCCATGTGCCTTCCACCAATCGATTCCAAGTTTGTAGGTGGTCTGAGCCTCCTTAAAGAGGCCATCTCGACGATAGATATCGGCCAGCTTAGCGCAGGCATCCCAATACATTTGCGAACGCTGTTCTTTCTCGATTTCGGCTAAATTAAAGAAGCGCTTATAGACCTCAGTTGCTTTAGCGAGGTTGTTTTGGCGCGAATAAATGTCTCCAAGAATCCGCAGACACTGAATATTTGAAATATTGAGGGCCTGCTTACCAGAGGCTAACTCAAGCTCTTTTTCAGCGGCAGGAACAGCCTCTTCATATGCCCCATAGCAGAAGGCAGCATAAGCAACTAGTCGATAGCACTCGCTCAGTTGGCAGGGTCCTTCCTGACCATCCTTCTCTAAGCGCTCTGTTGTCTGCGTCAGCTTTCGCCCATAGGTGAGGGCATCAGACCAGTGCTGTGACTCATGATAGAGAGTGACAAGAGCAAGCAGAGCGTCGGCATACTCGCGGCAATTTGTACCGATATCTCTTTCTATACTCTGCAAATTTACTTTGGCAGCCTCTTCTTTGTTGCCAAAATCTTCGACTGGTGTGGGCTTGCCTGAGACCTTGACGTTCCACAACAAATTATTGTCAAAGGTCGGATACTTCTTACTTTCTGGTTTGAGAATAATCCAAGACCAAAAACCAACAACACCAACAAGCAAAACAATGCCAGCAATCCAAATGGCTGATTCAATAGAGAATCCCCTTCTCTTGCTACCAGCAGCTCCGCCACCCTGACTGCGTTTTTTCCGCGGCGCCACCTCTTTATAGAGATTGGCTGAATTTGCCCATTCTGTATCTGTGGCAGTCAACAATAGCTCTAAATCTTGGCGCAGCTGCTCTGGGCTCTGATAGCGATTATCTGGATCTTTCGCCAGACATTTAGCCACTACTTCTTCAAAACGAGTAGCTACTGGCTCCAGACTAGGATCTAAACCTAGTGGTCGCGGAGTGTCATTCATGTGCTTGTAGGCAGTTTCTAAAACGTTCTTGCCCACAAATGGTGGTTTGCCAGTAAGCGACTCATACATGACACAACCAAGCGAATAAATATCTGAGCGGTTATCAACTTTCTTACCGCCACACTGCTCTGGGCTCAAGTACAAAGGACTACCAAAAGTTTCCTTCGAGCGCGTCATATATTGATCTGACTTATGCTCAGCGCTCTCGTCTTGAATAATTTTAGCTATGCCAAAATCCATCACCATAATGTCATCGTCAAACTTCTGATTATCGAGGATGAGAATGTTGCTGGGCTTTATGTCACGATGCAGGATATCAAGGCTAAGGGCCGATTCTAAGGCTTCAGCCACTTGGCTAAATATGCTCACAGCACGGTCTGGTCCAATGTGGCCAGTTTTAGAGAGAAGATCTTCGAGGCTCTCAAAGACCATGGGCCGGATCACTAAGATCACCCGACCTTCCACAATAACAACATCGCGGTAGGTGCAAATATGCGGATCGTCAAGAGCCATCAATGACCGCAACTTCTGCTCAAACTTTTTGAGATTCTTGATACTAGACAAGAGCTGCTTGTGAATAATCTTGATTACAACAGTGCCCTGTGATTCATTATCGTGAGCACGATAAACAACGCTCAAACTGCCTTCACCAAGCTGTTCTTCAATCTCGAATCGATCTATGGTCTTGCCGACAAGGCTCTCGCCACCACCAAATAGTGAGCTGTCTTTTGCCTTCGGATTTTTTGCACCTGGGCTCATGCCAAACTAATCCCCGCCTAGATTTTTCACAAGATTATTATCAGACCCTAGTATTCAGTAGCCATAATCGTTTTGCCCGATTTCCCCTTAAAGCGCACATGCCACAGCCAAAATTCTCTACATATTTCCCCAAAAGAAAACAAAAAGATCCGCGAAACCATTGCCTATGTGCAGTTCATGGAATATCCCATGGCTTTGAGAATTTTTTGCAAGTCAAGCAAATTAGTATAAGTCGGCATCAACCAGAGAGTCTCCCCTTCCGCCAGGCTATCAATGCCCTGACGCAAAGCTTGCGCCAATTTTGGCACCGTAGATATTTGCTCTGAGCTAATACCGGCATACTTCAGCCGAACAGCCATGTCTTCAGCTCTTTGTCCGCTCACTATCATGGTGCCGTTATTGAGAACGGCAAGCTGTTCAAAGTCGGCGTCCCAGAGCCAAGAAATATCTCGACCGTCGGCTAAGTTATCGTTGATAGCAATCAAAACTCTGGCCTTGCTGTCTTTGACGCATGAAGCCAAAGCCTGAGTTGCCCCAGCGGGATTTTTAATCAATTGCACAATGATCGACTTGCCTTCAATGGTCATTCTTTCAGAACGACCAAAAAGTGTTGAATACTCTTTCAGGCCATAGCGAATAGCTTCGCGGCTAGCTCCAAGATGATAGGCCGCCGCTGCCGCAGCGAGGGCGTTATAGACGTTGAACAAACCAGGCAAAGGCAAAACGCACTCTTCAACTTTGCCCTCTATAACTAACTTGAAGCGGCTATGAGTCGCTGATACCTCAACATCACGGGCAATAACTGTGGGCTGCGGTCGCTTAAAACCACAACCCTGACAATACCAATGGCCAATTTGACCATAAAAGACAGTGCTATAGCTGACCTCTTTACCACACTTGCTACAGTAAGAAAGCTCCATGTTGGCGCTGGGCGAAGTGCTATTAGCTACTTCAGAAGTTGACTGCAGCAAAGATTCAAGACCAAAAAAGAGATGCTCAACATCAGGAGCCAACTGGCTGACGTTGGGGTCATCGCTGTTGAGAATGGCCATTGAATTGTTAAGATTGATACCAGCATTAATCAATCTAGCAGTGGTATCAAGCTCACCAAAACGATCAAGTTGATCGCGAAATAAATTAGTGACAACCACGCTATTGATTTTAACTTCTTTCGCCACCACTGGTAGGGCAGCCTCGTCAATTTCAAACAAGCACAAATCTGCGGCAATTCCAGTTTTCCAATTAGAAGATTCAATCAAAGAAGCAGTAATACCGGTAACCAGGTTGGCACCCTGACGGTTGTGGGCAAAAGTAAAACCAGCAGTGCGTAGAATAGACGAGAGAATACCACTAGTAGTGCTCTTGCCATTGGTGCCGGTGACAGCAATGACACCACGAGATGTTTGAGCAGATAGATGACTCAACACAGTGGGTGATAACTTTCTTGCCAACCGTCCTGGCAAATTGGAGCCAAGGCCTAAGCCCAAACGACGAATAGTGGCTGCAGTTAACTGGGCAACCAAAATAGCGGCATGATCTGAACTGGTTAATTTGCCGTCATCGGTCATTTCGTTCTACCTACAAAAAAGTCACTTAGTGCTTAGCCTTCAAAAAGACATCGTTAACGCTGGAATGAATAAAGGCTCGCAAGTCATGGGAGGGTTTGATCACCAGCTCATCACCTAGAGTCAGAGTATGAATAATGTGTGGACCGTCAATATAAACTTCACCAGTGCGCATCTCGCTGACAATACGCATGCTTTGATCTTCGTTTAAGAACCCGTCCAAAAGTTGCCAACTCTGACCTGGTCTCAGGCACGCTTCGCGCACCATAAATTGAAATTTACGCTCGGACAAACTCATAATCGTGCCCCCAGCAGAGCGCAACGATCCAGTGGAACCAGCAGGGGTACTGACCCAGATACCTGATGAACGCTGCTCTTCTTTGTGCTCGCCGACTTCAATTAAATAGCGACTGGTAGCAGCTGGTGAACTGTGAGCGACCAAAACTTCATTCAAGACCAGCTCTTTAATTGGCTGACCATTAATAGAAATACCCAAGCGCAGAATACTGAAAGGTGAAATCATCTCAGTTTCTATTTGGTCCAAAATTGACGAGAAATTCTCACGATTGGCCATACAAAAATGGCCGAAGCTTGAAGAGCGTGAAGAATTGACGCCAAGAGCTGGCACATCTTTAAGAGCATGGGAGGCATCTAGAAACGTGCCGTCGCCACCCACTGAAATTAAAAGGTCAACGTCTTCGACGGTCTCAGCCACCTGAGAACGGCTCAACGATTGGTAGGCGATGCCTCGATTAGACAATTCATCTTCAACCCTAGCCAGCGTATCGACGTGCTCTTCGTGAGCAACACGAACACGATTAACGACCTCGTTGCCCTCCGCTATCAACTTGAGAAAGCGTGATTCTTTATGTTCTTCAGCCTGAATCTGGTAAGTTGATTTTTTGTGAACGACAAGGACTTTCTTGAGCTTCAACTGAAAATAGCCTCTGGATGCCCGTAAAAGCAGAAATATAGCGATACGGCAAGCTAAAGGTTAGCAGATTGAACCGTCCATTTTCAACATAATTAAGACTCTGTGAAGCCCCAATTAAGAGCCATCTAGCCACTCTTTTTATAGAGCCGTCAAATAGCCTCTAACTATGATCAATGTGAGCTATAATCGCTGTTTCTGCAAGCATATGATGACATTGTTGCGCCAACCATGTCAGGGAGGACCTAATGACGCTTTCGGGCAGCGAGATTCGCGACAAATTCGTTTCATACTTCAAAGATAAACGCGGACACCTGCACAAGCCCAGTTCGAGCTTAATCCCCGACAATCCCACTTTACTACTAACTTCAGCGGGCATGGTGCAATTTGTACCGATATTCTTAGGTCAAGCTGAGGCGACCAACCCACCAAGGGTAGTGACAGTGCAGAAGTGCGCCAGAGCCGGTGGCAAAGACTCTGATATCGAGAATATTGGCCGCACATCTAGACACCATAGCTTTTTCGAAATGCTTGGCAATTTCAGTTTTGGTGATTACTTCAAAAAAGAAGTGATTCCGTGGGCCTGGGAATTTGTTACTAAGGAACTTGGCCTAGAGCCAGAGAAACTCTATGTCACAGTTTTCAAGGGAGACCAAGACAACCCAGCCGATGACGAGGCCGCGGATATCTGGCACAAGCAAGTAGGCGTGCCACTTGATCGTATATTCAGAATGAGCAGAAAAGATAACTTCTGGGGACCGCCTGGCCCCACTGGCCCCTGTGGACCCTGTTCCGAGATTTTCTATGACAGAGGCGAAGCCTATGGCCCAGAAAGTTTTGAAGATTATTGTTACAACGGAGTAGACGGCGATCGCTATCTAGAGATCTGGAACCTTGTGTTCATGGAACTCTTCAAGGATGAAAATGGCAAATTTACGCCCCTTGCCAACAAAAACGTTGACACTGGTGCTGGCCTTGAGCGCATCGCCCTAGTTAAACAAGGCAAAAATAATACCTTCGAAACAGACCTATTTATGCCCATCCTTGAAAAAGTCAGTGAGATCTCGGGGGTCAAATACACTGGCGGTGCTATATCAGGCTCATGGGAATCACAAGCAACATCACCAACCTGGAAACAAGATAGCTACCTCAAAATTATTGCCGACCATGCCCGCTGCATTAGCTTTCTTATTGCCGACGGCGTAAGAACCAGCAACATAGGTCGCGGCTATGTCTTGCGCTTTATCTTAAGGCGGGCTGCCCGCTTTGGTCGATTGCTCGGCATCACAGAACCTTTCATATACAAGCTTGTGCCTACAGTAATAGATATATACGGCAAGGTCTATAAAGAGTTAGTGGACAACCAAGAGCAAGTTACACGGGTAATCAAGGAAGAAGAAGAGCGTTTCTCTAAAACTATTGATAGAGGCTCTGCTCTCTTAGAAGAAATTCTCAACCGTCCAGAGACAACAGTGGCTGGTGAAGAAGCTTTCAATTTGTATGCCACCTTTGGCTTCCCCATCGAACTAACAGCTGAAATTGCTCTAGAACGTGGCAAGAAGGTTGATATGGAGGCCTTTGCTCAAGCCAGAAGCAAGCATGAGGCTGTCTCGTCAGTTAACAAATTCAATGTGATCATGACCGGCGAAAATGCCTTAGGCGAAGTTCTAAAGCAGCATGGCACTACCAAATTTACGGGCTACTCAAAACAAGACGATACCGGCAAAGTACTAGCCGTATTGAAAGATGGCAAGCTAGTCGATGTAGCAAATGAAGGCGATGAAGTCGATATTATTCTCGACAAGACACCTTTTTATGGCGAATCTGGCGGTCAGCTGGGCGACACAGGCATACTAGAAAACCCTGACGCCAGGCTACAAGTACTCGACACAAAGAAGCACGAAGGCCTTCATATTCACAGAGTGCGCACCATGGCTGGTGCCATCGAAGCAGGCCAAGCTTTGCACTCAATAGTTGACAAAGCGAGAAGGGTGGCAACAATACTGCACCACTCTACTGCTCACGTATTTCATGCAGCCATTCGCGAAATCTTCGGCAAGCAGGTAGTTCAAGCCGGATCGCAAGTTGGCCCCAATGCCATGCGCTTCGACTTCACTCTGGACAAGCAGCCAAGCAAAGAAGACTTAGCTAGAGTGGAAGCCCTGATGAACGAATGGGTACGCTCTAATAGTGATGTTGTTACCCAAGAAATGTCAATCGACGAAGCTAAGTCCACAGGCGCCATTGCTATGTTCGGAGAAAAGTATGGAGATGTGGTGCGGGTCGTTAAAATGGGCGACTTCTCTCTAGAATTTTGTGGTGGCACCCACGTAGCTAATACGGCAGAAATCGGCCAGATCAAAATTATCTCTGAAGGCAGCGTCGCTCAAGGAACTCGCAGAATCGAGGCCTACTCAGGGCCCCGCGCCTGGAACTATATCGCAGACCAACTAAAGTATCTCGGTGATGCGACAGACAAGCTCAAGGTTAAACCAGCAGAAATGGTGGCGCAAATAGAACGCTTACAAAGCGATCTAAAGGCAAAAGAAAAAGCACTGCAGCTACTAGAAGAGAAGCTGGCACTCAGTCGCGTGGCCGATATCGTGGCCAAGGCAGAAAAAGTTGGCTCTACCTCAACATATATTATCGCCTGCGTCATTCCTGAACTAAGTGCTCAATCTTTGAAGCTTATTGCTGAGAGTATCAAAGCCAACCACCCTAATACCCTCTGCCTGCTAGCTTCAAGCCAGGGTGACAACGTCAGCCTCGTGGTGGCAGCCTCGCCTGAATTGGTCAAACAAGGCTTCAAGAGCGGCAAAGCCGTTGGTGAAGTAGCAGCGATTGTCGGCGGAAAAGGCGGCGGTCGAGATGACATCGCTTCAGCCGGCGGCAAAGAGCCAGCAAAAATAAGCGAAGCTATTGCCAGATTCAAAAATATTGTTGCCGAACAACTGGGTGCCACCGGTAAGAAATGACAGATTTAGAAGCAAAAGTAAAAGCAAGTCCAGTGGCGATAGTTTTCGCCGACGGTGGCTCCAGGGGCAATCCTGGACCATCTGGCTGCGGAGCTGTAGTCAAATCTGGCAGCATAGACGGCGAAGTATTGGCCAGCCTCTCTAAATTTGTTGGTATTGCCACTAACAACGTGGCCGAATACACCGGTCTCTTAATTGGTCTAGAGAAGGCTCTGGCCATGGGCTTTTCTGAAGTAGAAGTACGAATGGACTCAGAGCTTATCGTCAAACAAATCAAGGGCCAATATCGCTGCAAAAATGAAGGTCTAATTCCCCTCTTCAATGAAGCAAAGAGACTGCAGCGCCAATTTAAGAAATTCAATATTGAGCACGTGCGACGTGAATACAATAAGGAAGCCGATCTTTTAGCAAACCAGGCCATGGACAAAGGCGAATAGAGTTAAAGGCGAAAAATCAGGGAGATATTTTCGAGGATGAGAAATCTAGCTAAACTGCTACTGACAGCAGCCACAGTTTTGGTAACCAGTGCCTACACTATTACCTCAGCTTGGGCAGCACCGCCAGTGAGAATTGCCGTTGTCTCTGCTAGCGGCAGCGGTATCGAACAAGAAATAGTCGATCGTGTCACTAATTCGCTAAGCAGTTTAAGCGATGTCGTCGTCAGCACAGTCAACCCTGACTGGTACATCGTCTGCAACATCACCGAACAGCTTGATCCTGGTTCTGGTTCTATTCGATACAACGGTTCAGTAATTACCAAGACGGCTGGCGGTCAGGTCTTAAACACGGTAGCCGTGCAAAAGTACAATCAAGATTTTTCAGTGGGTGGTGCAGCCCAGCTCAACAAAAAGCTCGTAGACAATGCCGCCAGGGACGTCATCAACTCTGCTTCACAACGAGTTGTAGGACCAATCCAAAACGCTGTAATAGTGGAGATGGAAACCCGCGAGAGAATTATCAAAGCCCAGAATCTGGCCGATAGCGACCAATATGACGAAGCGATTGGCTTGCTTCGACCGATCACTCCCGATACTCCACATTTCAAAGATGTGCGAGATCTAATAGACGAATTTGAAATGGAGCTAGATGCCTTAGAGAGACTAAAAGCGGCGGCTGGAAAGGCATCAAAGGGTCGCTACAGCGAAGCCATTGGCATACTGAAAGATGTCAGCAGCAAAAGTAAGCGTTCAAAATTAGCCAAGCAAAAAATTGCCTCATATCGGGCAATGATGGCCAGGCCAGCAAAAAAGCCCATTAAAATACATTAGCCAAAAATAAATCGTCTGATTATCCCTATTAATCAGAGTAAGGGCGTTAATCCAGTAGACTCTAAGCAGAGATTTAGAGCCTTGCTTGGCCTTACGCTGAGCTTACAACTTGGACAAGACTGGGCGCGATTAGGGCACAATAAGGAGTGACAGATGAAGTTCCGGAAGACAGCAGCGCTAGCACTAGCGTTATTTGTTATGGCATCCAGCAACATACCCCAGGCTTTTGCCTCGACAAAGCGTCGCATCGCCATCATGCCGTTTGAGTATGGCGCGGTAAACCAATACACCGGCAACTACGACGTGGGCAAGGGTATTGTCAGCTTGCTCACAACCAAGCTCGTCAACGACGGTACCTATTCGGTAGTCGATAGACAAATGCTCGATTCTCTCTTGAAAGAGCAAAACCTCTCTGTATCAGACCGGGCTGACCCAGCTACTGCCTGTAAGATCGGTAAAATCTTGAGCGTCGATGCCATCATCACTGGCACAGTTACTCAATTTGGCTACGAGACCAAAACAATGAGCACCAGCGGTTTGCCTACTGGATACATTCCTGGTATTCCCTATGTCGGTGGTCTAGGCGGCATGTTGGGTGGTTTCAAATCAAGCAAGAGTAAAGTTAAAGTTGCTGTAGATGCCAAAATCATCGACATCAATACTTCTGAAATATTAGCGGCCGTTCACGGCGCTGGTGAATCGAAGAGAAGCAGCACCGGAGCCCTCGGCATCGATATGGACTCATCTGATTTTGCTTCCTCCATTGCTGGTGAAGCCACCTTGCAATCAGTTGAAGAAATGGGCGGGCAGTTAATTGCTGCAGCCAATAAAATTCCTGATGGTCAGTCAATTGCCGCTGCTAACGTAGAAGGAAAAATTGCCGACGTCACGGGCGGTCAAATCACACTTAACGTAGGCAAAATAAACGGCCTAGCGATTGGTGATAAGCTGCAAGTACTTCGCCCTTACAAAACCATCAATGATCCAGATACTGGCAAAGTAATCAAAACATTGACTAATACTATTGCGGTTCTCAACATTGATGCGGTAGAAAAAGATTCAGCAACTGGAAGCATCGTCAAAGGATCTGGTGCCAGAGTCGGTGATGCAGTTAAGAAAGTAACCATGGAAGTTTCAGCCATTGTGGTATCACCAGTACCTGGTAGCGAACCTAGTTCAGTCGGCCGCTCCTTCAATGCCACTGGTACCATTCTCAAAACTGGCGCCAAAAATGTCATCAAAGAAGCAGTTAGATCGGTCACCACACCTACTACAAAGTAATTTGGAACAATGAAATTCTCCGTAAAATTACTGGTTCTCGCGGCAGTAATAATAGTAGTCAGCTTTGTTAGCAAGCCACTACCTGCTCAGGCGAAGGGCGACCCGAACTGGGACGTCGCCTTGAAAGACGCCAACCATCTGCTCGCCATTGGCGAATCAGAGAAGGCCGCTGCTATTTTCGAAAGCAAAATCAAAAAGTACCCCAATTCTGGTGCCTGCCATACCGCTCTTGGTCGCGCCTTAAAGCGCTTAGGTAAACTTGATCAAGCGAAAACCGAATTTTTGCGATCTACTGAAGTAGAACCAAACTATGCCGACGGCTTCTATGAGCTTGGGGTGCTGCAGGAAAGCGATAAAGAATGGGCGGAAGCAGCCAACGCCTTTACCCGTTATGTTGAACTAAAACCTGACTCAGGACAAAGACGAACCATAGAAGATCGTATTTTGTACTGCAAAGGTCAAAAAGAGTAAAAAAGGAGATGACGGTGACAGAGCAAAAAACGTACGCATTCTTCCAAGGAAATATTGTTCCAATCGAAGATGCCAAAATAAGCATCATGAACCATTCATTTATGTATGGGACGGCTGTCTTTGAAGGCATCAGAGGCTATTGGAACGAGAAAGAGGAAGAAATGTACCTCTTCAGACTAAGAGAGCATTTCGAGCGTATGGCAGACAGCATGAAGATCATGTACCTGCAAGTGCCCCAGTCGGTTGATGAACTCTGCAAAATCGTAGTTGAGCTAGTCAAAAAGAACGCACCTAGAACCGACACATATATTCGTCCAACGGCCTACAAAACTGTTCACCGGGTTGGCCCAAGTCTAGATAACAATCCATCCGATATGTGCATTTTCACAGTGCCTTTCGGTGATTACTTTCATGGCGCTGGTGGCTTAAAAGTACAAGTCTCTAGTTGGCGACGTGTAGAAGACAATGCAATTCCGGCAAGAGCCAAAATTGTTGGAGCCTATGCCAACACCGCTCTGGCAAAGACAGACGCCGTCATGGCTGGTTTCGATGACTGTATTGTTTTATCGGAAAATGGCCACGTCTCAGAAGGCTCAGCCATGAATGTCTTTATGGTGAAGAATGGCAGACTGATAACCACGCCTTCTTACGAAAACATTCTCGAAGGCGTTACACGTCGGACCATTATGGAATTTGCCGAAGCTGAGCTTGGCCTCAAAGCTGAATCACGACAAATCGATAGAAGCGAACTTTATATTGCTGACGAGCTCTTTTTCTGTGGCACGGGAGCCCAGATTGCCCCTATTATAGAAATAGACAGACGTCCAGTTGGTAGCGGAGTGGCAGGTCCCATTTCCACGATGATCAAAGAGAAATACACTAAGATCTGTCGCGGCGAAGTAGAGCAATATGCCCATTGGTTGACACCAGTGTATTCGCGAAAACTGGCGAAAACGAAGAATTAGTCAGTGCAAGGGGTTTTGTCCATGTCAGCGAAGAAATGTCTGGTTGTATTGTTTGCCCTCACTTCATTATTTGTGGGCGCAATTCAACCAGCCTTCTGCGACAGTCTGCCAAGGTTGACTTTCTACCGCTACATAAAAGACCTTTACTATGCCACTAAATTACCGCAAGTAGCGCAATACTGGTACAAAACTAGCCGCCTGCCCATGATGCAAACCAATGGCACCAGAGCTGCTGAAGAACTAAAACGCTTGAAGATAGGCTATGTCTACAAACCTAAGATCACAATAGAATTTATCGAAGGCGATCGTTGCACCATGAAAGGTCAAGGTATTGTAGTAGACCGAGGCAGACAAATTCCTTGCACCCTAGATGTAGTCATGATCAAAGAAGATGAAGTCTGGAAAGTTCTGTACTACACCTGGAGAGCAGAAGTAATTAGAACGAATTAGATTTGTCGATCAAAATTGCTTCAACGAAACTTGCAACGCTCTAGCTTCAGCGCCAGCCTTTACATTAGCCATCACCGCTGGCATTGCCTCTTTCAACTGTTTATTGATGATTGACTGGGGAATCATGCCACCATCAATATACTTGTAGTAAGAAACTAAAGTTCTCTTACCGGAGCCATCTAGTGGCTCAATTTTCCAATAGCCTTCGTTGGCCTTAAAAGCGCCACTGAGCCTGCGAAAATCTATTCTGGAAGGAAATGTCTCTGTCATTCTCAAAACATAGTCGAAGTTCCAGACATTGGCCATGCCTTTCAAGCTGAAACTAACATCTGTGGTATTTTCTTCAGCACTACGAGCGACCACAGAAGAATGCTTCAAATTGCCAAATAGTTTGGTGGAATTAGCATAGTCAGTCAAAACATAGAAGACCTGCTCTGGTGAGGCATTAGCGATGGTTCTTCCAATATGAAAAACCTTACCATCCACCTTCTCTTCAGCAGCAACCATACCCTTTTCCATCTTACCTTCCAGACCATCAAAGCCAGATAGCTTATTGATACCAGCATTTTTTGCCATATTAGCAGAATTGGTGATGCCAGCTGTGGTGCCATACTTGAGAGTCTTTGCTTCAACCGCCTGCATGTTTGTCGGAGAATTCGACAGACCAATTGCCAAAATCAGTAGCAAGGGAAAAGATAGCGAACGTTTCATATTAAGCACCACACTAAGTGTTTCATCTTCACACAAAGCTAATGACGCACAAACCTACCCACTGTTCCCTAATTGCCAAAGCAAAGCAGTAGTACACTCTTAGTTGCTTAGTACTTTTTGTCAGGGTGTCGTATGTTCGAAATTTCAAGACAAGCCACCAAACTTCAACCAGTCCCGTTTATCAGCCTTACCCTGGTTCTTGCGTTCGCATTTCCCCCCTGCGCCTTGAGCCAAGCGGGGCAACTACTACCCACAGTTCAAGATCACGACATTGAAATTGTTGAGTCACCCCTCTACCAGCCACAAGCATTTTCGCCATTTTCCCAGTCTTCCCCGTCATCTCTGGCTTGGCCCAGCCTCGGCCAATCCGGCTTGGGTAGCTATAGCGGTCTAGGCACGCTAAGGCGCTCAAGTATTCCCTCTATCGGCAGCATTCCCTATGTTGGGAGCATTCCTTATGTTGGAATTCCCTATGTTGGGAGCGTTCCATCACTTTCAATTCCATATGTCGGCGGATTCGGCGGTTTAGGGACTCTAAGTAGTATTGGCGGCCTGATCGGACACAGCGGCTTCGGGCGCTCGTGGTCTAACCCCTACCGGATCTATCGAAGCGCTGGCTCTTTTGGCGGTTACGGCGGATTTGGCTCTAGTTTTGGCTCCAGCTATTCCTCCGCCTATAGCTGGGCACGGCCATTCGGACGTTTGTCTAACCAGAGCTTTATCCAAACAGCGCCGAGTAAGGCCGCGGGCAACTACTACGCCCCGGCCACGGTCGACCCTTCGGCGGCTGGCAGCTACTATGCTGACAGCCAACCGACTCAAAAAAACCGAAATCAAGTGTTCGACAAAGATTACACCGATTACGGAAGCTATAACCGCTCTAAGGCCTCAAGTTACGGCAATAGCGACCACACAAAGCCACAAAAGAACTACTGGGGCGGATCTGGCAGCCCTTTCCCAAAAGACTTGAACAGCACCCCCTGGTCTAAATAAAGGCAAAGCAGTCTTTATGAGGAATAAATAGGCTCAATTTGGTTACAAGTGCGCTCCCTGCTGCAACAGAACTCTTAAGTACTTGACACGCTGGGTATAATTAATATTCACCCTTATAAGCAGTAGCGATGAAAGATCAAATCGGTCAGCCCTTATTCGACATCTTAGAGAAACAGGGTCGCCCGGCTGAAGATCTTGCCATCGCCCATAAGGCCTATGACTTTGCCTACGCCTCACACGACGGCCAGATGCGCAAGTCAGACGACCCCTATATCATTCACCCAGTAGAAGTCGCCTGCATACTGGCTGATATTAATGCTGATATCGACACTGTTTGCTCTTGTTTGCTGCACGATGTGCTTGAAGATTGCGATGTTAAGCCCAAAGAAATCGAAGAGCGCTTTGGCGTTGATACCAGACGAATCGTTGAAGGCGTAACTAAGCTAGGCAAATTCAGCTTTAGCTCTAAAGAAGAGAGGCAAGCTGAAAACTTCCGCAAATTGCTTGTGGCCATGGCTGAAGATGTGCGTGTTGTTTTAGTAAAACTGGCCGACCGCCTGCACAATATGCGCACCATGGAGCACATGGCGCCGCACAAACAGGCAGAAAAAGCCAAAGAGACCCTAGAAATTTTTGCCCCACTGGCCAACCGCTTCGGTCTCGGTAAAATGAAGTGGGAACTAGAAGACCTTGGCCTAAAGTATCTCCATCAAGATGAGTATCTTGAAATTGAGAGACTGGTGGAAGACAGTCGCGAAGATCGCGCTGACCACCTAGCACAAGTGGTTGAGAAACTAAGAGTTGATCTCGACAGTCGTGGTATCAAAGCCGACATTATCGGTCGACCGAAGCATTTCTTTGGTATCTGGCGCAAAATGAAGAGCCAGCAGAAAGAGTTCCAAGAGCTTTACGATGTGCTCGCCGTGCGAGTAATCATCGATAGCAACCCCGACAAAAACTTTTGCGAATTAGAGTCAGATCCTGATACGCAAAAATGCTATGAAGTAATGGGTACCGTTCACTCAATCTTTAAGCCTATTCCAGGCCGTTTTAAAGACTATATTGCCATGCCCAAGTTCAACAGCTATCAGTCTTTGCACACGGCTGTGATTGGGCCAAAGGGCAAGCCAGTTGAAATACAAATTCGCACCAAACGCATGCACCACATTGCCGAGTATGGTATCGCCGCGCACTGGGCCTACAAAGAGGCTGGTGAAGCGGTCAAGGCCGACGGCTCAGCCGATAAGAAACTAGCCTGGTTGCGCCAGCTAGTTGACTGGCAGCAAGACCTCAAAGATTCGGGCGAATATATCGAAGAAGTGAAGATGGACCTCTTCGCCGATGAAGTCTTTGTCTTTAGCCCGAGGGGAGACGTTCTCGACTTGCCCAATGGTTCATGCCCTATCGATTTCGCCTATCGCGTGCACACCGATATTGGACACCGCTGCGTTGGTGCCCGCATCAATGAAAGAATCGTGCCACTGAACACGATCATGAAAAACGGCGATATCGTTGAAATTTTGACGAGCAAGAACGGCCAACCAAAGATGGATTGGCTCAACTTTGCTAAGACCCACGGGGCAAAAAATCGTATTCGCCAATGGTTCAAAAAGCACCATAGAGAAGAACACATTCAGCAAGGTCGGCAGATGCTCGAAGCTGAATTGGGCAAAGGCAATTTAGACGAGTTTCTCAAATCAGACAAATTGAAAGAAGCAGGAAAGCGCCTCAATATCTCTGATCCACAAGATATTTTAGCGGCAGTGGGCTACGGCGATCTCTCTGTAGCGCAAGTAGTCAACCGCATTCGTGAAGTCGACAACGCTGAGAAAATAGCCTTAAAAGGCTACACCATTCCGCAAATGGTGCCAGACAAACCAAGCAATATATCAAGCCTTGGTGGCTTACTGCACCATTTAGCCAAATGCTGTCAGCCCGTTCCGGGAGAAGAAATCGCTGGGGTGGTATCACGAGGCAGTGGCATTGCCGTGCACCGTGCTGACTGCACGATGCTGGCTAAAATTGAAGAAGGTCGACGAATGGCCGTTGACTGGTCAATCGAACGAAATACCCAGTATCCTGCCGGTTTGCAAGTTGAATGCCTTGATAGGGTTGGTATCGCTGGCGATATCTTGAAGAAAGTGTCCGATCACAAAGTCAATTTAAGAGACTTACGCGTCGATACGCATAGAGACAAGAAAACTGCCACTATTTTCCTGATTTTAGATGTGCTTGACATTGACCAATTGGCGCGCGTCTCGCAAGCAATTTCACAAATTTCAGACGTGATAAGAGTGCACAGAAAAGATCACCGCAAGCGTGTCGCTGGTACCAACCCTCTGGCACGTGTGACCGGCATAAAAACAGTCAAAGCCAACGCCAACCCCAATGCCGAAGCTACTAGCTCGAAGTCAAATTCAACTAAGAACGGCAGTGCTTCCGGTAATGGCAATTCTGCAAGCAACGACAATGGTCGCGCAAACAGTAACGGAAACGGCAGTAAAAAAGCAGCAGCGGCTCGTAGTAAAACGACTACTGCCAAGAAAAAAGCAAAATAGAACAGCGAAGGCAAAACAGTATAAATGAAGATAGTCCTGGCCACGAGCAATCCGGGCAAGCTACGAGAATTTCAAGCCCTCAGCCAGGCAGCACCAGATCTAGAACTTGTATTGGCACCAGCAGGGTTCAATCCTGAAGAAACGGGAGCCACTTTTGTCGACAATGCTTTGCTTAAGGCGCGTGAAGCGGCCAAGCTCTGTCAGCTACCTGCTATTGCTGACGATTCCGGACTAAGCGTAGAAGCCCTGAACGGCCGGCCAGGTATTCACTCAGCGCGCTACTGCGAAGGCAGTGACGGCGACAGGAGAAAGAAGCTCCTGCATGAGCTCAAAGATATCCCGCTTGACCAACGGAAAGCCGCTTTCGTTTGCGCAATAGCCATGGTCGATAGCAATGGTGAAGTACTTTTCACCTGTGAGCAGCAATGGCCAGGTCATATCTCCTTAACTGAAATAGGCTCCAATGGTTTTGGCTTTGACCCCGTGTTTGTGCCACTTGGCTCTGATATTACAGCGGCACAAATGGAGCCAGCAGCTAAGAACGAGCTATCTCATCGGGGTCAGGCCTGGCGACGTTTTCTTAACCATATAGCAACACTCGAGCCAATCTAAAACAAGAGAAAACTGGCCCACTGAGCCAGATTCATGAGCTGCTCCTGACTAAAGAAAAAAAACTTCATCTTGCTATGAGAAAGGCTACATGAAAAACTGGTTCACAAGAGCTAAGCTGTCATTGTTATCTAGCTAACACTTGTAGGAGTGGAAGTGGCGGAATTCGTTTTCAACGGCAACGCTAATATCTATACAGCAGCTCAGGGCCAGCACGCAGCAGCAGCAGCAGCCGTGAGCAATGTCGTAGCGCTGAAGCAAGAGGATAACCTAGCAGAGAACCTAGCAGATAGCTCTCAGCTGACGGCGAACCGCCAAGTAGAACTTCTTCTCTGGCTCGCCAACCTAGAGCTGCGCCTACCGCCCTATGGCGATAGCAACTAATTAGCGTTTTGTGATTTCAAGTCTTCCAAACGATGCTTAATACCGACTGACAAAGGGTGTTCCTTCCCTAAAGTCTTCTCAGCAATCTCAAAAGCATCTTCACTTTTACGCAGAGCCAATGCACTTTTGCCTTGGCGGCTGTATAGATCGGCTAAATTATCCAGACAGATAGCAACATCAGGGTGGCGTCCACCAAGAGTTTCGCGAAAGGTCTCTAAGGCCTTAAGCTGTAGGTCTTCAGCTTCTTTGAGCTTACCTTCCTTGACATAAAGACCAGCCAAATTATCGAGAGCAGTTGCCACAGCAGGGTGCTTATCGCCATAGGTCTTGCGCATAATAGCCAAAGAGCGCTCATAAAGAGGTTCGGCTTTTTCACTCTGATTCAATTCACGGTAGCTTTCTGCCAAATTTCCCAAGGCAATTGCCAGGTCAGGATTGTCAGCCCCTAACTCATGCTCATAAACAGCGATGGCCTTAAGTTGAACACCCACTGCGGCTTTGAAGTCGCCCTGCTTCTGAAATAAAAGGGCAAGGTTATCGTAAACGGTGGCAACTTCAACAGATTCCTTGCCCCGCATTTCGCCAAGTATAGCAATGGCTCCTTCATACAACGGCTTAGCCTCGCCATACCGACCTTCGTCTTTAAGGATGCCGGCCAAATTACTAAGTTCTACAGCAAAGCCAAAATTGTCCTTTGGCTCATTTTGACGAATTAACTCAAGCGACCGACGTGAAGCCTTTTCTGCCAACAAATAATTGCCTTGAGCCTTATACAATTGCCCTAGATTGCTCTGACTAACAGCCACCCGAGAATCACTCAGGCCAAATCTTTGGGCGATTTCATACGCTTTCTTCAACCAAGTTTTGGCACCTTCTAGGTCACCAGCGAGCAAATCTTGTTTTCCAGCCTGGGTGGCTTGCTGCCAGGCTTCATGCTCAATTGCCTTATGTTCTTGCTTATCATTTTCTTGCTTATAGTTACTATCGAGAAGCACCGGCTCCGATTGCGTAGTCAGCGAAGGAGAAATAGTTGAGACATCCGCAGAGAAGCAGCTTGGCTGACTAAGGCCAACCATGGCATAAAAACATAGGCTCAAGCTATATAGCCGGGCGCGCATTAGCCTGCTTCAGGGCGAGGAAATTACTGTTACAGCATAACCAAATTTGCTCTGAGACAAAAGCGCTATTAATAAATATCTTGATTAAAGCTACGCCGCTAGATAAGAAGCAGCACATTCTATTAAATTTTGTGCCTCTGCTGGTCGATGCGTGCGAGTAAGTAAGTTGGCGTAGCCTCTCAACGTCTGTACTAAGTGAGGATTACCGTTGGTAGGCAGCTGCTTCCTTTGCAAATCAAGGGCTCGGCGGTAAAGATACTCGGCTTCAGCGTATGACCCGAGATCGGTATATAGATCAGCTAGCTGTTGTGACACCACTGCCACGGCAGGATGGTTAATACCAAGGGTGCGCTCACTCAATTCAAGAACACACTTGGTCGAAAACGCTGCCGGAGCCAATTTTGATTGAACAAAGTAAATCTTTGAGAGTTTCAACATTGCCTTCATTTCATCAAAACTAGAGAAGAGAGACGAGTCTTTCTTGAGCCTAACGTTGCGCAAGCAATATTCTTCTGCCAGCTCTAGCTGATTAGTGCGCTGATAAAGCTCGCACAGTAAATCTAGGGTCACAGCAAGGCGCTCATCAGACTGATCACTTAGCTCAGCCTCTAACAAAGCCGCATGAAAATTGGCCTCTGCATCTTCCAGTCGATTTTCGCCCATTGCCCTTTCACCAGCAGCGACAAAAGGCTGCCAGGCATTCTTTAGAAATTGCGCCATGATTCCTCCTAAGGACGGGGGTGGGTGCCACTAAGGGAAAAAGAGGATTTAGTTTGTTAGTAAAAGCGAAGCAGCTAGTGCGGTTATCCGTAATTTGATTATGCACAAAGCCTGTGTCGAATCTGTGGCAGAATCAACAGCAATTATTTCGATTATTGCCTTGCCGGTCGGCAATAATATTGAATTGGAGCTTACTTGCGGGACTTGCTCTTGCGGGTTTTCAAAATTTCGCCTGATTGAGCGTCAATTTCAAGCTCAATTTTCCAAATACCTTCACTGCGCAGCTCAATTTCCCAATTCATAGGGGTTTCATCGCGCTCGATTTCAATTTCTTCTACTGTAGCGCCGGGGTACTTCGCCAAAGCAATGGCTTCAGCCTTCTCGCAGCTAATTGCCGCCTTTTTAGTGAGACTTCCAGCATCACCTTCGGCACCAACCGGCAAAATGGCTACACATGAAAGAATAGACAGGGAAAGAAAACTCAAAGCGCTGTTGGCGGACAATCTAAGCATTTCAAAAGCTCCAGCAGGTAACTGCGCAGTTATAGCATTTAGATTGTTTGATTTCAGACCACCTTGGGAAGGTCTAAAGCGTTGTAAAATCAGATCTTACTGTAACTGACTAAGACGAAGGTGTTCTGTGCGACCGGCAATAATTATTCCTGTGGTTTTAATGCTACTTACCGCAGTAGTGGTGGCATTGCCTTTGTTGTTGAGCAAACCAGAGGATATAAAAGCACCAACTTCAAGTGTTGGAGTAGTCGGATTGCAGTATGCCTTTCTCGACAAAGAGTACCCGGTAGTCACAAGAGTAATAGAAGAGTCGCCCGCTGCACTGGCGGGAATCAGCAAAGACGATCTTTTGTTGTCTGTCGCGCACAAAAATGCATCTATGATTGGTGACTACGACATTCACCAAGAACTTTGCGGAGAGCCAAACTCTTCCGTGCAAGTAACACTGAGAACCCTTGATGGCTCATTAATTGAACGCAATCTATTGCGCATTCAAACCTCTGACTTGCCCAAAGCAGCTGATTCGAACTATCTCAATGAGCAATCGCAGTTGAGCAGAGAAGATTTTCTTCTAAGACGCGATGCCTTAGCCAGAGCTGATGATTTCTCTTACACCAGCCTGATTATGCACAACTTGCATCAAGGGCCAATGGTATTAGAATTTTTTGCTAAAGAAACAGGAGCGAACAGGGAGCTTGAAGCCGCCATAGAGATGCACAATAAGAAAGACTCAGAGGCAAAAGATTCTAAGCATATTCAAATAACAAAAATTAGCTGTAATGTTACAGATGCCACCTACAGAGACTTAACTGAACATTTCAAAGTTACTGCAGCACCCACATATGTCTTCATTCCAGGCAATCGCGGTGTAATTTTGGCTCGCAACGTAGAAAGAGGGCCGCTCAGTGAAGGTCAAATTAAGATCAAACTTGCTGACCTAGTATATGAAGCAAGGCAACCAATTCCGCAAATTCATACGGCACCAGCTGTGGTTGGACCTGAAATTGAAGAGCAAAATAGCTCTTACACTCCGCTTTCGAAGAAGCGGAACATTGAGAAGTGAAACAGTGAGAATTAAGGCGCTAAATCTCTTCAAGAATTTTCCCCTTGGTCTCATCCCCCAATACAGCCACGGCTGCGGCAGCTAAGACCAACGAACCAGCCAGCAGGACAAAGGCACCAAATTGACCGCTCACAGGCAACAAGAGCCCAACTAAAAATGGTCCTAGCATGGCTCCAACTCGACCAACAGCACTAGCCAAACCAGCAGCTGTGGCACGAACACTGGTAGGAAATAATTCTGGAGTATAGGCGTAAATCGCCGACCACATACCAAACATGAAAAATTGCATCATCAAGCCAAATGCAATCATTAGAGTTTGATTGGGAGCATTGCCATATAGATAGGCAGAAATGCCACCACCGAGAAGGAAAAGTACCGTTGTTGGTTTGCGCCCCCAACGGTCGAGTAAATAGGCAGCAGTAGCAAAGCCCGGTATACCAGCCGAAGAAATAATGATTATGTACTCAGTTGACTTAGCAATTGAATAACCCTTAGCTTCCATCAATATTCCAAGCCAGGTGGTCAGTCCATAGTAACCGAGCAAAGCAAAGAACCAGAGAGACCAGGCCATGATAGTGCGTTTGGCGTATTTTCCTTGAAAGAGGCCTTGAAACAGATTGAGTATTGGAATCTTATTCTTATCGATAACACTATCTAGAGAACTATCTAGAGAACTGTCTAGCGATACCACCTGCGGTGCAGGCAGCTGGTCTATTTTCAATTCTAGCTTGACTCTTCTTTCAATCTCGCTCATCACAGCTTCTGCCTCTTCTAGTCGTCCAGCACCCGCCAGCCAGCGCGGTGACTCAGGTACAAGGCGACGAATGGCTAAGACAAACAAACAAGGAATAGCCTCTACGACAAAGAGTGCTCGCCAACCATAAACTGGCAAAATTGTGTAGGCCAAAAGACCAGCACACATAAAGCCCAAGGGCCAAGTTCCTTCCATGAAAGCGATATATTTACCGCGAACCTTGGCTGGAACAAATTCACAGACAAGGGCTTGGGCAATGGGCAATTCCATGGCCATACCAATACCAAGCAAAACTCTAAAGAACATCAGAGCCTCAAGACTGGGCGCCACAGCGCACAAGAGAGAAGCTATGCCCCAGATCACTATGCTCCAGCGAAAGATTACAGAGCGACCAAACTTGTCCGCGAGAAAGCCAGAGGCCGCAGCACCAATAAACATGCCGATAAAACTCATGCTGGCAAGGGTGCCTGCTTGTGCTGGACTGAGGCCAAACTCACTCTTAATCGAGGACAGCAAAAATGTCATCATGGCGCAATCGATACAATCGAAAAACCACGCTGTGGCAATCACGGCAAAGATTATTCGCTGATAGCGAGTGATCGGAAGACATTCAAGTCTGCCAGCGATTTTAATTGCAGTCATAGACCTACTTACGCTAATAGAACTTGACGATACACCATATTTAAATTCAGTCAGCAAATAAAAAAGCCACCCAGATAAATCTGCGGCGGCTTTTTCACTATCGTCTGACTGCCTATTGCGTAGGCTCGATATTTCTTGCTGCTTCAAGTCAGAATCCACAGCTAGCGGGTTATCGCTACAATTTCCGGTCTGCGCAGACCTGACGTTT
>CALROJ020000083.1:0-27525 GCA_943369735.1 bacterium Ga0077546
GATTGCAAAAAGATTGGTCAATATACTGCTGAAGCTGCCATCGAAAGCAGCGATTGTCCCAGCGATTTAGCCACCATCTGGAATGAAGAATTATCTAGTGCTTGGAAAAAAGAAAAGGGTAATATCGTCGCTGTCAGCGGACAGATGGAAGCCGGTGGTGGTGTAGTTCTTAATAGAGCTATGCTGCCCCATTTGGCCATTTCCAACGGCGAGAGCCTTGTTCTTACTGCTGCTCATCTAGTAGACAAGAAAAAATCAATTCTCGTCGGAACTTACGATTCAGATGGTGAAATGGGCGATATGGACCAGGCCAAACTAGTTGCTCTTGATAGAACAAAAGATCTAGCGCTGCTTCGAGTCTCTCTTTCCGAGAAGCCTCGTTCCGATGGAATAAACTATCAGGATCTAGGAGAGGCTAAGTCGGGGAAGAAGGCGTTGGCTGTACTTACAGAGGATACAACTAGGTCACTGGGCTTTTTTGAAGTGTCTGCTAGCAGCTCCTATGGTTCAGCCGGCGGAGCAGCCATCAGGAAGCAGTATCCAGCGGTGACCATGGCCGACAAAACGAATATTGTAGTTTTTACAACTCCAGACGCTCCCGGAACTTCTGGCAGTCCTGTTGTTTCTGAGGAAGGAAAAATTCTCGGACTAGTAAGCCAGAGGCTTCCCAAGATTGAATCAAACAAAGTATGGCTCGACAATGAAAGTAAACCGCTGTGGCAACAGACCGCAGCGGTAAGCAGTCGTGAAATCAGAGCTTTCTTGCAAGATGTCGATACTTGCAAAGTAATTCGTTCTGGCTTGAAAAAAAATCGAAGGGCATCGCCGCCTAATTTGGGATAGGTTCATAAACCATTTGATATTAGGTTTCGTTGTTTGCTACGCGATGGGCCGGGCGACAAACTTCAACTTTAGTCATGCCTCCCGAACCAATGAGATCAGCTGCGTAAGTTGTAAGGTCTACTCCTCGATGAAGTTTTCTCCCTTGATATAGTTCATCGGGAGTGGATAGGCGTCCGAAACCACCTTTGTCACGAACAGTTATCATGGCAGACTGTCCAGTTTCTATGTTAGTAATTTCCAGCTTTTGGCCTAGCTTCGCGCCGAGAATGGGCTCGCGTAAGTCAACAGCCGCCCCCACGAGGTGCCCTGTGTTAGCCGAATGATTGTAAGTGGAGCCATCTGCTGTTTTATTGCCGGTCGGCTTGTAGAGCGTGGCATAAGCCACTTCGCATTCTTTTGCTTCATTATTATTCGCTTCGAAATTTTTAGGGCTGACTGGCTCAGTGACTTGTTTTGCTTCTTGTTTTGTGCTTGGGTGCGACTCCCCAATGAAATTTGGTATGTGGATATGTTTTACTTCCTGGTTTGTGCCTATGGAGAAACCGTCTAGCATATGTGCCACACTAGGATTGTGTACAGCTGCGGCTTTGGCCTGCTCGATTGTCTGCTTTCTAGCTTTGCTATAGTCATCCTCTACAAATGAGATAACTGCTGGTACGAAAGAATCATGGTGCCGTGCCGATAGTGGCTCAGGGTTGAAGTTTTCTGGTGTTTTCATAATTGGTAAATCTGCTATTTGAGTTTGGTAGAAACATAAAGGGGCGCACGTATGTACAGCCGTACAGACGTACAGAAGCTGGACGAATACACGCACACAAACGTACTCATACACACTGAGGTGCGTGCACACGTGTTAATGGTTGTACAGAGTTAGTAATACTCCAGTGGATTTGCGATTGTGCTTAGGCTCACCGAGGGCGGCAAAACTGGAGACTTTGCCGTTTATCGTTTTGGGTCACATTGAGATTCGGATTTTGAACATATCATGCCAGGCGTGACAATTGCCGAACACTTTACGTGCAAAAACCAAGAATTCGCAAAGACTGTTTTTATGTTCTCGTTACGGCCGGGCCAAGCTGGCGTCTTACTTCTGGCATTGTAAAAGTGAATGTGCTGCCTGACTGACTTAGCTCACTGTTACTTTTCACCCAGATAGTGCCACCATGCAATTCCACAAGGGCTTTGCAAATAGTGAGCCCCAGACCGGTACCTATATTCTGGTCGCTTTCTCTGACTTGTGCGAACCGTTCGAAGATACGCTCACGCAGCTGTGCTGGAATACCGGGGCCTTGATCTTCAACTGAGAAATGCACCATTTGAGACTTAGACTCTGCCTTGATTATGATCTCAACTCCAGGCTGAGAGAATTTCAAGGCATTACCAATTAGGTTCGTAAGAATCTGATTAACTCGGTCGGGATCGCATGATACGAGCCCTTGTGCACAATCTATTCTCACCTGGCACCTGGCCTGGCGTGCCTGGTCACTGGTCAGTACCTGTGCTCTCTCTAAAAGTTGCTGACTAGAAATACTGGTAGTTGCTAGCCTTAAGGTACCACTTTCGATTTTATCAAGGTCGAGTAGGTCAGTGATTAGCACCGACATTTGTCTGGTCGATTGCTTGGCCATGGACAGCATGTTTCTGCCATCTTGATTAATCTCACCAAATAACCCCTGCTCAAATTTTTCAAAAATATGAGAGACCATTGTTAGCGGTGATCGCAGATCCTCACTGACCATGTTCACCACATCCTGTTTAAGGCGCTCGGCTTCCCTCAGGCTGGTAATATCATGAAAGATCAAGATCAGATTTCCCTCTTTAGGGACTCTGCTCAATGATATCAATACGTTTAAGGCCTTACCCGCTGTAGTTTTAAGGAATCCTTCGAAGCTGCTGGCGAAATTTTCGCTGCTACTTACAGAAGAGCCTTTGGCGGCAGCCGAAATTTTTACGATTGCGTCTTGATTGATGTTTCTTTCTAAAAGAGTAAGACAGCTCGCTCCCACCAGTCTTTGCGTCGGGATGCCCAGAGCTGATTCCACATAGGGGCTGATGCGCAAGATATTTAAGTTGTTATCGGTAACACAAATAATATCCCGGGCATTTTGGATGATAATCCGCTCTCGCTGCAATAGATCATCTATACCCTTGGCCATTTTGTGCAGATTGAAGTCTAACTCTGCAATCTCATCCGTTCCAGGGGCGAGTTCCCTGAGCTTTTGACCCTGGGCTATGCGCCGACCATTGTCGGCCAGGTATGCTAATCGTTTGGTTACTAGGCGGGTGGTAAGAAATGCCAGGCCGACAGTTCCAAGAATGTTGAGAATGAGAGCGAGCCATAGCTGAATGTGCATTGATTGACGAAGTTCGGCCTGCGCAGCCGGATCTGAAGCGGAAATGGCATTTTGCTTTTCGCTAAGCGCAATTAGCTCAGGAGTAATGATCTTCTCAGCAAAGTGCTTAGATTCTATTCGGATGCGCATTTCTTCAGCTTCGTCGCCATGTAAGAATGCTTGCTCGGCCCTCATTACAAGAGCATTGCCCTCATCTACCGCACGACTGACTGCCTGCAATGTCGCCTGATCTTGACTACGGTCGTTGCCGATTAGCGTAAGCAGACGGCTGATTTTTTCTTTAGCAGTGCTGATTCGCGCTTTGTGAGCAGAGCCTGGCGCAAATTCGGCCACGTTCAGTCGCAGTGATTGCAGCCCTGTGTATAGCTCTTGGATGAGCTCATTGATTAAATTGGAAATTTCTTGGGTGCGCTCGGCGCGAACCGCGGCTGCCTCGGCCTGAGCTTGCAAACTAGCCATAACGGCAACGAAGCCGCACTCAAAAACAAGCGGAATAGATACTAGAATGAGACCTTTGGCTACAATTCCTAGTCTAAATTTGTTCAATTCTCAACGCCGTAGGGGCAATAAGCCAGCATTCTAACATCCTCGATACTGTCCGTATTTTGTCACGCATTTCTGGCACAATAGATTCAGTGCCCCTAAACTTTGCCGACAGAAGATCTATCTCAACGGAGTTCTTTATATATGGCGAAAATTTTACTTGTTGAAGATGATATGGTGGTGGCCGAGTCAATTAAGCTCTGGCTCAAGAATCAACAGCAAGTGGTTGAACATGTCAGTGATGGTAACGCAGCCCTTGAGCTGATCACCTTTAGCAGTTACGAAGCAATTATTCTCGATTGGGAATTGCCAGGCCTCAGCGGGGTGGAAGTATGCCGTCGGGTGCGCGCCAGCCACAACCGAGTGCCGATTTTGATGCTTACTGGAAAAGACAGTGTGGAGCATAAAGTCACAGGTCTTGATGTGGGTGTGGACGACTATCTGGCGAAGCCATTTAGTTTGAAAGAACTAAGTGCTCGGCTTAGAGCCATTGTCCGTCGCTCTGGTGGTGTTGCCTCAAACATTTTGCAGGTAAATGATATTACGCTTGATTCTGAAAGCCATCGTGTCACCAGGGGCGGTGAAGAAATCGAGCTAATGCCTCGCGAATTTGCTGTACTTGAGTTTCTCTTGCGTAACAAGAATCAAGTTTTTAGCGGTGAAGCACTTTTGCAGAAGCTCTGGCACACCGATTCTGATTCTTCAAAAGAAGCTGTGCGCGCCTGTATCAAAAGATTGCGCCAGCGCATAGACATGGGTGACGATGAGAGTCTCTCTATCATTGAAACTGTACCGAAGATAGGCTATCGCATCAGGCAGTACGATTCTGGCAAGTGCTAGGTAGCCCAAGCTCGATCTATTGAGAAGATTTTGTCTTCCAAGCGATTTTAGGTTCCGGAGTCTTTTCGTTTTCCGTTGTCATTGGACCTCTCGAATTACAGAAGTTTGCGTCTAGTCTAGTTCTGAGAACCGTTTTGCACTGCTGGATTTAGGTCAAAGCGATCAGCGTTCATGACTTTATTCCATACTGCCACGAAATCTTTGACGAACTTCTCTTTGGCGTCATCACTGGCATAAACTTCGGATATTGCTCGAAGTTGTGAGTTCGAACCAAACACGAGGTCTACAGCAGTGCCAGTCCATTTGACAGTACCTGTTTTACGGTCTGTCCCTTCATATACGTTCTCGTCTGCGGCCGATTTTTTCCATACAGTGTTCATGTCGAGCAGGTTGACGAAGAAATCATTTGTCAATGAAACAGGTCGCTTAGTGAAGACTCCTAGTTGTGAGTGGTCGGCATTTGTATTCAAGACTCGCATGCCGCCCAATAGAACAGTCATTTCTGGCGCAGTTAGTTTGAGCAGCTGTGCTCGATCTATCAGCTTTTCAGTTACAGACCTGTCTAGTTTGTGACCGCGGAAGTTGCGGAATCCGTCAGTAGTTGGTTCGAGCACTTCAAATGATTTGGCATCGGTCAACTCTTGAGTAGTGTCAGTTCTTCCTGGTGAGAATGGCACCTTAATGTCGTGTCCGCCATTTTTAGCAGCGGCCTCAACACCGGCGCATCCACCCAGTACGATTAGGTCTGCGAGCGACACTTTCTTTCCGCGAGTCTGCGAGCTATTGAAATCAGTTTGAATTTTCTCGAGGGTTTGCAAAACTTTTGCTAATTCGGTGGGGTTATTTACTTCCCAGTTTTTCTGGGGCAAGAGTCGGATGCGAGCACCGTTGGCGCCACCACGTTTGTCCGAGCCGCGGAAGGTTGAGGCAGATGCCCAGGCTGTCGACACTAACTGTGGTATAGAGAGACCTGATGAGAGCAGCTTGCCCTTGAGAGTGGCTACGTCTTGGTCGTCAATTGACATATAGTCGGCAACGGGAACTGGGTCTTGGAACAATTGAGGGGGGGCGACCAATGGCCCTAGGCAACGGCTGACTGGCCCCATGTCGCGGTGGGTGAGCTTGTACCAAGCTTTGGAGAAAGCAATTCTCAATTCCTCTGGATTCTCGTGGAATCGTTTTGAAATTGGTGCATAGATTGGGTCAACCTTGAGAGCGATGTCTGTGGTGAACATCATCGGTGGGTGTTTCTTTTTCGGGTCCTGTGCGTCTGGCACTAGCTCTTTCGAAAAGTCTCCTTTCGGAGTCCACTGATGACCGCCTGCTGGGCTCTTGGTCAGTTCCCACTCTAGGCCTAAGAGATGATCGAAGTAGCCATTTGACCACTTGGTTGGGGTAGAAGTCCAAGCGCCTTCGAGGCCGCTACCAATTGTGTCGTCACCATTGCCGGTGCCAAAGGTGTTTTTCCAGCCAAGGCCTTGCTGCTCGATGCTGGCTGCTTCAGGGGCAGGGCCAACATATTTGTTTGGATCTGCTGCCCCGTGAGTTTTGCCAAATGTATGTCCGCCAGCAATGAGAGCAACGGTTTCTTCGTCGTTCATTGCCATACGGTCAAAGGTTTCTCTAATGTCTTTGGCGGCCGCAAGGGGGTCTGGTTTACCGTTTGGACCTTCTGGATTGACATAAATGAGTCCCATCTGCACGGCAGCCAGTGGATTTTCTAGTTGTCTATCACCGGTGTAGCGCTTGTCTCCTAGCCACTTACTCTCTGGCCCCCAGTAAATATCTTCTTGTGGTTGCCAGACGTCTTCGCGACCGCCAGCGAATCCGAAAGTTTTAAAGCCCATAGACTCAAGGGAGCAATTGCCAGTAAAGACCATAAGGTCGGCCCATGAGATTTTGTCGCCGTACTTCTGCTTGATTGGCCACAGTAGTCGACGTGCTTTGTCGAGGTTAACGTTGTCTGGCCAGCTATTGAGTGGTGCAAAGCGCTGCGTGCCATAACCAGCGCCACCGCGGCCGTCGGCGACTCTATATGTGCCAGCGCTATGCCAAGCCATGCGAATGAAGAGCGGACCATAGCTGCCAAAGTCTGATGGCCACCACTCTTGCGATGTGTTTATCAACTCCGTAACGTCTTTCTTCAAGGCCGCAAGGTCGAGCTTCTTGAACTCATCTGAATATCTAAAGTTTGCACCCATTGGGTTGCTCTGCACTGAATTCTGGTCAAGGATCTTTAGGTTCAACTGATTCGGCCACCAGTCTCTGTTCGAGTAGCCGCCAGCCGCTGTGGGCATCCTTTCGGCACCCTTTGTTGTATCGCTGCCTTCCATCATCGGGCATTTGCCTGCTGGCACAGTTTTCTTGGCACCAGGGGGAGTACCATCAGTATTTAGTACTTTATCTAGTTCCTTCGCGGAAGCCGCGCTGATTATTTGACTAGCCAGCAAAAGCGAATAAACAAGATTCCTGGTTTTCATTTTTTTCTGCCCCTATCGTAGGATCGTGTGATACCTAAGCAATTGCCAATAGGCTAATGACCTATTGTCTATCGCTAGTTTGTTGTGAGTGACAACCTTTTTTCAGGTTTGTTCCGACTCTTCTTGTTGAAGGTCACCAAAGAAGGTGACTTGTACACCGTGAACTTTGAATTTCTTGTCAAGCAGTTTTCCCAGCTGCTCAACTTTTTCAACCGGTACATCGACAATTTGACCGGTTTTAACATCAATAAAATGATGGTGATTAAAGAGATTAGCGTCGTAGCGCACTTTACCGGGCTCGGCCAAGACTTCGCGCACAACCCCAGCATCTTTGAGCGAGTTGAGGGTGTTGTAGACAGTAGCCCTAGATAGTGCCACTGGGAGCTTGCCAGACACAGCTGCCAAAACTTCCTCGGCCGTTGGATGGTCGAGGGTATTTAATAGATACTCAGCAATAACCATGCGCTGTGGCGTTGGTTTAACGCCATGGGAAACGAGGACTGATTCGACTGATTGGTTGTTTGGAATCATAATACCTTTAGACTAGATCTAATTGCTCTATCCGTCAAGTCAGTTTTCTATGAATTCTTTGGCATTCTCGACCAACTGATAAGTGATAACTGGCAGGTCTCACCACATTAGTCGAGTATTGTCTGACCCTTAATTTTTCAAGCGTCTATAATTCCAAGGCTTTGCCAATCCGGAGATTGATATAAATGGAATTGAGCGACAAGGGATTTCTTTCACTTTTAGTGGTTTCACTCGTGCTTAATTTCTGGCCGAACGCTGCTAGCGCCCAGAAGCCGCAGCGAAATGCTGCACCACCTAGCTCGGTTAATAATTCAGCGACAAAGCCAAAGAAATCGTATGAAATCAAACTCAAGATATTGGACGCTGCGGCTCGCGAGAAACTGCTCAATACCCGTATAAATAGCAGTCTTGGCCAAACGTTCGGAGCGTTTAGCAACATGTTCTTTGTCAGGAGCAAATTGGACACTGACACCTGCGTCGGTCTAAGCTCCGATGTCGAGGGCATAAGTGAGCGCGAATTGATGCCAGCTTTTCCTCACTCATATAAATGCACTTTAAGAGAATTGCTCGATGTCGTTGCCATGCAGACAAACACTAAATGGGCTTATCGTGAAGAGAGCCAGGTAATGGGCGCGGACAGCCCTGACAAAAAGACTGCAGATGGAATCGCTATCTTTTCTTTCGTCGCTGCAGATGTAAAACCAAAGTTTGAAATGACTGCGGCAAAAGGTTGGAAGAAGATAGAACATAGTTCGTGGACTATGTTTGTGCCGCCAACAGCACCAATGGGTATGGATTTTCACGTCGGTGGCAAGCTGTCTGCTGATACGCCAGAGAAGTTGAAGGAGCTGCTTAAAACAGCGCCCCGTGACGCTGCACTTGATGAATACAAGCGGGTCAAACCCGATGCTACTGCCAATGATTTGAAGCCAGCTAAGATTGGACCTTATGATGCCTATTTATTTGAAGCTGCTCTGCCACCAAATGGCGAGGAGAAAGTTCGCTGGCGTCAGTGGCACTTTGTTGTTGATAATCAATTGGTTTTTGTTATTAGCACATTGTTCAAAGATAAGGAAGCATCACTCTATCCAGATGTTGAGCAGATGATCAAAACTTTTAGAGTGCGCGAGCCGAAAGAAAGTCAGACGATGTGAAGGGTTGTGGCGAAGTTAGTCGTTCTACCCAAGCCTTACTGATTCTTACCGTTCAACTGAAGACTGCATTGTTTTTGGAAGTTTTTAGGTTATGTACACCACTAGTAGACATCAGCCGAAAACGTCGTTTTAGCAAATGTTGAAACATGCTTTTGGAGTGATGGATAAGTGGCTCTGTAGTAGCAAATTGAGCTGTTAGTAGTCTATGCCACTACGCCGTGGCACTTTCTTTTCTGGTTCCGGAGGCCTGGGAAAGCGAATACGTACTGTTACTCTGCCGCTATTGGCGTGCAAGCCAATAGTGCTTCTTCGATCAATTCGTCACCAGGAATGCGCTCGTTGAGTTTGACTAGCGCTGGATACAACGCTGGATGACCAAATGCTATTGCACCATACAATGCGCTATTCCAAAAGTCATCCAGTTCAAGTGCTGCAATTAATGGCTCTAATACTCTTGGATCTTTGCAAATAGCAAGGCCTTCTAGAGCCTCGTAGCGAGTCATTTCGTGGGCGTCATCAATATTGGCGAATAGAGCTTCTCTTATATCGTCTCGAATAAATGGCTTTTGCTCGAGGCCATTGTGCAGGCCAAAAGTGGCCCAGTCTCGAACGTCATCGTCTAAGTCTTGCGATAAAGCTATTAAAGTTTTGACGGCGAGATCGTCGTCCAGGCGACCACCAAGAGCATATGCTGCTGCATACCTAGTGCTTGCATTGGTACTCTGAGCCACGTGAGCTAGGAACTCTGAGCAATCGTATATCTTTAGGTGATGAACGGCATACGCCATAGCCCCAGAGGCAGAGTCGTCTTTTTCCTTTGCTATCATTGCCTTAACGGCAGCGACAGCTTCGTCTTTATACGTCATCCCAGGTTCTCGCATCAAAACCAACGCTGCTAGTTCTCTTTCTAAAGCAACGTCACTTAAGGTCAGTTTAAGCACAGCTTCGAGAACGTCTCTTTCTTTGCTCTGCTGTAGCACCAATATAGCTGGAGTGTTTTCAAGCTTGTCTACTAAGGCTAACTCGATCAGTTTTGCAGCTGGCATTTCTTTCAGTGTATTGATGTACGAGGACACGGTTGCGTTTGAGTATCCGGCCTCAGCCAGCGCTTCAAACAATAGGCTTCCTGGTCCCTCGTGGTTGACGAGCATATCCCAAGAATCGATACGTTCCCCGTAGCCTGGAAGGTTGTCTACGACATCTCTAAATTTCTGATCAAACGGATACTGCGCCATCTTTCTCTTCTTGCACAACCGCTTGTTTCCGCTTCAACCTAGCCACGAAGAATCCAGAAAAATCATGACGTGATGGCAAGAACAGTGCATAGCCTTGAGCGGCTTCTTTCTCTAAACCAAGCTGGCTGAGAGAATCATTGATGAAGTAGCCACTGATGTCATCGCGGTCAAAGTCTTCGCCGCAGTCTTCATTGAGAAACCACTCAATCATGTCTTCGTTCTCTTCTTGCTCAATTGAACAAGTTGAATAGATTAGTGCACCACCTGGTTTGACCAGCTTTGCAGCATTAGTGAGCAAGGCTTTTTGAATGACATTGACTTCGGCAATATCTTCTTCTTTCAGCTTCAGTCTGATATCTGATCGCTTGTTGATGACGCCGGTGCCGGAGCAGGGTGCATCAACTAAGACTTTGTCCACCGGTGGATGTTCATAGGTGGTGCCGTCGGCGGTATAAGTTTCGATGTTGGTCAGACCAAGACGCAAGCGATTTTCTTTGACCATGTTCAGTCGCTTTTCATGCTTGTCTATGGCAATGATGCGACCTTTATTGTTCATCAATTCGCCAATATTGACAGTTTTGCCACCAGGGGCAGCACAGAGGTCAATGACAACATCGCTTGTTTGAGGTGCCATTACTTGACCGACAAAAGCCGCGGCTTCATCTTGTACTGAGAAGATACCGTCGTCGTAGCCGGGCAGTTTCTCGATGGGGCCCTTGAGGCTCTTTCTTTCGGTGATAACTAAGCATGTGGGCACAAGCATAGAGCGCTCGGCGACCACACCTTTATCGAGCAACAGGCGCTGGTAGCCGTCGGTTTCCATCGCGATGTCGTTGACACGAACTGTGAGCTTTGCGGGAACGTCGGAGGCTTTTAATAGCTTTTCTGTTTCTTCCGCTCCAAAGCGCTTCAACCAGCGCGATACTAACCACAGTGGCATTGAGTGGCGGTCAGCTAGAGCTGCTGCTAGCTCGGCACCTTCTAGTTTGCTCATGTCAACAGGTTCGGCAGTAAGTCTGCCTTTTTCAATATTGCGGATATGGGTGCGCAGAATGCCGTTAACAAATTTAGAGAGGCCAACGTGACCAATCACCCGTGCTAGTTCAACAGCGGTATCAACAACAGCACTCTGGGGAATGTCGGGCATTGATTCGATTTGGAAGAAAGCAATGCGAAGTAGATTGAGCAAAGGCGGCTGAATCTTATCGATAGGTTTGCTAGCAACAGCGCCGATGGCTTTGTCTAGAGTATTTTTGTTGCGTAGCACACCTTGTACTAGGGCGGTGATAAAGGCCCGGTCTCTTTCGGATAAATCCCATTTGCTGCCATCAAGGGCATTGGCTAGAGCAATGTTTGTGTAGGCACCTTTTTCTTGCACCTTTATCAAAACTTCTACAGCAATTTTGCGTGATGACACTCCGCGTTTGCGTAGGTGTGAGTCATTTTTCTTTAGCGCAGGTTTTGGCTCGCTATTTTCGCTCATGTAAGACACTCACCTGTTTCCAATCTAACGCCGTTTACCCAGGCTGCCGCGGCCAGTTTGGCCCGGTTTGCCGGTTGCACTTCGAGCAACTCTAATAATTTTTTGTCACCACAGAGAACAAATACTTTGCCCTCAGCTTTGATAATTTCACCGGGCTTGCCGCTATCAATTACAGTTGCGTGGTCTGCAATTGAGCCATTACTGGCAGCCTCCAGCATTTTTGTTTTTACTATCTTTAGCTCAGCATCTCTGAAATTAGCCATGGTACCGGGCCAGGGCGTCAGGCCACGAACCAAGTTGTGAATTTCTTGGGCAGGCTTTTTAAAATCAATTTTTGAGATGGCTCTTGATAGCATTGGTGCCAGGGTTGTCTTGCTATCGTCTTGTCTTTCGGGAACCAGGGTCTTGTTGATCAGTGCTTCGACTGTTTTGATCAATAGAGCGGCACCGACATGTGACATTTCAGTGGCTAGCTCTGGGGCGGTCATATCTGGGCCAATAGCAATTTCGTCTTTGAGCAACATCGGGCCGGTATCGACACCGGCTTCGGTGTACATAGTAGTGACACCAGTAACAGTATCGCCATTGATCACTGACCAGTTAATAGGAGCTGCACCACGAAGCTCGGGCAAGAGCGACCCGTGCACGTTGATCACACCTAAAGGCGCCATCTCTAAAACATTCTTTTTGAGAATCTGACCAAAGGCTACCATTACTAGCAAATCCGGCTGCAGAGCTTTCATGGCTTCAACAGTCTCGGGTGAGCGGGCTAGAGCCTGTGGTTGAAACACTGGTATGCCGTGAGCTTCTGCCAAGACCTTGACTGGTGGCATCTCCACTTTTCCGCCACGACCCTTTGGTCGGTCAGGCTGGCAGACAGCGGCGACGACCTTAAGACCGAGCTTCTCTTGATTTTCAATCAAGCTAGCAAGTGTAGGCACGGCGAATTGAGGAGTACCGAGATAAATGACTTTGAGCATATAGTTTAAAATCAGTGGTGAACAGACTGTATAGTGTATCTCGCCGCCGAGAGAAGCAAAAGTGAACTCGTCTAACACTTCAAAAAGAGTCTCATTCGGCCTAGATGCCAGGGTCTGGCTTTTGGCGCCTGCCTGCCTCTGGCTCAGTATGTTTGTTTTGGTACCTCTTGTAATCTTGTTGGTTTATAGCTTTGGCGGGCGCGATGACCTTGGTCGCGTTACGTTTGGTTTCAGCTTTGACAATTATCTGCGCTTTGTTAATGGGCCTTATCTTTCTGCTCTATTGCGCTCAATTGCCCTATCTACGGTGACAACGGTATCAACTCTGGTGGTGGGCTACGTCTTTGCCCTTTGGCTAGCGTTATTTAGCAAGCCTACTTTTCGCAATATCTTGCTTTTGCTTATTGTTTTGCCACTTTGGACGTCTTCTCTTCTGCGCATTTATGCTTGGATAACAATATTGCGTCCGACGGGAATTTTGGCTCATTTGTTTGCGGCTGGTGGCTGGCAGATGCCACCGCTGCTTTATACGCCCTTTGCTGTTTGGCTAGGGATGGTCTACAACTACTTGCCTTATATGATTTTGCCGCTGTATACAGCCATCGAGAAGGTCGATATCAAGCTCCTTGAAGCCTCTCTAGATCTCGGAGCTAGCCCCCTGCGCACTTTGTTTAAGGTCTTAATACCGCTCACCAGTGGTGGTATCATCGCTGGTTCGCTCATGGTCTTCATTCCATCGCTCGGCGATTATGTTACCCCCGACCTTCTCGGTGGTGGCAAGTACATGTATATGGGCAATCTCATTCAGAATCAGTTTCTCGTTGTGCGCGACTGGGCCTTTGGTTCGGCCGTTTCAACAGTGCTGATTATTATTGTCTCTGGTGCTGTCTGGGTCTACATGAAGTATGCCGATACTAGCGAGATTGCTTGATTGTATTATTTCAGTTGCATATAGACGCTTTCAAACGCCTCGCGCGTAGAAACTCGGTCTGGGTCTAAAGCATCTCTTCTTGCTTGAATTTCTCTTTGCTTGACTATTTCAGGGTCTTTGCTGTCCTCGATATATTTTGCCTTTATAATTGCTTTCCGTTCAGCTACCCGCTTTACCACTATGGCATCTTGCTCATCTGCAATTTGATCAATTAGTGGCCCAGGTAGTGGTGAAATTGTTAAAGTGCCATCTCTATAACCTTTAAACGGGAGTTTGATCTTTTGAGAATTGACAAATTGTTTGCCAGCTTCTGTCTTCTCTTCAATTGATATGATTCTCTCACCGGCGAAGCCATCTATCACCAGTTGCCCGTTGAAGTCGTGATCTATTTCACCGTAAATTGGATATGGAAATTTGGCATGTTCTTTCGCTGTAAAGAAGTCTAGTCGCTGTTTAGAGATTATTTGCCACATTGTTTCAATGATTTCTTGTGCCGGCGCTATCTTTAGATATGCCACCACTTCTGGTTTGTTTTCAACTCCTCTCCAACTTATAAGCCTGTTGCGGAGGGCTTTTATATAGCGCAATCGCTCACTCGAATGTTCAAATGACGACCATTTACCAACCTGCCAGTATAGTTCTTGAAAAGCATATTTGCGCTCGCCTAACGCATACCACTTATCTATCTCTTTTAGTTTCTCATCCAGGCTCAATTTCGGCTTGTCTTCTGGATCTTGAAGACCGTCACACTCTGAACTCTTAGCCCAACGATAGTCGATTTCGTAAACAGCTTTGTTGCCGAATGGCGAAAATGAGAATTGCACCTCACCCCATGGGTATTCATAAATCAGGCCTACTGTGAGTGGCGAAGGTTCTCGAATGGCTTCTTTATTGCCAAACCATTGTCGTACCATCTCTTCCGTGATAAGGGCAAAGTCTGGGCGTGGGTAGAGGATAAGCTGACTAGGCTTAGTGATTTTATGGGGGATTTTTAGATCAATGCTGCTATACGCTGCGTTGCCCTTTGCTATTCCTCTGCGAATTAAATTCGGACTATCTGGGAATGACACTTCAAATTTAGCACCGAAAATATTTTCAAGTTCTTTCTGACTTGGACAAGCACTATATTTGACCAATTTCGCAACTTCATTTTGAGCTTGTACAACGTTCTCTTTTAAATCTTTAGATGGTTTGCTTGAGCCTGTTAGTCTAGCTAATATGGCCGCATAGGGGCCTACGTCTTTGCCGTCGCCATTTGCATAGTTGTAGCCTTCTTCACTGCACTGAATTGCTTCGGCCGTTCGTCCGAGGGCGAGGAGTGCGTCTATTTTTGGTAAGTAGTATTCTAGCGGGTGCCAGCCTTTTGTGCCTTTAGTGCACTCACTTACCACCAATTCGTAGAGTGCTTTTGCTTTGATTTTGTCGAGCTTCCCTGCATATTCCATGCAGATTTGAATGCGCAAATCTGCGGCCTGTCCTAAGTTGATTATTGGTTGATTTTCAAATGAGAGATTTACTATCCGCAGTGCTTCTTTATATTTTTTTTCTTTTAGCAGTTTGTGCGCATACCTACAGAGTTCATCAGAATAGCGGTTTTTAATGCCTTCCTCGTACTTAGATGTGCCTTTGGCGTAAAACGGATTCTTCGCTAATCTCGGATCGTCTAGTCCTGAAGGGAGGAAGGCTGGCGCTTGCTTGTATGACTTGTCAGATTTCTTTATCGCTGAGCTTCCACTGGCTGCAGGCACTTGGGGCGCAAGAATCGCAACGACTAAAATGGAACGCAAATGTGTGTTGGTGTAGTTCATTTATGTGAACCTAGGTTTTCCAAAAAGCGTTGGTGTACGGGCTCATTCAGTGGGTTGCGTGAGGTTCTTTCGTCGACGCTTTTAGCTTCCAGTGCTCTTTGTTCCTTATCAATTTTATCTAGCAATGGGCCCGGAAGTGACGAGCCTTTGACTTCGTATAATTTAAATTCTTCAATTGGCAAGTTGATTTTGAGATCTTTAAGTAGCTTCTCTGCTGAGTGTGTTTTCATGTGGATAATGGCAATTCGCTCATCCTGATAGCCACAGATTAACAGGTGTCCCTTAAAGTTTTTATCGAGTTTTCCGCCGAGAGTGTAGATTTGCTCTGCCCGTTCTTTGCTCGTAAAAAAGTCACCACATCGTTCCTGTTTGACGCATTCCAACATCTTTACCAATTCTTCAAACGAGGCAGTCTTAATATACTCTGCAATCTCGGGTTTGTTTTGCAACTTCTTGAGTTTTACTAGCCGCTCTCTAACTCCCTTTTTGAAGACCTCGCTGGGCGAGTTATCCCAAGTGCTTTTGATCATTTGAATGCTAGAAATTTGATCCAGTGCTTTGCCAAAATTCCTTTGACTTAGAGACGCGTCTATACCTCTAAAACATTCGCTGAGGGTGGGCCAATTTCCTGGTGGCAGATCTGCTAGTCCATCTGTTTCGGAGCTTTTATTCCAAGTAAAACAGAATGAATAAGCCGGTTTTGGTTTCCATGGAAAGAAGTTGGCGTGCACTTCTCCCCAGGGATATTCGAATTTAATGTGACTAGATTCACTGGTGGCCTTCCCATTGGGGGCGCTCCCAATCCAGTTCTGCAGCATGTCATTTGTTATTATGGCTGACTCTTGCTGTAGGTCTAAGGTTAGCGTGGTCGATTGATCAGCCGTGTGCGGTATGTGAAGAATAACTGATCTATAAATACCACCGCAGCTTTCAATTGTTTTCTTTACTGTACCAGGAAGAGCTGGGTCCTTTATGTCAAATTTTTCTCCGAATATCTGTTCTATTTCAGTATGTCTTGGGCATGTGCCCTTACTTACTAGACCAGAAATTTGACTCTGGATTTTGGCTAAGTTGCGATTGTTGAATTCTGGAGATGGCTCCCCTTTGCCAGTGAGCTCGACTAGCAGTGTCGAACACTCATCGGTCTTAGTACCATTGGCTAAGGCAAAATTGTAGGCCGTTTGACAGCAAGTAACAGCTTCTTGTTTTTTGCCTGTCCGAGCCAATGCCAGTGCTTTTGGCAAAAAATAGTTTTTGTTGTAAGCACCGCAAAGCTTTTTGCTACATTCTGCGATAACTTTGTTGTAGTAAATCTCTGACTCCGCTCGGTCACCTTTGTTTGCGAGTGCAAGGCAGATATCAATGTATAAATTGCTTGGGTCGCAAATCAGATAAACTTCATTATTCGCAGCTGGCCCATCAATTAGTGACAGTGCTTCTTTGTATTTTTCTTCCTTGTACAGCTTTTTTGTGTAACGATAAAGTTGCCTTTCATAATTGTCTTTTATTTCGCGCGCCCGAGAGGCAGACCCTTGTATGTGTACGGAGTTTTCAGCCAGGCGTGGATCGTCGAGCCCGCTCGGAAGATACAGCGGCGTTGCATCTGGGAGCTCTTCCACAAAGCCGCCCGCCATTTGATAAGCGCTTTTCTCATCGTCGGCCTTGGCTGTCACTGGTGCAGAAGCAATCTGACCTAGACCAAGCATCGCTAGAATGACTAGTGTATTCCTGATTCTCAATGCCAAATCCCAGAATCTTCGTCTTCTGGTGCCCTTCCAGGGTCCAAAGCGTCTCTTCTTTTTTGAATTTCTCGTAACTTCACTTTGTCTGGGTCTTTGTTATCTTGAATGTACTTTTCCTTCAGGATTGCTTCGCGCTCTGCCAATCGCTTAACCGTGATTTCATCCTGCTCTTCTGCAATTCGATCAATTAGTGGCCCAGGTAGTGGTGAGAGCGTGACCGCACTTTCTCTTTTCGCTTTGAATGGTAGCTTGATCTTTTGCAAACTCAAAAACTCTTTGACGGCCTCCGTGTTGCCTTCTATTTCAATGATTGGTGCGTCGTCGAAGCCAACAATTTGAAGATGCCCCTTGAAGTCTTGGTCGAGTTCGCCGTAAGCGAGGTATGGAATTTTGGCTTGTTCTGTTGCTGTGAAAAAATCTTGCCTTCTTTTGCGATATATTTGATGCATTGTTTCGATAATTTCGTTGATGGATGCAGAGCGTAGATATGCCACCACTTCTGGCTTGTTTTCAAGCTCATTCCACTTAATGAGCCGGTCGCGCAAGGCTGCCAGATAACGTAATCGCTCCGTTGAGTGTTCTATGGTGGACCATGAACCAACCTGCCAGTATAGGTCTTCAAAGGCCTGCTTACGCTCGCCGTTTGCATATGCCAAGTCAATCTTGGTCAGCTGCTCGTTAAGTCGTTTTTTTTGGTGAAATGCTGGATCGTTAAGTCCATCGCTTTCCGAACTCTTGGACCAGCGGAAGGTAATTCGAAACTGGTTTTCATAGTATGAGGGGAAGAATGAAAACTCTACTTCTCCCCACGGGTACTCATAGATCGTTCCATAACCTTCGCTAATTGCTTCTTTGGCGCCGAACCACTGCTGAACCATGCCTTTAGTAATGTTTGTCGAGCTCTGATAAGGGATTAGACATAGCTGACTAGGGCCACTGATTGTATGCGGCAGCTTTAGGCCGATGTATTCATAGGTCGGGTCATTGCTTGGTTTTGCAATCCTAAATGCAGAAGGTTCGCTAGGAGTTGAGGTTTCAAAAACAGCGTTCAAAGATTTTTCTAGTTCTTTTCGCGTTGGGCAGCTGTCGTACTTGAGTATCTCTGCAATGTCATTTTGAATTTTTAGAGTATTGTCTTTTAGTTCACTGGCTGATTTGTCTGAATGTGTAAGACTCGAACGCCTTGCTAAATTGTCATACTTTGTGCGGGCCGGACCGTAAGCGTCTAGAAAGAAAGAAGGGCCGCTAATTGCCTCCCGCACCGAAGCAATTTGACTGAGTCCGAAAAGCATGAGAGTAACTAGCAACTTAGCTCGCTTCACTTTTTGTCCTCAAGCAAGTCTTCAACCGTTTTGCGCAATATAGCTCTGCTTGGATCTAAGGCCTCTCTTTGAGCGTTTATTGCTTTTTGCTCTGGACTGTTGCGATTTGGGTTGTATTTTAGGTAGATTGCTTTGGCCTGTTCTTTACTCTCTTCAAAACGCTGCTTTATTTTCGCCGCTTGATCGGTGGCTATTTGGTCTATTAGTGGTCCGTTCAAAGGTGAGATTGTGGCAGCATTGGCGGCTGTTGCTTTAAATGGCAATTCGATTTTATTTGAATTGAAGAAACTTCTTGTAGAAGCTGAGTCTTCACTGATTATGGCGACAAAAAAGCCATCGCGGCCTTGGACAAAACATCGTCCAGACAACTTCTCATTCATTTCTCCGATTAATTTGTAGGGAAAGCTGGCAAATTCTTTCTCTGTATAAAAATCGCTTCGCTTTCCATCGATTATCTGATGCATGGTCTCGGCTATTTCAGTAAATGGCGCAACCTTGAGATATGTCACCACTTCTGGTTTGCTTTCCGTCTCTTTCCACTTTATCAATCGTTGTCTCACTGCTTCTCTATAGTCGTGTTCGAGCAACGAAACTATACTTGCTTCGCCCTTTGCCACTTGCTCATAGAGTTCCTTGAGCGCAGCCTGACGTTCTCCCGATGAATGTAGTTCGTCAATATGTTTAAGTTTTTCATCTATGGTAGTTTCAGGCGCAGGTACAAACTCCGGCAAACCGTCACAGTCGGTGCTTTTGGCCCAGCGTAAAGTAATCTGAGTCAGCAAATCTGGTTTGGCATGAATGAAAAGAAACTCGACTTCGCCCCACGGATATTGGTACACAAGACTGGCAAAGATCGGCGAGTTCTGAAAGACCGCTGTTTTATTGCCGAACCAGTGACGCACCATTCGTTCAGTAATTGCTTTTTTCTTTCGTCGTGGAATGAGAGATAGGCTTGCGGTTTGATCTGTTTTATGGGGAATTGCCAGGTTTATTTGATGGTAATTTGAATTGCCGTTAGTTATTTCACGTCTGACAAAATTTACTTCATTGGGTGCGAAGACTGCAAACTTTGCGCCTAATATTTTTTCCAATTCTGCTTGCGGAGGGCAGACCTCAAACTTGACCAGTTTAGCGATGTCAGCCTCGACCGTTGGGACGTTTTGATCACTATTATTTGCTAGTGCTGGCAATATTTTGAATAAACAGAACAGACCTAAGGCTGCTAGTAAATAGAGCGTTCTATTTTTCATTTCATTGAACCTAATTTTTCAACCTATCCCACATTACCTGGTTTGATTTTGCGGACGATGCTCAACATGCGCTCGTAGTCTGAGCGGAATAGTTGCGAGATGGCGCGACCGGCTTCGATTAGATAGGCCGTTGAGGCTTGCTCTTTGTCGTAATCGGTGCCTGATCCGCTGTTGTGAATAGTTGGAGCTCCAGCTCTTGCCCGTGCCGCCTCTCTCACGCAAGCAGCCATTAATTCGTCGGCTGGAACACTCGTGACACCATTGAGCAAGCGCAAAAATTCAAATTCGCTCGATAACTTCAACACTTCTTCTTGGCTGGCACTGTAGACAAAGTCGTGCACTTCAGGCGGTTGTGGTGGCAAATGCTGATAGATTGCTTTGTCGCTCCAATCTAAATATCCAACAATTTGCGCGTGTACTTCTGTTTTGAGCAGGGCGAAAATATGGGGCTGTTCCACCCGCAATTGATCTCTCGTTAACCCTAGGGCACTAGGTTTGTGCACACTGTCTGGTGGATTAGTTATGACATTGAAAACAATGGCAAAAATTGAAATGTCGTTCTCTGGTGAATCAACTCTGACAAAACTACCAAAGCGCGGCTTGAGAACTTTGTTGCTAGAACCGCCACTACTGCTGCCACCGCTGTTAGAGCTGCTCTTAATTGTCTCAGCCACAAGACCAGTGATAGAAGAAGTAAGCACCTCTGCTAGGGGGCTCTGAGGCACAACCGCAGCTTTGCTATCGCTCTTCTTAGTCAGTGGGTGGAACCTCTTTATTCGGCTTGAAATTCTCTACTGCTTCATCATCAGGAATGGCACCAATGGAGGTGCTTTGATTGACGATAATTGAAGTCTTGCCAGAATCATCGGCAATGTTTACTGCCACTTCAGCGTCTTTTAGTGTGCCGCTGATGGTGACTAGATTGCCCATGGCTTCGTTCTTTTCAATGTTCCAGCCCTCACCCTTGAGAGCTGTTTCATACCAGGCAGCTACTTTCTCGATTGAGTCGCTACTTGATAGATTTAGGTAGCGAGAATGATCGTTGGCATCTTTGTCTGTTTCACTAGCTGACTGCGAACCACTGGCGATGGCACCAGGATAGACAAGTTTCTTTAAGTCATCTGGCACGGAACCTTTGCCAGCTCTTGATGTCTGCCGCATGCCGCCAGAGTTGAAGCTTACTTCTTTGCCGTCGCCACAACCACTGAGGAGAACTATGCTCAAGCTGCTGGTCATGCATAGTGCCAGAAGCAGACTCTGAAGGCTGCGAGTTTTAGCTTTCGATTTTGCGAAAGATTTTGAAGAGGTTGATGAAAGAAATTGCATAGACACCATTTGATACTAATGGGCTGAATTGACTCTGAATTAGTTTTGACTCTGAATTTTCACTGACAGAACAATTACTCCAATATTCTAGCCGATTCTCTATGTGGGAATTTTCCCTCGGGCCCGCTTTGAGGCGAAAAAGCCCTCGCCCAGCATGTGCACGCTTAAAACTGTGAAGCAAATGAGCAGTCCGGGTATGACTGCTGCCCACCAATTGCCTGCCGTGAGGCAAGACTGGGCGTCTTTGAGCATGCTTCCCCAGCTTGGGGTGCTTGGACCGAGGCCGAGCCCTAGAAAGCTCAAGCCTGATTCCATAATGATGGCGTCGCTCACTAATAGCGTGCCTTCCACCACCGCTGTTGTGGCTAGAGCCGGCAGCAGGTGCTTGCTTAAAAGTTGGGCAAAGGAGCTGCCCAGGGCTTGGGCGGCCAAAAAGAAATCTTCTTCTTTTATCGATAAAACCCGCGCTCTGGCCACTCTTGCCGATTCAAGCCAGGTGGTGGCCGTGATTGCCAGTATGACAATGAAGTAGGGCAAGAGGCCGTCTGTGTAGCTGGTCACCCCTAGGGCAGTGAGCAGGAAGGGTGGAAAGTGCTCCACTAGCTCCGGGGCAGATAAAATCGAACTCAGAGTGAGTAAAAGAATAATCGAGGGCACGGCCAGCAGGGCGTCGACAGCCCGCATCATCAAGCTGTCGATTGCTCCACCTGCCAAGGCGGCAATGGCTCCCCAGCAGTTGCCGAGGGTAACGGCTACAAGGGCTGAGCAAAGGCCTACTGAAAGTGAGCCGAGGGCGCCATAAGCAATCATTTTTAAGAGGTCGTGACCGACGGCATCGGTGCCAAGAATATGAGGAAAAGTGAGAGATGGCGCCAAATTTACAGAGTTTAAGTTCGATATAGGGGGCTCAATTGTTAGACCAAATAATGGCTGTAGCAAGCTTAGAACTAACGGCGTTAACGCCATTGCCAGCAACAGACCCAGGCCGATGGCACCGGTAATGAGTTTAGTATTGAGTTTGGGGCTTAGTTTTCTCATATTTTTCAATTTCTGCTGGCGCTTACTGCTGTCTACTGTTCTCTACTGTTGTCTACTGCTGCAACCTCGGGTCTATGACGTTGTTGAGCACATCGGCCAGCAGGTTTGCCAAAACTACGATTGTGCCGTAGAGCATCACCAGCCCCATCAAAACAGGATAGTTGCGGCCAAAGGTCGAATCGACCATTAACCGACCCATGCCCGGTACGCAGAATATGGTTTCGATTAAGACTGAGCCGCCAATCATGGCAGGCAGAGAAAGGCCAGCTAGGTTGACTACTGGTATCAGGCAGTTCTTGAGAACGTGGCTGGTGATCACGTTCTTTAGTGATAAACCCTTTGCTAGAGCGGTCACCACATATTCTTTACCTAACTCTTCTATGGCGAGGGCTCTCACATAGAGCGCAACTTTGACCATGCGGCGGGAAGAGAGAATGATGGCAGGAAACAATAAATACTCGGCAGCATAGGCTGGCGACGGCTCGGCCCCCGGTGGATGCAAGCCGAGAATGGGGAGATTGACTAAGGCGCTACTGTAAGGGCTGGCTAGAAATGCCAGGGCAATAAAGGCCAGCCAGAAATTGGGGGCGGAGTACCAGGCCAGTAAGGCGGCGGTAAAGGCTGATTCAGCCTTTTTGTTCTTTAAATTGAACACAACTGCTAGCACGCCAAGCAGAAGACCCATGCTGAAAGAGAGCGCTAGTGCCATTCCAACCAGGGTGAGGGTGGCTGGGATGCGCTCGGTTATCACTTCTTTGACGGGGCGGCCGTCGCGGTAAGAGCGCCCCAAAGCATTACTAGAAGCAACGCTATCGTTTTTGACCCAGCCTGAGAGCCAGAGTAAATATTGCTTTGCTGGGTTCTGATTGAGACCGAATTCTTGGCGCAAGAGTTTGAGGTCTTCAGCAGGCAGCTCTTTTTGGGAGGAACCAAGCATGACGTCAACGGGGTCGCCAGGAAGGGCGCGCATTAAAGCAAAGCTGACAAGAGAAACGAGGAAGAGCATGGGAATGGCTGCCAGTACTCTCCTTATAATCATTTTTCGGCTTACCTGGTGCTGAGACAAAACGTTAAGCTAATAATAACCGCAATGGCTGTCACTTCTTGCTTTCTATTGCAGCGAAAAGGCTCTTGCCGTCTTGTTCGAATTGACAAATCAGCCCCTGCCAAATAGCATGTAACTCAGCTTTTAAGTTATGCGGCGGCATAGCCAAGTGGTAAGGCAGAGGTCTGCAAAACCTCTATCCCCCAGTTCGAATCTGGGTGCCGCCTATCTTTTTACTGATTACTGACGACTTAATAGACTGGTTTTCTGCCGTTTATTAATGTTGCGAATTTACAACTTCGTTTCAGTAACTTATCATCTAAGGACCATTCAAGTTACAATAAGTACTTGTCTTGTGGGCAGTTGGCGCAGTTGGTAGCGCGTTTCCTTGACATGGAAGAGGTCACAGGTTCGAATCCTGTACTGCCCAAATCTTTTTATTCGTTCTTATTCGCTAGGCTCGTTCGATTGTTTGTATTGACCGAGACTCTCAAGCACCATCTGCCTTTGTTCCGGTTCTAGCGGATCAAGGGCTTTCTTTATTTTGGAGAAAACTTTGCTTGCTACCTTTTTGTCGGGGTTCTTGGTTTCAATTGTGGGAACCACAACTTTGGGAAGAAATAGGGTGGCATTTACACAGAAACGCTTTGCCAAAATAGCGATATGGGTTTTGGTCAAATCTCTATGTCCATTCCAAATTTCACTAGCGCGGCCAGAGGGAAGGCTAAGTAGTTTTCCAAAATCTGATTGCTTCAACTGATTCACTTCAAAGAGATATTTGACGTGCTCAAGTGGTGTGAAGTTGCCATCTCTTGCGTGGTGCACTTTTTCGTATTGAGCTATTAAAGTGCTGAGTACATCTAGATAGTCTTCTTCATCAGTATTAAGAGAGTTGATCTTGAGATAGAGTTCGCTAGCTACTGCAAGAGCTGCATCGAGTTCTTCTTCAGACTTGATTGGACGCAACGGAAGCCGCTCTGTTAGTGCTTTGTACTTACTAACCATCTTGCTACCAGACCTCCATATCATATTCAAGATGAGTCATTACTTTTAGAACAAAGACTCGGTGCTTTATAAACCAAACAGTAGCTGCAAGGCGAAAATTATTGCCACCAATATTGAAAATCCATCGGTCGTTGCCGAGATTGTCGGCGCTATTAAAAGTTTGCGCCACATCTGCTGGATTTTTCCACTGTTGCGCTTTGACAGTATCGACCCAGTGCTGCAGAGGGCTCTCGGCACTTGGATGCCTCTTGGCGAACTGCCAGATTACTTTTTCATTCAGCAATTCCATCCTTCACCTGCTGCGGTCTCTTTTTTTCGCTCTCTTTCGCTCTCTCCATCATCCCGTTTTGTGAGTACTTGGTCAAGTTAAATCGCCTCCCGTTTTGTGAGTATTGTCTCGGGCAAAGCTTTTGAGTCACACCTAGGTCTGCATTTTCGGTTTAGGTTCAGCAAGATTGAACTAAATCTTTCCAAAAGTCGTCTTAAATAACAGCGGTTTCTGGGCAGGATGTTTCTATGGGTAAGCAAGCGGCATTATTGGTTCTGATTCTTTGTGTTTCGACCTTCAGTCAGGTCGAAGTGTCAGCAAAGAGTAGCCACGCAGCTTCAGCGACTAGTCATATGCTCGGTCAAAAGCCTAGTCATCTGACTAGTAATATCAGCAGTCCATTTGCCGTAGGCAATTTCTTTAGCGCTAGTGCAGCAGCCGCTGTGAAGCCCAGTGTCGAGAAGCGAGCGGGGCCGAAAGATGCTATTGGCCAAGCCCTTGCTGATCATAATCCAACATTAGAGCAAGTGCGTTTGATTCCTTCTTTGGACGGTCCTCAGCGCAAACAGGTCAATGATTTGTTCAATGTCTATCGCAGTGATTTGAAGCTACTCAACGAGCAATTGCGGCCATTGCGCGAAGAATTTAAAGCGCGTTTAAAATCAGACAAAGACAAATTTGAAAAGGAAAGACAAGATGGCGAAAAACTAGTTCAAACAAAGTCAGAGCCGCTGCTAGCGAAGTCAGCCAAGTATCTAGCAGAGCCAGTCATGTTTGTACCTGCCAAAGAAGAGGAAGACTCAGCCATAGCTGCAATCGTCGACAAAATCAAAGTGCGACAAATTGAGTTCACTCAGGCACTGAGCAAAATTGTCAGTCCGGCACAAATGCTAGAGCTAGAGCAGCTTAAGCGTGGCAAGGTGCCTGCATATGCCCAATAAAAATAAGAGCAAGAATAACAGTAAAAATGATCGGCAAATTAGGCACCTACTTAATCGTGCTGGTTTTGGTTTTACTCCTGAAGAACTAGCCCTCTATCTTGAGATGGGCTACAGCAGTGCTCTCGATCAGCTCACTAGTCCATCATCAACTGATAACAGTGCCCTTGATACCATGCTTGCTGAGCAGTCGTTTGATTTCACTAACCCCGATGATATTAAGCGTTGGTGGCTGTTTCGAATGATGTTTACCCGTCGGCCTTTGGAAGAGAAAATGACGCTTTTCTGGCATGGACACTTTGCCACTTCAGATAACAAAGTGCGCAGCCCCTATGCCATGTATGTGCAAAATTGCACCATGCGCAAGCATGCCTTTGGCAAGTTTGATGATCTGCTCCTGGCTATGTCAAAAGATCCAGCCATGATTAATTGGCTTGATAATCAGCAGAACCGCAAGAATAAGCCCAATGAAAATTATGCCCGTGAAGTAATGGAACTCTTCACCATGGGTATCGGCAACTATTCAGAGCAAGACGTCAAAGAGGGTGCTCGTGCTTTTACCGGCTGGCAGGCTAAACCTGATGGTTTTTACTTCAATAGCGGACAGCACGACAATGGCAGTAAAACTTTTCTTGGGCGAACTGGCAATTTCAATGGCGAAGATATAGTTTCTATTCTGGCTAATCAGAAGGCTACCGGTCAGTATTTAGCGCGCAAGTTAATTCGCTATTTTGCACTTTATAATCCGTCCAGCTCATTTGTCGATGAGATTGCTAGCGTTTATAAAAAAAGCGACCACAATATTGGTGCCATGGTTAGTGCCATTTTTTCTTCTCATAATTTCTCATCTAGCGCCTGTTTCCATTCGCTGATAAAGAGCCCTTGTGAGTATGTTGTTGGCATGCTCAAGAGTTTTCAGGTCAGTCAAGTTGATGCGGAAGTGCCGCGCTTAATGGCGTCCATGGGGCAGAATCTCTTCAATCCACCATCGGTAAAAGGTTGGGATGGCGGCGAAAATTGGATTGCATCAGATGTGATGATGGCACGATTCAACTTCGCTACCCGCATGATTTCGCAAAAGTTTGACTATCTTGAGAAATATTCTTCGCCTGCCAAAATCGCCGCTGAGCAGGGGCTTACTAGTGCAGCCGAGACCGTTGACTATTTTCTTAGCCTACTTATTGAGAACGATGCCCCTCCTAGTGTGCGAGAGCGGCTAATTAAGTATGTTTCCAGCGATATGAGTGGCAAGCCCATGGCTAAGCTACCAGAAGATAAAGTTCTTGATGCCCGGCTTCGTGGTCTGGTACATTTGATTATGACTTTGCCTACTTATCAATTGACGTAATAACCGATTTAATAATCGACTTAAAACAGGTACGAATGAAATGACTAATCCCAGTTCTATCAATAGTTCTCTTAATAGGTCTATTAGTCGGCGTGATTTTCTGGCAGGGTTAGCGGCTTTAGGTATTCTTGGGCAGCAGCAATTAGAAGCTTTTGCTGCTCAGGTAGATCCGGTCTCAGGATCGGAGCGGTCGATTTTGGTGATTCAGCTTAATGGTGGTAATGATGGTATCAATACAATCATTCCCTATGGTAATGGTGCCTATTATGATGCTCGTCCCAAAATTGCAATCAAGCAGGCTGACGTGCTTCATATCGACGATAAAGTTGGCTTCCACCCTAGCTTGACAGCGTTTCAAGAGTTTTATAAACAAGGCAAGTTAGCTGTGATTCAAGGGGTGGGTTATCCCGAGCCCAATCGTTCACATTTTCGCTCTATTGAAATTTGGCAAACTGCTCAACCTGAAATTATCGGTGATAGCGGTTGGTTGGGGCGTTACCTTGATCATTTGAGCATATCTCAATCTTCAAATAGAGTTGTGAAAGCGAGCATTGAGCCAGGCAAAGAAAAAATTGCCATGTTGGCAGTCAATGTCGATCCGCTTTTGCCAAAATCATTATTGGCCCGCAAAGTGGCCGTGCCATCAGTCTCTGACGTTCAGGCTTTTCGCTTCAAAGTCGATCCGCTTTATCAATCTGATCGCGCCCTGCAGTTAGAAGCCTTCAACGATATCTATAACAATTTCGAAGATAGTCGACCTGTTGTGAAGAAATTGCGCACAAGTGGGCTTGAGGCCAATCGTGCTTCGGAGCGTCTGCTCGATTTGGTTAAAGGGCACAAGACTACAGTTAAGTATCCTGATGGCAAGCTCGGCTCAAGTTTGAAATTTATTGCTCAAATGGTCAGTGGTGGCATCGGTGCTAAGGTTTATACCTTAGGCTATGATGGCTTTGATACCCATGCTGGCGAGTTGCGCACCCAGACAAACCTACTTGCTGGCTTGGGTAAATCACTCAATGCCTTCCATAAAGATTTAAAACAGCACGGCTGCGAAGATAAAG
>CALROJ020000084.1:0-27428 GCA_943369735.1 bacterium Ga0077546
AGCGGATGGCAGTTGGGGCTCTGAGAAAACATGGTTTGGCAATGGCGCCACTGGTGGTGGTCGGTCGTTGCGGACACCAGTGCCTGAGTATCAGAAAGATGTGATTATGCCAGACAATTTGAACAACCCGGCATTCAAAGGGAGAGGCGTTCCTGATATCGCTGGTAATGCCGATCCCAGAAGCGGCTGGAACACATTTACTGACCAGGGTATGGATGCCATTGGTGGCACCAGCGCATCTGCTCCGGCTAAGGCTGTAGCTGCGGCAATGATCTCGCAGGCTACAGGCAAAGATACTGGTTTCTGGAATCCTACTCTTTATAGATTGGGCAAGTCAAACCCTGAAGTCTATCGTGACATTACAGTTGGTCATAACACCGATGGTGGTGTCAAGGGCTACCCTGCTGGACCCGGTTGGGATGCCTCAACTGGTTGGGGATCTATCAATATCGGTAAGATGATCGAAGTGCTCAAAAGAGAGAATTCGCAGCACTTTATTGCACGTGGCGTCAGGCAAGTGCCTGGCTTGGTTCGAGAAAATCATACTGGGGTTCCGGCATGGGTTATTCCCTATCAAACTTCGGTCGTTAACGATCAACAGAAATAAATAGCTCCATACTTGCTAAACTGATGCTTTGTTCAGCTTTTGCGAGGGGATAAAGTGTTTCACGGCGAATCTTCTGTCAAGGGACGGGCTTTCAGTTTGGCCTTTAGTTTTGCGTCGCTTGGCTTGCTGGCCGGACTGATGCCAATGCTAGTAGCAGAGCCAACTCGGGCTCAAGGCACTGGCCAAGGCATGCTCCAGGGCTCGTGGGCAGAGAGATTTGCAAAATTCCAGAAATTGATGCAGGCTAAGCAGGCAGCTTCTGCTGCAAACCCAAGCAACCCCAACGTCATTATCTCCCTGCAAGATTGGACAGACCCTGCTCGCAAGCGCACGGTTCCAATCAAAATCTATCAGCCCAAGAGCGACGGCCCTTGGCCTGTTGTGATTTTCTCTCACGGCCTTGGTGGTTCGCGCGAAGCTGCTGGATACTTCGGTGAAGCCATGGCTGAGAACGGCTATTTGTCTATGCACCTGCAGCACCCTGGTAGTGATTCTTCTCTATGGCAAGACGCCTTTAAAGACGGGCGCATTAGCATGCAGCCGGGCAATTCACAGGGCATGAAGCAAGGCCTGATGCAAGAGATGAAGCAGGGAATGAGCGGTGAGAATTTACGAGCCCGAGTTGACGACGTCAAGTTTGTGCTCAATCAGCTAGAGCAGCTCAACCGCGGTGCTGGGCCATGGCACGGAAAGCTTGATATGACCAAAGTTGGTTGCGCTGGGCACTCGTTTGGAGCTGGCACCACAATGGCTATTGCTGGTCAAACTTTTGGTACTGGTGCTAGACGTATTAACGAGGCTGATCCAAGGGTGAAAGCGGCCATCTATATGAGCGCTCCGGTTAATCTTGCGGGCCGTGATCCGAAGAATCTTTATGGCTCCATCAAAATTCCCGGCATGCACATGACTGGCACTGAAGACAATTCGCCCATCAACAACAATAGCGCTGCCGATCGCTTGATTCCCTATAAATTTGTCAATGCTCCTGATCAGTATCAGGTCAATTTTAATGGTGGCGATCATGCCATTTTTGGTGGAACCCAGGCCCGCGGAATTGGCAAGCGTGATCAGGCAAAAGACGCTCAGTATCATGTGCTTATCAATAAGCTCAGTGTGGCCTTTTTTGATGCTTACCTCAAGGGTAATGCTAAGCAGAAGCAGTGGCTGAAGCAAAGTGCGGCGGCCTATCTTGGGAAGCAGGCGACCTTCGAGTTTAAATAGGGGCGGTCTTTGCTAGCTCGGTTTTGTTATACAGGCTTTGTTATACAGGCTTTGTTACGCCTGGAAACTTTTGCTCTTTTATTTACCCTCATGACATTGCCAATGCTCTATTCTTGGTCGTGGCTCAATTGCGGGCTAACGCTTTATTGGGGTCGTTAACCTGGGTGGATAGTTGAGGTGCTTATGCGCGGTCACGGAAATAAATTTAAGTCGTTCGGGTGCCAACAAATCGCTCTGTCTGTCGGCCTTGCGCTGTTGGCTGGTCCCGCTTGGGCGGGAGTAACTGTTGATGAAGCCTTGCTCTCACCGCAGAGTTTGACCGCTAGCTCTGGCAACGATGGCCGCGACGAGTTGAAGACCATGCTTGGGCGCGTGCGCCAACTGAAGGGCTATTGCTATGACAGCGTTCTCACTACATATACTGGCAAGAAGCCAGTTGTTGAAATCGGCAAGCTTTATTTTAAGAGCCCCAATTTGGTGCGTTTCGAAGTGATCAAAAGTGGCTCCCGCAGCGGGGCTGTGGTGGTGAAGTCGGCCGATGGTAAGATTCGCGGACACATGGGGGGAGCCTTCCGTGGCATAAAACTTACCCTTTCGCCAGATTCGAAGATACTGAAGTCGGCCAATGGCTTTAGCATTATGGAAGCTGATCTTGAGAGCCTGTTGGGCGATGCTGAAAAGAAAGCCAAGGGCGATTTCAAGTGCCTGGCTGTAGGCGCTGGCTCTGGTCGGCCGGCGGTGGTTGAGCTTTTGGAGAGCGATGGCGATGTCAAAGACCGCATTGCTGTTGATTCACACGTGAAACTGCCTTCTGAGTGGAATATTTTTAACAGTAATAAGCTGGCTTCTGCGCTGCAGCTCAATAATGTTGTGGTGCGCAATGATTTGCCTGATAGTCTTTTCTCGTTTGATAAAGATAGTGAGTCTAAGTCTTTAGTCGCTGATTCGCTATCACCTACTTCTGGTTTGGGTGCACTTAAAGCGTCACCAAGCAGGCCAATCGATGTTGCTACTTTAAAAGACATCGAGCGCATGATTAAGCAGATGGTAGTTCTTGCTGACTACATACCGAGTGAAGTGGCTCAAGGCGAGGGCTGGATTAGCGGAACAAGAGAAATGCTGCTATCTACTTGTGTTGATCTTGAATCTTTGCAGTATGCGCTTAGCCCTGTTAGTGGTGCTATCAGTAATACCAAAGGTAATTCTGCTGCTGCTATTGCCTCTCAGTGGAATAGCTGTGCGGCCTCGTTCCATACAGCTCTTGATCAGTTGTTCGATCAACTCTCTAATGATCAGCCAGATAATGCGGCCGTGAAGAAAGCTGCTGGCGACCTCAAGGCCAGCGTCAAAGCGCTTCGTGCTGCTAGTGAGCGCATGGAAGACTTGATTTGATGTAGTTATTAGCTCGGACACTTCGTTTCGATCGGGGGTAGGGCCGTCGAGCTAGGTCTCACTTATCACCATAAGTTCTTCAATGCTCGAAAAATGATTGCTATTGTGTGTAACTAATGGTAATCCAAAGTTTATAGCAGTTGCGGCGATCCATGCGTCGGCACATTGGATTGGCTTTCCCTTCTTCTTGCCTTCTGTCATTACACGACCCCATGTCTTGCATAGATTTCGGTCAGCTGGGCAAACTACCAGTTTTCTTATATGTTCTTCCAGTGTGCTAATACGTTGCATACCCCATTTCTTTTCTTCGGACCAGCGGTACAACTCTGCAACTGACATAAATGAAATGACAAGATCTTTCCCGTTAAGATGTTTTTGGTAGAGATTCGCCCGAGTATCACCCTTGAAAACAAAGGAGACTACATCGGTGTCAATCACAATTCGATTGTTCATGACGCGTTAGGTAGATCTTCTCGGCGCCAGCTTCGCACCGACTTCAAGAACTCGTCGTCGCTTTCATCATCAGGCCAGAAAGTACCCCGTAGATCGGCTATGGAAGCGCTTGTCTGAACGTTTTGTTCTGCGGCAAGAATATCAAGGTCTATGGCGGCGTCAAAGAAAGGATGGAATTCTAGTCCGCTCGCGAACTGCTCAGTGTCGAGAATTTCAATATCTTCTATTCTAAAACTTTTGATTTCATCGTTCACTTCAATTGTCTCGCCGACTAGTTTTGCATATCGAGTCATGGCTGCTAGGATCGCTTCCTTTTGCTCCTCTCCAAAGGTGCAGCGAATCGGTTTTCCTGAAATTGGGTGAATTCTGCATGCGTAGTTGGACTCGCGAAAATCTCCCATCAAAAGACGCCCTTCAATAGTTGCTTTATTAACGACAGGCCCTTGGATGCGATCAATAATTCGCTCATGTATTATTGGCGTAAAGCTCGCACAGATATTTTCGTTCGGCTCACCGTGCAATTGAAAGTCGATGCTATCGATTCCTAAGGAAAATAATTTTCCACTTTCGCGAAGTGCCAGAAGTACGCCCTTGTCAAAGCCTTCGGGCAAATGCTTGGTGTCACTGCCGACGAGGGATATTCCAAGAACTAGAGCTTCCAGCGACCTTTCTCCAAGCTTCAAACTTCCGTTTGATTCACCATGTGTGGATAGTGTTGGCCGTTCCGCAGTTGCAATATTGATTGGTAAATCACAAACGAGAGACAAACTACCAGGGCTAATGGAGACCATCTCTAGCGTGCAAGCTTCTTTTATATCTTTCGGAACTGGCCCTGGAATTAAACTAAATGACTCGCCTGATAGAATCCTGCCAATGCGATGAACTGCCACTTGCAGCTGACCAGCAAACAGTGTTAGCTGGTCTAGCGGGAGGCGGTGCTTTGATACACCTGGCCCGACTAGATGAATTGTGAGAGGCTTTCTGCGGTTATCATTGTCCATGTTCACTACCTCGTGCCAACATCGACCGGCGCAACAAATTGTTCTATCGTAAGCCCAAGGCCAAACTCTGAGGCCATTTCGCCTAAAGTCTCGCTTAATTTAGTATGTACCCATATCTATGCATGGTATCACTTCTTTCTGAGAAAGCAATCTCTAACATGACATTTTAACCTTTCGTACAATACCGCCTGATTCTCTGAGCTGGAGCTCGTGCTTGAAAATTGAGAAGATGAAATTGATGTGCGCGTCTATTGTTTACTCCTTCTGTCGTCCCCATCTACAGTTCTGGCGCGTGGTCGCTCCGAGCCTCGCTCTCTTGGGGCTTGCGGCTTTCCCACCTGCTCACGCCGAGCCATTACTCACTGATTGGCAACTGCATCATCCTTCAGAAGCTACTCGTGCCTTAATTCATAAGAAGAAATTTGCTTTAGCACTTCTAGTTGCTCAGACCAGTCTTGCTCAACAAAATAGCCACGACAAGAAAGCGCAAATGACTGTTGGTGACTGGCGGCTCGATCCGACTGCCCAAGATTTGACTTTTCGCTTGTTGACTCCGGCGCAACTCGGGCGCGTTCATTATGCTGATATGTACAACCTTGAGGGCGTCGCTTATCAGGGCCTGAAGAAGCATGTCAAAGCTGAAGCGAGTTTTCGCCATGCTATTGTGCTCAATCCTCAGCACTGTTTGGCGCACTCTAATCTTGGTGGTGCCTTGATTAAGCAAGGCAAGTACGACGATGCTTTTCGTTCTTTGAACAAAGCAATTCAAATTAATGAGCGCTTTCATAGTGCTTACCATAATCGTGCTTTGGTATTTCGCGCTAGAAATCAATTTGATCTTGAGCGCAAAGATCTTGAGGCCTGGAGGCATTGGCTGAAGCAGAATGCTGTGGAGGGGCTCAATCTTTCTTATCTCAGTAGGTTCGAGTTTGTGCGCGGGATGCTCTTGAAAAATCCACCTACGGCAAAAAACTATGTCGCACTGGGAGTGCTCAATAAAGAGCTGTTGAAATTGAGCGAGAGCGAGAAGTGCTTTCAGTCGGCTCTCAAGCTTGACCCTAAGCTCTTAGAGGCGCATTGGGCGCATGGCCTGCTGCTGCTGTCTGAGCAACAATTAGCTGCTGCGGTGAAAGAGTTTAGTCAAGCGATTGCTATTGATGGCACATTTAGTATTCCTTACTTCAATCGTGCCCTGGTATATTCGCAGATGCATAAGTATGATTTGGCTGTTGCCGACTACACTAAGTTTTTTGATATTAGTGCGAAGCCTCCCGAACTGCTGGTTGAAGCTTATGCCAATAGAGCCGTCTGCTACGGCCAGCTCAAGCGCTTTGGTGCTGGTATTAAAGATACCGATATGGCACTCAAGCTTAAACCTGCGCCACTTGTCCGAGCTTCAATTTTGAGCACTCGTGGAACTTTGTATGAAGCTTTGGGCGACAAAACTCAGGCGGAGAAGAGCTATGAGGAAGCCATGGCTTGTGCGCCTGATGATAAGCGCATTATGGCTCAGCGCGGCAAGCTTATGCTTTCGCTTGGCGAGTATGAGCAGGCTACCATTGATCTCAGCAGCGCTGCTAGTGCTGAGGTTAGTGACGTGCCTAAAACGGCTCCGAGTCAGGCTGATTTGCGAGGGCAAATTGCTCACTACAATAAATTGATTGCTCTGTTTCCTGATAAGTCACTTGATAGTTTGTACAATCGCGGCTTACTTTATCTCACCATGGGCGATGCTGCTCGCGCCGCTGACGATATGCAAGCGGTGGTGGCACAGACGAAAGTGAGCACTGCCACCAGCGACTCTGCCGTTTGCTACGGTAGTATCGCTTTGAGAATGCAGAAGAAGTCTGCTGCCGCCGATGAGATGCTAAAGGCATACAAGCGCAAGGCCCGTAGCCAGCCAGCAGAGCCAGAAGTAGCATATTTCTTGAAGGGGGCTAAAACTGCGCCGCTGGTCAAGCTTCTCTTGTTCAAGGCCAAGCATAACGCCAAAGCAATGACACTTTTGGGTCTTGAGGCCTATGCCCTCAACGATAAGGACGACGCTCGCAAGTATTTGAGTGCTGTGCGCAACACGGGCGATCCATCTGCCGATGAGTATGCTTTGGCTGTGTCATACCTCAAGCGTTTGGGTAAGAATTAGAATTGATGGCTAAATTTCTTCTATTTCTTCTGTCAACGCGCTGGCACATCAGCGGCCCAATGCTGCCCGTATCGTTCTGTCTGTTACTGTCTCTGCCGTGTGAGCCAACAAGCGCTGCTCCTTCTGTAAAATCTGTTAAGTCGACTTCTAAATCTAGCAGCGCGCCTCTTACCAAAGCAGAGCTAGAGGACCCGCTAAGTGAAAGTGTGAACCACAATTATAAGGGCAACTATCGGCGGGCGCTGCTTGTGCTGCAAGCCTTTATTGACGCCAATGCCAATAAGCCTTTGAAGATTCATGCTAGTGATTGGCATTTAGATGAAACAGGTCAAAATTTGGCGCTGCGCGAGTTGAGTACGGCGCAGCTCAGCAATCTTCACTATAGTGATGTCTATAATACTCAGGGCATTTCTTACACCTGGCTGAAGCAATACGCAGAGGCAGAGGCTAGTTTTCGCAAGTCCATAGCCTTGAATCCTCAAAATGCCTCAGCCCTGACAAATTTGAGCGGCCTGTATTTTAACTGGGGTCGCTTGGATGATTGCCTGACTACTGCCGCCAAGGCTCTTAAGATCAGTGATCGCTTTCAAGATGCCCATCGCAATCGTGCCACCGCCTATAGAGCCAAGGGTCAGTTTGATTTAGAGCGAAAGGAAGTTGAAGCCTACAACCGCAGCCGCAAGCTCAACTTCGAAGATAGATTGAATCTTGTTGATGTGAGTCGTGCCAGCTATATGTATAGCTTGATCTCGCAGAAGCCACCATCAGCTAGAAAACTTATTGCTCTAGGTGTGATCAATAGTCAACTGCACAAGTTTGCTGAGAGTGAGAAGTGCCACTTAGCGGCTATTAAGCTCGACGGAAAATTGGTTGAGGCTCACTGGTCTTATGGTTTGTTACTTAAGGCACGGAAGCGATACAGCGAAGCTATTGAGGAGTTTAATCAAGCAATTGCTCTTGATGCTAAGTATGATATGCCCTACTTTAACCGAGCAGAAGTTTACACTTGTTTGCATAAAGATAGTGAGGCTATTGCTGGCTATACTAAGTTTCTTGAGATGAATTCAAAGAACCAAGTTGTGCTGCTTGATGCCTATTACAATAGATCTGGCTGCTATGGCGATTTAAAGCAGCATGCTGCTGGTATCAAAGATCTGAATAAAGCCCTCACATTTGATATCGGACCGAATGCAAAGGCTCAATTATTGGCATTGCGTGGTAGGCACTATCAAGCCTTGAGCAATAAGACTCAGGCCCTTAAAGATTTTGATGCGGCTTTGGAGCTGGCTCCAAATAACAAAGACATTTATGAACTGCGGGGCAAAGTTATGCTTTCGCTTGGTGAGTACGAGCAGGCTACTGTTGATTTGAGTCGCTCACAAAGTACTGGTGTGGCGGAAGTTTCAAAAGAGCCTCCCAGTGCTACTGATCTGCAGGCTCAGATTGTTCACTATGATAAGTTGATTAAGATGTTTCCCAAGACTGCGATTGACAGTCTTTATAATCGCGGCCTGCTCTATCTCACCATGGGTAATGCTGCTCGCGCCGGAGCCGATATGCAGTCAGTGGTGACCCTCTCGAAAGAAGGAAATGCCACGGCTGACTATGCGGCTTGTTACGGTAGTATTGCCTTGAGAATGCAGAAGAAGACCGTTGATGCTGATAAATTACTTCAAGTCTATAGCAAGAAGCCCCGTCGAGATCCGGCACCGCCAGAGGTGCAGTCTTTCTTGAATGGAGCACAGTCTCTTCCTTCGAGTAAGCTCATGCTTGGCGATGCTAAGCAGCGAACAAGAGTATTGACTTTACTTGGGCTAGATGCTGGCGCCCGCAATGATAAGATTAGGGCTCGCAATTATTTGAGTTCAGTGCTCAATACTGGCGACCCTTCCATGGACGAGTTTGCCTTAGCGGTGTCATACCTCAAGCGTTTGGGTAAGAATTAGTGGCTGAGATCAATTTGGCGTGAGAAACTAATGCAATTTAGGAGCGCTTTAAGTTCTTATGAACCCAGGTAGGCTAATATTTCCGCCAATTAGTGCGCTCTCCCTTCTAGTGCTTCTAGCTCTGGTGAGTGAGTCGGTCATTGCTGCTCCGCCGTCTACTGCTGGACCTAATTCTGCTGGACCTAATTCTAGTGGGCCAAATTCTGGTCGAGGGCGTTTTGCTGGACCTCCTGGCGACATCTTGCCTATCACTAAAGACGAGATCGACAAGCCGGCTGAAGAGTCTCGACGCCTACTTGCCCGGGGTAATCCTCGCCGGGCTCTGCTTGTGCTGCAGAAAAATATAGACAGTAATGCTAATCCTAAAAAGCCGATACATATTAATGTCGCTGATTGGCATTTAGATCCTACTGGTCAAAACTTAGCTTTGCGTGAGTTGAGCAACGAGCAGCTCAGCCATCTGCACTATAGTGAGATCTATAACCTAAGAGGGGTTGCTTTTAGTTTGCTGAGGCAGTTTCCTGAGGCTGAATCTAGTTTGCGCAAGTCTATCTCTTACAATCCTCAGAATGGAGTAGCTCTATCTAACTTGTCTACTGTATATGTGCAGCTTGGACGGTTGGATGACGCCCTTACTGTATCCGGGCAGGCTTTGAAAATTAGTGATCGCTTTTTAGATGCTCATCGCCACCGCTCCGTTATCTATAGACGAAAGAATCAGTTTGATTTAGAGCGCAAAGAAATTGAAGCTTACAACCAATGCCGCGCTCTTACTGCCAAGGACCACTTGAACTTGGCCAATTTGTGCCGGTCGAAGTATATGTTTAGTCTGATTTCGCAGAAGGCACCATCGGCTAAGAAGCAAATTGCTCTTGGTGTCATTCATAAGCAATTCAATAATTTTAGCGAGAGTGAGAAGTGTCATCTTGCCGCTATAAAGCTTGATGGAAAGCTGGTTGAGGCCCATTGGTCTTATGGCTTATTGTTGATGGCCCAACACAAATATACAGAGGCCATTCGCGAATTTACCCAGGCGATTAGTCTTGATTCTACTTACGCTATGCCTTACTACGACCGGGCAGAATCTTATGCGCTGTCGAAAAAGTATAGTGAGGCTATTGCTGATTACAGCAAGGTTCTTGAAATGAAGCAGAGAAATTCAAATCTAGATCTTGATGTCTACTTCAGTCGAGCTGCTTGCCACGGCCGCCTGAAAGAATTTGCTGAAGGTATTAAAGATCTCAATAAGGTTCTCACCTTTAAGATTTCACCTAACTTACATGCTGAAGTATTGAGCAATCGCGGCGCGCTCTATGAAGGTTTGGGCAACAAGACTCAGGCCTTGAAAGACTATGAAGCGGCTATGGAGCTTGCTCCTAGTAGTAAGCTCATTGCTTCCCAGCGAGGAAAGATTATGTTGTCGCTGGGCGAGTTTGAGCAGGCGACAGTTGATCTCAGCGATTCTGGCAAGACTGAGGTGGGGGAAGTTTCTAAAGAGCCACCTAGTGCCGCTGATCTCAAGACGCAGATTGCTCACTACGATAAGTTGATTAAGATGTTTCCGCGCACTGCCACTGATAGTCTCTACAACCGTGGGCTGCTCTATCTCACCATGGGTGATGCCGCCAAAGCCGCGGCTGATATGCAGTCAGTGGTGGCACAAGCGAAAGAGTGCAATGCTACGGCCGATTCTGCTGTTTGTTACGGCAGTATAGCTTTGCGAATGCAAAATAGAACGGCAGAGGCTGACAGTCTACTGCAAGCATATGGCAAAAAGCCACGCAGCGGCTCACCTGCTCAGGCAGTGCCAGTTGAAGTTGATTTCTTCTTGCACAGACCTCCTTTTTTGCCAATTAAGCGACTGCTGAATGGTGATCTTAAGCATAGAACTAGGGTTCTGACTTTGATTGGGCTCGATGCCTATTCGCGCAATGATAAAAACAGCGCGCGAAAATACTTGAGTTTGGTGCGCAATACTGGTGAGCCTTCCATGGATGAGTTTGCTGTAGCCGTTTCTTATCTCAAGCGCCTTGGGCTGAATTAAGGGCTTGGGTTGAGCTGAGTAGTTGGGCTTATGAAGCAAAAACTAAAAACTAAAAACCGGACGATCGGGTAACTGCTCAAATTCTTTCTGATCAAAGCGATAGAGTTTGGCTGGGCGGAACGAGCCCTGTTGCGTTGTTTCGTCTAGTTCTTGCAGCACGCCTAGTTTTAGAAATTTTTTGCGGAAGTTGCGGTTGTCTACTGGTCGGCCAAGAACTGCTTCGTACACTGATTGTAAGTCGCGCAGAGTAAACTTCTCGGGCAGCAAGCTAAAGGCCGCTGCGGAGTATTCGATTTTGTATTTAATTCTTTGGTGGGCGTAGTCGATAATTCTTTTGTGATCGAATGCTAGCTTTGGTAAGTCGAGAACGGGCCACCAGGCTACTCCGCTCGCGTCCGAGCTGGCAATCAGTTTGAGGTCATCTTGACGCAGCAGGGCGAGATAAGACACTGTCACTACGCGAGCGCGCGGGTCGCGGTGCTTGTCTCCAAAGGTGTAGAGCTGCTCTAGGTAAACATCGCCGACGTTTGTCTCTTCTAGAAGCACTCTGGCTGCGGCTTGCTCGACGCTGTCGTCATGCTCATGAAGGAAGCCCCCTGGCAGGGCCCACATGGTCTTGAATGGGTCATGCTTGCGCCTAATCAAGACTATCTCTAGCTGGCCTTCTTGGGCTGCTAGAGCGACGGTATCTACGGTCAATTTGATTGGTTCGACGGTCATTTCTTAAGTATACATTAATAAGCGTATTTGTAACGTTTGTCTCGGGGGCTTTAGCCAAGGCCTGGGTGTCGGGGGCATCTGGAAAATTGGTCGGCTGGATTCTGCAATACCCGTGACACGGGCTTTTCCGCCGGTCGCTTTGGCCGCTATTTTGCTCCTAAGCTTCCCTTTCCTTTCCCCTGACCCTGCCAACTGGGGCTAAAAAAGCAAGATTAATCTGTTTCTAGCCCCTCTGGCGCAATATTTAGGTGCATTGTCAAACGGTAAGTGGTAAAACAGAAGTAGTAAAACGTAAAAAGTACGTTTACTCATGGGGAAAGTTCCAAATCAAGTTCTGGCCAAGAAGACTAATCTGACGCTTAAATCTAGGAACCTAAGGCTAAGCGTAAGACGAAGCAACCGAGGATGAAATAAATTCGATGAATACTACAGCATCTCAATCTGCATACGAAATCGACAGTCATACTCAGAAGCTTGTTGACGAAATTAAGCAGCTGAGCAAGAAGCGCAATGCTGTCATTCTCGCTCACAACTATCAGATTCCGATTATTCAAGATGTGGCTGACTTTGTTGGCGATTCCCTCGGGCTTTCGCAGCAAGCGGCCAAGACTAGTGCAGAAACTATCGTCTTTTGCGGCGTGCATTTTATGGCTGAGACGGCAGCTATTTTGTGTCCAACCAAGCGTGTGCTTATCCCTGATCTTGAGGCCGGCTGCTCGCTAGCGGCTTCTATTGATCTTGCAGGGTTAGTGGCTTGGAAAGCTGAGCATCCGAATGCCGTAGTCGTCTCTTACGTCAATACTACTGCCGAGATTAAGGCCTTATCTGATTATTGCTGCACTTCTGGCAATGCTTTGAAAATCGTGCAGTCCATCCCTGAAGACAAAGAAATTCTCTTCTTGCCTGACCAGTTCTTGGGCTCTTGGGTGCAGAAGATGACCGGCCGCAAGAACATGCACATCTGGATGGGCGAGTGCCACGTGCACGCTGCGGTGCATCCAAGCAAAATTGACGAAAAAATGAAAGAGCATCCTGATGCTGAGCTCTTGATTCACCCTGAGTGCGGCTGCCTCACACCTTACCTCGATCGTGTAGCACGCAATGCTGCTGGTAGCAAAGATGGCGCCACCGTTAATAGTGCTGGTCAAGATGTTTTGAAAGTGGCATCTACTGAGGGCATGCTCAAGCTTGCGCATTCTTCTCCAACTAAGAAGTTTGTGGTGGCCACTGAAATTGGTATCTTGCATAGACTGAAAAAAGAGAATCCTGATAAAGAGTTCTTGCCCATCAGTTCTGAAATGAGCTGTCAGTTTATGAAGATGATCACCCTTGAGAAGCTGCATCGTTCGCTAGTCGAAGATGTTTTTCACGTCACTGTGCCCGAAGAAACAGCTTCTAAAGCACGTCTTGCCATCGAGCGTATGATCTCGATTTTTTAGGAACCATTTAGGAATCATTTAGGTACGTTTTAGGTACAGAACAATGCCAAACTCAAATATAGCTCCAATAATTGATGCTGATGTTTTGATCATCGGCTCTGGCTTGGCTGGTTTGATGCTGGCTCTGCGCCTGCAATCTGCCGGTAAGGGCTTGTCTGGTCTCAAAGTGGTGCTGGTATCTAAAGCTGGGCTGCTTGACTCCAATAGCTCTTGGGCTCAAGGCGGAGTTGCTGCAGTCACTGGGGCGAATCCTTTTGACTCGCCCGAGATTCACTTGGCTGATACCATCAAAAGTGGTGCCGGACTTACCGATGTTGATGCTGCTCGTGGCATAGTTTTTGCTGGGCAGCGATTAATAGATGAGCTAGATCGACTTGGTGTTGATTTTGACAAGAATCCTTCTGGTGGCCGCGACTTGGCTCTTGAAGGTGGGCACAAAGAAGCCCGTGTTGTGCATACCAAAGACACTACTGGCCGCTCGATTACTCAAGCTCTCGGCGACAAAGTGTTGCAAGCGGCTGCCATCAATGAAAATCTTGTAGTGTTAGAAAATACCTGCGCTATCGATCTTGTTATGGTTGATGGAGTTTGTTGCGGCGCCCAGTTTATTGTCAGTGAAGGGCTTACTGATAGATCTGAAATTCTGGTGCGGGCAGCCTTTACTGTGCTTGCTACCGGTGGCGTCGGCCAGATATTTGAGCGCACTACTAACCCTGAGGTAGCAACCGCTGATGGTATCGCTCTTGCTTACCGCGCTGGTGCTGCTTTGAGCGATATGGAGTTTGTGCAGTTCCATCCAACAGCATTAATGCTCGAAGGCGCCCCTGCTTTTCTGATCTCAGAAGCTGCTCGGGGAGCGGGTGCCGCCTTGCTTGACCACAAGGGTCAAAGATTCGTCAAGCGCTTTCACCATGATGGTGAGTTAGCTACTCGCGACATTGTTTCGCGGGCAATTCATTCTGTGATGGCTGAGAACGAAATGGCGCAAGTCTACTTAGATATGAGACCAATCGGCGCAACCCAGATACGCGAGAGATTTCCCAATATCCTCAAAACCTGCGCTCAGTATGGCATCGACCTTTTAACTCAGCCGATACCTGTGGCACCTGCGGCACATTATATGATGGGTGGAATCAAGGCGTCTTTGAGTGGTCGCACCAGTGTTGAAGGCCTTTATGCCATAGGTGAGTGTGCTTGCACTGGTTTGCATGGTGCCAATAGACTGGCGAGCAATTCACTTTTGGAAGCCGGTGTCATGGCTCTCAATCTTGGTGATGAGCTCTTGGGCGGAGAAGTTTTTGGTGGGCAAGTAGTCGGTGAGCAAGCGCTTGGTGAGCCACTGAGTGGCGCTTCTGATTTTGATTCTTCCAATTTGGAAGCAGCTATCGCTTTGGCCTCTGCTGATATAAAGTCGGTGGCGCTTATTCCGACACTGAGAAAAGACCAGCAGATTTTGTTGCCTGTTGATTTGCAAAGTTTCCGCTCGCGGATGTACCGATATGCTGGGCTTGTGCGCTCGCAGTCAGGTCTCATTCGACTCTTGAACTATCCTGGGCAGTCGGTGCCTATTGGTTCTGGAGCTGGGTATGGGTCTGTTGATGGATCTGGATCTAGTTCTAAGTCTAGTTCTAAGTCTAGTTCGTCTGCGGTAGCTGGTTTGTCTGCTGCGCACCATAGCGCGCGTAATATCTATCAAGTGGGTCGACTGATTGCTCAAGCAGCCTTCTTGCGAAAAGAATCTCGTGGCGCACACCTAAGAGAAGATTACACTGCGGCCGACGACGCTAATTTTGCTCGTCATATCGGGGCGGCGAACGGGGCTTTTCCTGCGGCTGTTTGACATCTCTGCGTCACAACGATATACTTGTGTCATGATACCAGGCTTTGACCAGAATGAGAACTTACCTCCGGGCAGCTATGTATGCACGGTGGACGAAATTGAAGCTCGATTTGCGAATAATGATCATCGTCGTATGTTGTTCAATAAGTTGTTGCGAGTAATCGATATTTTGAAGGAGGCCTGTTGCCGGGAGATTTATCTCAATGGCAGTTTCATTACAGCTGAGCCGCAGCCAAATGATTTTGATCTTTGTTATGAGCCAACTGGGCTTGAGCCAACCGAGAGTTTTAGGCCGCTACTCGCTCTTGATGTTGAGGCTAGGCAAGCTCTATACGGGGGAGACATTTTCCCTCGTATGCCAGAACCGCCATTCTGTTCGGATCACGTCAGGCTCTGGCAGATTGACAAAAATGGTGATGCGAAAGGAATAATTCGTATTTTGCTAAGGGAACGGTTCAATGATTAAGAACGACAGACAGTATCAAGTGACTTGTAAGAATCTGGCTGATTTTAGGGCTAGTCTATTGCTGCTAGAAGAACGCGGCGCCGTAGATACACCGAAGTGGCTCTATGACGAGCAGCTCAAGACTGTTAAGGGCGAGATCGCTAGGCTAGTAAAGCTTGTCGAGGAATTTGAGAACCTCAAGGTTGGTAAGGTAAAACTACCGGCTCTGAGTAGTGCTGTTCAGAATGTACCTGATTTGCTGATCAAGTACCGAATAGCAAAACATTTGACTCAGCGAGAACTAGCCCAGCTTCTTGGTCTGCATGAACAACAGATTCAGAAGTATGAGAGTACGAATTATGGTGCTGCCTCGCTAGATACTATTTGCCGAATTGCCGATGTGTTAGAAAGACATGAAATACAGTGAGTTTTCAGACCCCTGCTTGGTGGCCATCTACGATACAGTGAATCCGATCGCTGAGTATAGAGCTTTCTATATTGAGCTGGCTGCAAAATTAGCAGGTGCGCGGCAGGTGTCGTCCATAGTTGATATTGGCTGTGGCAGTGGACAATTGACGTGTGAGTTGGCTAAGCAAGGTCATCATCTCATCGGAGTTGAGCCCTCTAGCGCTATGCTCAACTTGGCTCGACGTAGGGCCGCGACTGATTTAGTTGCAGCGGAATTGACTGCTGCTGACATAGGAACTGTCGAATGGATTCATGGTGGTGCTCAGAGCTTGGGAGCCTTCGATGCTGATCTTGCCATCATGACTGGCCATGTGGCTCAGTTCTTTCTTGAAGACGAAATCTGGCATGGGGCGCTTGCTTCTATCTATAAGGCTTTGAAACCCGGCGGATATCTCGTTTTTGAGAGTCGCAATCCGATTGTGCAGCCGTTTCTAATGGCTTCGAGGCAGACTGCTGTCCAAGAGTCTGACCAAGAGTCTGACCGAGAATCTGATCACGTAGACTGGCCTTCCGAAACCAATAGACGCCGGGTAATCGATCCTGTGGCCGGAGCCGTTGAGTGGTGGTTTCAGCTTTTATCTGTTGAAGGTGATCGCGTGCTCTACGAGATTCACTACCTGTTTGAGAAGACTGGCGAAAAGGCCATATCAACTAATGAGTTGCGCTTCCGCACGCGTGGTGAGCTAGAGGCTACTCTGGTTGCTGCTGGCTTTACCGTTGAGTGCGTCTATGGCAATTGGGATTTTCAGCTAGCTGAGGCTGATAGCCCAGAATTTATTTTTGTGGCCAAGCGCAGCTGAATTTTAACCATTTGGAAATTTAGCTAGGCAATTTGCCTGAAGGCTTTTTTCGGGAACTTTTCACTAATTAGGCATGTCGGTCCGATTCTATAGAATTAGATTGTCAATTGGAACCTGATTTATTGCTAAAATCTGATTTGTCACTAGAATCAGGTTCTGTACTTAAACAGTCTTGCAACACCAGCGGAGCGCTTCCAAGTTTACTGCTTGACTTATGCCAAATGAAGCCACCACCTCTAATATCGGTACTGTCGTCGCTGTGCGCGGCAGTGTGGTAGATGTAAAGTTCGAAAAGAATTTGCCGGCGATTCACACGCTCTTGCGTGCCGGCGATAAAGAGCAGATTGTTATCGAGGTTTTGGCTCAGCGCGACGCTCATCACGTGCGTGGCATTGCCATGACTCCTACTCAAGGTTTGGCTCGCGGTATGGCTGTGCAAGATAGTGGCGGCCCGCTCAAAGCGCCGGTTGGCAAAGCGATCTTGTCGCGCATGTTCGATGTCTTCGGCAACCCTATCGATAGAGAGGGGCCGGTGGCTGACGTTGAGTGGCGTTCTGTGCACAGGTCTCCGCCAGCTCTTTTCAAACGTTCTACTAAGTCTCAAATATTCGAAACTGGCATTAAGGTAATTGATGTTTTGGTGCCTTTAGAACGTGGTGGCAAGGCTGGACTATTCGGTGGAGCTGGCGTGGGCAAGACGGTCTTGCTTACTGAGATGATTCACAACATGATTGGACACCAAGAAGGTGTCAGTATTTTTTGCGGCATTGGCGAGCGCTGTCGCGAAGGCCAAGAGCTTTATACCGACATGCGCGATGTTGGTGTTTTGAAGAACATGGTGATGATTTTTGGCCAGATGAATGAGCCGCCTGGCAGTCGCTTTCGCGTCGGTCATGCTGCTTTGACTATGGCTGAGTATTTTCGTGATGATGAGCATCGCGATGTGCTTCTACTAATCGATAATATCTTTCGTTTTATTCAGGCTGGGATGGAAGTATCGGGCCTGATGGGGCAAATGCCTTCAAGACTTGGCTATCAGCCTACCATGGGCACTGAGTTATCGAGTTTAGAAGAGCGTATCGCCAATACTGATGCTGGTGCGATTACATCAATTCAGGCTGTCTATGTTCCTGCTGATGATCTAACCGACCCATCGGCAGTGCACACATTTTCGCATCTCTCTGCATCAATTGTGCTTTCGCGTAAGCGTGCCAGCGAAGGTCTCTTTCCTGCTATTGATTTATTGCAATCAAATTCACGGATGGCAACAGCTGGGTTTGTTGGCCAACGGCATTATGAATTAGCTCAGGAGATTAGGCGAACACTGGCTCAATACGCAGATCTCAAAGATATTATTGCCATGCTTGGTCTAGAGCAACTTTCACCAGAAGATCGAAAAGTGGTGGCACGGGCTCGTCGCCTTGAGCGTTTTCTCACTCAGCCGTTTTTTAGTACCGAGCAGTTTAGTGGTATCAAGGGAAAGTTAGTCAGCTTGAGTGACTCGTTGGACGGCTGCGAGCGAATTTTACGCGATGAGTTCAAAGACTATCCTGAAAGCGCGCTTTATATGATTGGGGCCATTGGCGAAGCCGATGCGAAGAGAGATGCAAGTCAAGCGCCATCTGCCGATACAAAGACAGGTCCGAGCGCTAACATGGTTGCGAAGCCGGAAGAGGGTGCTGCCCATGCAAGAGTCTGATTTGATCAATCTAAAAGTTCTCTTGCCCTTTGGTGTCTTTGCTGAGAAGCATGACGTCTTGAAAGTGGTGGCCGATACAAATATGGGTTCGTTTGGCATACTCCCTCATCGCCTAGACTGTGTAGCGGCGCTGACTCCCGGTATTTTGTTCTACCAGAGTCAAAGTGAGGGCGATGTTTATATCGCTGTTGACCAAGGTATTTTGGTCAAAGTTGGGCCGAGCGTGTTGATTTCAGTCAGTAATGCCATTGCCGGCAAAGATCTCAGTCAGCTGAAAGAGGCGGTTGCCAATCAATTTCTCAATTTGAATCAGCAAGAAAAGAATGTCCGTTCTTTGATGGCCAAGTTGGAAATTGGTTTGATTAGTCGCCTAGCGGGGTTGCAGCGTGACTAATTTGAGTTCTGAGCCTGAAAAGGAAGTTGATCCTTTGAGCGCTGAAATCGGTGCTAAGGCCGCTCTCAAGCTCAAGGCTCAGCGCAGCGGTACGCCAGGTGTTTGGTTCGGCTTGGGCATGACCGGGCTAATCGGTTGGTCGGTGGTTGTTCCTACATTGCTTGGCACCGCATTTGGAGTCTGGCTTGATAGCAAATATCCGGGAGTTCATTCCTGGACATTAATGGGGCTTGCTATCGGTATTCTTGTGGGCTGTTTAAATGCTTGGCATTGGGTGCAAGCAGAAGATAAAGCCATGCATGAGAATAACGAAGTCAATGCCGATAGCCAAAGAGGGCCGCGCTCATGACCCTAAGTACTAGTGCAGTTTTTATACTAGCTATAGCCGCTCTGGTCGGTATTGTTTTAGGCTTGGTTTTTTACGGTGGTCTCTACTGGACTGTCTCACGCGGTCTGTCGTCTAAGCATCCGGCTTTGTGGTTTCTGTTCAGTCTACTTGTGCGTGTCAGTATTGTTTTAGCTGGATTCTATTTTGTCTCTAGCTACCCGATACAGGGTTCGTCTATTCCTTCTCTTTCGATTTCAGCTCATTTGATTTCTGCACCGGCTTTACCTCACTCTACTGAACCAGTGTTGCAGATGGAGAGGTTGATTTCTTCCTTAGTGGCATTCACTATAACCGGCTTGATTATTCGTTGGTTTACCCGTCCTTCTAAGTTGCTTACTTTGCCCCAGCTTTCTAAAACGGTTGATCAATCTTGCCTAGCCGAGTCATCTGGTCTAGCTGAGTCATCGAGTCTAGCTGAGTCATCTTTAGATGATTCAAGCAAGGAGGCGAGTCATGCACCTAACTCCTGATCAAATAATTTTTTGGCAAAGTGAAAACGGATTTATCAAAATCAATGCCACCATTGTTTCTACTTGGGCATTGATGTTCTTCATGGTGGTTGGCTCGATGCTCATAACCAGTAGGCTTTCGACTGGTATTGAGCGCTCGTCTTGGCAAAACTTCTTGGAGATTATAGTTACTAGCATCAACAAGCAGATTGAAGATGTTGGCTTGCGTCAGCCTGAAAGATATATCGGCTTCTTGGGTACACTCTTCTTGTTTGTGGCCATGGCAGCTCTTGCCACCATTATTCCTTATTATGAGCCACCGACAGGCTCTTTATCTACCACTCTTGCTTTGGCGCTCAGTGTCTTTATCGCTGTGCCCTACTTTGGTATTGAAGACCAGGGTCTGGGCCGCTATCTCAAGTCGTACTTAGAGCCCACTGCAATTATGTTGCCCTTCAATATTATTAGTGAAGTGTCGCGCACCCTGGCACTGGCTGTCAGGCTCTTTGGCAACATGATGAGTGGCACAATGATTATTGCCATTCTTTTGACTATTGCACCGCTGATATTTCCACTCTTTATGACTTTGCTTGGCTTGCTTACAGGTATGGTGCAAGCCTATATTTTTAGCATATTAGCCGGAGTCTATATTGCTGCCGCCACCCTGACTAGATCGAATTCATCTCCAAAAGTAGAAAGTTAGAAGGAAAGAAGGATAGACATGGACAACATTACTGCCATTGCCATTGCCTCGATTGTCACAGCTGGACTGACAACCAGTTTCGGTTGCATGGGGCCGGCATTGAGCGAAGGCAAGGCCGTCTCCACCGCACTTACCGCTCTGGCGCAGCAGCCTGATGCCTCGGCCACTATCACTCGCACATTATTTGTTGGCTTGGCCATGATTGAGTCGATGGCGATTTATTGCTTTGTCGTTTCGATGATTCTCATTTTTGCCAATCCATTTTGGAATCACATCATCGCGCAGAGTGTAGGAAAGTAGGCCATGTTAATCGATTGGTTTACTGTCGCCGCACAGGCTATCAACTTCTTGATCTTGGTTTGGTTGATGAAGCGTTTTCTCTATAAGCCTATTTTGAATGCTATAGACGCGCGGGAGAAAAAAATTGCCGCTGAGTTAGCTGACGCCGATGCCAGGCGAGCCGAGGCGCAGAATGAGCGGGAGCAACTTCAAGCTAAAAATGAGCAGTTTGATCAAGAGCGCCAAGCGCTGATGAACAAGGCCCAAGATGCTGCCAGGGCGGAGCGCGAGAAGCTCCTTGAAGAAGCGCGCCAAGCCGCAGATCAAGTGAGAGCAAAGAGCAAAGAACGATTTGCCATCGATGCTGAGAATTTGAAGCAGTCGATTCGTGAGCGCACACAGAAGGAAGTTTTTGCCATCGCCAGGAAAACCTTGAGCGATCTTGCTAGTGCCAGTTTAGAAGAGCAGATTGCAGCCATATTCGTTCGCCGCATACGCGAGATGGATAGTCAGACTAAAGCTAGTCTCGTCTCAAGTGTGGCTGGAGCTACAGCTACTGGAGCTACAGCTACTGGATCTGCAACGGCTGTCGCCACTGTGCGCAGCGCATTTGACCTCTCTAGCCAGCAGCGCGCTGACATAGAGGCGGCTCTCAATCAAACACTGTCGACGTCGATACAACTTGGTTTCGAAACGGCTCCTGATTTAATTGGTGGCATCGAGCTTGTGGCCAATGGCCAAAGTATTGCTTGGAATATCAGTGACTACCTGAAGGCTATGGAAAAGGTGGCCTATGGCTAGTGATTCTAAAGAGCTTGACTCGAGAATTCCCGAGTCTACAAATTCGGGCTCTACAAATTCCGAGTCTAGAAGTCCCGAGTCTAGAAATCCTGAGTCTAGAAAGCCTGAGTTTATTGATGCTACCTCGATTGAAGCTGTGACAGTTAGTTTGGCCAGCGTTATTGACAATACTTTTGATAGTCTCACCGCTCATCGTGAGAGTTTTACTCCCCAGCTGTTGCTGCGTGAAGTCGGTACTGTAACCTCCGTATTGACTGGCATAGCCAAAGTTGATGGACTGCCTAATGTCGGCTTCGAAGAGCTGTTGAAATTTCCCGGAAATGTCTTTGGTATTGCTTTCAATATAGATGAAGCAGAAATCGGAGTTATACTGCTCGGTGATTATTGGCATCTAAAAGCCGGTGATCGAGTGGAGCGCACCGGCCGTGTTATGGACGTTGCTGTGGGCGACTATCTCTTGGGCCGGGTGATAGATCCCCTTGGTCGAGCCCTCGATAATAAAGAACTGCTGCCCTCTGGCGAGCGCTTGCCCATAGAGCGACCCGCTGCTTCAATAATGGACCGCGCACCGGTAACGGTGCCTCTGCAAACAGGGCTTAAGGTAATTGATGCCTTGATTCCTATCGGTCGTGGCCAAAGGGAGCTAATCTTAGGCGATCGTCAGACTGGTAAAACTACTATTGCCATTGACACTATTATTAGTCAGCGCGGACAGAACGTCGTCTGCATTTATTGCGCCATTGGTCAGCGTGCCTCTACAGTGGGGCGCAATATAGCCATTCTGCGCGATAGGGGGGCGATGGAGTACACCGTGGTCGTGGTTACCGAAGGCGACGCCCCGCCGGGCTTGGCTTATATTGCTCCTTATGCTGCTACCAGTATCGCTGAATATTTTATGGCCGCTGGACGCGATGTGCTCATTGTGTACGACGATCTCACTCAGCATGCCCGGGCCTATCGTGAACTTTCGCTGCTCTTGCGCCGACCGCCTGGGCGAGAGGCTTTTCCTGGTGACATCTTCTACATTCATTCTCGCCTGCTCGAGCGGGCCACGCGGATGTGCGCCGAGTTTGGTGGTGGCTCATTGACGGCGTTGCCGATTATCGAGACCGAGGCTCAAGACATTGCTGCTTATATTCCGACTAACTTAATTTCAATTACTGATGGACAAATCTATCTCTCGCCGACACTTTTTGAGTTGGGCATGTTGCCGGCAATTGATGTTGGAAAATCAGTTTCGCGTGTGGGTGGTAAAGCACAATTGCCAGCTTACCGAGCTGTGGCCAGCGATCTGAAGCTAGCCTATGCCCAATTTGAGGAGCTTGAGACTTTTGCCCGCTTTGGTGCCAGCCTGGATGCTAGTACTCGCAAGATCATTGAGCATGGTCAGCGCATACGTTCTTGTTTGAAGCAACCAGAGTTTTCTCCCTTGTCAGTTTCTGAGCAGATTACTGTTCTACTGGCTCTGATTGCTGGTTTGTTTGATCAAGTAGCAATTGCTCAAATGAACGAGGCACAGAAAATAGTGCAAGAAGCTGCTGTCAAGATTCCTTCTGTTGTGCTTGATCGCTTGCTTCATGCCAAGAACTTGAGTGCTGAAGATAGACAAGCAATTGTTCAGATTGCTCGGCAGGCGTTAGTCGACTTTAATTCGCAACTTTTGCTGAATGAGAACCAAGCATTGTCTCAAGAGCAGCAACCAGCCACTCCGGTTTCTGAGTAAATTAGCCATGAGCGATACCACTGAAAATCTGCGGCGGAAGATCAAGAGTGCTACTGATTTGCAGTCAGTTGTGCGTACCATGAAAGCGTTGACTGCTTCTAGTATTGGTCAGTATGAAAGGTCAGTGGAAGCATTGGCTGATTACTATCGCACCATAGAATTGGGTCTGCATGCTTGCATCCCCCGCGATGCTGCACCACTTTATGGTGTGTCGGACACTGGTGAGTCATCTGGTCTAGTGTCATCTAGTCTCGAGCCATCTAGTCTAGTATCATCTAGTCTAGTATCATCTAGTCCAGGGTCATATAGTCCAGAGCTATCTAATTCTGAGTCATCTAGTCTAGGGGCGCCGCATGCTATGTCAGGGAGCAAGGGCAGACGCTCCCCTGTAGTTAATGCCATTGTCTTTGGTTCAGATCAAGGTTTGGTGGGTCAGTTCAATGATGTGGTGGCAGATTTTGCTTTTGCCAAGTTATCGCAATCTTTGCAGCTAAGTAGGCCAGTTAAGGTTTGGGCTGTTGGTGAGCGCGTGCAGGCGCGTTTGATTGATTTGGGTCTGGCAGACGTTGGACTTTATTCAGTACCGAATTCGGTGGCGGCTATTAGCCCCCTCATTGGTCAAATTATCATTGACAATCAAACTGGTCATGGTAATGCCTTGGTTAGCAATCTACAACTTTTTTATAACCGTCCCCTGGCTGGTTCTATCTATGAACCTATTTCCCAGCAGCTGCTTCCCCTAGATGAAGCTTGGCGAACGAGATTGGTCTCTCTACCCTGGCCGACAAAAAGCATTCCCGAGGTAATTGGTGGAAGAGCTACTGCCTTGCAGCCACTGGTCAGCTCTTATATCTTTGTTTCGTTATTTCGTGCTTGCGCCGAATCGTTGGCCAGCGAAAATGCCAGTCGCCTTGCTGCCATGCAAAGGGCGGAGAGGAACATTGATGAGTTGCTCGAAGATTTAAACGGTAACTTCCATCGTTTGCGACAAAGCAATATTGACGAGGAGCTATTTGAAGTCGTATCTGGTTTTGAGGCATTGGGGGCAAGGGAGTCTTGACTTGTCATTTAGAGAAGAATTATTGGAGTTTGAGACGTGTTTTCTTGGTATGTCTTAAAGCGGGAACATTGAGCTTGGCTTGACCAAGGTTACTAATATTGCAAAGGTTTGCGTTCATGCAGTCATGAGTTTCTCGCTTTTGGCAGATGCTAGCCTCGCCCAAATTGATGCTCTAGAGCAATGTGTAATAGTGTGCAAGCACTGGTCTTTTTCGGGGATAGATAATAGACTTTATGCGGCCGGTTGAAAATGATAGGTGAATTATGATGGCTCGAGACTTTATCAAAAGGTATCTTCGTCGAGCGCCCTGCCTTGTCGCTCTAAGTTTTTTGTTTTGCGGCACTGGTATCATTGGTGGTTGCAGTACGTCTCCTAAAAATGACCTTACTGAGCAGGCTAAAGCCCTTGTTACGCAGGGTAAATATGTTGACCTAATTGCGCTTTGCGAGAGAGAACTGAAGACTAAACCAAATGATCCTGATTTGCTTGCCTATCGCGGAGTGGCTCAATTAAGGTCGGGTAAAGCCGATCTCGCCAAGGCCGACTTGTTGAAGGCGATTGCACTTGATGATAAGGCTGGTTGGTATCATCGTGAATTGGGGAATGTCTATTCTGATCAAGGCAAGTATAAAGACGCTGTTGCTTCTTACGATAATTCTTTGCGCCTAGATTCAAGCGCACACAACGCATCTGGAACATTTACCGGTCGGGCTTATGCCAATCTTTGTTTGAGTGAACCTGCTAAAGCGGTGGCTGATGCTAGCGAAGCGATTAAGCTTGATCCTGGTCAGAGCTATAATTACTGCACTAGGGCAGAGGCTTTTTCTGAGCTTGGTGAATTTGATAAGGGCTTTTTGGATGCTAACAAGGCTATCGAGCTTGATGGCAAATATCCGGGTTCTTACCTGGCGCGGGCGAAGTTGTACCTGGCTAAGGGCGATTGCGAACATTCGTATGCCGAGGCGCTTAAGGTTCTCAGTCTCAACAAAAAGTATTGGCGTGCTTCTGAGTATCTGTTAGTAATAGATTTGATTAAAGGTGACAGTGGCAGTGCGATTAAGGTTGCCGATCAACTGATCGCTCAATTTCCCGATGCGGCTTTAGGATACGCCGATAAAGCGACATGTTATTTCTGTATAAACGACCTGGAGCAGGCCGGCACTTTGGCTGATAAGGCGCTATCTCTTCAGCCGGAAAGCCAAAGAGCTTTCCAAACGCTTGAATTGGTGGCGGCACGATCAGTAGACGCCAAGAAAGCTTTCGCCTTGCTAGATAGAGCAGAGAAAATCTCACCAGGAGGAGCCGGCGTTGCTAAAGATAGAGTAATAGCTTTGCTTTTTCTCAAGAAGTATCAAGAAGCAGTAGCCTTGTGCGATGCTACCATGGCTAAGGAAGTCGCGGAGAACAAGCAATATAAGTCAGCTACAACCTATCGACTTCGCTCTGAGGCCTATCGGAGATTGAAGTTGAATGAGTTAGCTGACGGCGATATGAACAAGGCGTTGGCGCAAGGTTATCAGAAGCGCTCATTGCTAGAGCAGTTTTTGAAGCAGCTGTGATTGTGCTTTACTGTTGGACGCCGACGGCAGGGTCTTTGCTCATCGTTATGCTGGTATTGCCCTCTGTGATAGCTTGGGCACGGGCGCGTAGCTCATCGGTTTGTTCGCGCATGCCAAGGTAGTAGAGAACATAAGCATATCGATCTAAATAGGGAACCAGTGCGACAGAATCTGGGCCGCTGTTCTGCTCGGCAATTTGCAAAGCTTTTTCAAAAAGTGGTGCCGCTTCTGCGTATTTCTTTTCTTGTGCATAAATGTTAGCTAGGGCAAAGGCCGCTCTAGCTTCGTTGCCGTTCTTTGAGGGTGCTGCTTTCCAGAAGTCTTGGGCTCTTAGGTAAAGAGCTTCCGCTTCTGCTAGCTTGTTTTCTTGAAGCAGGCATTTGCCCAGCTTGTCCAAGCGGGCATAGACTTGATAATTTTCAGGTGGCTGAATACGTTCTGTTATGTCGAGGGCATCTTTTAAATTGGCTTCAGCGTCTTCATAGTCTTTGCGGGTTAGAGCTAATCCACCAAGGCTGTCATAGCTGTTGGCGAGAGAGAGGTGGTGAGCTCCTAGCACTGTAGATTTGACGTTGAGTGCAGCAGTGAAGAGGCGCTCGGCCAGAGAGAAGTCTTCGCTGGTCGCGTTTTGTGAGTTATCGGCAGAACTGGTTCGCGTGGCATAGATATTGCCGATTTCATCGCAGGCGATGGCCCACTCAATTAATGGGTCGCGCATCACTGCTGATGCCTCACCAGCCCAGGCTTGAAGGGGTTGGCCGGCTTTGAGTGTCACTTTGCCCTGAGCTTGGGTTCTAGCTTCATTGAGCTTGCCTTCGACAAAAGAAAGTATCTTCTCTGCCAGTGGGGTGGCCTTGACTGCGGTTCCATGCAATAGGTAGAAACGCACCATAGATGACATCGCCGGTATTAAGTGCTCATCTTCAGCTCCACTGGCCACTGTCTTGACTGCTAGCTCTTCTTCTAATAGTGGTTCAGCTTCATTGAAGCGTCCGCGAATAGCAAGGAGGCGACCGAGCTCCCCTGAGCTTTTTGCCAGCCGAAGATCGCCAGCGGGAAAGTTGCGTGCCTTTTCTACCGCTTCTCTAAGTAAGCGTTCTGCGTCACCATACTCGCAATTGTATGCTGCTTTTTCGCCTTGAGCTTCTAGCTGCTCCCAGGTTTCGCCTGAGGTGCGGGGCATCAATGCTGCTGCCGATGTTGTTGGTCTGTTTGTTTTACCAGTCGTGTTAGTTTCGTTTATTGGGCTAGCTGTGCTTGTTGGCACTCTATAAGGAATCTTGATGCTGCCGCTGTGGATATCGGCGTTGTTATCTATATTGTTGTCGCTATTGGTGGTGTCGACAATGATGTCTTTAGCCGTGGTGTCTCCAGTAGCGGTGGCAACAGAATCTGCCGAACATGGTGCAACCGACCACTGTGCGGTAAGGGTGAGGCTTAAGGATATCGATAGCCTTAAGCCTAAACGCAATCCAGTTTTAGAGAGATTGAAATTGTTGGTGATTCTATTCATGGGCTCACTAATTCACTACATGCCAATGATAACCCATCTGCCACCACTCCGCAAAAAGAATCGAGTTTGTCTGGTGACGCTCCCTATTGATTGATTGATTGATTGATTGATTGATTGATTGATGGCTTTTGTGCATCTCTACTCTTTATTGCGTTGCTGCTATTTAAAGAGTACAGAAAATATAGACTTGACAGTTTTCGCTTTTCTCATTCCTAAGATTTCCAGCATGCGCATCGGTATGGCAGACAACGGCTGGGTGAATTTGGGTCGAAGTCTCGAAACGCTTATTTTTTCGGTGTTTTTGCCTTTTGATTTTGGCGGCGTCGTTGGTTCCGCTAGTC
>CALROJ020000085.1:0-27271 GCA_943369735.1 bacterium Ga0077546
CCTTTGCCCTAGTGGTCAAAGATCGCTTTGTTCGAGCTCCCAACCTAGCCGCCAAAACCGCCATGACTAACTTTGACTTGACCTGGGCCTGCTTCCGCTGCCGCTTCCTTGACGTCAGTGCTGATCAACAAGAAAAGCTCAGCGCCCTGATGGCCTCGGGTGACAGCAAAAGTAGCGCGCAGCTAAAGGCAGAGTTGATCAGCCCCACCATGCTCAAGCTCTTTGCCCTTGGCCCTTGGAGCGAAAAAGCAAAAGAAGTAAGGGAAATAAAAGAGATAAAAGAAGAACATGCAAAGGCAGAAAAGTTGGAGATCAAATAGGCAGTCGCCAAGAATCAATGGTATGAACCAACGAAGCAGCTAGCTTTGGTAACCAACCGTAGACAACTGAAATACAGGCCAGAAGCCATAGAATGATTGTATTTTGAATCGGTCTATCTTTGAGCAAAACCTCTTCTGGGCTTCCTGTATTGCTGTCTCGCACCGAAAGTACTTGATAGCGCAAAATGCCATAAAGCACCATTGGTAATGTCACCATCATCCACTGGCCATACTGAGACTGAAAGCTGTAGAAAGCATAAGCCGTAATAAGACTAGGCACAATAGCCGCTTCCATACGGTCTAGCAGCTCAATAGAGTATTTACCAAGTACTTGGCGATGGCTGCTGGCTTGATCCCCCAAGCTTCTAATTTCCTGACGCCTTTTTTCTAGAGCAAGAAAGAGCGCACCCAAAGAAGTACAGAGCAAGAACCAGGCGGAAAGGGGCACATGGGCAGCCGCACCACCGGCCAGGGCGCGTAAAACAAATCCAGCTGCAATGCAAAAGACATCAAGTATGATGCGCTGCTTCAGCTTTAGAATATAAGCCGTTTGTAGTAGCAAGTAAGCAAGCAAGACTAAACCAAGTGCGGGCCTAGTCAAATAAGCAATGACAAAGCTCGCTAGCATGGCAAAAGATGCAACTACAGAGGCAGTTCTGACACTGACTAAATTAGCTGCAATAGGTCGTTTACACTTAGTGGGGTGCTTACGATCTGCCTCTACATCAATAATGTCGTTAAAGACATAAACAGAACCAGAGATTAGACAGAGAGCCACGACGCACATTGAAGCATGCAAAAGAGCATCACCATCAAGCATTCTCCCAGCAAACAAAATCGGGGCAAAAGCAATTAAATTCTTAGTCCACTGCCTAGGTCTCAGCAACTTTATCAATATCGCTAGATTAAGAGGAGCAGCCCCAGTGGCCTGACTTGAATTCATAGTTATATTATGCCCTGAAGCTCCAAAATCAGTTTACTTCTTCACTTCTTCACTTCTTCACTTCTTCACTTCTTCACTTCAGCTGCAAGCCTAAGCCCGAAATGGCAATAAATACTTGATCTGCTCGCTCGGCGAACTTTTGGTTGGCGACCCCAAGCAGGTCGCGGTAACTGCGGGCCAAATTGTTATCAGGCACAATACCAGAACCTACTTCATTTGTTACAACGACAAATACTAGATCTTCACGCCCAGACATAGCAGTCAAAAGCTCTTCCACTTCGCTCAAGATATTTTCTTCTAGCTCTTTGCGCACTCCACTACTTTCAATTGTGTAGGGAATGGAAAGCAGCAGATTAGAGACAAAAAGCGAGAGACAATCAATTAAGCAAAGTGTCTTAGGGGCGCTGACTTCAAGCTTTCTGATAGCATTGGCCAAAAGCAATGGTTCTTCAATAGTTTGCCAATCTGGCGAGCGCCTCTCAACGTGCATCTCAATTCTCTCAACAACTTCGCCATCAGAGGCTACCTTACCCATGGTTGCAAAGTAGACCACCGGCAATTCACTTTTTTTCGCCATAGTCTCGGCGAGATAAGATTTACCAGACCGGGCACCGCCAGTAATGAGAGTCAATTTGGCTAGATTTTGCATTTCTAAGTACCTTTCAAGCTGTTGCCATAACTGGCTAAAACCCTTAAGCTATCACAATCGATAAATAATTATGCCACTACTTGCAATACCTGTATAAAAGTGACAGCCGACAATAGATTTCACGATTCTCGCAGACACACAGCCAATCTGGAAAAGTTAAAGGCCAAAGCCGATGACCAACCAGGTGAAAGCGCAGATGGCATATCGAAAGCCACACTCAAGCTATATAAATCGTTTATGCAATCCTACGTCAAGCGCATAAACGACGCTACCTTCAATGTCACCATTGGAGGTGTGCGAATTGGCTCAGCCAAATACACACGGCTGGCTCAAATTAACCTTAAAACTAAAGTAATTACATTTTCACGCTTTGCCATCGAAAACGTCCCAGAACGCGGCCGTCGTTACTTAGTTCTGCATGAGCTGGCGCACGTTCATGAAGCCAGTCATAACCAGCATTTCTGGAACCTAGTCGGCCGACACGAGCCTGATTACAAAGATATCGGCATCGATTTAGACCGTGCTTTCAAAAAAAACGTACTTTCTCACGAACGCCTGATTCGCCGTCGCAAGAAAAACGGAGAGCCAAGCAGCGAGACTTATGGAGAAGGCAATGTCATTTATCAAAATGAAAACTTGATCTGGACACCGGACCATGGGTACGTAGCAACTGGTAGCCAACAGTACGGCTTGCACAAAGACCCGGTTGAAAACTTCCTCAAAGGTGTGGATAACCGCTTTGCTGATGAAGCATTCAGGGCCTACGTTGATCTAAAATTTGAAGAGGACGGCGCTCATTATCTAGACCAAGAGCCAACCCCAGACCTAGATTTAGATCTAGACTCAGATCTAGATACAGAGAGCTCAGACGCTGAAAGCAATGAAAATCAACAGTGTCACTTCTTTGAAGAAGACGATTACGACAGCAATTACGGCACCATTAGTGGTGGCGAGTGCTCAATTTAACAGCTTAGCCAATGCGCTACTTTTCGGCATGCTATTTACGTTTCAAAGAGGATAATTAATTATCAGCTAGGGACTGCAAACCTAGCATCAATGGCAAGCGCGCTAAAATGTTCAGGTTACTACTTATATACAAGAAAAGTGAATCAATGAGCGAGCGCAGGGTAGTTATTACTGGGCTGGGGATGGTAACTCCAGTTGGAATCGGCAAGGACCAATGCTGGGAAGCTCTACTCGCGGGCAAATCCGGCGTTGCACCGCTTACATTATTCGACCCCAGTACAGTGGCCTTGGAAATTAAAATCGCTGCAGAAGTAAAAGACTTCAATATCCAAGACTTTTTCCCCGATAAGCGCAAGGTCGGCTCTATGCTCAAAGAGATGGACCGCGTCACCTTATTTGCCATGGCTGCAGCAAAATTAGCTCTTGAAGACGCCAGCTTTGATGTCCGAGCCAATCGACCAGAACGTGTGGCAACTTTCTTAGGAACCGGCGTCGGTGGTTTGATAACCACAACAGCAGACCACATCAAGTTACTTGAGGGTGGTGCAAGAAAGCTAGGCTTGCGCTCAGTCATACGTCTTATGCCCAACGCTCCCTCAGGACAAGTTGCCATCGAATATGGTGCAAAAGGGCGAGCTAAGGCAGATTCAACAGCGTGTGCAAGTGGCCTAGATTCACTGTTTGACGCCTTTATGTACATCAAAGACAACCGTGCCGACGCTGTAATTTCAGGCGGTTGCGAAGCTGCCATAAATGCCTTCAGTATGGCTTCATTTGGCAACATGATGGCTTTGTCGAAACGAAATGACGATCCCGAAGGTGCTAGTCGGCCGTTTTCCAAAGACCGCGATGGCTTTGTCATTGGCGAAGGCGCTATTGTCCTGATACTAGAAGAACTAGAGCACGCAACCAAGCGCGGTGCTAGAATCTACGCCGAAATAGTTGGAGGCGGTGCTACCTGCGATGCCTACCATATCGTCGCTCCCCACGAAACCGGTGAAGGAGCTGCAGCCGCAATGCGAGAGGCGATGCGCGATGCCAAAATCGAGCCAACCGATATTGACTATATCAACGCCCACGGCACATCGACACCGCTCAACGATGAGCGTGAGACAATGGCGATCAAGCAAGTATTAGGCGAACATGCCTATAAAATTCCAATCTCAAGCACAAAATCGATGGTCGGGCACCTACTAGGCGGCGCTGGCGCCATCGGCACAGCAGTGGCAGCGCTAAGCATCTACAACCAGAAAGTCCATCCGACTATCAATCTCAATAGCCCAGATCCAATTTGTGATCTAGATTATGTACCAAATAAATGCCGCGATGCCAAAATAAAATATGCCATGGTCGAGGCTCTTGGCTTTGGTGGCCACAATACTGTTCTTATTCTAAAAGCCTATACTGCCTGATTAATTGGTGCCTGGCGTTTTTTAGGTGGACCAGGTAAGACAGTTCGCGGCTGCACCAGCTGAGGATCCACATTAGGTTGGGCAGCGGTAGCCTGAGCTACAACAGTTTGTGGGGCAACAATATTACTACCGTTGCCAGCTTCTCCGTCATAATCATCATCGTCGTTATTAGCTAGATTGCTGCCATTATTGGTCACGCTGCCAGTGCTACCTTGCTCTAAAACATCAGCCTCAGTTCGTTCCTCGCCTTCTGTCACCTTGCCACGACCACTGCCTCCCTCGCTAGCAGTAGCAGCCAGTGATGAGAACAATTGCTTAGTATCAGAAGAAGATCTCATGCCAGTGCCAGTCTGATTCACGCCCAGAGTACCAGCAGTGTTATTGCCGTAAGGGCTCAAACCGTTGCTTCGACCACTAGCACCAGAATTCAAAAGCGACATTGGGCTGCTCAAAGACATAGCTGGTGCAATGACGAAGGCGTCTCTAGCTGGCTTCTCAAAGCGATTACCATCTGTGCGCACCACTCCTGATGCTTTCAAATTGAGCTGTTGCGAGGTCATAAAGACCAAATTATTCAGATCGGCAGGCGTGGCTTCCGCGCCCTTACCAATGAAGTGATCAGCGCCGTAGGCTGCCATTAAGAACTTCTTGTGCTCATAGTCAGGATCGCTAAGCTTGAGACCAAAGGCACCAATTTCTGGTTTCGGGGCGCCTTCCTTATTAAGAGCAACTGAGCGAATGATTGGCGAAAGCGAAAGATTAGAGGCACTGCTTGAGGTGGCACGATTGCGCAATTCGGAAGAATAGGCAGTACGTACTATCGCTTGACCAGTGGCACTGAACGTAACATCGGGCCTGCTAGCCACAGCCTGGGCGCTGACAGCAACGACATCTCGCGGCATGGTTCTATCTTCAGTATCATCTTTAGCCCCAACTCTAGTTTCATCGCTAGGCTTAGCGCTTGCTTGGGGTTTATCTTCAACATTGTGTTGAATATTGTTATCAGGGGAGAAATTATGCAGTTCTTCTTCTCTGTTAGCGTCGCGCACATCAAGCATACGTCCGCTGACAGCCATAGTGCCAAGACCAAGAGTCATTGTGGCACCACTGATGGCACGAACGACATTAGGATTAAAAATAGCAGCTCTGTTTAAGGCAAATATGTCATCGCCAGCAGACAATGTGCGCATCATACGGCCAGCGTCACCGCCCCCGCCAATCAATGGCACCATATGACCGCGAACAGTAAAGAAATCTTGGAACGTAGTTCTAAATCCGTCGGATGTAAGTCCAGCAAAGAGAAGCTTGCCGGCTGCGACAGCATCACCGTTAGCAGCCAACTTAATCAGCGATTTGCTATAGGCCGCAACTTCTAGCTGATTGGCAGCCACAACTAGGTTAGCTTGAGCTTTCTCGAGCTGAAGTGTAATTTTCGCTGTCGTATCACCGCCCAAATAACGCAGAGTTTGAATCTCTGCAGCAGTTTGTCGAATTAACTCTCTTTGCACAGTGGAACTAGTAGAAACTCCAACTTGGCTAAACAGATTTTCAACATGAGGGAAGCGTTTTTCAATAATACTCTGAGCCAGAAGACCAGCATCACTGACCGATTCAGCAATAACTTTATGACTCTGTTTAAGGGCATTCAACTCAGTAGTGACTTGACCGCTAGGAACTTTAATTCCCTGCATCTCGCGCTCAATCACAGCCAATTGCTGCTCCATTTGCTTGAGGGCAGCAGACCTCTCAGAACGCACAGTCAGATTCTCAGCAGCCTTCGTATAATCTGCTACGGCTTGCTTGAGCTGTACATTATTGCTCAATGTAGCTTCTTTAGTCACGGCTTGCTCAAGGCCCTGGGCCGCTTTTACAGCTGCTGGTGCTTGGGCTTCAATCTTGACCGTGGTCTGTTCAAGAGCCCGTACTTCCAAATTATGCTTGAGGTTATTGACGCCGTCCTTAAGTTCACTAAGAACCTGCCGACCTTCAATCGATTTGCCCAAAGAACTCTGCAAACGCGGATCATCAATTTCACGGCTAAGGTTTTTCAGTGCGCTTGATTGTTGCTCAAAAGTAGTGGCAGCCTTAACTTCAGCAGCTGCCCTTTCAACATTGGCCAAGCGCTCTGTCACAACAGCGTCGCCGCGCAAGGCCGAATTCTCACTGATACGAGCGGTCACACCGACCATTTTGTCGGCTTCACGAACTATTGCTTGAGTACTATTCTCGAAAGCACGCAATCCTTGTGCTTCAACAGCGGCACGATCAAGAGCGGCAACAGACTGCTTCAATTCACGATAAGCAATGGCTTTCTCGCCAGTGAAGAGCGCCTGCCCTCCAAGTTCATCAATTTTAGCTAGCGATTCTTTAATGCGAGTGACAGCCTGAACATCATCAACAGCATTGGTAAGATTTTTCGACTGCCTCGAAATAAAGTCAAGATTCTCGGAAACTTTAGCTTCAACAGTGGCCACTGGTTTTGTGCCAAGATTTACTCTAGCACTTTCAGCTACGCGCAAGTCATCAGCCAGACCACTAGAAAGCTTCTCAGCCTGAGTACCAATTTTGCCAGCCTCACGCTCAATGGCGCCGACCGAGGCCTCCATTCTTTGCACACGGCTAACTGCAGCAGAGCCTTTCTCTAGCTCTGACACGGTGGTTTTCAATTCTCTAGCGAGATTACGCGCACCACTAGCTTCGATTACTTCAATGCGGTTGCGCACAGAACTCATGGCTAAATCAGGATTGGCACCAGTCTTAATGGCTTTAAGGTCGTCCGCTATTTGCTTCAACTCAGTGGCGACATTAGGTAGTTTAACTTCAGCTGTAAACGACGAAGCTAGCTGTTCCACTTTTGAGGCCACTACAGTAGTCCGTTCACCAAATTTGGCAACAGTTTCAATGCGTTCTAAGGCCAAGGCCGAAGACTCTACCTTAATAGCCGAATTGCCTATAGTTGTTGTCGAACCTTTCATATCCTCCAGCAAACGAGCAGCTCTAGGATTTTCTACAAAGAATTGATGATATTCAGGACGCTCAAATTGTTTAACGAGTTGTTGTATTTCTCTTGCCTTAGCAACAGGCTGTGCAGACGACTCAAGAACTTCGTCAATTTGGCGCACAGTACCATTCAATCGTTCAACAACTGCACTATTTTTGGCACTCGGTGTTGTCTCTTTCAATAGCTGGGCGAAGTCACCATTCTGACGACGGAGGTTGATACCAGAATCTTCCATAACCTTCAGGCTGCGTTCAATTTGACTGATACCACTGCGCTCAGCTTGAGCAGTAACAATTGAATTAACGGCCTGCCTGGTTTCGAGTAAACTCTTGCCAGCTGGTGATTCTAAGACTTCTCTGCCGAGACTTTGCTCAACTGAACGCATGGCTCTCGTGAGGTCTTCAACAACTTGAGGAGTGGCGCCTTTTTCAGCGATGGTCTTAAGGCTACGTTCAACGGTCTGTAGTGAACTTGCGACTTCATCGCTAATCTTCACTCCGCTTTCTGTCAGCTTGGCGCCTAAACCTTCGACTTTAATCAAGCCTTGCTCAGCGGCAACTCGGGTTACGGGGCCTTTACTGGCCAAATTATCGCTCAAATTGGCAGTAATTTCTTGCACCCGGAAAGGCGTAGTGGCATTCGGCAGAGCTGCTCTTTCAAGCGAAGTAGCGGCCTCTGTCAAAGCAGTGCTTGTTCCTTTTATATCTTGCAAAAGCTGAGCGGCTTTTGGATTCTCAGCAAAGAACTTAGCAAATTCAGGACGCTCTAGCTGTTTAATGACAGCTTCTACTTCTCTTACGGTGGTTTGGCTAGATAGCTTAGGACCGCCTTCAAGAATGTCATCTAGCTTTTTAACTGTGGCAGTAAGCGTTTCGCTAACACTTGTTGGCCCTTTAACAAGCCCACTTTGCTCAACCACTTCAGTTAAATTGCGCGACTGGCTGCGCAATGCCAGACTTTCGCGCTCGACTATTTGAGCAGCAATTCCAGAGTCTAATTTGGCTACAGGAATATCGGCTACTGGATTAACTACTGGGTTAGCTGCGGGAGCATCAGCCTTAATCGAACCTATGCCACGGCGCTCAGCTTGCGCAGTAGCAATCGAGTTAATCGACTGTCTTGCTTCCAGTATATTTCTGCCAACTGGCGATTCGAGGACTTCTTTGCCTAGATTTTGCTCAACTGAGCGCATGGCCCTAGTCAAATCATCAACAACTTGAGGAGTTGCACCTTTTTCAACAATAGTTTTAAGGCTGCGTTCAACGGTTTGTAACGAGCTTGCTACTTCATCGCTGACCTTGACACCGCTTTCAGTGAGCTTGGCTCCTAGGCCTTCAACCTTAACTAGGCCTTGCTCAGCTGCGCCTTGGATCACTGGACTTTTAATAGCCAAGTTATCGCTCAAATTGGCAGTAATTTCTTGAACCCGCAATGGCGCAGTGGCATTCGGCAGAGCTACTTTTTCAAGTGAAGTCGCTGCCTCTGTCAAAGAAGTGCTTGTTCCTTTTATATCGTTCAAAACCTGGGCGGCCTTAGGATTCTCAGCAAAGAATTTTGCAAACTCTGGGCGCTCAAGCTGTTTAACCACAGCTTCCAGTTCTCTTGCCGTTTGGCTAGAAAGCTTGGGGCCATTTTCAAGAATGTCATCTAGCTTTCTAACAGTGGCAGTAAGAGTTTCGCTCACGCTCTTAGGCCCTTTAACAAGGCCACTTTGCTCAACCAATTCTGTTAAATTGCGCGACTGGCTGCGCAACGCCAGAGTGTCACGCTCGACCACTTGCGTTAAAGCTCCAGCGTCTAGTTTGATAGCAGGAGTCTCAGCTACTACTGGTTTTGCAACTGGAGTCTCGACTTTGACTACTGGGGTCTCAGCTACTACTGGTTTTGCTACTGGGGTCTCGACTTTTACGACTGGAGTCTCGACTTTTACGACTGGAGTCTCGACTCTTGCTACTGGGGCCTCAGCTACTAATGGTTTTGCTACTGGAGTGTCAACTTTGACTACTGGAGTCTCAACTACTGGTTTAGGGGTAGTGTGTGGCAGTTCGCCTACTGGTTTAAGAGCAGGTGTAGCTTCAATAGGGTTAACTGCCGCTTTAGCTGCAGTAGCTCTTTCAGAACTAGCAAAAGCACGGCCGTTGCCAAATTCTATACGTGCAGCCAGTGACTCGCTGGCTGGGCTAAAAATCGATCTAAGTGTTTCGCTAAAAGGCTTTACTGTAGAAAGAATCGTGCCAGGCTTGACAGTAGTCTCGGCAACTTTGGGCACTAAGCCTTCTGGAAGCCGCTTAGTTCCGGCCAAGGCAAGATCATCTATAGACTCTTTGCCGACAGTTTTCAAAACAGCACTGGCATCCCGGACCAGGGTTTGAGCTACTGCCGTGCGACTAAGTGCCTGTTCAGCCCCCAATAAAGCTTCGGTGCGCGCCCCGACTCGGCCCACAGTGTTGGCGCCGCCCAATCCAGCAGTACCTACGGTGAAAGCCAGAGCGCCACTGAGGTGAGCAATACCTAAGACATCACCACTTTTTACCGTCTGATAAGCTTTTACGGTCTGATCTTTAAGACCGGTGGCAGTGCGCACAGGGTCTTTGACCACATCATATAGATTGAGAACGACATTAGAAGCAGCCCCACCTTTTTTAGCATCGGGTCGCAGGACAATAGCAGCGGTACTAATACCGGCATCTATGGCGCCAGATGAGAACGCTCCGGCTGTTTCTAAAAGACTTGGGGTTTTAGTTTTAACCTCAGTACGCTTAGTCGGATTTGCCATGATCGAGTCGAGCAATGGATTGGCAGCAGCAGTCGAGGACTTCTTTGAGTCCTCTGGCTTATCACTGCTAGCGGGTGAAATTTGGGGCATCGACTTGACTTAAAAACCTATAATCAACTTGCGCCTATGGTTCTATACCGGTTGCCAAGAATTTAGACAAATTTCTCATCTTTAAGGTCGCTATTCGATGGGGGAACCACGGTAAAAGCCAAAAAAGTCGGCAATAGTGGTAATTTGTTTCTGCTTTCAGCATTTAGTTTGATCAGCAATCAAACTAATTACAACTTATATATCCCCTCAGAGCCGCCGTTCTAAACTCTCTTAAGCCTTAAGAGCCGGTTGCCAAGAGGACTTCGAGGATTCCCGTTCCAAAATGTATCTGCGAGAGAGCCTGGACAACATACTAGCCAAAGATCCGGCAGCCAGAAGCCGTCTGGAGGTAATTTTGTGTTACCCAGGCTTCCATGCTCTTTTCTTTCATAAAATTGCCAACGCCCTCTGGAAAAGTGGCTGGCGCACCCCAGGGCGCCTAATTTCACATATCGGCAGGGTATTCACAGGAATTGAAATTCACCCAGGGGCCACCATAGGAAGAAAAGTCTTCATTGACCATGGCATGGGTGTGGTCATTGGTGAAACGGCAGTAGTAGGCGATGATTGTGTGATTTATCAAGGCGTTACCTTGGGCGCCGGGGCCGCAGCCCGCCAGGGAGCGATATCGCGAGACACCAAGCGCCACCCCACCCTGGGCCAAGGCGTGATTGTCGGCAGCGGTGCAGAAATTCAAGGCGCAATTACCGTCGGTGACAATGTCAGGGTAGCCTCTCGCTCGATTGTGCTCAAAGATGTGCCTGATAATTCTGTGGTAGTTGGAGTTCCTGGTCGGGTCATATACCGCAATGGTGAACGTGTAGCTCCAGAAAAGCCCCAAGAGGACGTACCTGACATCGAAGCTCAGGCAATCAAGTCTCTCCATAGCAAGCTTTCAGAACTTGAGGGTACTGTCAAAGATCTCAAAGGCAAGCTCAAACAGCAGAGTAAAGAGCTAGAACTATTCAAAGATAAAGTTTGCCCAGAACTAGCCCTTGACACAAGCGACCCCGCAAATTCGGGTATTAATTCAAGTGTCGACCTGAAATCAGTGGACCAAGACCCAGTCGATGTATTTTTACAAGGAGCAGGTATCTGAGAATATGAGTTAGAGACTGGGATAACGGGTAGAATAACTTTGGTTCTGAGATAAAGACGGAGAAAGGATTCGCATGGCGGTTAGCGAGCTTGAGAGAGCATTCGGTACTCTTTCCGAAGCACTAAATTTGACTGAATCGGAGATTTCCGAAGAGATCAAAATTATTGAGCAACAAATTGAAGAGTTAAAAGCGAGAACCATTGAACTTGTGGGCAAACAAGAAACACTGGCACACGATAGATCATCTATATCAGAAATGGTCAATCGATATTGTGACACCGAGGGCGGTGCATCTTAAGCCTTGGCCTGAGATCAACCTCTCCAAACTAGAATAAGCTAGGAAGTACTTTCACAATGTCAGGTTCCTGTCCCTACTGCGGCGCGAAACTCAATTACGGGATTAAGTTCTGCGTCGTCTGTGGGCGGCCAATAAACGGCCAAGAAAGCGGGAAAGCCAGCAAAATGGCAGGCGGCATGCGTTCTGGCATTAGGCCAGCAGACGTCACTCGCCGCCTCGACGACCTGATGACGGTAGCGCGCTTTAAGCATTCCAAGCGCACCACAACCTTAGACAGCAATATGCGCTGGGTGTCACTAAATTTCGTCTCTGTCGCTCTCGGTATCGCCTTATTTTTCTGTGCAGTAAAAATCAGCCTTGACGGTGGCTTAGTTAAGAAAAGTGATAGAGCCATCAGTCCACTGGCAGCAATTCTAACCAAGTTGGGCCTAGATGGCATCGGCAAGAAATCCGCTACCGACGCGGTCAAACCAAGCCCAACAAAAACGCAAAACAAGAAGACAAAATCGAAAAAGTCGACGAAAAAAAATTCGCACTAAAACGGTTCTTAAGTTATTAGTCTAATAATTTCGTGTTCCAGCAGCAATGCAAATTGCTCATGAGTCCACTGCTTCTTTACTTTAGGTGAATTACGCAGACTGGCGCGAATCACTTTGTCACCAGCCCCAGTTATCTCATAGATATACTCTTTCTCAAAAAGTGGGGGCGCTTTGACACCAAGAAGTTGGCCCTTTACAAAATTGAAATCATCCATAGCTAGACTGCTGTGACTAAATGCCGGCCCATTTCTACTTTTAAACCTTCTGCTGTGTGTTCAAAGAGCTGATAGACCTTGGCATCACGCATGAGTTTCTCAACCGGATACTCGCGGGAGAAGCCATAGCCACCAAATACTTGTACGGCATCGGTCGTGACGCGCATCACCATTTCTTGAGCAAAAGCTTTAGCACAAACAGCTTCGCTGGTCGAAACAACACCTTGATCGGCAAGCTGCGCTGCTTGATAAACAAGCAGTCTTGCCGCTTCGATGTCTTTCGCCATATCAGCCAACATAAAGCTAATAGCTTGATGCTGAGCGATAGCCACACCAAAAGTCATTCTCTCTTTGGCATATTTTAGAGCGTGCTCGAGAGCACTGCGTGCGACACCGACCATTCCCGAGGCAATGAGCGCATAATTGCGAGTCAGTGCCAGACGATACATATGCTCGCCTTCGCCTTCAGCCCCCAAGAGAGCAGAAGCAGGCAAATAAACTTCGTCAAGGCGAGCCGAGCTTATAACTTGAGCTCTTCGCCCAATCGATGGTGTTCTTTCACCAAAATCAATTTCATCGTCTGCTGACACCAAAAAATAGCTAAATCGCTCTTTGCTAACTAATTCGCTGCCACGACTGGTGACCTCACGACGGTCCTCACTGGCGGCCACAAGATACCACTGAGCAATGCCGGCATTGACGAAAGCTGGGTGCTTGCCACTCAATACAAATTGTTCGCCTTCCTTGCGATAAAATACCCTGGCGTTTTTGATCCCCCCCGACATGCCGAATCCGGCCAGACAGGCTTCGTCTATTAAGGGCGATAGAAACTTTGATTTTTGCTCATCACTACCAAAATCAATGACAAATTGCTGGGCTATCGAAGAGGCCTCAACACTACCAGCGATACCACTACAACCATAGGCCAATTCTTCTGCAATAAGACAATTATCAAAGCAGCTCAAACCAAGACCGTTGAGAGACTCTGGCACAGCAGCGTTGGCCAGCCCTGTTTGCCAAAGCTTAGCGAAGATATCACCGGCGAAATCAGCCGATTGATCATATTTTGGTGCTTGGCTGGCAATTTCACGGGCGGCGAAATCGCGAGCCAACTTTTGGTACTCTTGCTGTTCGGGAGTCAATTTATGGCTGATCATGATTTACCTAGCTAAACTATTTATTGATTTAGACATATATTGTATGCGCTAACAATTAGCATCTTATTATCGAATTGAGCCGCCCCTTCTTGGCAAGCAGGGAATCGACGGGAACCAAGCTACCTGGTGCTTTGCGCACTCGGCTAAAAAAAACTTCATACCTGAGAGAGAGAGAGAGCCTTAAAGGGTCGACTTGCCGCTTGACCATTGCCCTCGAGAAGGGCATCATTACACTGTCAAGTGAAAAGCAAAAGCGCACATCATGAATGTCATCGTAGCTCCTTCAATTTTATCCGCCGACTTCTCCCGCCTAGGAGAAGAAGTTCGTCGTGCTGAAGCTGGTGGAGCCGATTGGATACACGTAGATGTTATGGATGGCCACTTTGTACCGAACTTGACGATTGGCGCCCCCGTAGTCAAATGCCTTAAGGGTGTGACCAAATTACCGCTAGATGTCCATTTGATGATTAGCGATCCCGATAAATATCTCTCTGATTTTGCCGAAGCTGGCGCTGACTACATCACGGTGCACCAAGAAGCTTGCCACCATTTGCAGCGGACCCTGTCGCATATTCGCTCGCTTGGAAAAAAAGCAGGAGTGGCGCTCAATCCGGCCACACCGGAAGAGACACTTAAATATGTCTTACAAGACCTCGATTTGGTTTTGATTATGTCTGTAAACCCTGGCTTTGGCGGGCAAAAATTTATCGCCGAAGTCTTACCCAAGATTGCCAATCTAAGAAGAATGTTTAACGAGGCCGGGCGCCCAGATGTTCACATTTCAGTCGATGGTGGTATCAATGCCGATACTGCCAAGCAAGTAGTTGCTAATGGTGCGACAGCTATGGTAGCTGGTAACTTTGTTTATGGAGCCTCTGATTTAGGCAAAGCTATACAAGATTTGAAAGCTGCGGGAAAGAGTGCCCCCGCTAAAGAAAAAGCAGCCCTCAAGTAGTAAGGAGAAAACAATGACCGAGTCGTTGAAAATGACTAAGCGTATCCCGGGTGCACTGGCACTGACATTAGCAGTGTCAACAGTGATCTCGACTCAATTCGTTTTTCCGAACAAGGCAATGGCCGCCTACGATGATCTCTTCGTAGACACATCAGAAATTGGGCAAGACCACCACGGTGTAGTCACCTCAGACCAGTTTCTAGAACTGGGTGTACCTTCGGCCAATGGACTTCGCATCGAAGGCGAACAAGCAATGCGCCTCGGTAAGCTCGACCGCGCCATTATGGTTTTGCAACGGTCAGTGGAGTTATCGCCGGCTGATATGGATGGTCGACTACTCTACGCTGAAGCCCTTGAGAAAAAGTTGATCAAACAAAAAGATCGCGATCCAGCTTTGTATAACTTCGTCGTCAAGCAATGGCTTTTTGTAGCTAAGAACGCTGAATTTGCCGATCAAAGCATGCAGGGTTTCAATCACCTGATAAAAATCTGCGGCACCGTGCCTAAGAAATGGGAAAAAGAAAAGAAATTTCTCGATCGGGTACTTATTCCGGAAGACGGAACAGCTCCAGTAAAACTTGGACGCAGAATCCAAACATCAATGTAAGTGGCGTCTAATCAATTTAACGATATCAATGGTGCTAGCAATGGCACCCCAGATAGCAATGAGCAGCCCGATGGTGAGCCAAGCCCATGGCGAATGCATGGTTACTAAGTGCTGCTTCATCAGCAGTACTTCACCGACAAATTTATCGCTTTCCAAATGGGTCAACACCAAGAGAAAGAAGCCAATAAATGCATTTGATAAGCCGAATAGGAGCACCAGCCAAGATTGCTTGGCCAGCACAAGCAAGGGCACAAAGCCAAGCAAAAGCAGAGAGTCTGGCAGCCATATAAGGTGACTAGTGGCTGGTATTTGGAAAGCAAGAATTATGCTCAAGATCCAGAGAGCAGTGGAAAGCAATGTGGCAATTAATGACGTCTTCTTCTGACTCTGATTTTGGTTCTTCGTTTTAGTCTTCAGGTCAGCCATCTAAACTGTGACCTGTCGATAGTGTTGCTCGCACAGCATCAACCACCTTGGCCATCTCAAGCGGGACATCGCTGCTCTTATTGCATGACTGAACAACTTCTTGAGCAAAGCCGATTTTATCGAAATCTCCTAGCCCCCGGTCACGATAAATTTTGTTCAAGGCATCTTTTCGCCGACCGCTTTCAGGCAGGGCAAAGTCACATTGGGCGAGAGTTTGGCCAAATCTTGCTAAATGCTCGTCGAGCAAATAGAGCAGCTGCTCATATGAGTAGCAATCTTCTAGCTCTACCACCGCCAGTGATACCAGCTGATCACAATCGCGCAACGAATCTTCGATTAGTTCAGCAGACTGTTCAGCGTCACCGTCAAGGACGCAGACAATTGGCAGGCGTACAGTATCTTTGATAGTAAGATAGCGGCGAGCCACTTGCTTAGCTCCCCCGCTGGCAATAACTTCTACACCTAATTGGCCAAACGAAAAGCCAGAAAGGTGCGCAAAGTGAGGTAAGACAATGGCTTCAGTCTGTCCTTCAACCAGCAAAAGAAGATTCGGTCGCAACTTCCCAGCCAATTTTTTGGCGCACTGATAAACTTTGTCAGCTAAATCTTCAACACTCAAAAGAGGCAAAGCAGCATGACCAGCAGCTAGACCTTCGGCCTTCAATTCGTAAAAAATCTCCTGAACCAGAAGAACTCGTTCTAAATCTTCCTTTTTTTCATTCTGATTGAGACTCGCCCATTCACTAAAGCGCCAATCAATAGCAGCAAGAAAACAAGCATGCAACCACGCCTTAGCGGCCGGAGAACGGTTATTACCTAGCAAGGCAAGCAAAGCTTGCATTTTCTCATTGAGGTGAGATTCAGTGCTAATTGGTTGATATTGCTGAAACTGCTGATACCAGATGGTCAAAGCCGTTTCGCTATATACCCGCAAGTCATCAAGAGCTATAGCCAAGCTAAGAATTTTAGAAAGACTTGGTTCTGCAACATTTTGTGGGCCGAAAATTTGTCCGAAAGCTTTTGCCAGACTTAGATAATTGCTTTCAATCGAACGCAAAAACGGCTTGCTATCAGGATTTTTTGCACATTGCTTGGCGACAGTTTTACGCATGCGGGCAAAGCGACTGACCGGCTCCTCAAAGGCAAGTTGTCTCAAGGCAGCAACGAAAAGTTCGTTGACATCCGGTTTGCGAAAAACAATCTCTTCACACGTCAAACTTCGTAATTAACCCTTTCTAAACCACTGACCAACCTATAGTCTAGTAAGTTCGCTCTTAGCAAGCAAGCAAAAGTGATAGCGATGTAAAAAGAGAGTTGTCGATGTCCTCTCCTGTAGACGAGCCTGAAAACTCGCCTCAATCTAAGTCTAGCGAGACTCAAACCACTGACCTATTGGTCAGTGGTTCAACTTGGGCTGCCATTTGGCATATGAGCTGGCCAATGATGGTGCAAATGCTGGTAATTTCATCAGCTAGCTTCGTCGACATTTGGGTAGCCGGCAAGCTCGGTTCTGAGGTACAGGCAGCTCTCGGAATATGTAATCAAATTTGGTTTCTCATGCTACTTATGACTGTAGCTCTATCTTCAGGAACCATGGCACTAATCAGTCGCTTCTGGGGAGCACGTGACTACAAGCAAGCTGTAGAAGCAGGCAGGCAGTCACTGATTTTTTGCATAATATTTGGTGTGCTCTCTACCTTAGCCGGTTGGGCCATGGCCAAGCCATTGCTTGCCATGGCCGGAGCGAGCCCCCACGTCCAAGATCTCGGTTGGCAATATCTCTCTATCGATCTCCTTTCACAGCTTCCATTTACTGTGGTCTGGACAGCCCATTCAATGTTTCGTGCCATCGGCAATTCACGAGTGCCACTGCTGAACTGGTTTTTCATGGCCGTTGTCATCATTGGCCTTGATTTTTTCCTGTGTCTAGGTTGGCCTCAGTTAGGTGTCTCTGGCATAGGCTGGGCCTGGCTTGCTGGCGGCTTAGTGGGCATGTCGCTCAATCTCTATCTCTTATCAAAGTCTGACCTGGCTGGCTCCCTCAACCTCTGGCCGGCAATCAAAGCGGGTTTAACAAAAGAAACCAAAGAATGGATCTGGCGCATACTTAAAATTGGTCTTCCTACATGCATTCAAGATTTAGCCTGGGTTATGGGTAACTTTGCGCTTTTTCTCATTTTTGCCATGACTAAAGATCCCACAGCCTGTCAGGCTGCTTGGACCATCGGCTTTAGAGTTGAAGAGATGCTATGCACCCTGCCCCTTCACGCCCTTGCCACCTCAATTGGCACAATAGTTGGTCAAAATCTTGGTGCAAAAAAGCCAGAGAGGGCCGAGGCTACAGGCTGGCAAGCAATGAAGATTGGCTTAGCCATTGAATTTCCGACAGCCCTGATTATGTTTATTTTCGCCACGCCTATTGCCAGCATGATGAGTAGTGAGGCCAGTGTTGTTAGCTGCACAGCAGATTACTTCCGCATTGTTGGGCTGTCTGAGCCGCTTACGGCTTGCTGGATCATTTTGTTTGGTGCACTGACTGGTGCTGGGTATACAAAATGGCCCATGTGGATTGGCATAATTTGTTTGACAGTAGTGCGCTTGCCCTTGGCCTTTCTGCTCACCACTAAATATGGTCTAGCCTTAGGTCCACCGGGCATCTGGCTAGGCATAGCAGCATCTTCGTCGATCATCGGACTACTGGCCGTCTGGCGCTTTAAATCAGGCGTTTGGAAAACACAGCAAGTCTAAAAGCCAAAATTTAGAATTCAATTTTCGAATCGATTGAACTTTAGATGCCCGGCCAACGTCTTTAAAAGGACACTGGCAGATTGCGCTGAGGAAGATTCAATGAACACAGAAGTTAAAACGAGAAAGAAAAAAGCTATACAACTAAGTACATTGCTCGACTATCAAATTCCGAAGCTTAAGCTCTGCTTAGTGAAAGAAGAGATTAACCTCAAGCCTCCATTTCCCGCTATCAAATCGGCTGAAGATGCAGCATCTCTTCTGCGCCCTCTACACTTTGCTTCAGAAGAACATTTTGTCAGTTTACACCTCAATACAAAATTTGAAGTAATTGGTCTGCACGAAGTTTCGCACGGCACACTCTCAGCTTCACTTGTGCATCCAAGAGAAGTCTTCAAGGCTGCCCTGGTTGCCAACAGCTATGCTATTTTGGTTTGTCACAATCATCCCTCTGGGGCCAAACTGACACCCTCAAAAGAAGACTTCGAAACCACCAAGCAGCTCATTGCAGCAGGCAAGGTACTAGGGGTGAGTGTTCTTGACCACTTAATACTTGGCCTCAAGAGCAAGTCAAACAAAGCTACGGAGAGTGAGCATGACCATTTTGAAATATTTAGTTTCCGCGAAAATTATCCAGATATCTGGGACTGTTAGCAACTTTCAAGTATGATCTCGACTATGACGTTTACTGAAAAAAGAAATACGGCCGTGGTTAGAGTCGGCAATAAAGAACTGGGTGGTGCAAGCCCTGTTTTGGTTCAATCTATGACCAATACACCAACTGAAGACCCGCAAGCCACGGCCAATCAAATAATTGAACTAGCTGACGCCGGCTCAGAGATTGTGCGCATTACAGTCAACACAAAAGAAGCAGCTAAGGCAGTACCCGCAATTGTTAGCTTGTTAGAGAAACGGGGCTACGACACTCCGCTAGTGGGCGATTTTCACTATAACGGCCACTTGTTACTGTCTGAGTACCATGATTGCGCCAAACTACTAGCGAAATATCGCATTAATCCTGGCAATGTCGGCCGCGGCGAGAAACATGACGGCAACTTTAGGGCCATGGTCGAAGCTGCTCTCAAATGGCAGAAACCAGTGCGAATTGGCGTCAACTGGGGCTCTTTAGACCAAGAGCTGCTAGCTAAAATGATGGATGAAAATGCCGCCTTGCCTGAGCCCAAAGATGGTCACGAAGTGTTAATCGACGCCATCGTAGAAAGTGCCCTGTCATCAGCAGCGGTGGCAGAAAAATACGGCCTAAGCAAAAACCAAATTGTCCTTTCTGCCAAGGTTTCAGAAGTAAGAGACCTTGTCAGTGTTTACACAAGACTGGCAGCCTCCTGCGATTACGCTCTGCACCTTGGTCTCACCGAGGCAGGTATGGGCATGAAAGGCATTGTCGCCTCGACAGCAGCTCTTTCAGTATTGCTGGCTCAAGGCATTGGCGACACGATTCGCGTCAGCCTGACACCAGCACCGGGTGCAGCTCGCGAACAAGAAGTGCAGGTGTGTCAGCAGATTCTGCAATCACTAGGCATCCGCTCTTTCAATCCCCAAGTAACTGCCTGCCCTGGGTGCGGGAGAACTACCAGCACTGTATTCCAAGAGCTGGCCCAAGATATTCAACAGCATCTGACAGCCGAGCGCGCCCGCTGGCAGCAGCATTATCCAGGTGTAGAAGAATTGAAAGTAGCGGTGATGGGCTGCATCGTCAACGGCCCTGGAGAATCGAAACACGCCGACATTGGCATTTCGCTACCTGGCACAGGCGAAGAGCCGCGCGCCCCTGTTTATATCGATGGCAAACATTTCACCACCCTAGGTGGCCCTAATTTAGCCCAAGATTTTATCAAACTAGTTAACGACTACGTTGAGAACCGCTACGCAGCCAAAAACTAATTTAAAAGCAGAGCTAACAAAAATATTGTCAGCTCTGCTTTTTTTGGCATTTAACTAGCCGTTGTTAGTTGTGCTCGTGCAATTTACGCACTTCGCTAGTGATCTTAGGAACTATTTCTAAGACATCGCCGACGATTCCGTAATTGGCAAATTTAAAGATCGGAGCATCAGGATCTTTATTTATGGCCACGATTACTTTAGAAGACGACATGCCAGCTAAATGTTGAATCGCTCCCGATATTCCGCAAGCGAAATAAAGTTGTGGGCTGACTGTTTTACCAGTCTGTCCCACCTGGAACTGGTGATCAATCCAGCCAGCGTCAACGACCGCACGCGAAGCTCCTAGAGCAGCTCCAAGGGCATCGCAAAGTGACTGCAAGACAGGCCAATTTTCTGGACCCTTAATGCCGCGTCCACCAGCAACAATTATTGCCGCTTCAGATAGCTCAACCTTGGCTCCCTCAGAAGCATGAACAGCGACAACTTTAGCACTGACTTTATCACTAGCAACCACCAAATCTTCAACGGCACCATTAGCAGCACCCTGTTCATTGACAGCAAAGACATTCGGTCTGAGAGTTATGAACGAAAGTGGTGCATCTATCTCATAGACGCCCCAGCACTTACCAGAGTACATTGGGCGCACTGGCAAAAGATTTGAGCCTTCTTGTTGCAAGGCCATAACATCAGCGATACAAGGTGCATCAAGACGAGCGGCAACGCGAGGAATGAAGTCTTTGGCCATGGCAGTGTGAGCAGCAAACACGTAGCGCGGATCGCTCTTTTTCACTGCTTCTGCAGCGGCTGCTGTAAAGGCTTCAGTTGAATAGCTAGCAAATTGCTCGCCATCGGCAACTAGAATAGAACTTGGCTCGTACTTTGCCACTTCAGCAGCAAGTGCTTTTACGCCACTACCAACCAAAAAAGCAGTAACACTCTCACCACTCTGGGCCCGGCGCTTTGCTTCAGAAAGAGCCTCAACAGAAGCCTTTCTCAATTGGCCATTGCGCTGTTCGACAAAAACCAGATAGCCTTGCGACATTTTTTATTCTCCTAGGAAATTATCTTGCAGTTTCTAAAGCACGTGAGCTTCACTGTGCAACAAACTGACCAACTCTTTGACTTGACTATCGACGTCGCCTTCGATTTTGCGACCTTGTGGGCGATCTGGTGGCAACATCATTTCTTTGATGCGCACTTTAACATTAGCAGCACCAACAGTGCCTTTAACTCCCAGAGCAGTAGCATCTTTAACAGCGATTTCTTTTCGACGAGCAGCCATTACACCTTTGATACCAGGGTAGCGTGGCTCATTCAAACCTTTCTGGCAGCTAATGACAGCAGGTAAAGTGCCTTCGACTGATTCATGCGCACCTTCGATTTCGCGCTCAGCCTTAAAAGTAGTACCGTCGACTTCAAGCTTGAGCACCATAGTGGTTTGAGCGCAACTTAGAAGTTCAGCCAACATCGAGGGTACTTGGCTGTTATCGCCGCCGGCACCCTGATGACCGCATAAAACCAGATCATAACCACCATCTTTAATGGCAGCAGCCAACACTTTAGCTGTAGACAAAGTATCAAGATTGGCAAAATCGGCATCGTTTAAGTGCACAGCACTATCTATTCCACGAGCGAGACTATCCCTCAGCACATCGGTACATTCAGCACCACCTAGGGCGATGACGGTTGTGTCTCCACCATGCTTCTCTTTTTGTTTGAGAGCTTCTTCTATTGCAAATTCATCATAGGGGCTGGTAATAAAGCGAACACCTGTGTAGTCGATGTTCTTTTTGTCCGCAGCTATGGCAATTTTAGTTTCCGTGTCTGGCACGGCTTTAACGCAAACAGCAATCTTCAAGGCCATGTCTCCTTAAGAGCGGCAAATAAATTCAAGTGTAATTGAGCACCAAATTATAGGCCTGCTCTGGGCAATACCAAGGATTATTACCAGATTCCTTAAGCAAACGGCTATGTTTCAATTCCGGGCTTATCTATAAGGTTGTCGACAGTGCCTGCCGAATTTACTTCTGCTCTGCTATCAGCCTTGTTATCAGCCTTGTTATCACATAGATTATCAGTTGAAACGACGCGGCCTCGCAGCCCTTCAGGGGTGAGGTAGCACTTCTCATCGTTGCACCAGACAATGTGGTCGACTAATTCATCAGGATCATCGACCACTGTCAACAAGTCAAGTTCATCTTCAGTCAAAAAACCACGAGTAATCACTTCGGCTCTGAGCCAGTCTAACAGTGGGTTCCAAAACTTTGAACCGACCAAAAACATAGGAAAACGCTTAATCTTCTTGGTCTGAATCAAGGTGACTGTTTCAAAAAGCTCGTCAAGACTGCCAAAACCACCGGGCAAAATAACGAAGGCCACAGCATACTTGACAAACATCAGCTTGCGCACAAAGAAGTAGCGGAAATCAAGCGACTTAGTTTGATAACTATTCGGTCTCTGCTCGTGAGAGAGGGTTATATTCAGGCCAATAGATGAACCACCAGCAGAGAGCGCCCCTTTGTTGCCAGCTTCCATTACCCCGGGCCCGCCGCCAGTAATGACAGCAAATCCCTTATCAGCCAACTTCTTGGCAATGGTCTCAGCCAAGATATAAACAGGATCGTGTGGCTTACAACGGGCAGTGCCAAAAATCGAAACCGCTGGCCCGATCTGCGACAGCTCGTCGAAACCTTCTACAAGTTCTGCCATCATGCGAAATACACGCCAAGTATCTTTCGCGCCCATGTCTTCTAAAACATATTGAGAGTCAGCCAATGGTTACCTTCTGTTCTTATGACTTAGCTGCCTGGGGGAACGCAAGAAAAACAGCTCAAGGGCATGACTATCAGGCATTTGTCCTGTTTTTACAAGCTGCTCTAACTTGGTCAACTCTATGCGACTATCAACCAAAAACTCTACCGATGCATGAGACAGCCGTCTTACATCCTTTTCCAAAACAAAAGAATTACCGCCCTTTATATCACCAGCTAAAAGCTTGGCAAGTTCCTGCGGCGGCAATTCCCTACGCTTGATACCAGGCCCAAATTTAGACTCTTTATTATATGTTTCACATAAGAGCTTGATTTGCACCCACTTGCTAATAAGGGTTTGCATCGTGGCCAAAATTTGCATGGCATTTTGATGGCTCAATAGTTCGCGCAAGGTCAAAAGAGTTTTTTGCGTGTCACCAGCCAACCAGTGCTCAGCGACGCTAAAGACGCTTGAATGATGGGGACTAAGTTGGCGAATAATATCGAGAGAAACAAATGTCTTGGGCAAGACATAAATTGCCGCTCTTTCAATCTCTGAAGAAATCTGGCGCAAATTAGCCTCCAGTCCCTCGATCAAATAATCGGCAGCTTCCAGCTCAATGGTGGCATTAAAGCGCTTTGCTTCATCCTGGCACCACTTCTGCAGCTTCGGGCTCGTCGAACCTGCCCAGATTTTCTCTCGCGGAAAAGATTCGAGTTTGGCATATTTAGCCACCAACTTAGACAGCCTAAGTGTGGTATCAAAATTGCTGGTGCTAACAAAAATTATATAGGTGTTCGGATGCACCGACGACAAAGCCGAGTCTAGTGTGTCTTCATTGACAGTGTCTTTGCTCTTGGCTGTTTTTTTACTCGTACTTTCGTCTTTTGAAGCACTACTTGAGCTAGAGCGTTTCTTGGCGAACCAATCGCAACGGTCAATAATTATCAGTTTGTTCCCTGGCCCAAACGGCAGAGAGGCCGCTTGCTCTGTTACTTCTTGAGCGCTGGGATTATCAAGGCGACTGTAATTAAAACTAGCCCAAGCCGGATCAAGCAACTCCGCTTTGAGCGCGTCTAAGCGACGATAAAGTTGAAAGTCTTCTTCTCCGGCTAAAACTATTACGGGCATTAATTAAAAATTCGCTCGCCGGTTGAAAGGAAATAAACCCGCTTAGCTATTGATGTGCAAGCGTCCCCCATGCGCTCAAGGAAGCGCGAACAGAATAAGAACTGAGCGCGCATTTGGGCATGGGCGCTTTCTTGCTCACCTAAGTTAGACAGCAGCTTCTTCGACAGCACATCATGCAAATAGTCGACCGTATTGTCACTAGCAAGAATTTCTTTGGCTTTGCTAGCTGAATCAGTGAGAAAACAAAGCAACAACTCCTGCACCATGTGATAAACAGTAGCAGCCATTTTTGGCAACTCTTCCGGAATTTCAATTTCGTCTTCTATAGCCCAATTGGCAAAACGTGCTACGCGATTGGCATGATCGGCCAATCTCTCAAACTTAGCTGCGATTAGAGGAATACTGACAAGAGCACGAATTTCTTTAGCTCCAAATGAGTCTCTCTCCATCAGCAGATCAACACACTTTTCTTCAATCTCCTGACAGAGCTTGTTGATTTCTTCTTCTTGACGCTCAACCATCGCCAAGTCAGCTTTCCTATCACCCTTGAGCAGCCTGGTTACTTCATAAACAGTAGTTTCAACCATCCGACCAAGGGTCAGCACTTCTTCTTTGATTAGTGTAATCGATTCAGTCTTCACTAACTTTCCCCTATTTCAGTCGTTGGGCATGTTCAAACGATAGCCAGAGCGGTGAACGGTTTCGAGTAAGGTCGGCACCTTGGGGTCAAGTTCAAGCTTTTGCCTTAACCATCTAACGTGCACAGCTACTGTCTTTACGTCACCGTCAAAATCAGTACCCCAAACTCTATCTAACAGCGCCTCAGTCGAAAGCGCTCGACCAACATTCTGCATCAAGACCTTAAGCAATTTGAACTCACGAGGCGAGAGCTCAATATTTTTACTGCGGTAGACAACTCTTCTCGCGTCTTCGTCGAGCAAGAGCGAGCCTAATTCAATGCGGCCTTTAGCCGAACGAGCCTTGTCTTTGAGAGTGCGCCTAATTAGCGCTTCCAGTCGGGCCAAAAGTTCGACCATGCTGAAAGGTTTAACCAAATAGTCATCAGCACCACGAGAGAGACCGTGAGCAATGTCTGCTGGAGTCGACCGTCCGGTCAGCATCAAAATGGGAATATCCGGTGATTGCTCTCTAATCAAGGCGCAAATATCTGGCCCCTTCATGTCAGGCAGCATCCAATCGAGTATGACCAAGTCAGGCAACGCCTCAGCAAAACGAGCTAGACCAGATGCTCCATTGTTGCAAGCATGAACTTCAAAACCGTGGCGAGTGAGGTTATAGGTGAGAGTCTCAACGATGGTCTCATCGTCGTCTACGATTTGAATTTTAATTTTGCTAGACATACTTACTCATTAGGGAAATTCAATCCTGAATTTCGAACCTGAACCCTCTTTAGATGTCACGGCGATTTTAGCACCGTGCAAATCAACGATGTGTTTAACAATTGAGAGACCGAGCCCCGTGCTGCCTCTAGTACGACCACGATCAACCCGGTAAAAGCGCTGAAATATTTTAGGAATCTCAGCTTCAGCCATGCCTATGCCACTATCTTCAACTTCCAAGAACGGCGGCGGGCCGCCGGCTCGAACGACGACAAAACCACCAGCGGGAGTAAATTTAATAGCATTTTCCACCAAATTGATGAGTACCTGGTCGATTTGTTCTTCATTTGCAAGAAGTTCGAAGCCGCTCTCCACCGCCGACTTCAAAATCACGCCTTTTTCTTCCGCCAACTCGCGAGTGGTCTCTAAGCACGATTCGGTGCGGCGCTGAATATTAACCCGGGAGAATCTCATATCGTCCCCAGCTCTGCCATTTTGCAGTTTCTCATGAGAGAGCAGGTCATTGACTAGATTCTGCAATCGAGTCACCTCTTCTTTAGTACGGCTAAGCATACGCATCGCCGTAATCGGCTCTTCTACAGCGCCGTCAATTAAGGTTTCTACTAACAATTTGATATTGGCAAGAGGCAGTCTCAATTCGTGCGAGACTTCGGCAATCCAATTATCATGCTCTTCTTGAGTAACTGACCCCGAACCGTCAGCAGCCAGAGCTGGTGAAGCAATCACTTTTTTGGGTTCTTCCATTGCTGATTAGGCACCGTATGTGGTTCTAAGAAAAAAGCGATCAGATTTATCTATGGTTCTACTAAGCGAAAATGCACTAGAATCTTACTCAATTCAAGACAGTAATAGGGTTTTTTAAAATTATGGGACCGGTTGTTTTAGCAATATTAGATGGTTGGGGCATTACTAGCGAAAAGAAAGGTAACGCCATTTTGGCGGCTAAGACACCGAACTATGACCTGTTGAAATCTAAATATCTCTTCACACAAGTTCAAGCCTCCGGCCAGTATGTGGGCTTGCCCCAGGGCCTCATGGGCAATTCAGAAGTTGGTCACCTCACTATCGGCTCTGGGCGCATAGTGACGCAGAAACTCACATTGATCTCCAACACAGTTGCCGACGGCACTTTTTTTCACAATCCGGCCCTAGTGGCAGCAGCTGAAAATGTTAAGGGCAGCGGTGGGGTGCTTCACATAATAGGTTTGGTTTCAGACGGTTGCGTTCACTCTAGCCCAGATCACCTTGATGCTCTTTTAGAATTTGCTCGCCGGCACCAAATTAAAGAACTGGTAGTGCACCCCATCTTAGACGGGCGCGACACACCGCCCCGTTCAGCCAAGCGCTTTATGCGCGAATTGGAAGAGAAGTTAGCTGGTTTGGGCAAAATTGGCGTAGTTTGCGGCCGTTACTATGCCATGGACCGCGACCAGCGCTGGGAGAGAGTTGAAATTTACTGGAAAGCCCTGGTGTTGTCAGAAGGCACCAAAGCAGATAGCGCCCAGGAGGCCGTTGAAAACTCTTACACTAATAATGTTGGTGATGAATTTGTCACACCGCAAATTATCAACGCTATACCTATAAAGGATGGCGACAGCGTAATTTGCTTCAATTTTAGACCAGATAGAGTGCGTGAAATATCACGGGTGCTAACTCAGAGCGACTTCAAAGAATTTGTCCGGCCAATTACGCCGTCAATTTATTACGTCTGTATGACTGAATATGATTCAACTCTCAACTTACCCATAGCGTTCAGCCCAGAAGTTTTGCCTTCTCAAGATTTGCACAATACCCTGCCAGAAGTGATCTCTTGCCACCATATTGGCCAATTTCACACGGCTGAGACAGAAAAGTACGCCCATGTAACCTACTTCTTCAATGGTGGCAAAGAAATTCAGCTACCTGGTGAAGAGCGACAATTAATTCCC